>JAFAPC010000126.1 GCA_019247305.1 Pseudonocardiales bacterium
GTCGCCCGCGCCTACCCCGGTCTGTTCGCCCACTGGAAAGCCGGCGCCTACCCCATCGGCTGGGCGACGGGAGCCGTGTGACGCGAGAGCGTCACGCACGGTTCAACGAGCGCCGGGGGGCGCAACTCCCCCCGGCGACTCACCTGCCAAAAGCGACACATCCTGTCGCTTTTGGCACCCAAACAGTGATCTTCCCAAGCGTGACCACCAAGCAGAGCAGCCAAGCGGGGCTCTGAGGTAACCGACCGCACAGCGCACCTGCCCACGGCAAGCCCTGAGAGAACGTGACCCAAACACCGAAGTTCCGACAACTTAGTTGATCTAGATCAGCTAGATTTGGCGAAGCTTCGACGTTTGAGTCCAGTTTTCTCACGGCTTGTCGTGGGCAGGCCCGCCGCACGTCTGCGGATTTGGTGTCTGGCCAGCCATCGGGCCGTTCACGACGGTGGATGGAGTTCGGTGCAGCGGGTGGCGGCGGTGTGTTGATCGTGACCGAGGTCCTCGTGGGAGGGTGGCTGCCATCAGGTGGGTCACCTCAAAGCCCAGCTCAGCCGCCCTGCTAGGCGGTCCGCGGCGACGCCCTCACTGGCTTACCCGAGGAGTTCCTCACGAGCGAGCAGGAGGGCCAGTGGGGCGGGGAAGCCTACGGGACGGCTTCAGCCTCTACCACGGTCTCAAGACCAAGCACGGACGCAAGTACCTGTGGCTGAACTTGCAGGAACTGGCTCTGCGCCTTATCAAGCCCGCTCAGCAGCTGATTGAGGTGTAGTATTTCACCTCGCGTGTCCATAAGAGGGGTCTGCCACAGCGGCCACTAGCTACAGTGAGGTGATGGCAGCGCGGATCACCTTGGTGCGGGGCGATATCACCGAGCAGCGCGTCGATGCGGTGGTGAACGCCGCCAAGAGCTCGTTGCTCGGCGGAGGTGGGGTAGACGGCGTGATACACCGCTGCGGCGGGCCGGCGATCCTGGCGGAATGCCGGCAACTGCGGGCCACCCAGTATCCGAGCGGTTTGCCGACCGGCCAAGCGGTCGTCACCAGCGCGGGTGAGCTGCCGGCCCGCTGAGTAATCCACACCGTCGGCCCGGTGCACTCCGAGTCTGAGGACCGCACTGAGCTGCTCGCCTCCTGCTACCGGGAGTCACTGCGGGTCGCCGATGAGCTCGGCGCCCAGACCGTTGCCTTCCCCGCCGTGTCCACCGGCGTCTACGGGTGGCCACTGCCCGACGCCGCCCGCATCGCGCTGACCACCGTCCGCAACACGCCCACCGGTGTCCGCGAGGCGCGATTCGTCCTGTTCAACACCGCGGCCCTGGACGCTTTCCGCACCGCATATCACAGCACCGCTTAGTGGGGCGTCAGCCGCACAGGAAGCCCCGGTGGTCGCTGATTGGCGGAACCGGGCTGATGGGAGACACCATGGCTGGTAGCTGACCTCGAGAGGAGACGGGCATGGGCCAGCCAGACCTCAAGCCGCGCAGCCGGGACGTCACCGATGGACTAGAACGGGCCGCGGCCCGGGGCATGTTGCGCGCGGTGGGCATGCGCGATGACGACTTCGCCAAGCCCCAGATCGGTGTCGCCTCATCCTGGAACGAGATCACCCCCTGCAACCTGTCCCTGGACCGGCTGGCCACGGCAAGCAAGGAGGGGGTGCACGCCGCCGGGGGCTTCCCCATGGAGTTCGGCACGATCTCGGTGTCGGACGCCATCTCCATGGGGCACATCGGGATGCATTACTCCCTGGTCTCCCGCGAGGTGATTGCCGACTCGGTGGAGACCGTGGTGCAGGCCGAGCGGTTGGATGGCACGGTGCTCCTCGCGGGCTGCGACAAGAGCCTGCCCGGGATGCTGATGGCCGCCGCGCGGCTCGACCTAGCGGCGGTGTTCCTCTACGCGGGCACCGCCCTGCCCGGCCGGGTGGGTGACCGGGAGCTCACCGTCGTCGACGCCTTTGAGGCGGTGGGGGCCTGTGGCCGTGGCCGGATCAGCCGGGCGGAGCTCGAGGCGGTCGAGCGCGCGTTCTGCCCTGGGGAGGGTGCCTGCGCGGGCATGTACACCGCCAACACGATGGCCTGCGCGGCCGAGGCCCTGGGCATGTCGCTGCCCGGCTCAGCCAGCCCGCCCGCGGTGGACCGGCGACGCGACGGCTTCGCTCGCGCCAGCGGCCGCGCGGTGGTGGAGCTCATTAAACGCGGGATCACCGCCCGATGCATCCTCACCCGGGAGGCGTTCGAGAACGCGATCGCGGTGGTGATGGCCTTGGGCGGCTCCACCAACGCGGTGCTGCATCTGCTCGCCATCGCCCACGAGGCTGGGGTGCCGCTGGAGCTGGACGACTTCAACCGGGTAGGCGCCAAGGTGCCGCACCTGGCCAACGTCAAGCCCTTCGGCGCCCACGTGATGGCCTCTGTCGATCGGGTCGGCGGTGTGCCGGTGGTGATGAAGGCGCTGCTGGCGGCGGGACTGCTCCATGGCGACTGCCGCACCGTCACCGGGCGCACCGTCGCGGAGAACCTCGCTGAGCTAGACCCGCCTGAGCTGGACGGAAAGATCCTGCACAGCCTCGCTGACCCGATCCACCCCACCGGGGGGATCACCATTCTGCGCGGCTCCCTGGCTCCGGAGGGTGCGGTGGTGAAAACCGCCGGTGTCGACAGCGCTGGATCCCGTGGGGCCCGCTTTGAGGGCACCGCGCGAGTGTTTGATGGCGAGCAGGCCGCGATGGACGCCATCGGTGAGCTGCAGCCCGGCGACGTGGTGGTGATCCGGTACGAGGGTCCGCGCGGGGGGCCGGGGATGCGCGAGATGCTCGCGGTCACTGCCGCCATCAAGGGCGCTGGGCTGGGTCAGGACGTCCTGTTGCTCACCGACGGGCGCTTCTCCGGTGGCACCACCGGATGGTGCGTGGGCCACGTGGCTCCCGAGGCGGCGCACGGCGGGCCGATCGCGCTGGTCCGCGACGGTGACCTGGTGGTGCTGGACGTGGCGCGCCGGGAGCTGAACCTCCAGGTGGACGCCCAGGAGCTGGCGCAGCGCCGGCAGGAATGGAAAGCCCCCCAACGCCCGCTGCGCGGTGTGCTGGCCAAGTACGCCCAGCTGGTGGGCTCCGCCGCGCAGGGCGCAGTGTGTGGATAACCCGTGAGTGGTAAATAGGGTCAGAGCTCGCATCGCCACTCACGGGTCTGCACCTTCCCGGGCGGCCCGGATGAGGGGCCCGCACGGTATGGCCCCTACGAGGGGTCCGCGAGGGATTACGCTCAGCGCAACTGTCCACTACCGAGAGGATCGCGGGTGCGCCCTATGGTCACTGTGCAGTGCTGGACCGGAGCCGAGACCACAGCGCTGCGCCGAGCCACGCGCCTGAGCATTCGCGCCTTCGCCGACCACCTCGGCGTCGATACCCGGACCATCACCAAATGGGAATCCCGGCGCGGCACCATCACTTTGCTCCCCGACACCCAAGCCCTCATGGACACCGCCCTGGGCCGGGCCCCCGATGAGGTCAAAATTCGATTTACCCAGGCGGTAGGCACCCACAACCAGGAGCTCACCGCGGCTCCCCCACCCAGGTCCCCACAAACGTCACACACCATCACCCAGTGGAACCATCATTCTATTACACTGGTAGCGCAACAGATTACGGGTGAGGACTTGTCTATCCCACGTCGAGACACGCTCGCGGCGGGCCCCCCTGCGGTCCTCGCGGGTGCCGCGCTGACCGAACCGCTCCAGCAATGGCTA
>JAFAPC010000166.1 GCA_019247305.1 Pseudonocardiales bacterium
TCGGTGACAACAGCGCTGCCCAGCGGCAGTCAGCCCTCCGATCCGTCCGCTGCACCATGAGCCGGGCCGCCGGGCCTGGGAATAGGTCGTTGACCAGGGCTGATGCGCCTCTCGCGGTGGTTTTGCGTCGGATGGACCTGAAACCCCAAGTAGCGCCGATTGGTCGGCGTGGGCGGCACCGGCCCGATGTCATGATCACTGGCTCGTCGTTCGGGCTCGATTGAGTCTTCGGGGATCTTCTCGGGCGCGAGGTCAGTTTCACGCTGCTGTAGCGCCGCATTCGGGATAACCAGGAGTGTCGTGTCCCTGATCTGGCCGAACCGCGCATCACCTCCGGGAAGCACGAGCCCCCGATACTGCCCGCTGTTTTCCTCATAAGCGTCAGCTAATGCGAAGCCCTCCTGCTCCCATGTGATGGACGAGAGAACACCGGCAACCCCCTCGTCGAGTACGGAGCGGTCCCGCAATCTGGTCAGGTACGGGTAGCGGCAGTAGTACGACCACAGTTCGCCGACCGACACATGGCCGCAGACCCAGACCGCGCGCAGGCTGGTATCTAGCTCGAGGCGGATCGATCGCGCGGCCACCTCGCCAGTGAGCTGCCCAATGCGGCGCAGCTTCTCGGTCACCCGGTCGGCAAGCCGTTCACCGGGTCCATCCGCCTTCTCGACGGTGAGCACCGGAGGCCGGGCCGGGTCAGGTTGATCTGGGACGAGCGCCCAATGGTATGTCTGCGCAATGCGCGAGGTGACCGCCTCGTCCGTGCGGTCATAATTCGTCGCCGCCTGCCTGGCCTGTTGAGGCGGCAGGTTGAGCTCGTCCACGTGATCGGCGATCCAGCGCCAGGCGAGGTTCGCCCGGACGGCCTCGTCGAGTTCGGCGATACGTCTGCCGTCGGCAGCCAGAAAGACGATCATATTGCGATTGGTGCGCTGCGCCGGGCCGCGCCGTTCTAAGGTGTCCCGGGCGAAACGGAGCGCCGCTGAGTCTTCGTCACCCCGGCTGTGCGGATGGCGTGGGTGCACGATGATAAGTCGGACTTCCTCGCCGTCGGGGATCTCAGCCGTCGAATCGGGAGCGATGTGCACGGCACCGAAGCCGCCCCGCGTGCGCTGCTCGGTGGCGCGCATCCGCCTGACGATCTCGACCCAGACCTCTTCGGGCTTCTCCCGCAGACCGTCCGCGTAGTCGGCTGCCGTCCGCGTGACCGAGCGCTGCGTGTCGTACCAGTATCGGCTGCCCTCAACGTAGAGATATGTGGCCTGCTGACTGAGTAGGTCGAGGGCCGAGCCGAAGTTGCCCACGGTGTCGCCGGGGATCGCCGCACCGAGCCACATGCGCTGCCGCTCGACGCCGCGGTGTGCGCTGTGCAACGTCGGTGCCGAGCCGATGAATGTCGCGCGGGCCAGCCGCCGGGTCACGGCCCGCTGCCCGAACGTCGTCCGATCCCGATCGATTCGTGCCGGGGTTGACCCGCTTCCGTCTACATCCGTGTCGATGATCGGTTCCCAGGCGTCCGGCAGGTATTGCGTGATCTCGCTGACCACCGTGGGCATATCCAGGGGGATGGTGCCGGGAAGGATCATGGGCGCGGCGTCCTGCGCGCTCCACAGCGCATGCACGACGGTGCTCATCAGGCGCAGCACACCGCGGGTGCGTTGGAACCGCTCGAGGGTTGACCAATCCTGGTAGAGCCGGTCGAAGAGCTCCGGGTGGATTGGGTAGGCGCGTTTGATTCGGTTCTCATACGCCGGATCGACGACTTCGCGCGGGAACTCGCCAGGGTGCTTGGCGTAGAAATCACGGAACTGGCGTCCGACAGCGCCGATGTCGGCGAGGGCAGCGGCGTTCGGTTCCACGAACAGGCGCCGACGAACGATCTCGAACGACTCCTGAGCGGTCGCCGGCTGCCACGGCTCGGCAATTCGTCGGACGACGTGTTGCAGGCGCTGCAGTGCCTCCTGCCCGTTGGGGCCGCCAACCTCCAGGCCACTGCCGCCGGACTCGCCGTCGCGCTCAGGGTCGTGGGAGGCTGGGATCGAGATGATCAGCATTGCGCCGGGTACTGTCTTGACGATCTCCGTGAGTGACTGGGCAAAGGTGAACTGGGTCTCGAATGTCCCGCCGGGGAGATCCTCGCGACCCCACAGCTGCCGGGCGTACGCAACCCACTCATCGATGAGAATCAGGCATGGTGCGTAGGACGCGATCAGGTCCTGCAGAGCGGTGCCGGGGTTGGTGGCGGAACGGTCAGCAGCGGCCACGATGTCGTACGCACCGCGGCCGCCGAGTTGCCAGGCCAGCTCGCCCCACATCGTGTGAACCTTGGTGCCGTCGGGCTTCACGGTCGGGGCGCCGGGCGGCAGATGGGTACCTACCAGAGCCACCCGGCGCACATTCGCCGGCAGCAGACGTCCAGCGACGAGTTCCTGCACTTCCTGCGGGAATTCCGTCACCGGGCGCCCGGAGAACAAGTGCCAGACGGCGAGCATGCTGTGGGTCTTGCCACCACCGAAGTTGGTCTGCGTGTTGGTGATCGGCCCGGCGTTCGGGTCGCCTCCGATCCGCTGTACGGCGCGGTCGAGCAGCTTGCGCAGGCCCTCGGTCAGATAGGTGCGGCGGAAGAACTCCACTGGGTCGACGTACTCTTCGGCCCCTTCGCCACGGGCCACCATATGCAGGTCAGCCGCGAACTCGGACGCGGAAAAGTTCCCTGTCGCCACGTCGTCGTGTGGCGGGAGCACCTCGCGCCACGGCTTCAGACCCCGACCGGCGATGTCGAACGAGGTCTCTCGCTGACGGACGATCCGCCGCGTCTCGAGCTCGAAACTGGCACGTTGGTGGTCCAGTCGCATGCGACGAACCTCATCGGCTTGGGCGGTCGCGCCCGTTGCGGTGAGCAGCCGCTCGGCCGTGTCCAGCGTCCGGGAGGTGTCCTCGGCGGGGAATGCCTCGTTGTGCGCCAACCGGTTGCGGGCATCGCGTAGCTCGGTGGCGAAAGACTGCTCCACCCGCGATAGGTGGTCCTTGAAGACCCGCCACTCCTCATTGAGCACCCGCAGCAGAAGATGCGGATCGGTACGGGAGAGCTTGCGCGTAGTGCCGTGGCGGGCCTCGTCGCGCGCGGCTAGCACCTCCAGCCAGTCCGCACCGGCCGCCGCCGCCGACATGTGCTGCTCCACAAACGGACCGATTCCCTCGGCGAGCAGCTCGAACGCCCGGCCCACGCGGTCGCGGTTACTGATCGCCATCATCGTCCCCCTGCGGTGTCGAAATCGAGGCTCAGTTGGACTGCCGCGCCGTCAGGCACCTTCCGCGCGGCCAATTCAAGGTCGAGCCACGAGGTGCCGAGGCCATTGAACAACAACGCGGTGCGTGTCCATCTGTTGCGCTCACAGACGGAGTAGAGCAGGTAGGTCAGTGGTGTTCTCCCAGACAACGAGCTGCTCGATGAGCTCGAACAGCTCCCGGCGCCGGGTGTCCTGCTCGGCTTCGGTTGGGTATAGATCGGGACGAGACGACGGGTCATCGACCAACTGTGCGAACAGCACCGCGCGCGCCGTCGCCAACGGCTTACGCGACCACCACAGGTGCAACGTCGAGGGGTGGCCGTGCCGGATCGACTTCTCCCGCGCTGACTCCCGGTTGATCGCCTCCAGCGGCAGCGCCACCTCGATCAACTTCCGCCGACGGTCCTTTGTCATCCCACGCTCTCCTCAATCCACCTAGCTGCACGCGCTGCGCCGGGCCTGCACCGCAGCAGCCGGCTCATCGTGGGGGGCCGCCCTGGGCCCAGGTCTTCGCCCAGTTCAGCGTGAAGCGGGTAACCCGAAAATCCTCGGTGCTCGTGGAATCGAAGGGTCGGGTAACGTAGCAGACGGTATCCCCGGAAGGCCCGTCCGGATGCACGGATACGAGCGCGAGCCGGTAGTCGTCGCCGAGATTTTTCGCGGTGAGCACCTCGTTGCGGGTGATGACGAAGTCATCAGCGCCTGCAATCCTGCCCTTTACCTCGAGTCGAAGCGATCGCCGATCCGACGTTTCGGACCTGATGTCGTAGCCGGGATAATTGGGGGGCATCTCGATGGGTTTCCTGCCTAGAGCGAGCTCGGCCGCGAGTACCGCATCGAGGGCGCGGCGTTCGATCTCTGCGGTTTCACGGGCGTAACCGACCGATGGAGCCGTCCGCCGGCCGAGGAGTTTGTCGAGGAGTCCCTGCGGGAGCACCAGCGCCCCACCGTCGACCGTCGGCGGCAGCGCAGTGAGCTGGCTGTCCGCCAGCAGCTCGGCTTCGCGGCGTCGCAGCCGATTCTCCAGGTCGCGAGCCCGCTTGAAGGCCGTCTCCGGCCGGATCTTGAGTTCCCGGCCAGCGGCGGCCTGGTCCAGCAACTCGGCGTGTCGAGTGTCCCAATAGTTGATCTCTGTGGTCAACCGCTGATGTACTTGCGCGCGGGTACGAGCGACGGCCGGAAGCACGCGCTGCTCTACATCTCGCAGGTGCTCGCCGAGGGTGTGCTCGATGGCCCAGCCGGTGGCAATGTCCGCGAAGCCGGCGACGAGCCATGGCTGATCGACAGCGCTCGCCACCGCGGCCGCTTCATCTGGCTGCGGTCGCTCGTAGTCGAGATAGGGCGCCGGCCCGGCCGCCTTCGTGCCACCGTCCGTGGTCAGCTCGGCGAACTCGAATTGCTTCGAGACCGATCGCGGCGGCTGGTGGCCATCAGTGATGACCTGCGTGAGTGCTACGAGGAGTCGCGGCGTCTCGCTCGGGTCGTCGCGGTCGATGAGAACCGTGCCCTGCTTCAACGTCGAGAGGTGCTGCTCGATTGTCAGGTCGACCACCGCTTCTAACAGCGGGTGGCCTGGCGCGAGTAGGTCTGCACGCGGGCTGCCGACGAGGCGAACATGGCTGCGGTCGAAAGCGACGCGCTCGTACCGTGTGATCACCGGCGCGCCAGTACCGATCATGCGGTCGCGATCGCGGATGTCGCCGGGAACGTGCGTAATCTCGTAACGGCCGGTCTCACGGCGCGAGATGCGGCCGCCCAGCCGACCGAACGCGGCAACGAAAAACGCCTCAACATAGTGCGGTTGCAGGCGTCGGGCCTGGGCTTCCTCCAGCTGGCGACGGATCTGCTCGACATCAGTCGCGGCGAGCACCTCACGGTGCAGCGCCCGCTCGGCGATGAGGTCAGCGAGGCCGTCCCCGACAGTCTCATCTATGACCGTGCGGAGTCGGGCTTGCACGTCTGGGCGGTCGCCGTAGCGAATCGCCTCGATCAGCAGGGCGCGCAGCGGCTGGTCCTCAAACGCGTCGCCGAGCACGTCGAAGACCTTGCCTGCGTACGCTCGGCGCTGTTCTTCGATCTTGTCGAGGAGTCGAAGGAACACTTCACCTTCGCGGGTGCCTTTCGCGACGAGATTCCAGAGATGACAGACCTGGTCCTGCCCGATGCGATGAATCCGGCCAAACCGCTGGTCGATCTTGTTGGGATTCCATGGCAAGTCGTAGTTGACCATCAGGTGGGCTCGCTGGAGGTTCAGCCCCTCGCCAGCGGCATCGGTGGCGACGAGCACCCGCACATCAGTGTCCTGAGTGAACAACTCACGGGTCGTGCGTCGCTCCTCACGGCCGACGCCACCATGGATATACACGACGGATTCGGGTTGCCCGAGCAATGTACGGATCCGGTCCACGAGGTAGTTCAGAGTATCGCGGTGCTCGGTGAAGACGATTATCTTTCGGAGGTTGCCCGCGTCGTCGTGGGTAATGTCATGATCGGCGAGCAGCGTGCGGAGCTCGGACCACTTCCGGTCAGTGCCCGAATGCCGCACCCGGTAGGCCAGCTCTTCGAGATCGGCCAGCACGGCGATTTCAAGGTCCAGCTCGGCAATGGACCGAGCAGCCGTAGCGGCATCCACGACGTCGTCCTCGAACTGCTCAAGCTCGCCGCTCGGCAGGTCGTCCAGCCGATCGTCGAGGTCCTCAGCCGCCCTGCCCAACAGCTCGTCCAGGCGTCGGCGCAGCGGCTGCTCCTCGCCCATCTGCCCGTCCGCCGACAGCTGGCGTCGGCGCTTCTCCAGCCGCTTGTGGCGCCGTTCCAGGCTCCGCAGGATTGCTTCTGGGCTGGATGCCAACCGCCGCTGGAGCACGGTCAGGGCAAAGCCGACTGTGTTGCCGCGGGCGCGGTCCAACCGGTCGGCCCGATTCATCTCCTCACGGACGTATTGCGTGACCGCGTCATAGAGATCCTGTTCGCCGTCCGACAGTTCATACGGGACGGTGTAGGCCCGGCGCTCCGGGAACAGCGGCCGCCCGTCCATAGTGAGCAGCTCTTCTTTCACCATCCGACGCATAAGGTCCGCGGACTCGGCAGTGTGCACGCCATCGCGGTACCGGCCCTCGAAGCGGTCGCTGTCAAGCAGCGCGAGGAAGAGCTGAAAGTCCTCCTGCCGTCCGGCGTGCGGCGTGGCCGTCATCAACAGGAGGTGCCGCGCCAGCCTCCCCAGGAGCTTCCCGAGCTCGTAACGCTTGGTGGTCTTGAGCTCAGCTCCAAAGTAGTGCGCACTCATCCGGTGCGCCTCGTCAACAACGACGAGATCCCAGTCGGAGCGCCCTAATCGTTCGAGCAGGTCCTCAGAGCGGGAGAGCTGGTCCATCCGAGCGATGAGCAGTGGGTGACGATCAAAGACGTTCGCGTCAAGTGACGCGTCGATCATTGAGCGGGTGAGAACCTCGTAGCGAAGGCCGAACTTGTCGTACAGCTCCTCCTGCCACTGCTCCACCAGGCTTCCCGGGGCTACTACCAGGCACCGCGCGAGGTCTCCACGCAACATCAACTCCTTGACGTAGAGGCCAGCCATGATTGTCTTTCCGGCGCCGGGGTCGTCAGCGAGGAGAAATCGCAACGGTGTGCGTGGTAGGAGCTCGCCATAGACCGCCTTGATTTGATGCGGCAGCGGATCAAGGTCGCTCGACGTCACGGCGAGCATGGGATCGAACAGGGCGGCATAGCGGATTCGCAGCGCCTCCGCGGCCAGTCTCCAGGACTCCGGGTCGCCGTCGAAGGCCTGTGTCCTTCCCTGCTGTTCGAGTCGGACACCCGTCTCTTGATCGCGACCAAGCACTGCCTGGCCCGTCCCGCCATGCTCGTGGCGGTAGGTCACCTCGACGAAGTTCGCTCCGAACCACTTGACCGCCACGACGTCGACCGGATAATCACCAGCGACGCCAGTGGCACGGGCGCCAGGAACCAACTGCTCAAGCCGTGTTCGGACAGCGTGCTCGCCGGCTGAATCGTCTGAGCCGGTGGGGTGCTCCATAGCTAGTGTCTCCCGGATCGTGGTTCCAGTTACCCAAGTACCTGTCAATGTCTCAAACGTCCCGATCAGTTACCGCAGCGGGAGCTGCATCTAGCCTTGGGCACGCCCACTGCGGCGATTCAATCGGTACAGCGGCAACTGGACTGCGGCACGGGGCGTCCACCTGCGTGGCCGGATGGTCGGAGTCGGTCAAGTGCCCGGACTCGGGCCCCGGGGCAGGGTGAGGACGACCTCAGCGTCGCTGATGGAGATGCCCAGGCTAGTGCCATGCGCCTGACGGAGCAGTCGAGCGATGCGTCGTATTCCAGTACCGGCGCGGGTGGCGAGTTCGGCCGCCACGACCCTGCTGTAGATATGTGGATTGCGGGTAACGTGCACGCCGGCCCGCATCGCCTCGGCGTCCACGCTGTTCGGCGGACGCCCAGGAGATCTCACCTCGACCCGGTCGGAGAGCACGAATACCCGGGTCGGACCAGCGATCGTGTAGTCGCGGTGCACCAACGCGTTCACCACCGCCTCGCGCAGCGCCGCCGGCGGAATCTCTTCGCGTTTCTCCTTCTCGAACCCGACGATCTCGTGCCCGGTCCTGAGGTGAAGCCGCAAGAACGTCTCGATCTGGGCGATGACGCTGAGCAGCGGACCGGACAAGTCCTTGCGATCCACGAAGTTGTCCCCGATGTCGTCGCCGGCCAGTGCGCCGACGACGACGCGGGATGATTCCAGCTCGGCTTGCGGATTTCGACCGAATACCACGAGCCCGCCCACCGTGGGGAAGGAGCCGTCGTACATGCGCCAGGCACGCAACAGTCGCACTAGATCGCCATCGAGATCTACCTGGTTGGTGTCAACGAGGTATCGGGTGACCGCGTCAAGGTCCAGGTCGGCCAGCGCGAGTCGCGGGAGCGGTTGTTCGTCGTAGAACAGCGAATGCGCCGCTTGAAAGAGCCTCAGCAACTCTTCTCGACTGGCCCGACGGCACCGTGCCCCCGATCGAATATAGTAACGACCCTCGCGAGTGGAATAGGGTCGTTGATCACCTTTCGGGATATTGAGTACAACGACGTCCTTACCGTCCAGCTTGACGACTTCCGGCACGACTGTCAACGATGGGGAACAGTTCTGGAATGCGACGTCATCCACCCTCAAGAGCAGCCGATCGGTATCAGGGACGCCGACCACGCTGCGGTCCTTGGCAACGCCAATCACCAACTGCCCGCCGTCACTATTAGCGAAGCACACGAGGTCCTTGGCCAGCTCGCTGTTGCTGTCGACGGATTCTTTGAAGTCGGTATGCGGGTCCTCCCAGCGGAGGATGCGATCACGTAGCTCGTCAGGTGTCACCTAAGACCGCCCTACTTCTCCGCGCGAAGCGCGGGAACGTGTGGCCCTGAAGGGCGACTCCACCAGCAAGGTCACCGGAACATCCTTGCCGATGCGGCCGGCACCCGGGCCTCTGACATGCCCGCGTACGTCACGGTCGCACGAGTGGTGTGCGGCAGACGTAGGTGATCGCGGGAGGAAAATTGCGTAGCACCGCTCGGGTCGGCAGTACCTCGTCGAACCGGGCAGCCAGCGCAGCACGGAACTGGCGAGCCTGCGGCAGGGCAAGAGCATGGGCGTAAGCAAACGTCGTGAAGACTCCTTCCGCGCCCAGCACGCGCGTAATGACGCCGAGCAACTCGCTCTGCTCCTGGTCGGAGAAGTTGGCCCAGGGCAGACCGCACACGATGGTGTCCACCGTGGTCAGGCCGCGCTGCTCCAAGTGCAACCGCAGCCTTCTCGCGTCATCTGCGATCACTTGGACACCGGACGACTGCCGTTTCAGCTCCATCGCGAGCTGAGGATCGCGCTCGAACGCAAGGAATGTCGATTGAGGCGAACGTCGACGTTCGATCCGTGCCGTAACCACCCCGGTACCCGCGCCAAGTTCGACGATCACCGCATCGTCGCTGCGGGGCACAACCGCAGCGAGCCGGTCACCCAGCACGGACGAACTGGGCGCAATAGCGCCCACCTCCCGCGGCGCTCGCAGCAGCGCCTGAGCGAACAACAACAAACTCCGACCGGACATGAACACAGTGTGACACCCGCCCGCCGTCCACTTGTCGCCGTGAGCTGCCATGCTGGGCATGTGCCGGGGGAAGGAGTGATGCGTGCGGAGGTCACCGCCTAAGGACTGGGACCAGTGGCGTCGGCAGAGCAACCTGGCCGGCTACGACGAGCGCTGGCGACGCATGGCGGCCGCGGGCGCGAACCCCCATGGCGAAGCGGACTTCGTGTCCTCCTACGGCCCGCGCCGGGTGCTGGATGGCGGGTGTGGCACCGGCCGGGTCGCCTTCGAGCTGGCCCGCCGCGGGCTGGACGTCGTCGGCGTCGATCTTGATCCTGACATGATCGGCCTGGCGCGCGCGAAGGCACCCGAGCTGACCTGGGTGCAGGCTGATCTCAGCGAGCTCAACCTGCCAGCCCGGTTCGATGCCGTCGTGCTTGCCGGCAACGTCATGCCGTTCGTGGCCAGCGACCGACGCGCCGCGGTGGTCCTCGCGTGCGCACAGCACCTGGCACCGGGCGGTCGGCTCATTGCCGGGTTCCAGTTCCTGGAGGGCTGGCCGACCGTGGCGGACTACGACAGATGGTGCGAGCGGGCCGGCCTTGTCCTCGAAGCCCGGTTCGCCACGTGGGACCGTGATCCGTTCACCGATACCGGCTCGTACGTCGTGTCAGTGCATCACCGGCAACCATCAGACCACAACGACGTCGAGTAGTCGTTCCAGCCCGGTGAAGCCGTCGAGGTCGCGGGTGATGAGGGGCATCGAGTGGGCCGCCGCCGTCGCGGCGATCTGCAGATCCATCCGCCGAGGGCGAGGGCTGCGACCAGCCCGGCGAATCGCGGCGGCCATTGTGCCGTAAACCTCGGCGGCTTGGCGGTCGAAGGCCAGCACGATGAAGTGTTCGCGCACCACCTGGTACCGCTCGGCGCGAGCATGGCGTTCGATCGGGTCATCGATGTCTAGGCCGAACGCCAGTTCGGCGATGCTGATGGCGCTCACCGCCGGTTCGGCCGACTCGTGGACGCTGAGCTCCACGTCAGCCAGGTCGATGATCACCGAGGTGTCCAGCAGGATGTGCATGGAGCTCGGCTCATTGCCCAGCCGGATCGGGGTACCCCCGCAGCCAGGGATCCTCCAGTGGGTCATCCGGTCCGAATACCGCGTCGAACTCCGCGCGTTCCCGGTGCCACCGCGCGCTGTCGAGGGGAGTCATCCGGCGGAATTCCGCTTGCCACTCGCCCACCGTCCGGCACCGCGCCGTCCGATCCGCCTGGTGGGGAATCAGCTCCGCGACCGGCCTGCCGTTGCGGGTGACCGTGAAACTCTCTCCTGCCTCGACCCGGCGCATGATCTCTGCGTTGTCGTTGCGGAGTTCCCGCTGGCCAATCACCTGACCCACCACACCATCGTAGCAGCATGCGCTACAGAATCGCTACGCCCTCACGCGCTGCGCAGCATCGCCCCGCTCCCGGCGAGCTGGACCAGCCGGTCGAGCACTCCTGGATGCACGCCCAGTGGCGCGGCCACTACATCGGCTCCGGCCGTGGCGAGCCGGCGATGGAACAGTCCCGGGGCGAGCAGCCACGCGGCTACCGCAATCCTGGGTTCCTCGACGGATCGCAGACCGGCGACCAGGGGCGCCACCCGTGGGGCTCCGGTGGCCACGAAGGCTACCCGGACCCGGCTGCCGATCGAGCCGGACAGCTGGCGGGCTGCGGCCCGCACGTCGGCCCCCGCCCGCGGATCCGATGAGCCCGCCGCCGCCAGCACCACCGTGTCATCACGGCGCCACCCCGCCGCACGCAGCCGGTCGGCCACCGCGTCCACCAGCAGCGGGTGCGGGCCGAGGGCGGTGCTGATGGTGACGTCCCGGCGCCCGGTGGCGGCCACCTCCCGGGGCACGTCGGTCCGCACGTGGTAACCAGCGCTCAGGAATGCCGGCACAACGGTGACTGGACCGGGCGCTCCGGCCACTACCTCGCGCACCCCAGGGCCGAGGACATCGACGAAGGCGAGCAACACCGGTCTGACGGGCAGCCGGACGCGTAGCGCGTCGACCAACTGGCGCGCCACCGCGACGCCCGCAGGATCCTGGGTTCCGTGCGCCACCACGACCACGGTCACCGGCAGTCTCCGGGATCCAAGGCCAGCCGGTAGCCGCGCTTGACTACGGTCTGCACCAGCCGTGGAGCGCCCAGCGCAGCCCGCAACCGGGCCACCGCAGTCTCCACGGCGTGCTCGTCGTCGCCCGCTGCGGGCATCACGGACAGCAGTTCGGTGCGCGGCACCACCCGGCCGGGACGGGCCGCCAGCAGCCGCAATAGGGCCATCGGGGTTGGTGGCACGGCGTGCAGCACCCCGTCAACCACCGCGGCATGTCCCCGCAGCTCCAGCACATGACCCGCGACCGGCCACCGTGGCGCTCGGGCCGGCAGGGTCTCGGACAGCGTGCGCACCAGCGCGCCGATCCGGGAGCGCTCCGGCTGCACCGTGGGCACGTCGCGGGCCACCAAGGGACCCGCAGTGACCGGCCCGACACAGGCGACGAGCACATCCCGGCGCAGGCGGTGCAGCGCCGACTCCAATACCCCGAGCTCCCCTGCCCGGCGCAGCACGCTGGCCACAGCGGGTGCGCTGGTGAAGCTGACCGCGTCGAGGCCACCGTCCAGCACCATCCCGATCAGCCGGTCCAGTGGCGCGAGATCCTGCGGCAGCATCCACCGGTAGACGGGAACCTGGATGACCTGCGCACCGGCACATCCCAGCGCATCGACAAAGTCCGGCAGCGGCTCACCATGGAGCTGCACGGCGACCCGCACCCCTTCAAGGTCACCGGCTAACAAGTGCTCCAGGACCTCGGCGGAGGATTCCGAGGGAGGCGACCAGGCATCGGTCAGGCCCGCGGCCCGGACCGCTCCCCGCGACTTGGGGCCGCGGGAGAGCACGGTGGCACGGTGCAGCGCACCGATCAGTGCCTCGCCCAGCCCCCACCCGTCGGCGGCCTCCACCCAGCCGCGGAACCCGATGCCCGTGGTGACCACCACCACGTCCGGCGGGTGATTGATCAGTTGTTCGGTGGCGGCGTGCAGTTCGGTGTCATCCGCCAGCGGCACGATCCGGATCGCTGGTGCGTGCAGCACGTCAGCGCCCCGACGCTCCAGCAAACCGCCCAGCTCCTCGGCCCGCCGTGCCGCGGTGACACCGACGGTGAATCCCGCCAACGGCAGCGGCTCGGATCTCGGCTGCGCCGATACCGCAGTCATGAGGAACACACTTCCACAATGCCGTTGACCACCCGCGTGGGATAGGTCGGCACCGCGACACTGGGATCGTCCAGGCATACCCCGGTGGCCAGTTCGAAGACCTGCTTGTAGATCGGCGAGGCTACCGTCGCCCGCCCCTCACGGTCGCCGACGATTCCCCGGGAGAGCACCGAGGCCTTGCTGAAAGGGTCCAGGTTGGCCAAGGCGAACAATCCGTCGTCGTAGGTCCGGAACACCGCTACCGCAATGCCATCGACGAGGGCCGCTACTCCCCGTTCTGGGAGGAGATCGTCGTAGCGGCACACCGCGGTCCAGTGTGCCTGCACCCCCGTGGTCATCGCACCACCGCCAGTTTCGGGCCGGCGATCAGCACCGGTTGACCGGGACGACGATGGGCCGGGGTTGGCTGGCCACGCTCCTGGACGAACTCGATGGTCGGGTCGGACACGCCCGGCGCGTTGACGAACGAGGTGAACCGGGCCAGCTTGGCCGGGTCCTCCAGCACACCGCGCCACTCATCGGTGTAGCCCGCCACGTGCGCCTCTATTGCGGCCTCCAGCTCAGCGCAGATTCCCAGTGAGTCGTGCACGATCACGTCTCGCAGGTGGTCCAGGCCGCCTTCCAGCTCCTCCAGCCACGACGCGGTGCGCTGGAGCCGGTCGGCAGTGCGCACGTAGAACATCAGGAACCGGTCGATGGTGCGCACCAGCGTCTCGGTATCCACATCGGACACCAGCAGCTCGGCGTGCCGGGGCCGGAAACCGCCGTTGCCGCAGACGTAGAGGTTCCAGCCAGTCTCGGTGGCGATCACCCCGAAGTCCTTGCTGCGGGCCTCGGCGCACTCCCGCGCGCAGCCAGAGACCGCAGCCTTGACCTTGTGCGGCGCGCGCAGCCCCCGGTACCGCAGCTCCAGCGCGATGGCCAGACCCACCGAGTCCTGCACCCCGTAGCGGCACCAGTCGGTACCCACGCAGGATTTGACGGTGCGCAGCGCCTTACCGTAGGCGTGTCCCGATTCGAACCCGGCGTCCACCAGCCGACGCCAGATCGCCGGCAGCTGCTCCACCCGGGCGCCGAACAAGTCGATCCGCTGCCCACCGGTGATCTTGGTGTAGAGCCCGAAGTCGCGAGCCACCTCGCCGAGCACGATGAGTTTTTCCGGGGTGATCTCCCCGCCCGGTACCCGGGGTACCACCGAATAGGTGCCGTTGCGTTGCAGATTGGCTAGGAAGTGGTCGTTGGTGTCCTGCAAGGTGGCCTGCTCGCCATCGAGGATGTGGCTTCCCGGGGACAACACCCCGCTCAACGAGGCCAGGATGGAGGCCACCGCAGGCTTGCAGATGTCACAGCCGCGGCCCCTGCCGTGCTTGGCGACGAGCTCGGAGAAGGTCCGGATCCGGGTGGCGGCAACGATCTCGAACAGTTCAGCACGACTGCGCGCGAAGTGTTCGCACAGCGCCGTGGACTGCTCGACGCCGTGCACGGCGAGCAGCTTCTTCAACATCGGCACACACGAGCCGCAACCGGTGCCCGCCTTCGTGCACGCCTTGAGGGCGGGCACAGTCTTGGCTCCCTCGCGCACCGCCGCCCCGATCGCCTCGACGGGAACGGCGTGGCAAGAACACACTTGGGCGCCGGCCGGCAACGCGCTCGCGTCGAGCTCAGCGCCGGAGGGAGAGATCAGCGCACCGGGGTCGGCCGGCAGTTCCGCGCCGACCAGGGCGCGGAGCATGCCGTAGGCCGCAGCGTCGCCCACCAGCACGCCACCCAGCAGCGTCCGCGCGTCGTCGGAGACGACGAGCTTGGCGTAACGGCCGGCGATGGGATCGTTGTGCACCACCTCCAGGGCACCTTCGGTCTTGCCGTGGGCATCGCCGAAGCTGGCGACGTCAACCCCGAGCAGCTTGAGTTTGGTGGAGGTATCCGCGCCGGGGAAGGTGGCGTTGCCGCCCAGCAACCGGTCGGCCACCACCTCGGCCATCGCGTAGCCGGGTGCGACCAACCCGTAGCAGCGGCCCTGCACCGCAGCGCACTCCCCGACCGCCCAGATGGCCTCGTCGCCGGTGCGACACGCGGCGTCGACTAGCACACCACCCCGCTCACCGACTGGCAGCTCCGACTCGCGAGCCAGCTGGTCGCGGGGACGCACCCCGGCGGAGAACACCACGACGTCGGTGTCAAGCTCAGTGCCATCGGAGAGCCGAACCAGCATCCGTCCCCGGTCGGGTTCGATGGCCGCGGTGGCACGGCCGCAGTACACCCGCACCCCGAGGCCCTCGATGAACCGGCGCAGCAACGCTCCGCCGCCCTCGTCCACCTGCATCGGCATCAGCCAGGGCGCGATCTCGACCACGTGCGGGGACAGCCCGAGCTGGCGCAGCGCATACGCGGCCTCCAAACCGAGCAGCCCGCCGCCGACCACCACCCCGGAGCGCCGGCCGGCCGCGGTGGTGTGCATCGCGCGCTGCGCCGCCGCGCGGATGGCGTCGAGATCCTCCGGGGTCCGGTAGACGTAGCAGCCGGGCAGGTCGTGGCCGGGTACCGGAGGCACGAACGGCGCCGACCCGGTGGCCAGCACCAACGCGTCATAGGCGACCCGGTGCCCGGAGGCGGTGCGGACGACGCGCTTGCGCCGGTCGATCCGCACGCACGCCTCACCCAGCCGCAGCTCCACGCGGTCGTCCTGGACAGCTGGCAGGGTCAGCGCCTGGGCGTCCCAGGAGTCCACGTACGAGGAGAGGGCGACCCGGTCGTAGGCCGGCCTGCGCTCCTCGGCAAGCACCACGATCCGCCATTGCCGCTGGACGTCCCGGCCGATCAGAGCCTCCACCAGCCGATGGCCGACCATGCCATGGCCCGCGACGACGACAGTACGCATCATGCCACTCCCTCCTGCCACGCGGACACGGCCGGTCCTCTCGTCTCCACATCCGCCGGCTTCGTCCCAGGCCGCCGTCGACCGCGCGTGGCAGGTTGGTGAGCTGTTCGCCGCGCGGCGAACAGCTCACCAACCTCCAACCTTGATGACATCGTGAGCGCGTTTCGTGAACGCAGTGTTTCCGTGTTGTTTCATCACACCTGGGCGTGGGCTGGACTCAGCTGTTCGGATGTCACGCGCTCAGGTGCCCGGCGTAGGTGCACCAGATAGATGACAAGGACACACGCCGCGTAAAAGAGCAGGAAGGACCAGAAAGCGGGTATTCCGGACTTCGTGGTGAGGAAAGACTGCCGGAAGGCGACGTTGATGAGCAACCCCCCCATCGCGCCGATCGAGCCGGCGATCCCGATCACCGCGCCGGAGCACCGGCGTGCCCTCATTAACGCGGACTGCCGAGGCTCGCCAGCCGCGATCGCCGCCTGGGCTTTGGCGTTGAAGGTCGACGGAATCATCTTGTAGTTCGAGCCGTTGCCCATTCCGGAAAACACAAACAGGGCAAGGAAACCGGCCACGAACAACGACAGCGACTTCTGCTCGGAAGCCAGGACCACGACTCCGGTGGCTAGGGCCATTCCGAAGAAAGTCAACAGGGAAACCTTGGCGCCACCGCGCCGGTCGGCTATCCGTCCACCGATTGGGCGGACCAGCGAGCCGATGAGCGGGCCTAGGAAGACAACCGAGGCCGTCTGCAACGGAGTGCGGCCGAACTGGGTCTGCAGCACCAGACCGAAGGCAAAACTGTAGCCGATAAACGAGCCGAATGAGCCGATGTAGAGGAACGCCACCACCCAGGTCTGGACCTCCCGGACTGCCTCACGGAGCGCGCCGGTGTCGTTACTGATCGAGGAGAGGTTGTCCATATACCGCGCCGCGCACACCGCGGTGATCACGATCAGCGGAATGTAGATGACCAACACCAGCCGGGGGTAGGCGGCCCCGACCGTCGCGATCACCGCCAGGCCGAGCAACTGCATCACTGGCACGCCGATGTTTCCTCCGCCAGCGTTGATCCCGAGCGCCCAGCCCTTGCGGCGCTCCGGGAAGAAGGCGTTAATGTTGACCATGGACGAGGCGAAGTTGCCGCCGCCCACACCACCGAGCGCCGCGACGATGACGAACGTCAGGTACGAGGTGCCCGGATGCATGACGATGAGCGCCAAGGTGGTCGGAACGAGCAGCAACAATACGCTGACGATGGTCCAGTTGCGCCCACCGAACCGGGCCGGTGCCATGGTGTAGGGGATCCGCATCAGCCCGCCGATGAGCGAGGGGAGGGACACCAGAAGGAACTTGCCCGCCGCGTCAATACCGTAAGCCGGGCCCATGAACAGCACCAGGACAGACCAGACGGTCCATATCGAGAACCCGATATGCTCAGCGAGGATCGAGAACCACAGGTTCCGATTCGCCACTCGCTTGCCCGTCTTCTCCCAAAATTCGGGGTCTTCCGGCTCCCAGTGGTCGATCCATCGCCGTCGGGGAGCCGATTGTGCTGGCACTGTCATCTCGATCGTACTCATTGCGCTTCCTCCAGCTGGTGGGTACGACGAGGGACGCTATGTGCCGGTTATGTTCGCTATGTTGCTGTTTGTTGCGGGGCTGAGAACTCCCGTTCACATCCGGGGGCGAGCGCGACGTGAGACTCGGGGACGCACGAACCCGGGCTGCAGCTCACCGCCGTAGATGATCTGCTCGAAAGGGTGGGGGTGTGCCGTGATCAGCCGATCACCGCACAGATCTCCAGCGCCACAATGGTGAAGACTGTTTCCCTGCGACCGGCTCGCAAGAGCGAAACCGAACGTGTACACTTTCTCACCCGCTGGCGCGGCCAGGGTCGTTGGGTGAGTCGCCGGCTGGGTTGCTCTCCGGCACCATCGTGGCCGATCTCCCGGGTGCCCTGGCGGTTCCGGTACGATCACGAAACCCGGCAAACAGGCTGTCTGACCGTATGCCGCAGGGTTACCTCATGTTTGTCCCCCGTGATCAAGCCTGTGGATGTGGAGGCCATCGTGGCAGCAGATTCCTCCCCCGCTGAGGACTGGCCCACGCCGCTGGCTATACAGCTTGCGGCGGAGATCAGGCGGTGGCGCACGGCCGCGGGGTTCAGTGAGGCCCATCTGGCCGGGGTGATCGGCTTTACCCGGCAGTACATCTCCTTCGCCGAGCGACCCCGACGAGGTCTGCTCTCCGCCGCCCTGGTCAAAGCCATCGACGACGCGGTCGGAGCCGGGGGCGAGCTGGTGGCCTTGCGGCAACGAGCTTACGATGAGTTCAAAGCACCCAGACGAGGCGCTACCAGCGCACCAGCGTCCACCGAGGTGGCCGAGCGCACACCGCGTGCCTCGGCGGACCCGGCGGAGGTGGAAGCCACGAAACGCCGCGAACTCGCCGCCTCCGCCGCCGCGATCACCTTCGGCGCCAACCTCGACCAGCCAGTGGCAATGATTATCGCGGCGGCGGAGCAGCCCCCGCAGATACCGACCCGGGTTCGACCGGGGGACGTGCGACACATGCACCACGCGCGGGCAATGTTGCATGACTGGCATATGCAGGCAGGCGGTGAGGTGGTGCGTCCCCAGGCGCTCGCTGCGCTGCGGTGGGCCACCGCCTTGCGCGAGGCGTCCTGCACTCCCGCAGTGCGCTTGGAGCTGGAAGCGGCGGTCGCGCTGCTGGCGGATCTCGCTGGGTGGGTGACGTTCGATTGCGGCCAGTACACGGCCGCGAGGGAGTTGTTCTTGCTCGGTCTGCACGCGGCCCGCGAATCCGGCGACCTGGGTATCCGAGCATTCATCGCCTGCGGTATGGCCTCGCAGGAAATCCACATCGGTAACTGGGTGGGCGGGTTGGATCTTACTCAGCTCGCATTCACCGCGACCAACGCGCTTACTCCGAACACGAAGGCGATGGTGCATACGGTGAACGCTGTTGGCTACGCCCGCAAGCAGGACGCCACCCAGTGCCATCGGTCCCTCGAAGCGGCGACCGAGGCCTACCGGCCCGAGTCGCTAGCGAATGATCCGCTCTGGATGCAGTACCTCACCCCGGTCCAACACGAGGAAAACCTCACCAACGTCCTGTGCGACTTAGTACTCGGGGATCCTGAGATCGGCAATCTCGCGGCGCACCGACGCACCGTGATCGAACGCCTGTCCACCGCCTTCACCCAGTATCCACCCGAGCGAGCCCACGGCAAAGCCATCACCGCGACCAGACTCGCGACCCTACTTTACCGGGACGGCGAACACGACACCGCGCAGCACATGGCGGAGGAGGCGATCACCCTCGCCGAACACATCCACTCGACCCGGCTAGCGACCGACCTCCGGGTGCTCCTCCAGACTCTGCCCCCCGGAACCGATCCTGACACCCACGACCTGCGCCACCGCCTGTCCACCACACTCACTGAGATGACCTAATCCACGGCCAGCGTTAGCCGCAGTCACAGTACCCTTCTCAGCTGTTCCTTTCATGATCGCTGTTCAGGGCTTTCGACCAGAATGCGCGTACGAGGTCCAGGGCGGAGGTGCGGCGGCGGCATCGGCCCGCACCGACGCATCTGGGATTCCAGGGCGCCCACGCGGGCTTCGAGATTTTCCTCAGGGCCAAACACCGGCCAACCTTAACAGATGCCACGCCATTCTCCGTTAGCAGAGTCAGCCGGCGGCAGAGTGGGTCGTTAGCTAGCAGAGTGGGTCGTTAGCTAGATTGGTGAGTTAATAGCTGGGCAGCGAGGGGTCGACCTGCTCGACCCAGGCGAGCACTCCACCGCCGACGTGCACGGCGTCCCGGAAGCCCGCCTTGTGTAGCACGGCCAGTGCCTCAGCGGAACGCTGCCCGGATTTGCAGTGCAGCACCAGAGGCTTGTCCTGAGGCAGCTCCGCCAGCGCCGCACCGGAGGTGATCCGGTCCTTGGGGATCAGGGTGGAACCCGGAATCCTGACGATTTCGTACTCGTGCGGCTCTCGAACGTCGATCAGAACGAAGTCCTTGCCAGAGTCAATCATCTCCTTGAGCTCGACGGCGGTGATCGTCGAGCCCGCTGCCGCAACGGCGGCGTCATCGCTGACCACGCCGCAGAACTCCGCGTAGTCGATCAGTTCAGTGATCGGGCCACCCGTCGGATCCCGGCGAATCTTGATGGTGCGGTAGCTCATCTCCAGTGCGTCGTACACCATCAGCCGGCCCAGCAGCGGCTCGCCGATCCCGGTGATCAGCTTGATCGCCTCGGTCACCATGATTGAACCGATCGACGCGCAGAGCACGCCCAACACACCGCCCTCGGCGCAGGATGGCACCATCCCGGGGGGTGGGGGCTCGGGGTACAGGTCGCGATACTGCACCCCCTGGCCGTCAGGGGCGTCGGCCCAGAACACCGATACCTGGCCCTCGAACCGGAAAATCGAGCCCCACACGTAGGGCTTGCCGAGCAACACCGCAGCGTCGTTGACCAGGTAGCGGGTCGCGAAGTTGTCGGTGCCATCCAGGATGAGGTCATAGTCGCGCAAGATTTCCAGCGCATTAGTTGAGTCCAGCCGCACTTGGTGCAGGTTTACCTGGACCAATGGGTTAATCTCCCGGATGGAGTCCCGGGCGGACTCGCCCTTGGGTCGGCCGATGTCGGACTGGCCGTGAATCACCTGACGTTGCAGGTTGGACAGATCGACCTCGTCGAATTCGACAATGCCGAGCGTGCCCACACCAGCGGCAGCCAGGTACAGCAGCGCCGGGCTGCCCAGCCCGCCAGCCCCGATCACCAGCACTTTGGCGTTTTTCAGCCGCTTCTGACCAGCCATCCCCACCTCAGGAATGATCAAGTGGCGACTGTACCGGGCCACTTCCTCCCTGGTCAGCTCCGCAGCAGGTTCCACCAGCGGCGGCAGGCTCATCAGCGCACTCCTCACAGTGTTCGGTGCCCTCTTGCACGGCTGAAACGTCCCCAGCATGCCTGCTCTTCCCACCAGTACCTTCTCCCGGGCAGACACCGGCCGGGAGCGATCACCGGCGGGCGCGCGGACCGCAGAGCGGCTCGCGTCGGGCGGATCACCGCGCCAGGATGGCACAGCCACTCGCCATGCAGCGCCATGCCGCCGCCGCGGTGGGATACCAGCGAGTAGGGTTTAGCCGGATCAGCGGGGAGGTGAGGAAGGCCGATGACCGAAACGGCATCGAGCCGGGTAGACGGCGCACCTCGCGGGGTGCGAATGCCCCGGAGTGAGCGGCGCGCTCAACTCCTCGCCGCAGCCACCGACGTCTTTGTCAACAACGGGTACCACGCCAGCGTGATGGACGATATCGCCGAGCGTGCCGGGGTCAGCAAACCAGTGCTCTACCAGCATTTTCCCAGCAAGCTTGAGCTGTATCTGGCACTTTTGGAGCGTCACACTGACGAGCTCGTCCGCCGGGTTCGGGAGGCGATCGAGGAGACCGACGACAACTGGCAGCGGGTCCGCAACGCGGTCGGGGTGTACTTCGACTTCGTCGATAGCGGCGATGAAGCGTTCCGGCTGGTCTTCGAGTCCGACCTGCGTAATCAACCCCCCGCGCACGCTATCGTGGAGCGCGCCTACACCGCCTGCGTGCAGGCCATCGCGCAGGCCGTGGCAGCCGATGCCGGACTGGAGGCCGACCGGGCGTGGCTGGTGGCGGTCGGCGTCGTGGGGATCAGCGAGGACAGCGCGCGCTACTGGCTCACCCGCCGACACGAACTACCCAAAGAGGAGGCAGTCGCCCTGACCGCATCCCTAGCCTGGAAAGGCCTCGCCGGCTTCCCGCTGCACTCCCCCGTTCACTGAGCCCCATCCCAGTGAGCCCTCCATCCCATTGAGCCTTCCATCCGTTAAGCCCGCTGACGGCGAGTCGGGCTATCCCTGGGCGGGGACGAGGAGGGTGAAGGTGGGGGGAGCGGGTCGGGCCAGCCGGAGCCTGCCGCCTTCCGCTTCGGCCAGGCTGCGGGCCAGCGCGAGGCCGATGCCGTGCCCCTCGGCGAGGCGCGATCGCCGGGTGAAAAGCTCCTGTTCGGGGGCGATGATGCCGGCGCCCTCGTCGGACACGTCGATGGCCAGCGCGTCGGCGGCATTGCGCACCGCCACCGATACGGTGCCCGAGCCGTGGGTGGCAGCGTTGTCCAACAACACCGTGAGCACCTGCCGCACGGCCGCGGTCGAGGCCAGCGACACCGGGGCCTGGGGGTCCACCGCCACCCGCAACGCGCGGTCCTGGGCGGCTAGCCGGTCATGCCAGCCGGCTTCGATCTCCGCGAGTAGCCCCGGAAGGTCGAGGGGGGTGGCGTTGGAGCTGCGGGTATCCCGAGCCAAAGCGAGCAGCTCTTCGATGGTCTGCTCCAGCCGGTCCGCAGCGGCGATTCCGTCGGTGATGGCGTGGCGAAGATCCTGCCCGGGATGCTCCAGCGCCGCTTCGAGTCGGAGTCGCAACCCGGTCAGCGGAGTGCGAAGCTGGTGAGAGGCATCAGCGGAGAACGAACGTTCACGGGCGAGCATGTCATCCAGGCGCCCGGCGGTACTGTTCAACGCCGAGCCAACAGAGTCGATCTCAGGGATGTCCACTGGTGTGGTTCGGACACTGAAGTCACCCTGGCCGAGACGGCGCGCCGCATCCGAGAGCTCCTCCAGTGGGCGGGCCAGCCGCCGGGCCTGGCGGCGGGCGACCAACCAGACCGTACCGATTGCCAGGCCGGCCAAGCCGAGCATACCCAACCACACCAGCGCAACCTGCCGGTAGATCGCGGCACGCGGACTGGCGGCGCGCACCGCGCCGATCACATCACTGTCATGAGTCACCGGCACAGCCACGACCAGATCACCGTTGAGGTCCTTGGTGTTGATCTCACCGTCGTGCAGGGCTTGATGAACGGTTTCGTCCCCGCCCTCGGGCCCGGTACCCAAGATGCGGTGGCCGCGGTCCACATAGACCGCGAGGTGGGTTCCGTCTGGAGGTTCGTGAAGTTCGGTCGGCGTGTTGCCGCGGAGCACGTCTGCCGTGACCGCCGCCGCCGCGCCGTCGGCCACCCGCAGCAGCTTTACCCGCTCGTCATTCAGCGCATACTTCAGTGCACCAACGGCCAGCGGCACCCCGAACAAGCCGATGGCCAACACGGCGGCGAGCACGGCGAGACCGACGATCCGGGTACGCACGAGCTCCTTCTACCCGTCGGGGTCAGGTCCTGGCAAATAACTGCGTGCCCACTACGACTCTTCCGGTGGCGGCGCCTCCAGCCGGTAGCCGTGGCCGCGCAAGGTGGTGATCCGTGGTACTGAGCCCAGTTGAGCCATTCCAGCCAGCTTGCGACGCAGCGCGGCTACGTGCACATCGAGAGTCTTGGTGGGACCGAACCAGTTCTCGTCCCATACCTGTTCCATCAGGGTCTCCCGGCTGATCGCCACTTCCGGCGCTGCCGCAAGGCGGGCGAGGAGGTCGAACTCCTTGGCCCGCAGCGGCATCTCCGTACCCGCGACACTTGCCCGCCGGCTGCCGGTGTCCACCAGCAGGTCCCCCACCACCAGCATCGGTTGGGCTCCCGAGGTGGTCGGCGCCACCCGCCGGAGGTGTGCTCGGACCCGGGCCAGCAGCTCGGCCAGCCGCACCGGCTTGGTCAGGTAGTCATCTGCGCCGGCTTCCAGGCCTACGACGACGTCCATCTCGTCGGTCCGGGCGGTGAGGATCACCAGCACCGTCGCCGGGTTGCCGGCCCGTAGCTGCCGACACACCTCGACGCCGTCCAAGTCGGGTAATCCGAGATCCAGGAGTACCAGGTCGAAGTCGGTCTCGGCGGCCACGCAGAGCGCATCCCGCCCGCTGCGCTGCCATGCCACCTGGTGCCCGTGGGCGCGCAGGCTGGATTCCAGCACACTGCCGATGGTCTCGTCGTCTTCTACTACGAGCAGTCGGGACACCGCAGGAGCCTACGGGATCACGAAGCTCAGCTCCCCACCGCGAAGCCGACTCGGCGGGTGTCCGCAGGCCCGATCTCGACGTAGGCGATCCTGGAGGTCGGCACCAGGTACCGCCGGCCCTTGTCGTCGATGAGGGTCAGCATTCCCTGCATATCCTGCATCGCCTCGGCGATCAGCGCCTGCACCTCATCCGGCGAGTCCGCGGTGGACACCGTCAGCTCGCGCGGACTGTCCGCGACGCCAATCTTGATCTCCACGCCAGAACCTCCAGGTATGATCGACGTTGAGCTCAGGTTAGTCGAGCGGTGCGAAGGCACTCACCCCAGCCCGAGGGCGACCATCCGACGGCCGTGCAGGAGCTCCATCCGACGGATCAGCATGGCGAGGCCGGCCAGGTCCCCAGAACCGCGGACGATCAGCTCAGCCAGCGCATGTCGCTCTGCCACGACATGTTGAGCATTCGTCACCGCCTCGCCGAGCAGCCGCCGCCCCCACAGAGCCAACCGATCCCGGGTCTTGCGATCCTGCTCGCAGGCACTGCGCACCTCCCGTTCGGCGAACGCCGAATGCCCGGTGTCGGCCAGCACCTCTTTGACCAGCGCAGCGGTGGCATCGTCCAACCAGCCGCCTACCTCACCGTAGAAGTCCGCCGCCAGTCCGTCGCCGACGTAGGCCTTCACCAGCGATTCCAGCCAGGACCGGGGTGCCGTCGAGGCATGGAACGCATCGAAGCGCGCCACAAACGGGTGCATCGCCTCGTCCACCGAGACGCCCAAGCCCCGTAGGTGGCTCTCAAGCTGCCGGAAGTGCCCGATCTCAGCGGCCGCCATGGTGGCCATCGCAGCCCGGCCAGCCAGCGTGGGAGCACGGCGGGCGTCCTCGGCGAGCCGGTCGAAGGCGGACAGTTCTCCGTAAGCGAGGACCCCCAACAGGTCGATGATGCCCTCACGTGCCACGTCCACGGCGGCGAGCGTAGTGCCACAGCGCGAGGTGTGCGGCCTCACGCACACATTTGAGGGGTAACCGGGTAAACTCGGTATGCAGGGCGTGACACAACCCCCTGGTCATCCGCCCGGCTCGGTGGCAGAGGCCCCCGAGCGTATGGCATTGAGCGCGGACCTGGTGTCGTCGTTCCCAGCTCCGTTGCGCCATCCGGCTGCGCGGAACGGGTCGAGCGAGACGGCGGTGGACGCGCCAGTATGAGAGAGGCGATCACACTGACCGTCAGCCAAGCCACACTGTCCAACACCGACCCCTTGGAGCATCCCGACCCTGACACCCTGAGACTTGCTGAGACCGATCCCGACGAACCCGGCCTGCCACATCCCTTGCAGGCGGGCGCTCCGGTCCGGGATGACTCCCCTACCTTCGCCGAGCTTGGTGTCCGCGACGAGATCGTCCGGACCCTGCGGGCCGCGGGCATCGAGCGCACCTTCGCCATCCAGGAGCTCACCCTGCCGCTGGCACTGGCCGGCGACGACCTCATCGGCCAGGCCCGCACCGGTACCGGCAAAACACTCGGCTTCGGTGTCCCGCTGATCCAGCGGATCGCCGACGACGACGTCGTGCACGAGCGCGCCCCGCGGGCTCTCGTCGTGGTGCCCACCCGCGAGTTATGCCTGCAAGTCAGCGCTGACCTCACCGCCATCGGCCGGGATCTGGGCATCCGGGTTCTCGCGGTCTACGGCGGCCGGCCCTACGACAAGCAGATTAAGGCGCTGACGTGCGGGGTGGACCTGGTGGTCGGCACCCCAGGGCGGCTGTTGGACCTCGCTGACCAGGGCCACCTGGTGCTGGGTAAGGTGCGGGGGCTGGTCCTCGATGAAGCCGATGAGATGCTCGATCTGGGGTTCCTGCCCGACATCGAACGAATCCTGCGGATGGTGCCGGAGCAGCGTCAGACCATGCTGTTCTCCGCCACCATGCCGGGTCCGATCATCACACTGGCCCGGACCTTCCTGATCCAGCCCACGCATATCCGCGCCGAGGAACCCGATGCCACCGCCATCCATGAACGGACCCAGCAGTTCGTCTACCGGGCGCACGCGATGGACAAGGCAGAGCTGCTCGCCCGGATACTGCAGGCCCGCGACCGGGGCCTGACGATGATCTTCACGAGGACCAAGCGCACGGCGCAAAAGATGGCCGACGAGCTCACCGAACGCGGTTTTGCGGCCGCGGCAGTGCACGGCGACCTCGGCCAGGGAGCGCGCGAGCAAGCACTGCGGGCGTTCCGGGCCGAGAAGGTGGACGTGCTGGTCGCCACCGACGTCGCCGCCCGGGGCATCGACGTGCCGGAGGTCACTCACGTCATCAACTATCAGTGTCCAGAAGACGAGAAGACCTACGTGCACCGAATCGGGCGGACCGGGCGGGCTGGGCGCACCGGCGTCGCGATCACCCTCGTCGACTGGGACGAGGAGCCGCGCTGGAAGCTGATCAGTGACGCTCTTGATCTCAACATGCCGGTGCCTGCGGAGACCTACTCCACCTCCGCGCACCTGTTCAGCGATCTGGGCATCCCCACCGACTCCACCGGGCGGCTGCCCCTAGTTCGGCGCACTCGAGCTGGGCTGGCAGCCGAGACGTGCGACTCCGACGGCCGGACCCGCACTCGGCGGGTCACCGGCACCCGGCGTGGCCTGCGCGGTGGATCCGCCGACGGCCAAATCCCGCCGGTCCGTCGCCGCAGGCGCCGCACCCGCAACGGAGAGACGGTCGGCGCCAGCGTCGAGATCGCGCCCCCGGCGGAGCACCCCGGTAAACAGGGTGACGCCCGGCCGCGTCCCCGACGTCGTCGGCGACGCGGCACTGGCACCGGGACTACCGGCCTCGCGGGCTGACCAGCGACTGGACATGCCCGCGCCCGAACGCCGCACCCGGGGGGACCTGATCGCCGCGGCGGTCTTGGTGGTAGCCGTGCTCGCTACGTGGACCGCGCTGTGGTGGGCCAGTGACGCGCGACGCACCACGCTGATCACTGCCCCCGGGGACGCGACTCCAGCGATCAGAGCTGGGGCGGCGCACCTGCCAGCGGCCCTGACCAAGGCGTGGCAGGCACCAAGTCCGGCGACCCCGACCCCCGTGGTGCAGGACGGCACGGTCGTCACCGGTGCCGCCGGGATAGTGGCCGGCCGCGACCTGCGCTCTGGCGCCATCCGCTGGAGCTACCGGCGAGACCGGTCCCTGTGCACGGTGGCCGCCGCGTTCCACGACGTCGTGGCGGTGTACCAGCGGGGCGAGACCTGCAGCGAGGCGACCGCGTTGAACTGGGCGGACGGCCGGCGCGGGCCGCAACGCACCGGTCCGCTACCAACACCGACGCGCCTGGTCGCCGCTGGTGACCAAGCGGCCGCCAGTGGAGCGCACTACCTGGAGGTATGGCGCTCCGACCTGGTGCGAACGCTGGCCTATGGGCAGCTGCCCACCCCAGCGCAGCCCGCAACCCAGCCACGACCAGAGTGCCGGCATGGATCGATGGCACTGAACAACAGGAAACTGGCGGTGGTGGAGCAGTGTCCCGGGGAGCGCGTGCGACTCACCGTGCAACGGTCCGATCCCCCCGAGCCCGAGCGGCCCGAGGTGATCTTCAGCGTCGTGCTCCCCGGTCAGCAGGCCCAGGTCGTCACGATGAGCGGGGAGCGGGTAGCCGTGGCGCTGCCCGACCCCGCCCGGCTCATTGTGCTCGACGAGCAAGGTCAGATGGTCGCTGAGCATCCGCTGGCCATCCCGGACGCCGACTTGCGAGGCAACCCACCCGACGGCGTGGTCGAGGTTACCAAGACTCCGACTGAGGTGTACTGGTTCACCGGCTCGGCCACGGTCGCGTTAGATACCGCTGAGCTGCGGCCACGGTGGACCAGGCCCGCCTCGCTGGGCGCCGGCTCGGACGTCGCTGGGCGGCTGCTGCTGCCCGTGCCCGGGGCGCTGGCCGTGCTCGACACCACCACCGGTCAGCAGCTCGGTGCGCTGCCGGTGGACCGAGGCGGCTACCACGGCCCGGTCGGCACCGCCAGCTCCGGCGATGTGGTGCTGGAACAACGCGGTGACACTCTTGTCGCGTTACGCGAATCGCTCGTAGGCTCCAGCCGGTGACGGCATCACAGATCACCCCGCACAGCGCCAGCCGGGTGCAGGTGAGGGTCTCCGGTGCTCAACTGGCGGCGCTGCGAGCCGAGCCGGTGAACCCCCTCGGCGCCGTAGCCGTCCTGGTGCCCGGGTACACCGGATCCAAGGAGGACTTCGCGGCACTGCTCGACCCGCTGGTCAACGCTGGTCTCTCGGTGCTAGCGGTGGATCTACCCGGGCAGTATGAGTCCCCCGGCTCGCACCGCGAGCAGGACTATTACCCTGACCCGCTGGGCCGGATCCTGGCCGCTGTGGTGGCCGACCTCGCCGCCAGCGGAGACCGGGTACTGCTGTTGGGGCATTCCTACGGGGGGCTGGTGGCCCGGTCTGCGGTGCTCGCCGGGGCCCCGGTGACCGGGCTGACCCTGCTGGGCTCAGGTCCAGCGGCCCTGCCCCCTGGGGAGCGCCGAACCTTGCTGGCACCACCGAGCCGGTGCTGCGCGCCGGGAGCATCGAGGCCGTCCAACGGCTGCGGGAAGCCCGGAACGGGATCATCGAGCCACCTGAGCTCGCCGCGCTGCTGCGGGCCCGCTTCCTGCGGTCGTCGCGCGCCGGGCTGCTCGGCATGGCGAGCGGTCTGCGCACCGAACTGGACCGGGTCGCCGAGCTGGCGACAACCCTGCGCACCAGCGCTATCCCATGCCTGGTCGTTTGCGGCGAGTCCGACAACGTGTGGCCGCCATCCCTGCAGCGCGATATGGCGGGCCGATTAGGCGCCGCGATCGCGGTGATCCCCGGTGCCGCGCACTCGCCGAATACCGAGAACCCGCAGGCGTTGCTCGACGCGCTCCTGCCAACCTGGATGGGCTGGCTGGCAACTACGCTGCCGTCATGAGCAACGCCAATCGGCTCCGGTGGGTTGATGTGGAACCCCTAGGAGCCGTGAACGGTGAGTTAAGGCAGGTGCTCGCCAGCGTCGACACCCTCCGTGGAGCATGGGAAGTCTCACTCGCGCAGACCTCTGCCGGCGAGTTCGCCGAGGCGCGGCGCCGTAGCCTCCGGCGCCACGCGATCGAGACCGGACTCATCGAACGGCTCTATGACATCGACTGGGGCGTCACCGAAGCCCTCGTAGCCGAAGGCCTCACCGCCGAGGTAGCAGCGGCGCACTCCCGGGAAAGGCCCGCCGCGGCCGCCACCTCGCGGGCCGACAGCGGAGTCCGTGACTCTCGCAGGATGTCGGTAACGAGCTCGTAGGTAGCGGGCGCGAGCCCCTTGGGCACCCCGGACGCGGAGGATCCGCGTAGCGTCTCCAGCGTTCGGTCCACCTCGTGCTGATCGGTGATCCGGCTGGCGCCTAGCCGGCTGCGGTACACCGCGTATCGCTAAGCCCAGTTCGTTTACCTGCACTGATCATAATCTCAGCTCGTCGGATCTTTCGCCGACATCCGATAACAATGCACCCACCACCGCACTGCCGTCGTGGCAGTCCAACCATCTCGCCGTGCTGCTCGACGCCCTGGAGGGCGTGCCCGTCACTGACGCTGAGCGCCGCACGCTGACGTGGTTGGCTGGGTTCGAGCGGCACACCGTGGACAACGTCGCGGCGCTGATCACCTGCGTCCGGAGAACCCATCCGGGTAGTCAGGCAAGATCCACCGACAGAATCAGAAATTAGGTGATCTGACCTGCGACGTTCTGCACGTGATTGATTGTGTTTGCCCAGGTCGGCTTACCAGCACCTGGCGTCCGGCAGGCCTGCGGGGGTAGCGCGTAGCCTTGAATCGCCTCCTCACCGATGCCCCAGAGTCGCTCCCCGGGGCATCGGTGAGGGGCTCGGTGAGAGGGGGATCTTGGTGGACGTTGATGAGGACGCGCGCATGATGGGCCGGCGGGTGCGGCGGATTCGTAAGTCCCGGCGTAAGTCGCTGGTGGTGCTCGCGGGCCTGACCGGGATGAGCATTGCGACCCTGAGCCGGATCGAGAACGGCCTACGCGCCCTGGACCGCCACTCAGAGATTGTGGCCCTAGCCGCTGCGCTGGAGATTTCACCCTCAGAGCTGATGAAAGTGCCGGTACCTGCGCCGGGCAATGGGCAGACGGATTCCGCTACTGAGGCGGTACGCCGCGCCCTGCAAGCGGTGAGCCATCAGCTACCCGGAGGGCAGGTGCTCCCCGTAGAGACGTTGCGCGCCAGGGTCGCGGCACTGGCAGAGGCGCACTATCGCTGTGATCGTCCCGGCGAGGTGGGGGCAGCACTGCCCGCGCTGATCCGGGATCTGCACAGCTCGATCATGGCCGGGCGGGACGTCGCCGAGTTGCTCGGACTGGCGATAGAGCTGCACACCCAGGTCACTGTGGGGTGGTTACGGGTGGTCGGTGCCCCGCTGGATCTGCGCTGGGACGCCGCCGTGCTGGCCCGCAACGCCGCCCAGCAGCTGGACACGCCGACTGCGCTGGGTGTGGCGGTGTGGGGTGGGCTGTACGTGTTGATCGGCACGGGAAACTTCGACCTGGCGCTCGCCGGGCTGGACGCCCTGACGGTGCCCACCAACACCCCTGAGTCGATGCAGGTCGCGGGCACACTTGCGCTGTCCCGATCACTGCTGGCAGCGGTGGATTCCCGCCCAGGGGACGTCGAGGCCCCATTCCAGCAGGCCGTGGAACTCGCCGAACGCACCGGCGAAGGCAACGCCTACGGCATGGGCTTTGGACCCACCAACGTCGGCCTGTGGCGCATGTTCAGCTTGCTCGACGGCTGCGACTACGAGCAGGCCGTGCGTGTCGGAGATGGGCTGCACCCAGAGGTGTATCTCCCTCGCCTGGTCCAGGCTGACTACTGGGTCGACTACGGTCGCGCGCTGGCGAGAGTCCGGGGACGCCGCGATGAGGCGGTCGTGGCTTTTCTGCGGGCCGAGAAGATCTCCCCGCACCGGCTCCTCCGGGATCCGTTCGCCGCGGATGTGATCGCGGAACTGCTCGCCCGGTTCCGCCGACAAGCGGTAAGCCGGGAGCTACGAAGGATGGCCTACCGGGCTGGTCTGCCCGTTTAGCCCCCTGCGGACGGCTTTTACCGCAGTGTAAAGCTCTCGCCTGCGCATCGGTGAGGGTTACCGGTCATGGGCGCAACTACCGCAGCTCCCGGGAGTTCCGGGCGGTCTTACTCGTCGCGTTGGCAGCGGTCTTTGAGCTGCTGGCGTAGCTCCCCGATGTCCCACCGGGCGTGTCCTCCGGCGGTGACCACAGCTGGGGTGACGAGTCCGTGGTGCCACCAGCGCACGAGCGTTCCCCGGTCGATGCCCAGCTCGCGCGCGGCGACGCCGGGAGCGACGAGTGCGGCCACGGTTACGACGATCACTGACGAGCGCTGCGGATCCCTCTGAGCCGCCACGGTTGACCCCGAGAGGCGGCCCCGCCGGGTGCTAGGGACACCACGGCGGGGCCTTGATCCCAGACCTGACGAGGAGGTCAAGGACCCATGACTGACAGTAGCCAGCCGGATGACCCCCCTGGCAGCCCGCCACCGGGTGAGCTGCGGGTGCTGGTGCATCTGCTAGCGGCGGATGGCCTACTCAGTAGCGAGTGGGGCCTGCACTCGCGCCGGGCTTATTGGGCCGTGTGCGGGGAGATGGTCGCCGACGCGGACCTGCCGCACGCTATCTGCATCTGCCCGGACGACTGCGACTGCGAGCCGTATTACTGCCCGGCGTGCCTGCGACAGGCCACCGTGTGCAACACGGAAACGGACGCGCGGATCGCGGCTGCGGGTGGCGTGTCATGAGCAGCAAGCACCGCAAGCCGCCGTGGTGGCGTCTCGGTGCACTGTGGCGGCGTCTGAGGGGTCGAGGACATCCGGTGAGTCCGCCCCCACCGCACCTGATCCCGATCGTTGACGGCAGCACCGGATGGGAGCACCTGGCCACCGGCGAGGCCTTCGAGCAGGGTCTGCGGGAGCACACCGGGCGCTACACGGTGTTGTGTGGGCTCCAGATCAACGTGGCCAGCATGGTCAACCCACCCGATTGGCCCTGCCAACCCTGCCATGAGTTGGGGGGCCGCGCATGAGCACACCCGAGCCACCACCAGCTGAGCTGGCCTGGTATGTGCGGTCACTCGCTCCCCGGGACGTGCACCGCGGCGTGTTCACTGAGGGCAGCGTCCACGCGGTCTGCGGCACCAAATTCTTCCCCCAACGGGATCCCGACTCGGATCACGTTCGGTGCATTCGGCTGCCCCAGGGCGGGCAGGTCTGTCCGGCGTGTCTGGCGCAGGCGAACGGGCAGGTCGTGGTGATTCCCGCGACGTGCTCCCGACACCCGGACGCGACCGGGGTCTTGGAGCTGGTGGTGCGGGGGCTGGGGGATGGGCGGATCGAGCTGGAGGCCCATCCCGGGGATGGGTGCGTGCTCACGGTGGACGCCGCCCTCGTTCTCGATGTTCTGGGGACGTGGCTGGGATGAGCGGCACTGCGATGACGGTGGGCTGGGTTGATCTGCGGGACGCCGCGCTGGGCGCCACGCGCCGGGGCTGGTCGGTGGTGCCGGGCACGTTCCTGGGTTCTGATCGGCGCTGGCACGGCCGGGACGAGCCGGACAGGCTCGGCCCGATCTGGGACAGCTGGCGGGACACCCCCATCACCGACCCCGCCCACGCTCAAGAGATCTGGAGTCGGCAGCCCTACGGCGTGTTGCTGGTGTGCGGACGGGGGGTGGATGTCCTCGAACTGCCGCACCGGGTGTTTGGGCTGCTGCCCGCCCCGGAGGTGCCGCAGGTCCCGGTCGCCGCGACGGCGGCGCCACCCCGGCGGTGGCTGCTGTTCACCGCGACCGGCTCCGGTGCCCTCTCCGGCGAACTAGCCCGGGTGCGGGTGCGGCTGCACACCGCGGGATCGTGGGTGGCGTTGCCTCCTACGGCTGTGGAGTTCCTGTCCCCGCAGCGGTGGCTCGAGCCACCCCAGAACCCCAGCACTCGGCGGCTGCGCACGACGGATGAGGTGCAGCATGGGCTGCTCACCCTGCTGTTGCGCTCCAGGCCCTGCGGGGGAGCCGACGATGACGAGAAGTAGTGCTGCTCGCGCGGGGTCTCGGCACCGGGTCCCGTCCCGACGGGGCCGGCAGGAGGGTGCGGGGGAGGTGGTCACGGTGGCGCAGCTGCTGAGCCGCAACCAGGGCCAGCTGTTCGGGGAGCGGCCGTTGTGGTGTCGGCTAGCCTGGTACCGGCCTCGGTACGCCCCGCCACCGAGGCGTATCACGGTGATTCCCCGGCCCCGTACCCCCCAGGACCAGCGCCTGCGCTGTTAAGGCTCCGCGCTGCGGGTTCTGGGGCTGGGATCTGCCCAGCCCCCCGCGGTGCGCTCACCGGACCGAACTCCCTCCTCCCACCTGCAACGGGGGTTCGGTCCGGGTGTGAGAAACCAGGAGGCCCCGTCCCGCTGCCCCCCTCGGTGGTGGGGCCTCCTGGGCAAACCTCATGCCAGCCAGCAGAGGGTCGTCGCACGGAGCCAGCAGGCGCAACCATCACTTTCCGTGCGACCAAAAAGACCACAACGCTGACGGGGCGCAGTGCGGGCGGCGTGGACGTCGTCCGGTTACCGGGTGCCAGCCCATCGGTACTGGTTTTCTGGCCGGCCCGGGCGGCCGTAGCGCGGCAGCAGCAGCGCGAGACCCTGGCGGTGCAGACACTTGAGGTAGCGGCAGGCGCACTCCCGGGAAAGGCCCGCCGCGGCCGCCACCTCGCGGGCCGACAGCGGAGTCCGTGACTCCCGCAGGATGTCGGTGACGAGCTCGTAGGTAGCGGGCGCGAGCCCCTTGGGCACCCCGGACGCGGACGATCCGCGCAGCGTCTCCAGCGTCCGGTCCACCTCATGCTGATCGGTGATCCGGCAGGCGCCTAGCCTGCTGCGGTACACCGCGTATCGCTCCAGTTTCTCCTGGAACGTGGCAAAACGGTACGGCTTGATCAGGTACTGCACGACCCCGTAGGCGAGGGCGGTGCGCACTGTCTCGGCGTCTCTGGCCGCGGTGACGGCGATGATGTCCACCGGATCCGGATGGCTACCCCGCAGCGCCCGGCACACCTGCAGCCCATTCATGTCTGGCAGGTAGAAGTCCAGCAGCACCAGGTCGACCGGTTGACCGGTGACCGCAGCGATGGCCCCCGTCCCGGTGCGGGCCACGCCGATCGGCTTAAAGCCCGGCACGCGGCTGAGATAGCCGGCGTTGATCTCGGCGACGGCGGGGTCGTCCTCGACCACGAGCGTGCGGATCATGCGAGAACACTCCCCGATGTCCTGGTGCTGGCCGGTGTGTCGGCCCCGGGCAGGTAAACCTCAAAGACGGCGCCGACGTCGTTGCCGACGGTGATGGTGCCGCCCAGGCGGGTCACCACTTCCTGCACGAGGGCGAGGCCCAAACCGCGGCCCCCGGGGTGCGCAGTGGATTTGGTGGTCCACCCCGGGGTGAACAGGTCATCGCGGTGCTCAGCAGGGATGCCAAGCCCACTGTCGCTGACAGTCACCCACAGCCCGCCGATCTCGTCGGTGCGCAATGTCAGCTCGACCCAACCCGCACCATCGGTCGCCGCTGCGTCCACCGCATTGTCCAGCAGATTGCCGACCACCGTGAGGACGTCCGGCACACTGCGGCGCACCGCCGCGACGGTGGTGTCCGCACCGAGCCGCAGCTCCACGCCGCGCTCACCGGCGATCGCGGTCTTGCCCAACAGCAGCGCCACCAGGGCCGGTTCCCCAACCCGCTCCAGCAGCTGGTCGGAAAGCCGCTGGGCCACGGAGGCGCTCCGGGCGCCCAACCGGACCGCGTCCTCGTACTGGCCGAGCTCGACCAGACCGACCAGTACCTGCAGCCGGTTCGCGGACTCGTGGGACTGGGCGCGCAGCGCCTCGAGGAGTGCGCGGACGGTGTCCAGCTCGCGCAGCGCCGCCTGGAGCTCGGTGCGGTCGCGCAGCGTGGTGACCACACCGACCGGTGTGCCGTCTACCTCAGCGGGACTGCGGCTGACCAGCAACACCCGTCCCGCCGCGACGTGCATCTGGTCCCGGACGGGCTCGTCGCGGGCGAGCAGGACCGCCAGCTGGGGATCGGTGAGCAGATCTGCTAGCAGCGCGCCTTCACCGTCGGCGGGCAGCCGCAGCAACCGGCGCGCCTCGTCGTTCGCCAGCACTAGTGTGCCCGCTCGATCGGTGATGAGCAGCCCCTCGCTGACCGCGTGCAGCATGGCGTCGTGGTGCTGGTACTGCCGGGCAATGACCGCAGGCTCCAGCCCGAGAGTCTGCCGCCGCACCCGCCCTGCCACCAGCAAGGACCCGGAGACTCCCACCGCGAGCGCCACTTCGGTCAGCACCACGAGCCCGAGCAGCGCGCGTTGGCTTCCTATCGTGGTGTCCCCCGGCGCGTGGTAGACGCTCACCATCGCCTCGATGCCCACGGTGAGCACCACGACCCCCACCTGCAGCACGACCAGTTGCCGCGCCAGGCTCCACCCGCGCGCGTCCATGCCCTTGACCATCCGCGTCATCGTCGCACGGAGCCGGCAGGCGCAACCATCACTTTCATGGCGACCAAAAAGACCACAACGCTGACGGGAGTGGTCGGGCACACCGATGCTGTGACGCAATACACAACAGCCATCACAGGAGAGGCCCACCGGATGCCTTTGCTGCCAGCAGATCGAGCCGCCCGCGAGCCCTTGACCTTTGACCAGCGCAACTCGTTCATCGCCGCCGTCCTCGGCTGGACAATGGACTCCTTCGACTCCCTCCTCTTCTTGCTGGTCATCGATGACATCGCCCAGGACACCTCGTTCGGCGCCACCGCCACCGAACTGGCCTTCATCACCACCGCCACGCTGGCGATGCGGCCAGTCGGTGCGCTGATCTTCGGGGTGTGGGCCGACCGGGTAGGCCGGCGCATCCCGCTGATCGTGGACGTGCTGTTCTACTCGGTGTGCGGGGCGCTGTGCGCCATCGCGCCCAACTTCACGGTGCTGCTGATCCTGCGGTTGCTCTACGGCATCGGGATGGGCGGCGAATGGGGGCTCGGCGCGGCGCTGGTGATGGAGAAGATCCCCGCGTCCCGGCGCGGTTTCTTCTCCGGGATGCTGCAGCCGGGCTACAACTTCGGGTATCTGCTGGCCTCGCTGGCGTACCTGCTCGTCCACTCCGTGCTGCACCTGGAATGGCGCTGGATCTTTGTGCTGTCCATCATCCCGGCGCTAATCAGCCTGCTGGTGCGCTCGTGGGTCAAGGAGTCCGAGGTGTGGGAGGAGTCCCGGAGCCGGATGCGCGTCACCCACACCTCGATGAAGGACATCCTGCTCGATAGACAGATCATCCGGCGGTTCGGGTACCTGGTCCTGCTGATGACCGCGTTCAACTGGATGAGCCACGGCACAGGGGACATCTACCCGAGCTTCCTCAAGGCCGATCAGCACGGCGGCGCCGCGTTGTCAGCGGAGAGCGCCACCTGGATCATCATGCTGTACAACATCGGCGCCATCGTCGGCGGCCTGATCTTCGGGTCGGGCTCGGAGCGCTACGGCCGCCGCTCCACCATCATGTTCTGCGCCGCGCTGGGACTTCCGCTGATTCCGATCTTCGCATTCGCGGGACACGGCGTCGGGATGCTCGCGCTGGGCTCGTTCCTGATGCAAGTCATGGTGCAGGGGGCGTGGGGCGTCATCCCCGCTCACCTCACCGAGATGTCACCGGATGCGATCCGCGGGTTCTACCCCGGCGTGACCTACCAGCTCGGGAACCTGCTCGCGTCGTTGAACCTGCCTATCCAGGAAGCTCTGGCGAGCAGCCACGGGTACTCCTTCGCGCTGATGTGGACGGCGATCCCGGTGTTCGTCGCGGTGATCGTGCTGACCGCGATCGGAAAGGAAGCCAAGGGAATCCGGTTCGGCTCCGCCGTCACGGCTGCTCCCGCAGCGGCGGGAACCGGGACTGAGCTGAGCATCGCACAGCGATGAGACAGCACCGCTGCGAGCAGCCAGGAGATCCGATGCCTACTCCCCCCACGCCTAAGCCGCTCACCATCCGTTACGCGCTGATCCTGCTCTTGGCGCTGATCACCGCGGTGACGGCCGGGTCTCTGCTCTACCTGTCCACCCACTCCGTCGCCCTGTCGATCCTCACCGCAGGCGGTGTCTTCGCCGCGTCATGGCACTTCTACGACGACCTCATCGCGTGACCGCGGTAGCTCCGGTTCAGGCCCACCAGCCGAACCAGAGGACGCCGGCCGCGAGCACCAAGACAGACCACGACGCCAGCGCTGCGCTGCGGCCCAGGGTCCGCTCTGCCGCCAGCTGCAACCCCACGGCGGCCAGCGCCGCAGCCACATGACCAGCGACGGTCGCCATGCCGGGCCCGGGGCGGCCGGACATGCTGGACAACCACTGCGCCACGCAGACCGCGATCGCCAGCGCGACCAGACCGCCAGCCACCATGCCGGACAACCCGCGCACAATGCGTCCACCGTTCGATCGCGCAGGCCGCACGACCCGCGCCACGTCGGTGATCATGGTGCGAGCAGCGCCCACGGCTGGAGCTCTGGTGCGCTGGCCCGCCCCTCGGGACAGTGCCGCCGGAAGTCGCACCAGGAACAGGCCCGACCGGGGGTGGGCGGGAACAAGGTTTCCCGATCACCTCCGCGCGCCAGCGCGTCCGTGGCCAGCGCGATCTCCTCAGCTGCCTCCTCGGCCCGCTGCAGGTGCCGGTTCAGCGACTGCTCCGTGTGCTCCCAGCCGGCGACCGTGCCGGTGGGCAGGTGGTGCAGCTCAACCCGTCGGCACTCCCGGCGCAGCGTGTGCCGGGCCGCGAAAGCATAGAGCGCCAGCGCCTGCGAACCGCGAGCGTCATCGACGGTGAGCTCGTGACGACCGGTCTTGTAGTCCACCACGACCAACTCGCCCTCCCGCTCGTCGAGGCGGTCCACCCGCCCCTCCGCGACAATCTGTCTGGTCGGTGCGGAGACCCAGCGCTCCACTCCCACCGGATCAAGATGGGGATCCAGCTCGTCGACATAGCGGGCCACCCAGTCCTGCGCGCGGCTGCGATAGGAGGCGGCCTGCGCGTCGTCGGCGAAACCCTCCCCGGACCAGTGCGTCGCCACCAAGGCGGCCGCGGTATGCGGACGGCGCCGCTCAGGGGTCAGATCGAACAATGCCCGCAGCGCGGTATGCACCACCGCGCCCAGCGTATTGTGCGCCCACGCCCCACCCCGGGTGGGCATGGGGCGATCCAGGTAGGCCATCCGGTAGCGGCGACGGCACCCAGTCCACGTGGCAAGTTTGGCGGGAGTCACCCGCACCAGTGGGCGGGGCAGACCGCCAAGGTCTAGCTCTCCTTGTGCTCGCCGTGCCATTAGGCTCACCGTACTCGCCCCTCGCGAGTGGCTCACCTCAGCCGGTCACCGCAGGGACGCCGCTGCGGGCCGCCAGCTCCTCGATCCGTTCCAGCACCTCCGGATCAGTCGTCTCCTGGCCTAATAACACCGCCTTGTTCGCCCCGTGGTAGTCGCTGGAGCCGGTGATCAGCAAGCCCAGCGCGGTCGCGAGGTCGCGCAGCCCGTCCCGTTCGTCGCCGGTGTGCTCAGGATGGTCGGCTTCCACCCCGGCGAGCCCTTCAGCGGCGAGTTCAGCGATGAGGTCGGGTAGGACGAGCGGCCCGCAGCGGTCGGCCGCGGGATGAGCCAGTACCGGGACTCCGCCCGCAGCCCGAACCATTCGGATCACGGTTCTGACGTCGGTGTCAGCCCGACCGATGTAGTACGGACCTCCGGTATTCAGAAACCGGTGGAAAGCCTCCGCCACACTAGACACGACACCCGCCGACACCAGTGCCCGGGCCAGATGCGGCCGACCGGCCGGAGCGTCCGGCGGGAGGCCAGCGAGCAGCACGTCGGGATCCACCGGAAACCCGTCAGTGGCCATCCGCTCTGCCATGGCGCGCAGCCGGGTGCGCCGCTCATCCCGCAGCCGAGCCTGCTCAGCGGTAATCACCTCCGCATCAGGATCGAACAGGTAGCCGAGCAGGTGAATTGAAACACCCCCGCCCCTCCCATCCGACGCGATACAGGAGAATTCCGCGCCCCGGATCAACCGTAAGCCTGCGGGCAGCGCATCGACGGCCTCGGCCCACCCGGCAGTGGTGTCATGGTCAGTCAGGGCCACCGCGTTAAGGCCCGACGCGGCGGCGGTGGCGACGAGCTCGGCGGGAGTGTCGGTTCCATCGGAGGCTGTGGAGTGGGCGTGCAGGTCAATACGCACAACCGAGGGCCTCCCGGACGACCGCTACCGTCCCGCCGAGCCAGGTCACCTTGCGGCCGGACCCCAGCGCCTGCGGCGCGACCTGCGCGGCGGCTCCAGCATATGGGAACGGGCCTGCTTCTTCTCGCCGAAGATGAGCTCGGAGATCGCCATAAAGACCTCTTCCGGCCTAGGCACATGATCAATTTTCTGTAGATCCTGCTTTTGCCCGGCCGACTCCACCCGGAGAGTGCCGTAACCGAGGAGCTGCCCGGCAAAAGGTCGCAGGAAGCTCATATCGGTCACCTTCGTGATCGGCATCATGGAATTTTTCGTCTGAATGACCCCACTAGTGATCATGAACCGCTTGTCGGTGACGATGATTTCCTCGATCCACCACTCCAAGACTTTCCATGCGAAGCGCACCAATGCCGCGACCGCCAGGTACCAGAGCAACGACTGCGGCAGCCAGAAGTAGTCCCGTACCCCGTTGGGCAGGCTTCCCCCCCCGGAGCTGAGCAGCCAGGACAGCAGATAAGTGACGACCACGACCCCGACTGTCTCCAGCAGTGGCTTCAGTAGCACGGCCCAGTGCCGCCGCACCCGGATCACCCGGCGCTCCACGTCGGGGTTGAGCAGGACGTTGGGGTGTCGACCAATCATGTGCCGAGGGTACTACTGTCACCGGTGATGACCGAGGAATCCGAGCCGCGGATTCGGTGCGTCGGGGCCGTGGTGCTCGACGACGCCGGCAGATTGCTGCTGGTTCGGAGGGCCAACGAGCCGGGACGGGGGCGCTGGTCGGTGCCCGGAGGCCGGGTTGAGGCCGGTGAGACAGATCACCAGGCAGTGATCCGCGAGGTGGCTGAGGAAACCGGGCTGACGGTGGAGATCAGGTGTTTGCTGGGAGACGTGCAACGTCCCGCACCGGGTGGGGCAGTGTTCGACATCTACGATTACCGCTGCCGGGTGACCGGCGGGACGCTCCGTGCCGACGGTGACGCTGGCGATGCCCGTTGGTGCGACGCGGCGACCCTGGCCACACTGCCGCTGGTCACTGGCCTTATCGAAGCACTCACCCACTGGCGCTGTCTGCCTGGCTGACCTCAGGCAGTCGCGGTGCCGGGACCCATCGCCAGTTTGGCCAGCATGTCGCGGGCCTGCTCGGCATGCCGAGGCTGGCAGAGCACATCGTAACGACCTGCGACCAGTTGGCTTGACGACGCGAAGTCCCGCCGACCGCGAGTTGCGGCATAGC
>JAFAPC010000017.1 GCA_019247305.1 Pseudonocardiales bacterium
TCGCGCGACATCTCCTCCGGGACAACCACCCGAAGATCACACTACATCCCAGCCCCCAGCGCTGACCGACACGCCCAAGACCCCCGAACGAACCATCATGCCCATCCAGCACCACAGCTCAGAACAACGACTGAATGTTTGCCTGGCAAGGTGGGCCGATGCGTCGTCGCTCTGCGAGAGCGGAACTTTTTGGGGGAGGCAGGCGATGGGCGTCCGGATGATTTGCCTGTCTGGTTGGGGTGTACCCCAGCCAGACGTCAACCAGCACCACCGACACGCGTCCAGTTAGGGTCCTGGTTCGGATTGATTGACATCTGCCCGTCAGGCTCATTGATTTCAACCTGACACATCGAGGCGATCATTGGGGCGACGTGGTCAGCGGGCAGCGCGTGGGCTACATCTGGGTCAGCTCACTGGGCCAGAACCCCGAGCGGCAGCTCGAGGGCCTCCCCGACTGGCGAGCTCGCCTATTTAACTGTCGCCAGTTCTTGTGTGAACACCGGGAGCGTAGCGACTCCAGGTGACCCCGATTTGGGTGGAGATCTTGGCTGTGGTGACGGGGTGGTAGCTCAGGGCGTCGGCGACGACGGCTGCTGGCATGTCCCGGAGGTGCTGGCGGATCGCGGCTGTGCGGCGGTGCGGGTGGGGACGCCGAGCTTGTGGATGAGCGCGGCCAGGGTTGTGGGGTGTATCGGCTGTCTGGCGCGGCGGCCGGGGAATAGCCACCGGGAGTGGGGGTTGGTGGCGGTGTTCATGTTGTCTCGCTCGTTGATCCAGGCGAGGAGGAGCTGCGCGAACGGGGTGGGGACCGGCGAGGGTGGTTCGCCGAGGCGCAGCATGATCTGGTCGCCGTCGCAGATGATCGAGACCGTTCGGATCCGGGGGAGATCAACCGCCCGAGTGCCCGGGAATCAACCAGATTATGGTCAAAAGCAGCAGATGCTCTGGTCACCGACCGGAGCCCAGCTCTTCCTCCGGGTCCGCACCGCTGTCCTCAACAACGACTTGGCCGGCTGCTTCCGCCGCTGGTATCCGGGCTTCACCCACGGTGGCGGCCCGGCCGAGATCGAGGTCGAGGTCACCGCATAGCGCCCCGGAGACCACCGGGGGCGTTCGGGCGGTTGATCTCCCCCGGATCTGAACGGTCTCCGCATCCAACCCCGCATCCTGCGCTCCACCAGACTGACCAACCTTGTCACCACCACCGACGTCAAATTCGTCGCCGCCGCCTACGGCATGACCAACGAAGCCGTCACCGCCTACCTCGCCGACCACGTCAACCCCACCCGCCTACCGAACATGTGACAGTTCAGCCACCACCATGCACACGTTGGCGCGAACCTGTGCGCTTCTTCCAAATTCTGGATGAGCGTGCTCACCGACCTGAAAAACCGGGGTGTGCGTGACGTGTTCTTCCTCATCTGCGACGGACTGAAAGGATTACCCGAGGCGGTGGCCAACGTGTGGCCGCTCACCGTCGTTCAGACCTGCATTATCCATTTGATCCGGAATACGTTCCGGTTGGCCTCCCGCAAGGATGCCGACGCGATTAAGCAGGACATCAAACCCATCTACACCGCTCCGAATGCGGACGCCGCGCTCGTCGCGTTGGACGAGTTGGAGGAGAAGTGGGGTGACAAATATGGGGCGATGATCCGATTGTGGCGTAACGCGTGGTCCGAATTTGTTCCCTTCCTGGACTATGATGTGGAGATCAGGAAAGTGATCTGTTCGACGAACGCGATCGAATCGTTGAATGCGCGCTACCGCCGGGCGGTGCGTGCGCGTGGGCATTTCCCGACCGAGCAGGCCGCGCTGAAGTGCCTGTACCTTGTGACCCGCGGCCTGGACCCCACCGGGACAGGGCGCACCCGATGGGCGATGCGCTGGAAGCCCGTACTCAACGCCCTCGCCATCACGTTCGGTGACCGCTGGCCGGCCGCTGAAACCTACTGAGGGAAGCTAGAACCTAACTGATCGAACACGCCGGAAACACCGTTCGCGAGACAGACCCGTAGTACTAGTGGTGCAGTTGGGGGATGATGAGGTAGATGCTGTAGAGCACTACGGTTGCGCAGGTGGTGAAGCAGAGTATTGCGCCGGTCAGGGCCAGGGTGGCGTGTCCGTTGTGGTCGGTGTTGGTGTCGTGGTGGGAGAGTGCGAGGACGCCGAGGCTGAAGATGATCACTATGCTGACGGCGATGGTGATGCTGATCATGGCGACCTTGCCGAGGGAGTTCCAGTCGATGTGCATGGGGGTTTCTCTCAGGTTGTGGTGGTGCCGAGTGCTGCGTGCCGCTCTTGTGGTGGCGGTATGTCGTTGACGTTGTTCGCGGTTACTGGTTGGCGGCGGGAGATCGTGTAGGCGGTCACTGCCATGGCGAGTGCGATCAGGCCGATCACTACAACGCCCAGGGTCCCGCCGTGGACGGCGACTGTCGCAGAGACTGCGCCGATCGTGGCTGCGGCGGGGAGGGTGAGTAGCCAGGCGAGTGCCATTTGGGCGGCTACTGACCAGCGCACGTGGGCGAGGTGGTGGCCGAGGCCGGTGCCGAGTACGGATCCGGCGACGACGTGGGTGGTGGACAGGGCGAACCCGAGGTTCGCTGAGGAGAGGATCACTGCGGTGGAACTGGTCTCGGCGGCGAATCCCTGCGGTGGGGCGATGTCGGTCAGCCGGTTACCCATCGTGCGGATGATCCGCCATCCGCCGGCGTAGGTGCCTAGCCCGATGGCCAGACCGGCGCAGGCGATCACCCAATATGGCGGAGCGGAGCCAGGGGCCAGCGCCCTGGTGGAGATGAGGGTGAGCGTAATCACGCCCATTGTCTTCTGGGCGTCGTTGGTTCCGTGGGCGAGGGAGACTAGGGAGGCTGAAATGGTCTGGCCGTGCCGAAACCCTCTGGTGACCGGTCTCTCCTGAGCTTGTCGGGTGATCCGGTAGGCGAGGTAGGTGGCGATCATCGCGGCGATCCCCGCGATGATGGGGGAGGATGCTGCTGGGAGCAGGATTTTGCTGACTACCTGGTCGAAGTGCACGCCGTTGATCCCGGCGCCGACCCACACTGCGCCGATCAGCCCGCCGAACAACGCATGGGAGGAACTTGAGGGCAGCCCGAGCAACCAGGTGGCCAGGTTCCACAGGATCGCTCCGACCAGTCCGGCGAAGATGATCGAGGGAGTGGCCAGTCTGTCGTTGACGATGCCGCTGGAGATCGTTGTTGCGACCTTGGTGGACAGGAACGCGCCGGCCAGGTTCAAGACACCGCTGATGAGCACCGCTACGGTGGGCCGTAGCGCGCCTGTGGCGATCGAGGTGGCCATCGCGTTTGCGGTGTCGTGAAAGCCGTTGGTGAAGTCGAACGCCAGTGCTGTGGTAATCACCACAATGACTAACAGTGAGAAGTGAGCCATCGTCTCCCGCCATCTCCTGACGACAGGGATCGTAGGGCAGGAACACCCTATTGGGCCTCCCGGTAGCAAGCGCCGAATTTTCAACGAATATCTACATTCACGCAGGTCACAGCTCTGCTGACGATCTCCGCGTGTCCACTTTTAATGATCATGGTCGAGGCGTCTGACCAGCGCAGACGGCGCGGATCGATGGTTTTTCGTTGAAAACTACCGGTGGGCCATAAGAAGGGACCGGCTGGCCGCCGGGAGCAAGGAGGAGGGGAGTCTCCACCGGCGGCCAGCCGGATATCGGGTCGCCACGGTCGGCGCTCTCCGCACACGCGGGACACCCCAGCGACCCGGAGGGTCGGCCGCTGAACTGACCAGCGACCGCGGGCGACACACGGCTGAGCAAGCGATGCCCACACCGCGCGAGGTAGGGGGACAGAGGGTTCTGGACCGGGATCCGGCGCCAGAGTCTGTTTGTGCTGGTCACGGTCGTGTTATCCGACTTGAAGTACGACTGGCGCTTCGGCCAGACGCGTCACCCAACAAGGCCGTAAGCTGCGCAAACGCACGCTGCCACCGGGTCCGATTCTCTTCCTGCCCCGCCTCGCCGGTGGCGATCATTCGGGCTTGAATGGCTTGGGTCCGATCGCGGTTGGGCGAGTTCGTGGCGTCAGCCATCCGTGAGTCCTTCCGGCGGAGCCCCACGCCCTTGAGTACAACCGTGACCGCGATGAGGACGCCGGTGACAACCTGTTGAACGTAAATTGGCGGTGCGTGTAACGCTAGGCCGTAGATGAACCACAGAGTCACCCCAAGACCGAACGTCGCAAGATACATCCACGAAAGCTCATGTGCGCTGTTGAGGCGAACTATACGGAGCACTTGGGGCAGCAAGGAAGTAGACGCCAGTATGGGGGCCACGGTACCGATTAATCCAGTATTGACATCGAGCAGGCATGCGACAGCGGGGATCGAAATCATTAAAGATATGACAGCCGCGCCCATGCGTGACGAGGTATCGCCGTACGCTACCGTGAGTAGTACCATGGCAACGATGAGTAGTGCCGTAGCAAGCTGTGTGACCTGGAATGTCAGATCATCACGACGGAGCCCGTATACCCAGAAGAGTCCGACTCCAATGCCGTATGCCGCGAGGAAGCCGATCGCTATCTCCGCCGCACTGCGCAGCTTGGCTAACCGGTACACCTGCGGTACGAGTGCTCCCGTGGTACAGATACCCGCGATGATTCCGCAGAATTTCATGAGGATCATTTTCGTGTCTCTTTCCCTGGTGGAAGCTCGCCGAGCCCTGCTATCGAGTGCCTACGCTGCGATTACGTTCACCACGTCATGAAACGCGTGCAGCGTTTCGTCCAGCTCGCGGTTAGTCACATCGTTGAGGTAGGTTGAGGCTTATTCAGCGATCTTGATTGACGGCTGATCGTTGCAGCTCAGGGTGGGTCTCACAAGATCGATAGTGCTGCCCTGAATAAGCCTCATTATTTTTCTACCCTCATGGGCACCGGGATTTGTTGAGCTCTGCTGCTCTACATGT
>JAFAPC010000071.1 GCA_019247305.1 Pseudonocardiales bacterium
TGAACGGCGGGGTGAGATGGGCTGCGTCGCCGAGCAGGAACACCTGCCGGTCCCGCCACCGGTCGGCGACCTGGGCGCGGAAGGTGTACTCGGCCACCCGCATGATCTCCAGCTGGTCGACTCCGATGCCCCTCGTCCACGGCGCGATCAGGCGATGCAGCCGGTCGATGCAGCGGTAATCGTCGGCGGTCTCACCGGGCAGGAGCCGGAACTCCCAGCGGTGGTGGGTCGTGCTGACGCGCATGTACGTGGCGGCGCGGTGCGGGTCACAGACCTGCTGCACGCCCTCCCACTGCCCGAGGTCGGTCGTGGTGGCAATGTCGGCGACCAGCCAGCGCTGCTGGAACCGGAGGTCCTGCATGGTGGCACCGATCGAGTTGCGGGTCATGCTGTTGGCGCCGTCGCAGCCCAGGACGTAGTGGGCGAGGACGCAGTAGTGGCCACCGTCGACCCGGTCTGTGCACTCAACCCGGAGTAGGCCGGCGCCGTCCTGAGCCAGTCCGGTCGCCTCGGTGTTGCCCCGGATGATGGCGATCGGGTGCCGTCCCAGGTTGGCGCGGAGCAGGGACTCCAGCTCCGGCTGGTCGAACATGCTCGCCTCGGGATACCCGTGGCGCCCGCGGGCTTGGCGCCCGAACTCGGCGAGCACCCGCAGGCTGCGGTCGACCAGTCGCAGTCCCCGACACAGCCGCGAGATCCTGGCGAACTCGTCAGCGATGCCCAGGCGAGCCAGGATCCGGTAGATCTCGTCGTCGAGGTGGACGGCCCGAGGCTGGGGATAGATCGACTCCCAACGCTCCAGGACCAGGCTCTCGACGCCGTACTGGGCCAGCAGCGTGGCAGCGGCGATTCCGGTGGGTCCGGCGCCGACGATGACGACGGGGACGGGGCGGCCGTTCATCGGGTCGTTCCCCCTAGCGCGGGGAGGTAGGCGGTGACGGTCAGGGCGGCGATGAGGGCGGGGGCAGCGTCGCGCAGGTCGTCGCCGGCGCGGCGGTGGGCGATGAGGGCGCCGGCGAGGAGGGCCAGCAGGCCGGGGGGCTGGGCGAGGCCGACCAGTACGCCGGCTGCGCCGGCGACCTCCAGGGCCCCGATCCGCCGGTAGGCGGCGGTGGACATACCGACGTGGGCGGCCCGCTGGCGCATCGCCGGGATGGCCCGGATCTTGGCCGTCCCCAGCCCGGTGAAGAACACGGCCAGCGTGCCGGCGAGGGCGGTGGTCGCGGTGCTCATCGGGCGTTCCTCACCGTGGTGCGTTGCCGGCCGAGGTCGATGGCTTGGTCGTCGGCGGCGATGGTGGCCTCGATGACGTCGCCGTCGTGGAGGAAGTTGGGGTTGTCTTTTTGGGCGGCGAGGAAGGCCTTGGGTTCCATCTGCTTGCCCCCGCTGGTGAGGGCGGTACCGGCCGGGGTGCCGGTCAGCACGAGGTCGCCGGGCTCGAGTCGCTGGAAGCGGCTTAGCGCCTGGAGGGCCTCAACTGGCGGGAAGAGCATGTCGCCGCCGACGAGGGCGTTTTGGCGGAGCTCGCCGTTGACCCACAGCTGCAGCCGCAGGTCGTCGAAACGCTTGAGCTCGTCGCCGTTGACCAGGACGAGGGCCGGGCCGACCGGGGTGAAGGTCGGGTAGGACTTCGACTCGAAGAACTGGATCTTGGACAGCTGGACGTCCCGGGCCGAGACGTCGTTGGTGACGACCAGGGCGGCGACGTAGTCCGTCCAGTTGTCGGTGGTGATGGCGGTGCCGACCGGAAGCTCCCGGCCGATGACCAGGCCGATCTCGAGCTCGTAGTCCAACAGCTTGACGTGGGCCGGGCGGATGATGTCGTCGTAGGGGCCGGCGATCGACCCGGACGTCTTGCGGAAGAACGTCAGCTGGGTCTGGTCGGGGTTCATGCCGACGTCTTTGACGTGGGAGGCGTAGTTCGTCGCCTGGGCCACCACTCGGCACGGTGCGGTGACCGGCGAGACCAGCGCCAGGCTCTCGACCGGCACGGTGTCGGTGCTGTTCCCCGCGGCAGCGACGGCCGCCCGCTGGGCCAGCAGCTCGGCCGTGGTCCGGGCGTCGGTGGCGATCCGGGCCGCGCCGGCGGGTGTTGCCACCCACCAGCCCTCAGCCGTACGAACAACGGAAGTGCTCATGACCGGGCTCCTTTCAGCACGCCGAGCAGGCGCTGCACGTCGAATTCGTTGTCATCCCGCAGGGCGTTGACCACCGACACCAGGCCCTCGATAGCGCCGGGCACGAGCCCGTACCCGCCGGCGGCGCCGTGCAGCCCGAGGAAGTCACTGGTGACCTTCGGCCCCCACTGGCCCAGCCCGGAGCTGCTGAACGGCGCCCACCCGGGCTCCAGAGTGTTGTCGAACATGTCGCCGTCGGTGAAGTGCTCGACCAAAAACCCGTCGGGGTCACGCCAGTAGTCGAAGATCTGACTTCCCTCGACGTGGCGGCCGATGCCCCACGACCGGTGGTAGCCCTTGTCCAACAGGTACTCACCGCCGGCGGCCAGCGTGTCCAGGTCGGCCACCTGGTAGGCCGAGTGCAGGTAGCGGTTCTCCGGGCCCAGCGATAGGACCAGCGTGTGGTGGTCGGCCGGGGTGCTGCCCCGGTCGCAGCGGTTGAAGCTGAGCACCGGGCCCCGCTCCCGCTGCCCCGGGTAGTAGCTGAAGTCGCTGACCAGCAGCCCCAAGTGTTCCAGGTACCAGTCCAGCGACGCCCGGTAGCGCGTCGTCTGGACCACGACGTGACCCAGCCGCTGGACCACGGCCGGCTGACGGGGCGGACGCTGCATGGCGTTGACCCGGACCACCTCGTGGCCGAAGTTGAAGATGAGCGGCGTGGGGGCCGGCAGCCCGGGCAGCTCGTGGGTATCGGTCGCGACCCGCACCGGCATCCCGTTGGGGTCGACCAGCGTCACCGCCCGCCCAGGCTCTCCGGCAGCTTCTCCACCGACGTGCCGGTGGTCTTCGCCAGCCGGTCCACCTCGCTCGAGTCGGCCCCCCGACAGGCCGCCCCGACGAAACGGGACCGCGGCGCCTTACGGACCAGCACGCACGGCGAGCCGGGGTCGCTGCCCCGCAGGTGGAGCTCCTCCGGCGTTCGCTGAGCCGTCGTGAACCCGAACGCTTGGGCAAAGCGCTCGGTCCCCTCCAGATCCGGCTTCTCGAACTCCAGCCACGCCAGGTCGTGGACCTTGACGAGGGGGTTGCGGGCGCGTCCCGGATGCTCGCCCGCCACTGCACCCTGCTCGCTATGCAGGTCGCTGTGGGGGTCCGTCTGCATGCTCATCTGAGATCCTCCTTCGTGAGTCACTGAGGATATTCGCAATTTTTGTTAAGAGCTAACCTGGCAGTCTCTTGGAGTGTGAGGCCTGGCCGAGAATCCTCTCGACAGCGGTGAGCAGACAGTGACCGGAAGTCCCAGGTGCGGTGGCCAAAAGTCCCGCCAGCCTAATCATAGTCCACACCCACTTACTGGGTATCCGGTGTCGGGACAAAAGCCGCTTATCGCCACATCGGCGTTAAAGGCTCATCAGGTACCAACTCGCAGAGCGCACGCAGGGCTAAAGTGTCCATTCACGGATTGGGCTGTGATGTCACGTCGTTGAGACTGTGGGGAGCCAGGGGTTGCCGGTGAGGGCGTTGTGGATGGCGTCGATGGGTTGGATGCCGTGGTTGCGGGCGCTGATGAGGTAGGAGCGGCCGCGGCAGTAGTCGGCGAGTGTGGGGGTGTCGGGGTGTCGGTAACAACGGTGTCATGAGCCACAAACGCGGCTGTTGCTGCTGGTCACGACACTGATCGTTTTCCGGGTTGGGCGCTGTCTGAGGCACCGAAGCGCTGCGGCTACGGTGCGCTGACCAGGCGGTATACCACGGATTGCGGTTCCTGGCAGCTTCGTTAACGACACCCCAATCTGGCTGTTTCGACTGCGGGCTTCCTCCAGAACGTGGTGAGAGCCAGACCATCTCGCGTGGGCGTCCGCTCACCGCTTGAAGCCGAGTTGGACCTCGTGGGCACCGAACATGTTCAACCGGATCGCCATTCGCTGGTGGGCCTCGGCATCCAGTGTCGGAATCTCATGATCTGGATCTCATGATCTGGCTCGCTAAGTCGGTAGGTGCGCGTCACCCGATCCACGGAACCGCCGCCCACACATCGGTCATGACCAACACCTGCTCGTACAGCTCAGTGGTGCACTCCCAGATTCGGTACTGATGCTCTCTGTTGCGGGTGAGCTTGGCAGTGATCCAGGTGCCGATCCAGCCGATCACGCCACCTACGCCGGCACCGGCGAGCGCGTCCAGGGCAGAGGCAGACACTCGCTGATGGTCTCGCCGACCCACGACTACCCCACGAGCGGGCCGCCACTGGTGCGCCACCTCAGGGCAAGGTCTGAACAACCTCGCCATCCGGCTCGGTGAGAGCGGGCGTCGGGCCAAGGGCCTGGTCGCCGCCCAGGAAGCCGTCGAGCTGTACCGGGAGTTGACCCGAGACGAGCGAGAGCGATACCAACACCTACTGCACGTCCGCGCCAGCGGATTCGCACGACCATGCCGGACCAATCGATCCGACCTGGCCAGGCCCCGCGCGCACAAGTGCAGAGAAGTCCGAACATCAGTGCAGACGAGTTCGGACATTGACAAGATCCGCAGGGTCAACACCTGCTCCGCCGCCCGCGCCGCCGCCCCGATCATCCGCGCCACCGTGCTTTTAGGGGTGTCGTTAACGAAGCTGCCAGGAGCCGCCAACGGCGGTATATCTCCTGGTCAACGCGCCACCGACGCAGCGCACGGTACTCCAGACAAGGCCCAACACCGCAAACGATCAGTGTTGTGACCAGGAACAACAACCGCGTTGGCGGCTCCTGGCAGCTTCGTTAACGACACCCG
>JAFAPC010000203.1 GCA_019247305.1 Pseudonocardiales bacterium
CCACTGGAAAGCCGGCGCCTACCCCATCGGCTGGGCGACGGGAGCCGTGTGACGCGAGAGCGTCACGCACGGTTCAACGAGCGCCGGGGGGCGCAACTCCCCCCGGCGACTCACCTGACAAAAACGACAGAATCTGTCGCTTTTGGCACACAAACAGTGATCTTCCCAGACGGGGGGCAGCCCAGCAGGGCGTGGAGGTGATCGACCCGCCGCCGCCACCCGCCGCGCCCTATCGTGATCGGCCGGGTCACTCCCCGGTGGCTGATCATCAGAGACCGAGTCCACCGATGCGGAGCGAGCCTGCCCACGGTCCGCCGTGGGACAAGTTGACGCACACCTCGACGTTGCCGGGACCTAGTTGATCTAGCATGGTGGCCACCATGGTGATCTCGCTGTTGGTCAGCGGTGGCGGCGCGGTACAAATGGCGTCTCAGTGGCTACCGGGGGTGGCCGGTGACGTGCAGCTCGGCGGGTACCCGAGCGCATGCACGAGGGCGGCGGTCACCACCGGGCCAGGGTGGACTGCGAGGTCTCGATCGCGGCCAACGCTGGGATGCACTGCGCGCAGCGGTAATCCCGGCGAGGTCATGTTCGCCGCATTCTATGCCGGGGCCGCGGGCGTCGAGGTTGTCTCCGGAGGGGTCGAGGTCCCACACGAGCGCCTCAGGTGTATGCAGCTGCGGCGTCGGTTCGGGTCCGGAGAGTGGTGGCTGTCTCGGTCCCGCTGGTAACGATGAGACGCCGTGCACGCTGAGCAGCGATACCGTCAGTGGACTGCAGTCGATCCGGACCACGATTACCGCTCGCCCGGTGATGTTCGCCAGAGCGTGCGCGGTTGGTGCACTCACCTCTGGAGACCAAGATTCGATAACATGTATCAGTGACCCACCAGAACTGGCGTCTACCAACCGCGCATCTGCGTGCACGGTTGGCTAGTGCAACGATGGAACAGGTTGATTTGGCTGATCATTTAGGGATTGTGCTACCTATTGACACGCCCACTGTACTAGCTGCCGCAGTCCTGCAAGATGTCCTCGGTCCGACGATCGGGAAGCCTTCCCGGTCGCCTTCGTCCGAGCAGCTGGAATATCTGGACGATCTGGCAGGGTGGTCGGCGCAAGGGGATCCCGAGCCGACCACGTACGCGATTGCAAGCGCTCTGCTAACCCTGCGGGAGACACGGCGAGCTCTCGAGTGCTTGGAAGATCTACAGCCATGCGCTGGGGATGTCGTCGTAGAGTGGCGACGGCGGGACGTTCGTAGCGAGGACGAGTTGGATCAGCAGCGTCTGAGGCTGGTCGCCTCGATCAGTGACGAAGGCGTGGTGTACTTTCAAGGTGGAGGCGGACGGCGAGCCGACGTTCATCGCCTTGAATTGCTCTATCGGGCCGAAGATGAATCACCCGAGGCGCGAAAGGCTCGCTACCATGCGCAGGCTGAGGCAAGGCGTCATGCCGAAGCTCTTCGTCCAGGGAAAGCACTTAATGCCGTGAAGGTGGACCGGCTCCGGCAATGGGAAGTAAAAAAGCGCACCATTCATTCTCGCGACGTCGATGAGCTTAGAGGGGTGATCGAGACAGCTAGGGACGAAAAACCTATCCAATTCTATCTTCAAGAGCATCCCCATATTTTTACCGGAGTATTAAGCGGAGGGCATGGGTGCTGGGTTCGACCGCAGACACGCTTCGGTCGACACTATGTGGCAGATTTTTTGATCGCTGACGCTGATTCGACCGGGATACGTTGGACTCTTATAGAACTTGAGAGCCCGCGAGTGTGCCCGTTTTTGAAAAGTGGTGAGTGGTCGAAAGAAGCTCGACATGCCAAGTATCAAATCGAGTCCTGGAGGCATTACCTTCGTGAAAATCTGGACGCGGCAAGAAAAGATTCTCGAGATGAAGGACTCGGACTAGTCGATATTCACCCAGGTGCGCCTGGACTCATCCTGATCAGCCGACGCAGTCTAGTTGCAGAGGGCCAAGCCTGGAGCCGCCGCGACCTACGGCTCAATTCCGGAATTTCTATGCAGACCTACGACTGGCTCCTCAATCGAGTTGAGAGCGCATCCGAGGGTCGCCCGCCACTATTTCAGTAGATAACCGGCCCTACGCCACTGAGCATGATAGCGGTCCTCTGATCGGCGTGGCTCGGACGAGTGCCCTAGTCAACGCCGCAGCGCACGAAGAGGCGGTAGTTGCCGAAGTCGCGAAATCTGCGCCCGACGCGCGTATGAACTGCATGCTCGTGGGCCGCCGCGTCGGGTGCCTAGTGCCACCGTATGACGGTGGGTTGCTGACTTTCTGCTGACTCCGCTCCGGCGTCCGGCCATGCCGTCGGGTGGACGCCGGGTGTCACGGACGACCTTCCAACCGGCTGCGGCTGTGGTGTCTCGGCTTGATGGCATGGTGTTCCGTGTCGCTACTGCTGGTAGCACTAACCGAGCTAAGGTCGACGCAGTAAGGTCGACTGGCTGGAGGACGTCATGGTCACCGAAGAGCCACGGCAGCGCCATCCGCATGGCGAACTCAAGGCCGCGATCCGTGAGTACCTCGCGAGCAAGGGCGGTGGACCGGCGTCTATCAGTGAGATCAAGGCGGCTGTGGAGCCCAAGCTGGGGAAGCGGCCGGACTCCTCCTACCGCAGTAGTCTTCAGGACGAACGGTACTTCGAGCGGGTATCTCGTGGCGTGTTCAAGCTCCGTGGCTAGGGCTCGCCCGTCAGTCGCCGAGTTCCCTGCTTCCGAATACGACCTTGTCCGGTTAGCGGTGAGGTTGGGGGCCGCGAGTGTTGGTGGACCGCTCTCGCCGTCCGAGGCCACCCTGGTCGCAGCAGCCGAGGCGCGCGGCGAGGAACCCTGGAAAGCGCTCGTGGCCCAGACCACGAGGAAGATCCTGGCCGGTGCCGATCCTCTCGGCGACTGGTTTTGCACCCTGCGTTCTGCGGAAGTTCGCCGCAGGACGGGGGCTGTGTTCACTCCGACCGACCTCATTGACCCGATGGTGCAGTGGGTGCTGGAACACAACCCCGACCGCGTGGTGGACGCTGGAGCCGGCAGCGGGCGATTCTCGGTAGCCATCGTTCGCCAGGTCCCCGAGATGCCGCTGATAGCGATTGACTGCGACCCGGTAACCACGCTCATGACTCGCGCGTGCCTCGCGGCCCTCCGCGTCACGAATGCCTCGGTGCTACATGCCGACTACACCCGTTGTTCGCTCCCCGACGCCCTGGGTCGGACCGCATTTGTCGGGAACCCGCCGTACGTCCGGCACCATCAGCTGACACCGGAGACGAAGGTATGGGCGCAGCGAACTGCGGCCCAGCTCGGTCACACCGTGAGCGGACTGGCGGGGCTGCATGCCTATTTTTACCTAGCTACGGCGGCCATGGGTCGCCCCGGAGACGTCGGGTGCTTTGTCACCTCGGCCGAATGGTTGGACGTCAACTACGGCTCCATTGTCCGGGAGCTTCTCCTCGGTGCTCTGGGCGGTGCGGGAGTCCACGTCGTGGAGCCGCAAGCCATGCCTTTCGCGGGCACGGCAACGACGGCTGTCGTGGTCAACTTCCGCGTCGGACAACGGCAGGGCCCTATCCGCTTTCGGCCGGTGACGGGCCTAGGCGAGCTGGGAGACCTCGGGAGGACCGGTGAGCCAGTCGCTCGTGAGCGGCTCAGGGAAGCTCCCCGGTGGTCCCCGTTCATCCGTACCCGCCGCCAGGTTCCTGACGGGTACATCGAGTTAGGGGAGATCTGCCGGGTGCACCGGGGCACGGTCACCGGGTCAAACGCCACCTGGGTGGCCCGGGGGGACGTCACGCTCCCGGAGTCCGTGCTTTTCCCAGCCGTCACGAGGGCGCGTGAGCTGTTCGAGGCGGGCGAGATCCTCAGCGATCCGGGAAGGCTCCGTCGAGTGATCGACATCCCGGTGGATCTCGACGAGCTTGACCACGACGGCCGCACGTTGGTGGACTGCTTTCTCCGTCAGGCGAAAAACGCGATGATCCACAAGGGTTACATCGCCGCGCACCGCCGCGCGTGGTGGTCAGTGGGGCTCCGTGAGCCGGCTCCCATCCTGGCCACCTACATGGCCCGTCGCCCTCCGACCTTCGTCAGGAACGCCGCCGACGCCCGTCATATCAACATCGCGCATGGGCTTTACCCGCGTCAGAAGCTGCCCGACCACGCGTTAGCGCGCCTTGCGCAGTGCCTCCGACAGTCGATCTCCCTGTCTCAGGGGCGGACCTACGCGGGAGGACTCACGAAGTTCGAACCGAGGGAGATGGAGCGCCTGCCCGTACCCGACCTCGCTAGCCTGCTGTCTCCTGAGTCGCTCCCCGCTGGTTAGCGGCCTCGCCAGGCGAGCGGGGAGGTGTGCAGGGCGGCGTCGGCGATGTGCCGGGCGGTGGTGGTGCGCAGGTTGGTGCGGGCGGAGTCGATCCAGCCCTGCACCCTGGTGTAGCCGGCGTCCTGGTACTCGATCGCTTGGATGAGGCATGCGAGTTTGTCGGCGTCTTTGGCGCAGTGCGCTTCGGGAGTCTGCTGCGCTTCGGGAGTCTGCTGCGCTTCGAGAGTCTGCTGCGCTTCGAGAGTCTGCTGCGCTTCGTACTCGGCGACGGCGTCCTGCACGGTCTTGCGGACGGTGTCGGGCAGCGCGGCGGTCTGGTCAGCGGTGATCACTTCGGGGGAGCGTTGGTCGAGGTAGGGCCGGGCGGTGTGCGGGAGGTCGCCGGTGCGGGTCTCCGGGGAGTCGTGCCAGATGGCCAGCAGCGCCGCCCGGGCTGGCTCGGCGCCCTCGATCGTGGCGATGAGCGAGGCGAGCTGGGCGACCCGCAGGCTGTGCTCGGCGACCGATTCGGGGTCCCGGACCCCGGCATGCCACTAGCCGGCCCGGCGGATCCGCTTGAGCACGCCGAGCTCAAAGGCGAAGCTCGCCACGGCGCTGGCCTGCTGCTCGTCTGGGTCTGCCACGGTGGTGACCTTAACCTACTGGTCCGCGAGACGGACGCCGTAGGCCATGTCGGACAACTCCCGTCGCGCTTCAGGGCTCAGCTTGTGGTCCGCGTCCAGCCTTTCCACCGCGCTGGCCACCGAGAATCTTAGGTCGGGATTGTTGCTGAGCAGGGCGGGATGAGCGAGCAGGAGCGTCCACACCGCGTGGATGCGCAGTTCGGCGTAGCCGCAGCCGGGATCCAGATGGTTCACAAGGTGCCTTAGCAGTCGGGTTCCGTCCCAGTCTCGTGGGTTGATGTGGACGATGAACTTGTGATCGACCTGGACGTCATCGATCTCGCCCACCCAGTGCGCCCAGTAGTTGAGGTTCGCTTGCTCCAGCTGCTCGGTGGTCAGGCCGTGCCGTAGGAAAGCCCGCAGCGGGTCGCGATCGCCACCCTGGGCGAGTCCGCTAGCGGAGTCTCGGATCGCCACCCAGGACGGAACGTGCTCGGTGCGCCAGGCGGCGTGCAGGGTGCGCCGCCGCTCGGTGCGTAGCCAGTCGGCTGTGTCCGCTCGGGGGTCGAAACTGAGCAGGTAGATCGCCTGGCGCCGGGCCAGTGCGGTGTCGTCCTGGGGTTTTGTGTCTGCGGTCACTAGGAGGTGATCGAAAAAGCGGGTCCGCTCGTCGTGGGTGAGCGTGGGCTGGTCGGGGACGGGTCCCCGCCGGGCCCGCGCGGTCACGAGATCTCGTAGCGAGTCGGGAGCTAGCCCGGTGAGCGGCCAGGTGATCAAGTTGGTCAGCGGGCGCTGGTGGACTGCCGCTCCGAGCGGGTGTTCATGGGCCGTGATGGGTTGGCTGCCGGCCTGTACCGCTTGAGCGATGATCAGATCCGCTTGGATGGCGTCCGCCAGCATCGCGAGCAAGCTGGGTTGCGCGCCGCAGCGCAACAGCCGCGATCGCAACCGCGCCAGATCCGCGGCGCGCAGGGCGGTCAGCGGCCGGCGACCGCTCTCCCAACCCTGCACGCTCGCCACGTCCACGCCGAGCTGCTCAGCCAGCTGAATCTGAGTGAGCCCGGCCGATTCCCGGATCAGCTTGAGCAGGAAACCGGACACCGCGCCGAGGCAACGCGGTGAACCCTGACTGCTGCGCCACGTCCCTCGGCTGCTGACCATCGGACATCTCCATCCACCGTTGCTGAGCTGCGCATACTCGTACCGGCAGCCAGTCCCCTTCCGGTACTTTCCGGCATATTTTTACATCGCGATTACGGGATCACACCCTGCGACCTAGCGGGGATAGGCCGCTGAGGGGACGGAACTGGTGAGAACCGCCGTGAGCCTGACCGTCTGCCGACAGCAACCGAGACGTGGACCCTGACCTACGGGGCGTCGTCCCCGTGCATCGCCGGCTGGCCGCTGGTTGAGCACCCCTGCCCCTGTTTCGGCTCCCAGCGGCCAGCCGGCCCTTCACCAATCCCTTAAGGAGGACATTCACCATGGAGCCCCGTACCCCACGACCCCGATCCGCTCCGGAGAACTCCCGGCGCACCACCGGGGGTGCTCCCCGTCCTGTGTCGGATTGTTCGTTGCAGGATGCCGAGGGTAGGACCCTGTCGTTGGGTGATCGGGTTGAGCAGGTCTCGGTGGATGAAGATCATGGGGCGCTGCGCTCCTGGTTGCACCACTACGGCAAGATCATCGGTCGGGGCCGGGTTTATGTCGTCTTCGACCAGGGATGGCAGCACTTGGTGACCATCCCACCCCAGCACCTGCGCCTCCTGAATACCCCGGACGGCCGCTGATGCCCACCGTGCCACTCAGGGCGCTCGGCCAGCCAGGTTCGCAAGACGCCACCCGACCCCTGCGGTGCTTTCTATCATCTTTGTCCACGCAATCTATGAAGTGGGGTATGAGCTGATGCTGGTGGAAGCCAGAGTCACCAACAACGCAACAGCGGAGATTATCAAAGACACCGGGAAACTGCTGACAATCAGCATCCCCAACGGCCAACTGCCGGTCTACCTGGTCGTGGACCCCCCAGGGGCAGCACGACTGACGCAAATGCTGGCTGGATACACAGAAAAAGCAAAAACCACTGACTCAGGAAACTGATGCTCTATCCCTTGAGCTACGAGAGCCTAACTTGCGCGTTGTCCAGCGTTCCGGGCGGGTGGTCCGTTGGGCCCGGGCTGGATGCCTCGCTCCCGATGGCCTGTGCCGCCTGCTGGGAGCACAAATATAGACCACACGCCGTGCATTAAAACCAGACGACGGGGTGTCAGGCGGTCTTTTCGGTGTAGACCTAGGCGGGCTTTACCCCATGCCCGAAGGCATGCTGATGGTTGCCTTGGGTGTGGGGGCTCCGGTTGGTGGGGCCTAGTACGTGACCGGCGTGCCGGTCCGGACGAGGGGGACACAACGATGCCGGACAGCTAACCCGCAATGCTGGCCCTGCCACCACAAGACCGGCCGCGCCGTCACCGTTCACCCCCCCGCGGGATTGACGAACTTACCCGATTCGGGGCTGCCTCGACGAGGAGTGGCGGATCATCGCGCACATGAACAGCCAGTAAAAGTAAAAAAGGGCGAGAAGATCACCTCGGCCGGCCGCCAGTCCCCGGTCGGTGGGTGGCGGCGCGGTGCTGAACTAACCACGAACGGGTTGGGGCGGAAGCGGGTATCCCGTCGCCTCCGACGCGACGGGATACCCGCGCCACCAGGAACTCTCCACCCATCCCTCGCGCCAGGCCGGGGACCTTCCCGGAGCGGAGGCCCGCCGGAAGCGCCCCCTGAAGTCTCGTATCAACCCGGTTGGAAGCCTCATAAGAGCGGTGACGGCTAGCTCGCGGCTGTGGCCTCTGTGCCTGTTCCTTACCTTCCCGACCGGTGGGGGCCGTAGCCCGGCCGAAGGGACGGTCCCACGGTAATGACTGGGGTCGGGTGTCAGTCGGGCGGGTGGCTAGAGTTGTCGACGCTTCGCCGAGCGCCGTGTATAGCTCAGTGGTGTAGGCAGGGGACCACATCGCGGGCGACAACAGCTTGCATCTCCGCATCTCCCCTCCCCCTTCGCGGATGGGGGGACTATGCTCACGAGGTGGACTACGGTTGGGTCGCGCTCACGCTCTCCGGCGGCATCGTTCTCCAAAGCGTTGCCAGGATTTTTACGAGCCTGTATTTGGGGAGAATTGAGGCTAGGATCAAGCACGGCGACGAGTTCATCGAAGTCAACCTAGAGAAGCCAGAACAAGCAGAATTGTTCATCAGGGATTATTTGTCTCGGTACCGTTACAGCGATGTAAGAGCTAGAGAGTGACCGAAGCTGGAGTCCCTGCACGCCGCTCCGCACGTAGGCAAGCCGGTGTGGAAGGTTCTGTGCGCAGGCAAGCTGGTGCGGAAACGTCGCCATACAACTCGATCAATGCTGGACTCGGAGGCGTTGGCGGAGGCACCGGCATAGTGGCGATTGCCCAGCAAGTGGGCGTTCATACAGTACTCGGAGAAGTTCTTATCTACGTGGTCCCTGTGGTATCTGTTATAGCTGGCGCTGTGTTGTACCAACTGAAGTTTCGGGTGGACTGGTACAATGAACGATCGCAAGTGAAGAAAGCTCGCAGGACCCTGGAAGAACAACTCCGTTATCCACACACCTCGGAAGAACACAAAGCGAAGATTCGCGAAATGCTGGAAGAAATTGATCACTCTGTGGCGGTCGCTGAACTCGCACGTATCAAATTTTTTGGAAGCTCGGGTCGCTGACAGTCGTCACCCGGCAGACAGGGGTTCTAAGTAGGGACAGAGCCTCACTCACGGAATCGGGTCTGATGGGCGCCAAGAGCGGTACAACTGGGCCATTCGCCGCAGACTCGACGGGCAAGCTATGGGCACTGTTCAGGCTATTGTCTTCGATGACGGACAACACGCCGCGATTGCGTGGATAGTGGGCTTGCGTTGGCAACAAAAATGATCAAGGCTAGCTCGGCGTGCGAGCCTGTCAGCGTCGCCGGGTAAATCCGGCGACGCCAAGCCATCGTGCTGGCTGCCCTACCTTACGCTTGGGCATCCGAGTGGTCCTCACGGTTCGCGAAAGATCTCATGGGTACCGATCCGACGCCATCTGATGCCAGACGTGCCATCGATCTCAACCCACTCGAACCTGGCGCGACCGTCAGGACAAGAGAACGACTAGGTCATCTCCCACATTCGAGGAGCACTCACAATTCTCTTGATCCGCAGACGCCCCGGCCAACGTGCCCCCGGGTCTGCGACAATGCGCTCCGCAGCAACGTGAAACTGCTTGGTCGCAGATCGAAATAGCTCACGTTCTGCGTCAGACAGCCGCCGCCAGTCCGATGTGAAGCTGTCTGTCCGCTCGAACTTCACGCCGTCGCGTCGAGTTCGTTAAGGAACTCGTCAGGTCCGTCGGTCACGGCAATCCGTCCGGCGGCGACGTCCGCCTCCACCTCCCGCTCCATCCGCTGCCAACGCTCACTCCAGAACCAGGTCTGATCGGCAGGCACCGCGACGAGCGGATGCAGCTCAATAACACCGCCGTCCCGCTCGACGAGCCGTACCTGGGCTCCCGGCTCATCGAGCCGATGACGACGGCGAACCTCGCTCGGCAGGGCTACGGTCCCCCGTCCCTAGATACTCAGATGGTACTCGGCCATGTCGGTAGTGTACCGCCTATACCGCTGCCATGCAGCAAAGCTGCTATGCAGCGGAGAAGTCGGTGCCCTTGGTGTCATAAAAAGAGTGCACCACTCCCGTTTCTTCACCTCAGCTCTGAAGCGGTGCCGGGTCCGGGCAGAGCCCGGGGACTGCGTGCGTGAGAAGAAACTGGAGTCATGGGTCGGCATGATCTCGAAGGGCGACCGGTGGTGGGCGTTTGACGACGGATGGGGTGCAGGTCCCTGATCGGATCGCGCGACCAGACGAGGCTTGAGTACCGCCGTGCAACGATGCGGACCGCGATGCAGCGTGCGCCGGTCAGCGTTGTGGTGCGACGTCAGTGCGACGCGATGTCCGTCACGGACGGCGCTTTTCCGTGACGCTACGCCCACCAGCAGCTGCGCCGCCAACTCGGCCTCACCGACCGCCACGGCCGCGCCTCTCATCGGAGATCTTCTCGGCACGCTTCTCCCGGCCTGCCCGGGCTCGATTCACCCGAAGATGACCTCAGCGTTCTTCATGGTGTTTTCTCCATTCGTGCACGCCCAGGCCTACCAGTGCCGCGTCCAGCACGGGGTGGTTCATCACCCTGTGCAATATTGACGGGTTCTGCTGTTCGGCGTAGTCGTGCATGTCGCCCAGCTGCTGGGGGTTCAGCTGAGAGGGGTCCATCTGGCCCCATCCTTGTTGCTGCGCGTAGGGGTCCTGTGACTGAGCGAACTCCTGTTGGAACTGCTGCCCGACGACCTGTTGTTGCTGCGGGTCGAGCTGCTCGTAGAACTGTTGCGGCCGCTCGAACCGGTCCCGAAAAATCCCCATTGCCAGCTTCTCGCCTTCCCTCGTGAGTACCTTTTGGCGTCCTTGGGCATCCACGTGATCGGATCGCGGAGTGCCGACGTCTGGCCTAACCCTGCTTGCGTTCGGGTGAAGCGCACGAGCATCGCGCCGTGGGACGAACCGTGGTCGGCGGGGCGTGTCGTTGCCAATCGGCCCGCGCCTGACTGCCCCGCCCTGGTCGTGCTGCGTCGTAGCACTGACATTGTCTATCAGCTGCCATATCCGGGCCACAAGCGCAGCCGTGGGGAGCAACTCGACCAGAGTAAGGGAGCTTCTCACAGCCCGCACACGCGTCGTCACGGTGTGCGCATGCAGTGGGTCTGGGGTCGACGGTGCAGTGCGTGTCTGTCAGCTCGCACTAAGGCCCGAAACCCTAGCGCGTCGCGCAGCGGCTCGGCGGCGTCGGGGGCGCCGTCGTGCCCGTGGAGGCAGGCGATGGCCAGTTCATGGCCGAGCGTCTCGGACACGTCAGTTTTGTCGAAATACACCCCAAGGCCATAATGTAAACTGCCCGCGCTGAGTTGTTCGCCGAGCAGCGGATAGCTTGGTCGGGACTCGAACAACCGTGGCGGATCAACATGTCGGATAGTCGAGGTGTAGCGGTCGAACCACTGGCCTGGGACGCACAGCGGACGCGTGGGAAAGGTTTTCCGTCTCGCCTCCGTCGATGGCGACGTCGTGTTCTCGCTCGTCCAGACTCAGCCGTAGTGAGGCAGCTCCACCGGCTACTCGACCGTGGGGGGAAGTCGGCCCGGCTGTTTGCGTCGTGTTCGGGATTCTCGCGTCCAGGTGGTTACGAGTACCCAAGCGTACCGTATTCCGTATATGACGTTGTTGCCTTTTTTCGTCTGGCCTGCGGCGCGGGCCAGTATCGTCATGGGCTGCTCCAGTACTCGGTAGCCGTGTGAGATTACTCCGAGCAGCAGCTCGGAGGCTTGGTACTGGGCCTGCCGCAGCGTGACGGTTTCGGTGACTTCGGCTTTCATGGCGCGAAAGCCGAACGACGTGTCGGTAAGTTGTTGCCGGGTAAGCGTGCTGGCCAGCGTTGCGAACACGCGCACGCCAAGGCGTCGCACCGCGTCGGAGGTCTCCTGCCGACCTAGGGTTCGCGAACCGGTGACGAAGTCGGCTTCGTTGTCGATCAATGGCTGAAGCAGCAGGGGCAGCTCGGCCATATTATATTGACCGTCTGCGTCGGTGGTGACGATGTATTGGGCGCCTCCGTGTCGGGCTAGCGCATAACCCAACCGTAGCGCTGCGCCCTGACCCCGGTTGTTTGCGAGTTCACAGACCCGGGCGCCGTGGTGGCGAGCCACGTTTGCGGTGGCGTCGGTACAACCGTCGGCGATTACGAGCGTGTCCAGTGGTAATCCGCAGCTTGTTGGGGGGACCGCGGCGAGTACTGCGCCGATCCCGTTTTCCTCGTTGTAGGCGGCAATGATCACTACCACCGGGGCGAAGGGCTTGTCGGCCTCGGTCTGGGTGAATGTGCACATCGTGGCGGTGTCTGCCGGATCGGGAAAGGGCTGAAGGGCGGGGTTGAGCTTGCGCCGTGGGCCGGGCATGCGTGGCGGTCTGCTCAGGGCGGTGACGCCCAGTGCCCCGGCTATGGGCAGTAACGTTACTCCTGGTAGCTGGTAGCGCCAGGAGAACTCGAAGGCTGCGGCGGTGATCAGGACCGTGATGCCGAGCCCAGAAATCAGCAGGCCGGCAGCGTGGATCCGGAAGCGGTGGGTGCTGTGGATCCTGACTCCGCCGAGCAGTCCGGTCACCAGTCCCAGTCCGAGAAGTGGGCCTGGGGTGTATCCGATCATGAGCTGGTAACTCCTGAGCAGTCCGGCAAGCGCTCGATTGACACTGATCGGCACGCCGCCGAGTTCTAAGGCCCGCGCGCGAACCAACTCCTGGTTTTCCCAGTATGGGTAGGATGTCTGGAACTGCCACCGCTGCACCGGGACGTCGTTGACCGCGTCGAGGCGCAGTGGGCGAAACCCCTTCAAAAAATCTTTGCCGATTGCCATCGCGAGATCGAGTGGTTGGTGGGTGAACACCATGCGAGCGAAGGAGGACTGCACAGCATGTATCGAATCCCCTGGCGGTAACGCGACGGTCATGGCCGGTGACGCGGGATCGTGGACGTAGTAGTCGACGCCGAAGCGTTGGCCACGTGGCTGCGTTGGGCACACGGCACGCTCCACGGTCCCAACGGGGAGTTGCTGGCAGTCGGCGATGACCGCAGCGCGGCCATAGAGTACGCCGCCACTAGCACCGCTGATGCCCCAAACACCCGTGGCAGCCCGGTAATAGCCGGCGTAACCGGCCACCAGCACCGCGAAACCGGCAGTCATGGCTGTTGCCAGCAGGCCCTTCCGCCACCAGCTGGTTCGGCGGCCCGATGGCGCCTTTGTGACGAGCAGGTAGGCCGTCGTTGGGACCAGCAAGGTGAGTCCGACCAGTCGGACGATGACCGCAAAGCCGATCAAGGCACCTGCGCTGGTGGCGTGCCACAATCTGGGCGACTCCTGCCATGTCAGTACCCAGACGATGACCACGAGCAGGGTCTGGAACCAGACATCGGACATGATGTTGTGCTCGATCTGCACCTGGTAGGCATCCAGCAGCGTGGGCGCGGTTGCCAGCGCCGCCAACCAGCGCCGGACGCCGTGGCGCAGTAGCAGCAGATAGATCACCCCCATGATGCCCAGCCCGAGTAAGTGCTGCGCGATGGCCACCGCCCGCAGCCCACCGAGGGGCAGCAGCAAGTTCAAGATCAGGTCATAGCCGATCGGGCGCAGCCCGTCAGGACGCAGGGCATGGATGTTGTCCAGGTAGTCGAAAGAGTCGATATACAAAATCGCGGGCTGGTAGGCCAGCACCGTGAGCACCCGCAAGCCGGTGCCGAGTCCGAACAGCACCACCAGCATCCAGTGCCGGCCCAGCCATCTCGGCACTCGGGAGACCACCACCCCAGCGCCGGCTGTTGTCCTGGCAAAGACCTCGGGCAGATTGTGCATCGCGTCGTCGAGCAGGCTCACCGATCGGGTGATCAGTGTGACGATCAGATCCACTAGTCCGGTGGCCGCCATACCCACTGCGCTGGCCACGGTCGTGCGGTTGGTGAGCCGACGCTTCGCGGTGTTGTCCCATCCGCCGCTGACGGAGTTGACCGACTCCTGCGGCTCGGTGATGTCCTGCACGGCCTTAGTGCGTCCGCATAAGCGTCGCTGTCAGTGTGCAGGCAGTGATGGTTCGGTGGCCGATCCAAGCCGCGCAGACCATTCGTCGGCGATGCGAGCCGACCGCCGCGTTGCCGGTGTAGTAAGCCCAGGGTTGGTTTCCGACAGAGCCCGAGTATGCAACTGCGTCCTCCCAGTGACGTCACCGCGCGCCCCGGCAGGATGATGATGTCTCCGCAGGTGAGTAGGTTAGCCTGACCTACTCTGCTGATAGTAGTCCTTATCACCCGTAAGTGTGTGTTAGTAGAGTGAATTACGAGTCCGTCATTTAGCCTATGGTCACATAGCATGCTCAGGTGTACCTGCTGTGCCCCACGTCATCATCCGGTCGCGGAGCGACCGCGGAGCCACCCACCCAGCACCACCGAAGCTCAGGTGGGACCAGCTATAAGCCCACGATGTCAGTATCCGTCTCAGCGGAGAGCGGATCCGCTGGTAGAGCTCAGCGCCAGAGAGTAACCCCATGGAAGAGACGTCGCGGTGAGGGAGGATTCCGTGTGGCGTTGGGTGGCTAGTCGTGGAGTGATGTTTCCCAGCGTTTTTCGATTTTCCCGAAGCGCCAGGCTGTCAGGGCCACGATCCAGGTGAGGACGAATAGGCCGGCGATGAGGAATCCGGCTCGGTTGATGTCAAAGTTGGACATAAAGTCCCAGAAGGGGCCGCGTAGGTGCAGTTCATCGGTCAGGACGCCAAAGATCTCGATGGTGCCGATGAGGAACGCCGCGGCGATGGAGAGGCCGGTGATGACCAGGTTGTAGTAGACCTTGCGGACCGGTCGGGCAAAGGCCCAGCCGTAGGCGAAGTTCATGAAGCACCCGTCGAGGGTGTCGAGCAAGGTCATGCCGCCGGAGAAGAGGAGGGGCAGGGCGAGGACTGCGTAGAAGGGGAGTCCTGCGGTGGCGGCGTAGGCGGTCGCGGCGAGCAGGACGACCTCGGTGGCGGTGTCGAAGCCGATACCGAAGACGAGACCAACGACGAACATCTGCCCGGTGTGGTTGATCGAGCGCATGAAGCGGCCGAAGAAGCGCCACATCAGGCCGCGGGCTTGAAGTTGGCGTTCGAGCTCGTCCTCGTCGTAGGCGCCAGCGCGCATGGTGCGGAAGACCGTCACGATCCCGGCGAGTACTACCAGGTTCAGTGCGGCGATCAGGTAAAGGAAACCAGCGGCAGCCAGCGTCCCGAACGTCCCACCGAGGGTCTCGTACGTGGAGTTGGGATCGACCACGGCCCCAAACACGGCCTTGGCCGCGATCGAGAGGCCCACACCGACGGCGAACACGATCGTGGAGTGGCCCAGGGCAAAGAAGAATCCGGTGGCTAGCGGTCGCCTGCCCTCAGCCATCAATTTGCGGGTCACATTGTCGATGGCGGAAATGTGGTCCGCGTCGAACGCGTGCCGGGCTCCCAGCGTCCAGGCGGTAACGGCCACACCGATACCGACGCCGAGGTTTTGGTAATGGAAGTGGTGGGGTAGCACGGTGAGGACGAAGATCCCCCACCCGAGGGCGTTCAAGGCCAGGACTACCAGCGTCATCGCGCCAAGCCGACCCCATTCTGCAGGGTCCAGGGTGTGGGTGATCGATCGGTAACGGGTCATCAGGGCATGCACAGGACATCCTCCTCGGGATGCTCCCAGGCCCCCCTTCAACGGGCCCGGACCGGTCCGCATACCCGACCGGCACGGATCGTTCCTTCCTGCGAGGCTCGAATACCGTGGATGCGGCGACAGGCGACCGGACTCATCCCCTAGGGGGCTTCACCGTTGCGGGACAGTGCCGGGTTCACACCGGACTTCGCTGTGGCAGCACCGTCCCCGCCTGGAGGACGGAGACACGCTCATCGTAGGGCGCGACCCCTGTCACCTTCAAGACTGAACAGTTGATGAGATGTACGGATAAGATGAGAGACTGGCGACATGCACCTCGTGCCCGCCGAGCGCACTCACCACCAGGCCATCGAGGAGAACCGGGTCTGCACCGCCATCGAGGCCCTGGGCGGACCCGAGCACCTCACCGCCTGGGCAGCACGCTTCTCGCTACTCGCTGACCGCAGCCGACTGGCCCTCCTGCTCTGCATCCGCAACGCTGGGCCCATCAGCGTCACCGACCTCGCCCTGGCCACCGGGATCAACGCCACCACCACCTCCCAGGCCCTACGGCTCCTCCGCACCGCCGGAGCCGTCACCACCGCACGCGAGGGCCGGATCATCCGCTACCAGCTGACCGACGACACCCTCCACACCCTCCTCGCCACCGCCAGCCCTCACCCAGGTGCCTCCCAGTAACTGACCATCAAACCCCTAAGCTTGTCGCGAGCGGCCGGGGTGGCGAGCGGGTCACCGTAGATGTCGGTGTGGGCCAGCCACGCCAGGTACTGGCGGACTCGGCAGGCGTAGGCGACGCGGGTGTCGTCCTCCGATACAGTCATGGTGACCAGCTTCGCCGCGTAGCCCGCGTGCACGATCTCCAAGTCGATTGGCAGCGGAGTGGGAGCACGCCCCGTCGGTGTCGCCCGGGAACGGGCAGCGTTTTACCAAAAGCTGATTCCGGGGTTTCCGCATCGTTCGCGACGGCTTATCGGCAGTCACGCCCGAAGGCGGATACTTCTTGTAAACAGCGACAGCACATGCCGACTGAACCGACCACCGTTGGAAACTCTTTCACCCACGGGTGAGTGACGGAGGTGTGCCGGTCACTCTAGGTTTTCCCATGCCTGCCGCTGGGCCGGCGCTGGCCAGAGCACTCGCGATCATGAATCCACTCTCTGCGCCAGACATACGCGACAACCTCTGGAGGGTTGAGATGGACTTCCTCCTGCTAGGTCTGGACAGCTTGATCGCTTGCATAGCCATCGGCCCAATCGTCAGCCGACGCTCGCGCCTGCCGTTAGCTGCGCTCTTTGGCGTCGCCGACGGAGTCGGATTCCTGATCGGAGCGCACCTCGGCTGGACGATCCCGTCCACCGTGAGCGACGCCCTGCAAACGGGGATACTGATCGCTTTGGGGCTCTATCTGCTCATCATCGCCGCCTTCACGACGCGAGTCGCTGCGCGCTGGCCGGTATGGATCCTGCCGTGGGCGCTGAGTATCGACAATCTCACCTATGGTCTGGTCGATGACCATGCGCCTGGCTCACTCCTCGAACAAGCCGGGCAGCAAGCATTGTCGAGTGGGCTACTCGCCCTCGTCGGACTCTTCATCGGTGTCATGGTGGCGGCCGTGCTCCCACGCGTGTTGCCGGTGATGCAGCGTCCCGCAGTCGTCAGTGGGGTCGCCGGAGGCGCTTTGATTCTCGGGGCGGGAGTCATGTTGCTGACCGGGTGATCGGCTCGGCTTAGAGAACCTCGCCAGGCAGGCGACGCGCTCCACGCACTGAGCCGAACGGAGCGCGCCGCGCTGCGGCGATCAGGACCGGCTGTCCTGGCGCACCCCCATTGGCCGACCTGCCGCCACCGCCCCTCAGCCCGCTGCGCCGGACCAGGCTGATTACCTGGCACACAAACAACAGCAGCAGCCCACATGTCACGATCAAACACAGATGCCTCCCGGCAGGCCTAATGGCGATGCAAGCGCATCCGGATGGTGAGCCTGCGGCACCACCGGTGGGTGAGCACTTGCGGGCCCAGAGCGTGTGGTTGAGCTTGTAGCGGAGACCGTGCTCTTGCCGGTTGGTGGGGAGACGGAGGGCTAAGGGGGTGCCGTGCCGCCGAGCACTGTCCATACTGCGCGTCCCAGGTCTCGACGACTTTTCAGTCGGCTATGCCGGCAGGCAGGGGGCTGCCGTGGATGACCTGCGCTTCCCTTTTTCTCTGGTTGTAACGCGACTATGGGTGACGTGGTTATTGCGATCAGCGCTTAGCGATGATGAGATCGACCGGGCTGCCGGGTGGGACCACAGTGTTTGCGCTCGGGTTGGTCTGCACGACGGTGTCGGCGGGTTGGTTCGATCCTTGTTGGGTAATGCGTCCGACCTGCAGTCCGCGTTGGGCGAGAATCAATTTTGCCGTGTCTAAGTCATCACCTATCAAGTAGGGAACCGTGTATAGGGGCGGAGTCGGATACCAGAACGCTGGGGGGAAGGTTGATACTGGAGCCGTATAGGGGGAGGCAGAGATGGCAACACCCGAGGCAGGAATCTTGGAGGGAAAGGAACTGGCGCCGGACGGGGTGGAGGCGGAGGTACAGGTGGGCGTAATGCGAGAGAAGATTTTGTGCTGGCGAGAAGAACAACGCTTGTGTCGCTGTTGTGATTCAGTATTGTCCCGGTAGTTGGCCCAGGAGGTTGTAGCGTTTCCGCTGGCTGGTCGACGGCTGCATCGTAGGTCGGATATTCGTTTAGTCCACTGTGCTGAAGCTGAACCGCGACGGGAGGCATGCCGACAAGAGCTGAAACCGTGGTCGGCGCCTGATGCTGAAAGACCCCCCAGATAACGACGACCAGGAGTGCTCCTAGGCTTCCGGCGAGCGTTGATCTTTTCGGGATCGGCCGCCGGGGGTCGGTGGCGTTCAGGCCGGCTCGCCATCGGCGTCGTGTCCGCTGCTGCTCGTGAAGTGCCTGTTGATGGGGAGTGTGTTGGTTGGTCACGGTGGGTCTCTGTCTACCGTCGGTTTTGACCCGAGAGCGACCGCAGAACCCCGGAGGACGGCTGAGTGGCAGTCCACGAGCTAGCGCCGACGCGTCGTCAGATCGAGACCGGAGCATTGCACGTACTTGCCATTATCACTCTTCTAGGTGATACCGTAGTAGGCCGATCGGGTGATGTGATGCAATCCACCGTCAAGGGTCCGACCGGGGCCAAAGCACGGCTCCGGCAAAGTGTCCATTCACGGGTTGGGCTGTGATGTCACGCCGTTGAGGCTGGGGGGAGCCAGGGGTTGCCGGTGAGGGCTCCGTGGATGGCGTCGATGGGGCGAACGCTGTGGTTGCGGGCGTTGACTAGGTAGGAGCGGCCGCGGCAGCAGTGGGCGAGGGTGGTGTGGGTGTGCCAGTAGCCGGAGACGGCTTGACGTCGTTTGGGGCCTTAGACAGGCATACGAGGCTGAACTTGGGGCGTTGCGGACACAGGCTACGGCCTACGTTGCCAACATCTTCGTCCGTCTTGCGCTCGTTGGATCCCACCCAACGGAGAACACCGCCGCTCGGGCCGTTAACTAGCGATGGCTTCTCCACTAGAGGTTAAGGTCATCCTGTGTGATGCAGCAGTGGCGGATCCAGCCGGGAAGCACCACATGCTCGGAGCTGGTTGGTCACTGACAGGCTCTCCGACGGCGCCTCAAGCTGTGGCGATGCTCATTAAAATCCCTTGGGACCGAGCTAACCAGCGCATCAAGCTATCACTTCGGTTGCTTGATCCGGATGGACATCAGATTTCGCTGGAGGGGGCTGACGGAAGCATCATTCCTATTGGTCATGAGGGTGAGATCGCGGCCGGACGGCCACCGGGAGTAGCCCCCGGAAGCATGTTGGATGCCGCTCTCGCAGTAAGAGTTCCGTCGATGCCTTTAACCCCCGGTCGATACGAGTGGCGTCTTAACATAGGTGATCAGACATTCAGTGAATCGTTTACGGTGCGGGAGTAATTGGGCTCTTGATCGCATTCGGTTCCAGGTGCAGCTCTACAGCGGCGGGCCGTTGGAAGGCCAGTATGGGTCGGCTGTATACTCGACTGTTTTTGTAAACAAAATTTTCACGGCACGTCACCTAATAGGCGCATGCGAGGTTCCCGATCAACTTCGGCGACCAAGGATCGCTAACGCTTAGTCCGTGCGCCGCCGGGAGCTTGGATCAGACGCGTGCGTCTCTTACTGGTCCGCTTCCCTGGTTAGGTGCCCTCTTAGCCGGTTTGTTGCCAGGTGTGGCCGCTATCCTCGTGCGTCGCCAACGTCTCACCATCCAAACAGCACCTCCGAAGATCGCCGAGACAACCGCTGTAATAGCTGACCAGTAATCTTTAACCACCTGCAGCGCGGTATGGATCGGATTGACCTTAACATCAACCTTTTCGGTGAAAATTTTGACGTCAACCGGGGGGCCGCCGTCTGTAAGGCGAACAAATAAAATTAGAGAAAGTTCTTTCTGTCCGCTATGTAACGGTTGCACGTCCCATTGCCACTCGACAAATGCCCCGGTTGCTAGTGTCCTCTTGCCGTCATCGCCTCCAACGCGAACAATATTAAAGTCCGGGCCGGTGAGGTTGGCTATAAGGTCAGAGCCGACCCTGACATCGCGGTTGCGAATCGGACCAGAGCCAGGTAAATCGCTTATGAAGTCAGGCGGGGTCGAAGGGCCAGAAACGCGGACAATCACTCGTCTCCAGTCAGCTACCCTTATTGGGCTCGGCGGTCGATATATTAAATGGCCTATTCTGGGAAACAAAAGCTGCCGATCAATGAGCTGTTGTCGCTCAGTCGTAGGTGATTGCGCTATCGACGGTGCCCCTCGGGCTGGCTGTGGAACTGCCGTTGAGTCTGGTGCCTTTGGGGTGCCTGTCTCCGACGTGGATGCCGACCCATCTCCAAGATTCGGTGCTCCAGCCGGAGGGTTTCCGATCTGGGAAAATGTACCGTGGTCTGACTCTTTTGTCGTAATTACCTGTGCTACGCCTATTACGCTGAACAGTACGACACAGAAAAATATTAAGTACCTGACTCGGGACTTGCCTTTGAGCCTTGACCACATAGTAGCTAACATCGCCGTCCACCCCGCAACAGCACGATAGGCCCGCACCGTCAGCAGCCGCACCCTGTTGAGCTGGGTCAATCGACCTCCAGGGCTCAGTTGCGGTGTTACGAGTCCTCGCCTGTAGGCACCGTAGTCGCCAGGAATCCCCGAGCGTAGTGCTCCGGCTGGCGCCCTGGCGCGCTCGGTCGGTGGCCCGGGTGCTGCAGGAATGGTCCTCGGTGTCGCGGATCTTCCACCCCTCGAACTGACCACACCTGAACGAGCTAGACCTGTCACGGACATCGGAACTGGCCGCCGCGGTGCTGACGAGGGCGACGAACCGATCCTGCGGTCCCCTCGCGGCTCGCGCGTGATCCCGAACCGGCAGCGCTTGGCCGCCGTGACAGTCCTGGGCGAGCGGGAGACGCAGCTGTCCGCGGTGCAGCGCTTGGCGCTGGTCGATGCCGCCGCATGGTGGCTCTCGGAACCCAACGGCGGTGAAGAACTCGCCTACGCCCTGCTGGCCGCGACCTGCTCGACGGAGGTCAACACGGAACATACCTACCTCGCCCTGATCACTCCATCCGACGAACCAGGCGATTACGGCGAGGTCCCTTCCTCGTAGTTACTGGTCTATGGACCAAACGTGTGGGTGAAGATGATCTGTAAATCCGTCGGTTATGCCTACCAAGGTTCGAATCCTTGACCCGCCACACCAGCCAGATCGGTTCCTGACCAGCACGAACATGGTCAGGGGACGATCTTCGTTGGGTCCGGTGCCATCCGGTCGTGTCCGGCGGTTTACGGGTGGCTGCGCCTTAACGCGCCCTGTGCCCTGGGTTGCTGATTTGCCTGCACGCCGTGCTGACAGGGCGTGCTAGGTGAGATCGGTGCCGGCCCTGTTCGCGCCGTCGGCATCTCTATCCCAGGTCCGCTCTGGGGTGATGCTGTGGTGGCGACGAACCACACCACCACACCGACCGGGATCACCACCGCCATCGGCAAATTCAACGACGAACAGCTACACCAACATCGTCAACCGGAATGACGGTCAACATTCGGGGGCCTCGCTCGACCACTGGCCAGCCGGGGCCTCGGAGGCGACACACGGGGTCATCAGCCGCGGCGGCACCCCGGGCGGACCGTCCTGGCGAGATCCACGAGGCGGGCCCGCACCTGCTCGTCGGAGAGCGCCGGTGCCTGCTCCGCGAGCGCGATCAC
>JAFAPC010000019.1 GCA_019247305.1 Pseudonocardiales bacterium
GGGAATGCCCAGTCCGTCGGCGATCCGCATCAGCACCTGGTGGGTGGTCACCTGCCGACCCTTGTTGATGATCTCTGAGACCTCTGACTGGTGCATCTTCGTCGCTCCAGCGATCCCCCGCTGGCTCCACCCGGTGGCGTTGAGCACCCGGAACAGCGTCCCGATGTCATGGCTGGCCAGCGCGGCGCGCACCTCCGGACGGGCCAACAACCCCGGATCCACCGGCGGGGTATTACCCGCCAGCTTGCCGAGCAGATTCTCCTCCCCAGACCCCATCACCGCTCCCCCTCCCTCGTGACCCCCCTCACTCGCGACCACAGGGGCAGCATAACGAATCTCATCGAGACCCTGGCTGGACTGGGGGCAGGACCTGGTAGCGGGTTTGCATACCGGCGGTGATGTGATCACTGACGTGGCAGTGGAACAACCAGATCCCGGGATTGTCCGGAACCATGTCGGCCACCACCATGGTTGCGGGCAGCAGGTTCACGGTATCGGTTCGCATCCCATTGGCTATCACCGTGTTGCCGTGCCAGTGCGGGGTGTGCAGGTCCACCTCGTTGCCCATACTCATCACATACCAGCGGACCCGCTCGCCCTGATGCATGGTGATGAGTGGCCCATTGCCGTACACGTATCCGTTGATGGAGTGCATCTTGTTGCTCTCCTGGAACTCCGCGTTGTCGGCGGCGGGGGGCTTGGCGAGCGCAGCCCGTTGGGCTTCCAGGTAGTGCGAGGTGTTTTCGTCCAGCACCATGAACAGCGCGAAGATTTCTCGGTCGACGTCGTTCGGGCTGCCGTCGGGGCGGGCCTTGCCGCGGGCGGTGATTTCGATCGGCCCCATTAAGCCGGAGAAGACGTCGGGCACCTCGTCGGTGTGGGAATGGTACATCCACATCACCGAACTGCCGTCCATCGGGCCCGGGCCGGCGCGCTCGGGCACCTGCCAGGTATACGTGTAGTGCTGATGGGGAGCAACCGCGTCGCCGGCCTTATCCGTCCCGGTCCTGCCGTCGTTGTAGGGGGCGCCTTCGTCTTTTTTGTCGTAGAAGACGCCGTGCGCATGGATACTGGCCGGGAACGAGCAGTTGTTCCGGAACGTCACCGTGATCGTGTCACCGACCTGAGCTCTGATGACTGGTCCAAGCAACCCCAAATACTGCTCATCGGCCGGCCGCGGCAGCTGGTGGGTGAAGGTGGCGTCGGTGTAGCCGTGGTAGAGGCATTTCGTGTGCGTCGCGCCAATCCGCTCCGGCCCAGCCTGGACGTACTTGTTCGCAGTCGCGTCAAACGGCTCATCGGTGAGCATATTGCGGCCAGCCGGGGCGTAGTTCCAGGACATCTCGTCGGCGGCGATGAAGTAGGCCCGGGTCCGCGCAGCGGGCGCCGCGCTGCCGCCGGAACCGCAACCAACCGCCAGTAGCCCGACGACGACCGCGGCGAGGATCCAGTGAGCCCGCGGTGTCCCGCGGCCAGGGCGCCCGTTGCGCACAAGGGCTGGCTGCACCTCATTCATCAGCGACTCCCGCAGTCGAGGCCCGGATCACTTACCGTAGCCCAGCAGGTTAGGCACACCTTATATGAGACGAGCGTCAGCCCACTATATGAACGGTGCGTACTGCCTCGGTCACCGTGGCCAGCCCCAGCCCCGCCCACGCCGCCGCATAAGGTTCTTCTCGACGGTTCACCGGCTGGTGAGGAGGAGCAGCGTGCTGACCCAGCGGATCGCGCAGGAGCTGAGCGTGCCCGAGCGCCAGGTGGCGGCTGCGGTGGCGCTGCTCGATGGCGGGGCCACCGTGCCCTTCGTCGCCCGATACCGGAAAGAGGCCACCGGCGGGCTGGACGACGCGCAGCTGCGCACCCTCCAGGAGCGGCTGCACTACCTGCGCGAGCTGGACGAGCGCCGCAGTGTGATCCTCAACTCCATCCGTGAGCAGGGCAAGCTCGACGACGCGCTCGAGGCACGGATCATGGCGGTGGACACGAAGGCCCGGCTGGAGGATCTGTACTTGCCCTACAAGCCCAAGCGGCGCAGCAAGGCGCTCATCGCCCGGGAAGCGGGGCTGGAGCCCCTGGCCGAGGGGCTGCTCGCCGATCCGACCCAGGATCCGCTGGCCGCCGCCGCGACCTACGTCGATTCTGCGGCCGGGGTGCCCGACGCCGCTGCGGCACTGGAGGGTGCCCGCGCCATCCTGGTGGAACGCTTCGCTGAGGACGCCGACCTCATCGGGTCCCTGCGCGAGCAGATGTGGTCGCGCGGGCGGATGCTCGCCCGGGTGCGCGAGGACCAACGGGAGAACGGCGCGAAGTTCGCGGACTACTTCGAGTTCTCCGAGCCCTTCACGACACTGCCCTCGCACCGCATCCTGGCCTTGTTCCGCGGTGAGAAGGAAGGCGTCCTGGACCTCACCCTGGAACCGGATGCGGCGTTGGAGCTGGAGTCGGGGCAGGAGCCGCCCGGGCCAAGCCGCTACGAGCAGGCCATCGCCGCGCGTTTCGGCATCGATAACCGTGGCAGTGACCAGGCCCGTCCGGCCCGTCCGGGGCAGCGCTGGCTGGCCGAGACGGTGCGCTGGGCCTGGCGCACCCGGATCCTGCTGCACTTGGGCATCGATCTGCGGCTGCGGCTGCGCCAGGCGGCCGAGCGTGAAGCGGTGCGGGTGTTCGCCGCCAACCTGGGCGACCTGCTGCTCGCCGCGCCCGCGGGAGCCCGCCCCACCATGGGACTGGACCCCGGCTACCGTACCGGCGTCAAGGTCGCGGTGATCGACGCGACCGGCAAGGTGGTCGCCACCGACACCGTCTACCCGCACGTTTCCCCCAAGAATATGACCCAGCGCCGCTGGGATGAGGCCCTGGCCGTGCTCACCCGGCTGGCGAGCACCCATGGCGTGGAGTTGATCGCGATCGGCAACGGCACCGCCTCCCGGGAGACCGACAAGCTCGCCGCCGAGCTGGTGCGGAGACTGGGCCTGACCAAGGCCGTGGTGTCGGAGGCGGGTGCGTCGGTGTACTCCGCCTCGGCCTATGCCGGCCAGGAACTGCCGGAGCTGGATGTGTCCCTGCGCGGCGCGGTGTCGATCGCCCGCCGGTTGCAGGACCCGCTCGCGGAGCTCGTCAAGATCGATCCTAAGTCGATCGGCGTCGGCCAGTACCAGCACGATCTGCCGGACGCTGCGCTGTCCCGCTCGCTGGACGCCGTGGTGGAGGACTGCGTCAACGCGGTCGGTGTCGACGCCAACACGGCGTCGGTGCCGCTGCTGCGGCGAGTGTCGGGCATCACCGCCAGCCTCGCCGAGAACATCGTCGCGCACCGCGACGCCCACGGCCCGTTCCGCACCCGAGTCGCCTTGGCCGACGTCCCGCGCCTGGGCCCCAAAGCGTTCGAGCAGTGCGCGGGCTTTCTGCGCATCCCCGACGGCGACAATCCGCTGGATTGCTCCAGTGTGCACCCGGAGTCGTACCCAGTGGTCCGCCGTATTCTCGACGCCGCGGGGGGCGATATCCGCACCGTGATCGGCAACACCGCGGTGCTGCGCTCCTTACGGCCCGCCGATTTCGTCGACGACACGGTCGGCCTGCCCACCGTCAGCGACATTCTCGCCGAACTAGCAAAGCCGGGCCGAGACCCGCGACCGGCTTTTGCCACCGCGACCTTCGCCGAGGGCGTCGAGGAGATCTCCGACCTCGCCCCCGGCATGGTGCTCGACGGCGTGGTCACCAACGTCGCGGCGTTCGGCGCGTTCGTCGACGTCGGCGTCCATCAGGACGGTCTGGTGCACGTCTCGGCCATGGCCACCACCTTCGTCAAGGACCCGCGCGAGGTGGTGAAACCCGGCGACGTCGTGCGGGTGAAGGTCCTCGAGGTGGACGCGGGGCGCCACCGCATCAGCCTCACCCTGCGGCTTGATGACCCCGTCGAGCCCACGCCGACCACCTCGTCAGCCAGTGCACCCCGCAAGACTCCCCACCGAACGCCCGCCAGCGGCGCGCTCGCCGACGCCCTGCGTCGCGCCGGCTACGACCAGGGACGCTGCCCCACGTGAGCAGCCCCTGACCTGCTCGCCCGGTGCTCTCAGCGACAGCAAAGTCGATCACAAACCTACCGGCTGCTGCGGACCGCCGTGCAGGAGGATACATGTCGCTCTACGGGGATCCGGACGAGCTCGATCATCTCGCCGTACAGATCGAGCGACATGCTGATGACGTGCGCGACCGCGCTAGCGGGATGGACGCCCAAGCCGCCGCGATGCGGTGGAAGTCCGTGGCTGCGGACCGGGCGCGCCAGACCGTGACGGGCGACAGGCGCAAACTGGATGAGACCGCGCGGCGTCTGGATGAGGCGGCGGTCCTGCTACGGCGGCACGCCCAGGAAGTCCGGGAGATCCTCGCGATGATCCAGCGGATCGAGCAGGAGGTCATCGGCTGGTTCGACCATGCGATCAAGGAATTCAACGACGCCGTCGCGGAGTTCACCGATCTGGTCGAAAACATTGCCCAAGGTGTGGTCCACTGGGTTACGGGTGAGCAGCCCGAGCCACCCAAGGAGCCGTGGCAGGGCTGGCCGTATCAGCCAAACAATCTGCCGCCCTCCGGGGACAAGCAGTGGCTGCAGGTTGGGGAGTTCATGCGCAAGCAGGGAGCAATTTAAATGACGGCAACCGAGGTGGTGCCAGCCGCGCACCGCCTCGTGCTGTCCGCAGACGAATACCAGTATCTGATCGAACTGGCACGAGTGGACATGCCACCGGGCTGGGAGCCGAAGGTAGCGGAGCATTCCGCATCGGTCAGGTCGGAACTGGCCAAACGTGGCGTACTGCAGCGGCATGATGGCCGATTCACGGTCCATCCGTCGGTGTTGATAAATCTGCGGACCCTGACCACGCCGATGATCATAGTGGACACAACCGTTTCGATCGGCAACCGGGAGTCTCGCAGCTTGCACACCCTCGCCGGGCAACTGGGCGCTTCCCTGTTCGCTCTGGAAGACGGGGCCGTTGAGTTGTCTATGTTCGCCGCGGTGAATCTCGGGCAGGAGCTGATCAGGGCGGTGCCCGCCGAGCCCGACAGCGGCATCAGCTCCGTGCTCGGCGGATCTGCCGATCGCGAGCCGTTGCCCAGTGGCCGGGTCCCGCTAGGTGCGCTGCACGAGCTGGGCCTAGCCGCGCTACTAGCCGGCGCCGACCCCGATGCACCCAGAGCTGTGCTCGAGGGTCTGGACCTGCCAGCCGACCAGGCGTATCTCGCGAGGCATGTTAGCCGTTCGGATGGTGTGCTCAGGTCGTTGGTCACTGCCCGGACACCAAGCGGTGTCACGTCCAGCGTGGTGCTCTGGCTGCATCTTGAGTCGAGATGGCTAGGCATTCTGCCTGACCCGGATGGCTCGGGCAGGCACCTGGTGCGGCTTGAACCAGTGTCCCGTACAGATCTGGGTACGTGGGTGGCGCCATTCATTGCCGGGGTGCTGTCGTGACCGAGCCGACCGGGTTCGCGTTCACCGTGAGCGTCAGCGGTGGTGCTGGCGGCGTTGAAGCCCAGTACGAAGATCTTGCTGCCATGGGCCGGCTCACCGACGATGTCGCCGAAAACACCCTGTTCACCGCCGCCACCAGCCACCAATACTTGGCCAACCCCGATGTTATCGCCTCCGCGATCCTCGATCCCGTCGGCGCTGCCCGGTTTGAGGCCGGCCTGCTCGCAGCGCTGGACGGGCCTGATGGACTGACGGCTACGTCGGTCGGTATTGGGTTGCGTGGCGCCGCGTTCCGCGCGTCCGCGCGGGCTTACCAGATATCTGAGGAACTCAACGCACGGGCGCTAGACGACATCCGCTGGCTGGAAGGAACACCGATCGGCGCGACGGTTACAGTCCCCGCGTTGGCCGGTTTCACGCTCGCCGAAGTCTACGGAAGAGACGACGGAAACTGGGAGAAGTTCCTGGTCGATCACCCCGGCCTGGTGGATCAGGCGATCGGAATGTCACCGGGTTTGCTCAGCAGCCTGCTCGGTGGGGAGAACAGCCTGGCCGACGCGACTGCCCTGGCGGCCAGCCTGTACCCCGATGGCTCACCCCGGGTCACCAATGGTGGTCTCGATCCGAATCAAACGCCACCGCCGCGGGGACTAGGCGATATCCTTAACGGCCTCCAACATCGAGATGACCCAGGGCGGGGCGATGATAACAACATCGATGTGCGCAAAGTCATCGGTGCCGACGGCAGGGTGTCCTACATCGTTGACATCCCTGGCACGAGAGTGTGGAACGCCCCGGGGGACAAGACGAGCAACGCCAATGACCTCGGCACCAACCTGAACGCGATGGCCGGCAACCCGACCGTTCTGGAGAAAGGCATTCAGGTAGCACTGAGCCGGTCCCACGTCGGGCCACACGATCCCGTTATGCTGGTCGGTCACAGTCAAGGAGGCATCGTCGCCGCCCGGGCCGCGAACGACTTTGTCTCCAGCGGTCAGTACAACGTCACCCACGTGGTCACTGCGGGCTCCCCCATCGGCCGAATTGCGGTTCCCGACAACGTGCAGGTACTATCGTTGGAGAATCGAAACGACATCGTACCCCACCTGGACGCCAGCGATAATCCCGATACCGCGAACCGCACCACGGCAACATTCGATCATCAAACAGGAACAATAGCGGGAAACCACCAAATCGCTGGCAACTATTCAAATGTCGCCAAGCAGCTCGACAGCAGTCACAATCCATCAGTGGAAACATTCAAGAAAAGTATGGGAAACTTTACCGGTGGCTCCCAGGTCGAAACCTACCGGTACAAAGTGGAGCGAGAATGACTCGCCTTGGTACGTGGTATTCGGCCGCGGTCGCCGTACTCCTGGTGGTGATCCTGTCGGGCTGTACCGCCTTCGTCAATGACCAGAACAAAGAAGCGAACGACCTTGGCCTGCGCATTGTTTCACAGCTGAAGGCTCAGCCCTCTGTCGCCGACGCCAACTATACGTTCAAATCCAGCCTGGACGTCTCGCCACGCATGGCAGTCTCGGTCTTGGTCAAACCCGAACAGGCAACACACGACCGGGCCCAGAGATTGGTAGACCTTGCCATGGACGCTTATTGGCATTCCTCCGCCGATGTCCAGACTTTTTCCGTCAGTGTTTATTCGGTCGCTCATCCACCAGTAGCGGGCCAGGATAACCAGAAACGAGAGATCGCTGGCGGAGAAGTCCACCTCAACGCCGATCAGCAGAACAAGAGTACGGATCAGCGCAGGCTCGAGGAGAAGTTCGGCCCGCGCCCAACGCCCACTCCAACGAAGTAGTGCCAGGCCCTTCCGCCATCCGGCACGTCACGGCGCTCGGCAGACTTCTGCCGCGCCCGGCGCACTCGCTGACGCGCTGCTCTCCGCTGCTACTCGCGGAGGCGGATCAGATCGGGTGTGGTGTGCAGTGGGTTGCGGCGTGGGGGTCCGCTGAGCCAGGGTGGTGGGTGAAACTCTGGAATACCGCCGACCATCTCGATCCGCCAGTCAGAATGGTGGAGAAGTCGATGGTGGCGGCCGCAGAGCACAACGCAATTCGCGAGGCTGGTCGCACCGCCGTCCGCCCAATGTTTCACGTGGTGAATGTCGGACCAGCGGGCCGGCACAGCACACCCCGGGAAAGCACATCCGCCATCGCGCAGGACCACCGCGCGGCGGATCGCCACCGGCACGGTGTGGCTGGCGCGGCCAACGTCCAGCGGCTCACCGCGGGCGCCCAGCACCACCGGAATGATCTGCGCGTCGCAGGCGATGCGGCGAGCAATCTCGGCGTTGATCGGACCGCCCAAGGCCAACGACGCCGAACCGATCCGGCGCGCCAGCACGGGCAGGTTCACCGTCACCACTACCTGCGGGCGCTCTCCGCCCTCCGTCGGTAACTCACCGCTGCCCAGAGCCCGCTGGGCAAGCTCGACCAGGGCGTCGGCGTCGCGCTGCGCCGCATCTCGCAGGTCGATCTCGGTCTCGGTGGCCGGGCGAGGCGCGGCTAGCGGACTCAGCGCCGAGCGGACGATCTCGGCGGCTTCCCGATCGAGCCATCCGCGCAGCTCATAGCCACCATCCCGGTCATGAAAACTCAACCGCCGCCGGGCCTCGGGAATGTCGCGGGGTGGCCGGCCGTCCTGATCCAAATAGGCCAGGATCCGCTTACCCAGCACCGCCAGCTGCCCAGCATCCAGAATGCGAGCCTGGCGGGCCAGCTCAGCCTCGACCTCAGCCCGCTGCTGCTCACCCAGATGCGGGGGAATCCGAGCCAGCACCGAGCGGATCACCGCGACCTCCGCGGCGCCGATCACATGCTCGGCCACCGCCGCCGCCGTAGCCGGTAGCCGCGGCGGCACTGGCGCGCCACCCAACCCTCGCCCGGGAAGCACATCAGCCGCGGCGTCGATCCGGGCCCGTGCCTCGCTCCGCGACACCCGCGAGACCGCGCGCACCAGCTCCACCGTCGTGCCATACCCCACCGTCGCGGCTGTCCCCCGGGCATCGAGTTCGGCCACCACCGACAGCATCTGCGCCCACGTCGCATGCAGGCGGGTCTCCAACGCCTGGAGTTCGGCAAGCAACTCCTGGTCACTGGCCTGCCACTGCGCCACCGTCGACATGCCCTCACTCTAGGTGGGAACACCGACAAAAACCGGCCGCACGCGAGCGCACTCGCCACCCGGCTGGTCCGCAGGCTTCGTCTCGGGCGTTCGTGGGATACTCATCGGCGACCCGAGGAGTCGTGGTGACCGCCCTTCCTGAGCCGCCTGGCCAACTGCTGACCATCGCGGAGTATGCCGCCCTCGGCGAAGACGACCGCTACCGCTGGGAACTCCAGGAGGGCAATCTCGTCATGTCGCCGAGCCCAACGCCGCGCCACATGATTGCCTCCGGAGAACTGCGTGATCAGATTAAGCAGCAGTTGCCACCTCACCTGCGGGTGATCCAGGACGTCGACATCGATCTGCAGCTCGCCCCGCCCGACCAACCCGGCGTCTCCCGTCGACCAGACCTGATCGTCGTCGATCAGAGGGCGCTCGACCGGGTTGACGCCGACGCCGGCATCCCGCACTATTGGATCGTCGATCTCGAACCGCCGGTGACCCTGCTAGCCTGCCATCTCGCTGGCGAGTTCGGCTATCAGGACGCCGGCGCCGTCACTGGCGAACTCATCACCGACGAGCCAGCTGAGCTCAAGATCAGCCTTGACCAGCTGAGCTAGCTCCTACCGGTCGCGGCCCGGTGTCGTCGTTACAGGCAGGGGCAGCCGAGGGTTCACAATACTATTGCGGAATGCGGTGCCGTGCTCAGGCGGGATAGCCAGGTGAGCAGAGCGCAGGAGATCGATGCCGCGTTACGGCGGATAGCGCGGGGCTACCACGCGCTCGCCGACGCTGAAATACGTGAGACAGGAAAGTAGATGAGTACCCTCGACGTTCCAGGCGCTCAGCTGTACTACGAGACCCACGGTAGCGGACCACTCATGATCATGATCCCCGGGGCCCTGGCAACGCCGACGTCTTCACCTCGGTGACCGCATACCTGGGGGAGCACTACACCATCGTCACCTACGATCGACGCGGTTTCTCTAGGAGCACCCTCGTTGGTCCGCAGGACTACGATCACCGGTTGGAGACAGATGCCGACGATGTCCGGCGCTTACTCCAGCATCTGAGCGATGAGCCCGCAATCGTCTTTGGCAGCAGTGCTGGCGGGGTCGTTGCCCTGGAGGTCCTGGCGCGACACCCCTGCGTGGTCCGTACGCTCGCTCCATTCGAACCAGCAGCTATGAAGCAACTGCCCGACAGAGAAAAGTGGGTGGATTTCGTCTTCGCTCTTTACGACCTGTACCGCCGAGCCGGGATAGCACCAGCGCTAGAGAAGTTCCGCACGCACCTGTTCGTAGAGTCAGACCGGCAGGTCATGGCGCGCGCACCGGAACCGACGAACGGCGCCAATGCCACCTACTGGTTCGAGCACGAACTGCGGCAATACTCGACAGCCGATCTCGATCTTGACGCACTTACCGCCCATGCCGATTGGATTGTGCCGGTGGTCGGACGGGAATCCCGTGGTTATCCAACCTATAGGGTAAACGTGGAACTGGGTAAGAAGCTCGGTCGGGATGTGATCGAGCTGCCCGGCGGTCATGTCGGTTATGTGGCTCAACCCGCCGAGTTCGCCCGCGAGCTTATGCAGGCTCTCGCGGGCACAGCGCACGGACCGACGAGGTGACGCTTGCCGCTCCCTCACCGCCGCTGGGACGAGGCGCTGGCCGTGCTCACCCGGCTCGGGAGCACCCATCGCGGGGAGCTGATGACGATCGGCAACGGCAGGGCCTCCCGGGAGACCGACCAGCTCGCCACCGAGCTGGCGCGGCGGCTGGGCCTCGCCAAGGCCGTGGTGTCAGCGGCGAGCGCCTCGGCCTACGCCAGCCACGAACTGCCGGAGCTGGAGATGTCCCTGCGCGGCGCGGTCTCGATCGCCCGCCGGTTGCGCCGACCCGCTCGCGGAACTCGTCAAGATCGATCCCAAAAACTGACTAGTGCGGCTCAGCGGCCAGCGCGGCTACCATGATGGATGGTGGCCACTACCTGCCCACACTGTAGGTCTTCAAAAGGCTGTTGCGTGTCTCCGAGAGGAACCCTTCCATGGCGCCGAAGCGGCTACGTCGCAACTCGCCATTTGTGACTGGTGACGGTATCCAGCCGGCTGCCCCGACCACTAGCCCCTTGCTGCGCGCACCGACTGAGCTCAACAGCGACTTCCCCTGGGACGAATTCGACTCCTACTGGTACTACGACCACAACTACAAGACGTTGCGCGACGACGACCGGCAGATCATCCAAACCGTCCGGGATTTTTTCGTGACACTCGACCCGTCGAGTCACCGACACGGCATCGACGTGGGCTCGGGATCTAATCTTTATCCAGCCCTGGCCATGCTCCCGCTCTGTCACGAGATCACGCTTTACGAGTACTCAACCTCAAACATCTCATGGTTGCAGCGCGAGATCCAGTCCTACTCGCCGTCCTGGGATGCCTTCTGGCAGTTGCTCGCCGTAGCACCACTGTACAAGTCAGTTGATTCTCCGCGAGCAACACTCGCCGCCGTGGCCCAGGTCGAGCGGGGCAGCATCTTCGACCTGCCCCGCTCACGGTGGGACATCGGTACGATGTTCTTTACCGCAGAGTCCATTTCATCGACACCGGCGGAGTTCCAAGCCGCGCTGCGGAGCTTCATCACATCGTTGCGCACGGGGGCACCGTTCGCGGCCGCCTTCATGGAGAAGTCACTGGGGTATGATGTGGGCACACGCCGATTCCCGGCAGTCGCTATTACAGTGAATGACGTGGAAAATTGTCTGGCGACCAATACGGAAGTTTTGGATCTTCACCGGATAGGCCTCACCGAAAATCCGTTACGCAATGGTTACGATGGTATGATCCTGGCCACCGGAAGAGCCGCATAGCGAGACTCAAGGACGCAGATGGGCAACTACCGATGAAGATTCAACCGCGACGGCAGCTCCTGGATGTCTGGCACGCCACCGCTCAAGCATCTCTTCAGGATGGCAAATGGATGCCGGGCGGTCGCGACGGAAGTAACTCGATCAGCGATGCGGAGCAGTTGCTCTGCATCATGTATCCCGTGACCGAGCTTCCTTCGTTCCAGCTGGCCAGACCCGACGAGACAGCGGAGGACATTCTCGATGGGCTCGAAGTCCTCGGCGACAGCCTCGACATCCCCCAGCTGCTCATCAGAGCCTTGATCGAGTACATGGAACGGTATAGAGATGATTCCGGGTCACCTATTTTCTCCGGCGAAGGTTATTTCGACCTAGCTGACCCAGAAGCAGTATCGAGCCATGGCTTAGGGGAGCTCGATATCGTCGACTCCTTCTCAATGTCGATCACACTGACACTAGCCACCCTCGCTTTTATCCAAAATTTTCGCCGTGTCGTTAGCCGGGAAGATCTCCGACAAAAGATAGACAGACTCAAAGAATTGTCGAGTGTCAGGTTGACGGCGGCGATGGTCGGCCTACTTCGCAGCTTCAGCCTGCACGTCTTTGACGTTCGGTCGGAAGCCGGCCGTATATTATGCGGACGATCCAACCAAAGCGGCTTACCCGAACGTCAGATCATCGCTGATCTTCAGGCCAAGCTGCGGCCGGTCCGGAGCAGTCTGCAGGCCCTGACTCTTGGTTCGGGGCAAGCCGTTGCCGACCTCGACAGCCCCAACCGGCTTTTCGAGTGCGGGTGGTCCTGGGGAATCGTCAAGGACGCTCCCCCTATTAACACATCAGTATTAGACAGTGCCACGCTAGAAAAATTCGCGCAGCCGGACGGCTTCGCCATGGATAGGCCGCCTCTCTATTTCACGGGCACCGCCTTGGATGGCATCGAGGACCTGTTCTCCGAGCGCACCCGACGCTTGGGCCTCCTCGACGAAGGACAACGCCGGCTGATGAACTCACTTCAGGTTCGACGAGACCTCACCCAATTGTACTGGTCGACCATCGCGACTTTCGGCACTGGCCGGTGGCCGCTAGAAGACCTCCCCTGGTGTACTTCGGATGGTCAGGAGTCTGACTACTACAGTTTACAGGTCTCTTCCATGGTGGTGCAGGACCTGGTGAGCCGCCGAGCGTCCGATTCAGAGCTTGGTCGGGTCGGAAGGGTTCTCCAGGACCTGGCCAACCGTAGTCGGATCAATCGGCGGCCGGTGCGCGACGACGCCGCCCTCGACCTACACGCTCCCGGCGTACCGCAGAGGTTGCGTGGCAGTGAGAAGGTTGCCGGTCAGACCGTCGGCTGGCTGGTCTCCAACTTCGCACCCCTCCTGCTGAAACGTACCCTCGCGGTCGCGCAGCTGCTGCGCGACGCTGAGCTGCGCGGCGACCTCCTCACGCTCGCGGACAGTATCTGGGATCACCTGCTGCTGCGCCGGCTCAAGGACGGCTCCGGTCGAGGCCTCTGGGACCAGCCAGGCGACGCCTTCGAGCAACTGAGCACCCATCACGAGCTGCCGTCGTGGTATCAGACGGAACGCGTGGTCGAATGCCTGGTCGCGGCGGCGAATATGGTCGAGCGGGCGTCGCTGCGCAGCGAGCGACTGACCGAGACCGCCAAAGACCTGCTCTATGAGGCAGACCTCCTGTACGACCGCGAGTTGCTGCTCGGGTCGGGAGCTGGGCCGTCGATGCGAGGGGTTTTGGAGGCAGCACGTGCGAACCTGCAGCATGCCTGGGAGATCCTGAACGACCGCCCGGGCAGTGCCGCAGCGCTCGCCAGCGAGGTGTTACGTGAGTTCGAGCGGCTGGATGTGGCTCGCCGCGACGCGACCCGGGAGACGTGACGATGCTGGTTTTCGCGACGTCGGACAAGGGCGGCACCGGGCGCTCGGTGACGAGCAGCAACGTCGCCTATCGTCGAGCCGTACTGGGTCATGACGTGTGCTACTTGGATTTCGACTTTGGTTCCCCGACCGCAGGCGCAATCTTCAACATTCCCACGGCGCTCCGTGGCACCCGCAATGGCGGGCTGCACGCGTATCTTCAGGACAAGCGCAACGAGCCGGAAGAGCTGGATGTCTGGTCAGAGTCGGACCGCACAGCTCTGCGTGACCGGCCGGCGAGCGCCGGCCGGCTGGTGTTGTTCCCTGGGGATATCGGCGGCTCAGAGTTCCCCACTGACCCGAGCATGGTCCAGCGATGTGTCCGTCTTTTCCTTCGGCTGGAGGAGGAGTTCGAACTGTGCCTCGTCGATCTTAGTGCAGGACGTTCGTACGCCACCACGATGGTGCTCGCCGCCACAGCCGAGCCAGCGCTGCGGTCAGTGACCACCCGCTGGCTGGTGTTCCACCGGTGGACTCGACAGCACATCATCGCCGCACACGGTCTGGTCTACGGCGACGGAGGAATCCTCGACATCGGTGTTGACCGGGGTCATGACCGGAAAGCTCTGGCCAACTCGATTCGTTTCGTCCGGACAGCCGTTGTCGACCCCAACTCCGCGGAGTTGGCTGGGCTGCGGCCGGCGCAAGTGGCGTGGTTGCGCGACGTCAACCGGGGTCTCCAGGAGCTCGCGCGCGAGCAGAAGCTCGGCCGCACCGCACTGCTGGGTGAAGTACCGCTCGACCCGGTGCTGCAGTGGCGTGAGCAACTGATCTCTGACAACGATACCTACGCGAGTCAGATCGCCAATCGGGAGACCGTCGATGCGTTCGAGAGGCTGGCCAAAAAGCTGGTCGACGAGGAAGTATGGAGGGGTCTGTGACATCGGCGGATGCGATCTTTCGTGAAGTGGCCGCGGAGCGTCGGATGGCGTCAGTTCCCCTTTCCCACCTGTCGATTGAGCTCGGCCACCTCTACCGGGAGGACTTTACGGCTGGTCTGGACCTTCAGCAGCATTTTGAGCGGGTCGCTCCATGGGTGAACGCGGGACGCCAGGCCTACGCGGAGCGCCCAGGTCGCCAGCACCAGAAAGGTCGACAGACCCGAACCCGGGTCAGCACGTGCTTCCTGGTCGATGACTACTTTATGCGATTCAGCTCGCCCGCTGAACTGGTGCCCAAGCTGGTGAGCGCCGCACACGCGGCCGGTCTGGAGATTGACTACCTGGTCCGCGAGTCCGGATGCGCCGACACCGGGGAGGTGGCACTGGCGCGCTGCGTGGAGGGTCGCTTGGTGGTGGACCCACCTGCCGCCACGAATGGCTCCCGACCACCAGTTACTGAGACGGGATGGCTCTGCAACGGCCAGCGTTCACCGGTTAACCCTGAGCCAGCGATGAGTCCGGTCCGGCCGTGGACGCCACCGATCGAGAACTCGGCCCGGCGACACTCGATTTTTCTCGATGTGCAGCTGTGGGACGAGAACAACGGCCGAAGGACCTGGTCCTGCCCATTTCTGGCGGCGGTCTGGCAGTTGCTCCGGCTCGGGATGCTCCGGTACGACGGTGCGGCCGTCGCGGTGCCCCAAAAATGGGACGGCGGATTCCCCGACGGCTGGGATAAGATCCCGGTGGTGACCCAGCTGAACCCGACCGCCGCGCCGTTCAGCGCCTATCGAACACTATCCCTGCTCTCAACAAAATTTCTGCCCATCGAACATGCCGTGCGGATAATTCTCAGCCAGGTCGCAATAGATCGTGACGTGCTCACTCAGGTGACGACACGCAGCCGGAGCGAAGGTATTGAGCTGCCACCGGAGCTCGTCGATCGGATCGAGTACGTCTTTGTGGGCAGCGGCGCCGACCCGCCATCTTAAGGAACTCCGAAATCCTCACGCGACCTAGGGCTCATCCAGCTCCTGCTGCGCGGCGGCCCAGAGTTCCTCAAATCGCCGTATTCGCTTTTTCACTCGTTGGGGCTCAAGTGAGAGGTTATTTTTGATGACTGTTGGTTTCATGGTCTCTTCGACGCGTGCGGCTGGTGTGGTCTCGTAGCTGATGACCTCGTCGAATATAATGAAGTCGAACAGCAGGTTCTTGAGGGTTAAGGGGATCGTGGACCGGTCCAGTACCTTGGTGTGAATTCCAAGATCCCGCTGCTTCCGGTAGACGCGGAGGAAGACTGGATCGCTGGTCTGTCCAGGGCCGTCGTGGATGAAGATCCGCCTGATAGCGACTCCGCGATACATGGCCTCGCGCTGAAGCTCGAGGTAGCGCTGGCCAAACTCACTTGTCCAGAACCCACCGTCGAAACTGATCCCACCGCCATCCACCGTACTCAAGCTGATGGCGTCAATGGTGTGTTGGACTTGCATGGTGAGTCCCAGTATCCAGTCCCGGTCCTCGCCGTCGCACGAGACGTCTCCGCCTTCGCTGAGCCCTTTCAAGAGCTGGGACATCCGGCTAATCTGCGCCTGGGCAAATCCCCAGACTAACGACGGCGATTCCGGCCCGATCTGGGTGGCATGCTGCACGAGCTGGACGACCGTATCCGTCTGCAGCGCCGACGCCTCCATCGCCTGGAAAAGCTCGATCACCTCGCTTGTGCGCGCGAATCCGTCTTTGACGAGAAACTGCATCTCGGTCGAGTGGACCTCTTGTTTCTCTTCGACAGACTCCAGACGTTTCTCGAAGTCGTTCAGGAACTGCACGACCAGCGTGAATCCACCGATCAGGACAGAGATGGTCGAAACCCAGATTCGCGGCTGGTCCGCCAGCGTGGTGATGAGGTACGTCAATCCGCTGGTCAGGAGCGTGATGAAGATCTTGAGAGTCACTTTCCCATATTGCGCCCGATTGACCTCGTCAGCTTGCGTCATGCTCTTCTCCATTATCCTCAGCTAAGGAGCTCAACAGCATGATGGTATGCAAAGCCACTTGGTCTCGGATCCAGCCGACCGACACATCCCACTGCTTGGTGAAACCAGGCCGCTGTTCCAAACTTTCCCACAATGGCAGCATGAACTTCTCCAGCCGTGCTGCCGGCATCCACAAGTGCAGCAGGTTGTCGATAGCGGGCCGCAGCCGCTCGACCACCTGGGGGCGCGCACTGCGCTCGCTCCGGCTGCGTTCGATCGGCTTCAGCAGCGCGGTGAGCAGCCAGTCGTGCAGCGCGAGGTCTTCACACAGCTCGACGGCGGCAAGCAGGCTGTTCTGACCGACCGTCAGTTGCACGGTTCGGGTGGTGGTGTCCTCAACGGTGAACTGGACCCGACCCTCTGCCGGCTGCGCCTCGGTCACCACGACGACGCAACGCATTCGGGTACGCGCCATCAGGAACGGAGGCCGGCGATCGAGCTCTGGCGAGCGGTGCTGGACCAGGTCCATCATCCGGCCGCTGATCGCTCCCAGGTCGAGACTGTCCGGTGCCGGCCCGGTCGTGAGGAAGCCACCAGCGAGGTCGGCGTGATCCGCCTTACCGAGGGTCTCGACAACGCCCGGCCGGGACAGATAGTGCGACCACGGCAGCCGCCGATCGGCCTCGCTCCTGATGATGGAGGCGTACGCGGACCCTTGCAGCACCCGGCCACCGGTGATCGCCGCTCGGGACACCGCAGTGCCGATCCCTCTGACTTTAGCCCCCGACGATGTCGCCAATCGACAGTCGACCCCAGTCAAGATCTCCGGTGACACCGCGTGCGCAATAGGGCGCTCAGAGCAGCGGACTCGGGTGTCTTCTAGGAGGGCAAGGAGTTGCGCCGAACGCGGCTGGGTGAGTGACGTCGAGTTCTGCAGAAGCCCGGTGTGTATCTCACCCACTGTCAGCATTCCGTCAGCATTGCACCCCAGACAGAGTTACTCCACCCTTGAGAGGGTTATCGTATCTCCTACTTACGAGAGCGGAACCGTACTGTCAGGATGATCCTTAGCTGCGATCCGGGTGGACCAGAGCACAAGCAAGGCAAACCGAGCAGCTGCCCTCGCCTTCACTGGTGCGCTCGCCGACGCGCTACGCCGCGCCAGCTACCACGGAGGTTCAGAGCAGCATCCTGATCTTTGACATTTCGGGCACGGTTCGAGAGGATGGACGCTGGTCACGACGGCAAGCCCAGGGCCATCACCCGTTTGCGGTGCGTCCATCGGCGCTGCGCACCGGTCGCCGCTGGTGCGCCCAGCATCGGCGGGCAGCCCAGGACACCCACGGAGGTGGGGACGATGGCTGTTCGCCTGCGGCTGGCGGGTGCGCTGGTTCTCACCGCCCTCAGCGTGGCCCTCACCGGAGCCGCGGTCCCTGCCAACGCCAACACAACGACTGCGCCGACGCCTCCCGCCGCCTCGATCACCGCTCAGGCCGACCCCCCGAGCGGGTGGGTGACCACCACCGATCCGGTGAGCGGCATCAGCGTGATGCTGCCCGGCCAGCCCACCGTCAAGAACACCACCACCACTGATGCCAATGGTGAGACCCTCCCCCTTCGCCAATACCTCCTGGAGTTCGACGGGGGCAACAGGGCTGTGCTCTTCCAGGTCATCGACGCTACTTTCCGCCAGGTCGACTTCGACAAAGCCCTGCAAGGAGCAGCGTCCGCCCAGTCGGACGGGACGGTGACTGACGGGACGGTGACTAATAGTCGCCACTTCGTTCTCGACGGTCGCCCCGCCGCTGATGGACGCATTACGGCTACCGTTGCGGGCACCCCCGCCGTCTATCTTGTCCGCCTCGTCGCGGACAATGGCTACCTCGTCGGGATCATCACTCTCGGTAAGGCCACCGAGGAGGATGCTCTGATGTCGTTCCATCAGCAGGTTCTGGGGACCCTCCGCCTCATCTGAGCCGGGCCCGGGCCGCCCTCCGTTATAGCAGCCACGCGGCTGAACCGGGCGCTGCGTAGCGCAGGAGGTCGGTCACACTGGGCGCTATGAGAGCTGGGAGCGCCTTCGCCGTGACCGCCGCCCTCGCGCTCGCCGCCGTCGTGACCACCGCTACGGCCGGGTGCGTAACCCAGACCGCGCCCTCGGCGTCAGCACCGATGAGCAGCGCCCGTCCCCCGAGAGAAGGCGCGCCGGCTGCGGTTGGCCCCGCTGACTGGCCGACCTACCACCACGACAACGCCCGCACCGGCGTCGCCGCAGGGCTTGCCCCGCTGGGCACGCTGCACCAAGCGTGGCAGACCCGGTTGGACGGCGCGGTGTACGGCCAGCCACTGGTGATCGGCGAGACGGTGATCGCCGCCACCGAGCACGACACGGTCTACGCGCTGGCCGCCGCGGACGGGCACGTGCTGTGGTCGGCGTCGCTGGGCACGCCCATGGACGGCACGCAGCTGCCCTGCGGCAACATCGACCCGTTGGGGATCACCGGCACGCCCGCCTACGACTCGAGTACCGGGCTGGTCTTCGTCGTCGCCGAGACGCAAGGTGGCCGGCACACCCTGGTCGGGGTGGACCTGGCCAGCGGCGCGGTACTGCTGCGCCGCGCGCTGCCGCCACCGAAGGGCGAGGAGAGCGCCCACCAGCAGCGCGCCGCGCTGACGGTGCTCGACGGCTGGGTGTACGTCGCCTACGGGGGACTGTTCGGTGACTGCGGCCACTACATCGGCTCGGTGGTCGCCGCGCCGACCACCGGCACCGGGCCGCTGCGCAGCTACGCCGTGCCGACCACCCGGGAAGGCGGGATCTGGGCACCCGGCGGTGGTGTCGTGCACCACGGACGGTTGCTGTACGCGGTAGGCAACGGCGAGTCAACCCAGGACTACGACCACAGCGATTCCGTGCTCGCGCTGACCCCGGCGCTCACCCTGGCGGACAGTTTCAGCCCCGCGCAGTGGATCGCCGACAACGCCGACGATCTGGACCTCGGGTCGATGAGCCCGGCCGTGGCCGGGGAGCAGGTGCTCGCCGTAGGCAAGAGCGGGGTGGGCTACCTGCTGGATGGCGCCCGGCTCGGCGGGATCGGCGGCCAGCTCACCAGCATGCCGCTGTGCCGGGCGTTCGGCGCCACCGCGGTGGCCGGCTCGACGGTGTACCTCCCGTGCACCGACCGCACGGCCGCGGTGGACGTTGACCCGGCGGGGGGTATGCGGCTGCGCTGGAAGGCCCCGGTCCCGGCTGATGGGTCCCCGGTCCTGGGGGGCGGCGCGGTTTGGGTGACCGACACCGACCACGGGGTGCTCTACGCGCTCGACCCGGCCACCGGCGCCCCCCGCCAGCACATCAGCGTCGGCCCCCTCCCCCACTTCGCCTCCCCCACCCTGTCCGGCGCCCACGCCTACCTAGGCACCACCACCGGCGTCATAACCATCGCTGTGCGCTGATTCCCGCATTCAGCGGGCTGAGCGGGGTTACCGGCACCCCAATAACCCCGCTCAGCCCGCTGAATGCGAATCGGGGCGTTGGGGGGGTGGGGCTTCGAAGAAGCGGAGGAGCTCGACTGGGAAGGGGAGCACCAGGGTGGAGTTTTTTTCGGCGGCGACTTGGACGACGGTTTCCAGCAGCCGCAGCTGCAGGGCCGCCGGGGTGGCCGACATCGCCGCAGCCGCCTGGGCCAGCTTCTCCGAGGCCTGCAGCTCACCCTCGGCGCTGATCACCCGGGCCCGCCGCTCCCGTTCGGCCTCCGCCTGGCGGGACATGGAGCGTTTCATCGACTCCGGCAACGCGACGTCCTTGATCTCCACCCGGTCGATCTGCACGCCCCAGCCCAGCGCGGGGCTGTCGATGAGCAGCTCCAGCCCCTGGTTGAGCCGCTCGCGGTTGGACAGCAGGTCATCCAGGTCGCTCTTGCCGATGATCGAGCGCAGCGAGGTCTGCGCGACCTGCGAGACGGCCTGCAGGTAGTTCTGCACGTCGACCACGACTTTGATCGGGTCGACGACCCTGAAGTACACCACCGCGTCCACCCGCACCGACACGTTGTCCCGGGTGATGCCATCTTGGCCGGGGATCGGCATGGTGACGATCTGCATGTTGACCTTGCGGAGTTTCTCCGCTCCGGGGATGACCCAGGTCAGTCCTGGCTGGCGGGTCACCGCGCTCACCCGCCCGAACCGGAACACCACACCGCGCTCGAACTGGCTGACCACCCGGACCCCGGAGACCAACCACAACGCCCCGGTGGCGACGATCGCGACCAGCGCCGTAATGATAATAACGATCATAGCGCGCCTTCCGCCGCTGCCTCCATCACGGTACGCCGCTCGCAGCACTGGAGTGGACACCAGGCCTGAGGTGTCGCAAGGTGGTGTGATGCGGGCGGTATGGAAGGGCGCACTGGCCTTCGGGATGGTCAGCATCCCGGTGTGGCTGTATTTGGCTACCGACGACCGTTCCGTGTCCTTCCACCAGCTGCACGAGCAGGACGCCGGTCGGATCCGTCACCGCCGGGTGTGCACGGTGTGCGGCGAGGAGGTCGCCTACGCCGACCTCGCCAAGGGCTTTGAGCTGCCCTCCGGGGAGACGGTGCTGCTGACCGAGGAGGATCTCGCGAACCTGCCGCTGCCCACCACCAAGATCGTGGAGTTGGTTGCCTTCGTGCCCGCGGACCAGATCGACCCGCTCGCGCTGTCCCGCGGGTATTACCTGGAGCCCGAGCCGGCCGGCCGCAAGCCCTACGAGCTGCTCCGCGCCGCGTTGGACCGCACCCAGCGGGTAGGCCTAGCCAAGATCGCGGTGCGGAGCAAGGAATCGCTGGCGGCGCTGCGGCCCCGGGGGGATACTCTCGTCCTGCAGACGATGCTCTGGCCGGATGAGATCCGACAGGCCGAGTTCGACGTGCTGAGCCGGGAGGTCGGTATCAGCGCGGCGGAGGTGCGGATGGCCGAGGGACTGATCGAGGCGATGACCGCGGACTTCGTGCCCGAGGCCTACCACGACGGCTACCGCGAGGCGCTGTTGTCCGTCATCGAGGCCAAAACCGCCGGTGAGGACGACACTGCCCGCCTAGCACCGGCGCCAGCCGGCGAGCCGACCCCGGCGGGGGATCTGCTCAGTGCCTTGGCCGCCTCGGTCGCCTCGGTGGAAGCCGCCAAGGCCGCCTGCGCCGCGCCGGTGACCGTGCCCGCCCAGCGCGCCCGCCTTGATCCCGCCGGCCACCGCCCGCAGCGGCGCCGATGAGGGCGCGGTCTGGGTAAGGCGATGTCCGATCTCATCCGGCCGATGTTGCCGGTGGCGGGGCCGCTGCCGGGTGGGCCCGGCTGCCCGCCCGAGTTCAGCACCGTCGAGTTCCGCTGGGCGTTCGAGTTCAGCTGGGACGGGATCCGCTGCCTGGCCAGCGCCGAGCCTGACCGGATGCGTCTGTTCAGCGGCACACACCGGGACATCACCGCCAGCTACCCCGAGCTGGCCGCATTCGCGGGGCGACGCCGAATGCTGCTAGACGGCAAGATCGTCGCCCTGGACTCCTGCGACCGGCCCAGCTTCGCGCGGCTCGCGCGGCGGATGAACGCGCCGCGCCCCACGTCGATGCTGCTGCGCCAGGTGCCGGTGAGCTACTACGTGTTCGATCTGCTGAGCCTGGATGGCCGCTGCACCACCGGGCTACCCTACCAACGCCGTCGGGAGCTGCTGGCGGACCTGGAGCTCACCGGGGAACTCCTGGTGGCCCCACCCTGCTTCCTGGATACCGACGGCCAGACGGTGCTGGACACCGCCGCCCAGCACGGCTTACCGGGAGTGATCGCCAAGCGGGTGGATTCGCTTTACCAGCCTGGCCGGTCCCGCAGCTGGGTGCGGACCACGCTGCGGCAGACCCAAGAGGTGATCATTGGTGGGTGGGTGGCCGAACGCCGCCGCGCCGCCGGCCTCGGTGCGCTGCTGGTGGGGGTGCCGACCGAGGAGGGTCTGCGATACGTCGGCCAGGTCGGCATCGGTTTCACCGAGCGCAGCCGCCGGGAGTTGCGTGAGCGGTTAACCGAGCTGGCCGCGCCCGCCAGTCCCTTTGCCGACGAGGTGGTGCCGAGCTCTGATCGGCTGGTGCACTGGGTGGCGCCGCGGCTGTTGGGGGAGGTGGCCTACCAGCACTGGACCCGCCATGGGCGGCTGGGGCATTCCAGCTGGCGCGGGCTACGTCCCGGCAAGCATCCGGCGGCGGTGCGCACGCCGGTGGTGCTCAGTGCCCGCGAGGGCGACGACGCGGGAGCGGAGCAGGAGCTGATCGCCGAGCTGGACCGCGCCGTCGCGCAGGTGCGCGCCGAACTGCGGACGCTGCGCGATCAGATCTCCCCGCACTTTCTGCATAACACGGTCAGCACCATCGTCGCCCTGATCAGCACCGACCCGTCCCGGGCCCGCGACCTCCTCATCGTTTTCGCCGAGTTCGCCCGGTACTCGCTGCGACGGGCCACGCAGACCACGCTGGATGACGAACTGGAGAACATCGAGCGTTACCTGACGCTGCAACGGGCCCGCTTCGGTGCCCGGCTGCAGGTGCAGTTTCAGGTGGTGCCCGGCGCGCTGCCGGTCGCGCTGCCCTTCCTGGCGCTGCAGCAGCTGGTGGACAACGCGGTGCGCAACGGCATCGAGCGCAAGCAGGTCGGCGGCACCGTCACGATCTCCGCTCGCTTGGAGGGGCCGGAGTGCCTGATCACCGTCGCGGACGACGGACCCGGGGAGCAGGACGCTGACCTGCTGGCCACCCTGCAGACGATTGACGATCAGTTGCACGAGGGGTTCGGCGAGCGCTCCGCCGTGGTAGCCGATCTCGTCCCCGGCAGTGGCACCACCATCTCCCTGCGCGTACCCCGCTGACCCCACGCCTGACCTCCGCCCGTTCCCTGCCCTGTTATCGCCGAGTTCGACAGGGGAGTCGTCACCTGCGAGCCGGGCAGCGCTGTCGTCGAACTCGGCGCCCCGAACGTGCCGAACGTGCTGGCTGATCGGGTGACGTATCCCGCTAACCCGAACGTGACGAGGGTGAGCGGGCGGAATTGGCTCAGGTGCGGAGCTTGAGTCCCAACCGTGACGCGGATGCGGATCCGAACGCCGTTCCCGCGGGGTATAGACCAGCTGGGACGAGGATCCGACAGCGGTGACCACACGTAGCAATCACTCTTTTAGCATAGCTTTGCTGGAACTCGAAAGGGTGGTCTTATTGCGGAAAGTAGTAAAGGAATCGCCCGCGGTTCGGATGCGTTGGACTGTTTGGTGAACCACAGCACTCGTGCCGACGAATAGCTGCGACACAGTGGAATGGGAGTAGTCGAATCGGATGGACGCTATGACCACTGTCAGCGACCGGATTGCCGGCTCAGCCGGCGGTGACCAGCTCGGGCGCGGACTGCGGGACCTGCGGATCTCGGTCACCGACCGGTGCAACTTCCGCTGCTGCTACTGCATGCCGCGGGACGTCTTCGGCACCGATTTCCCGTTCATGAAGCACGCGGAGCTGCTGTCGTTTGAGGAGATCGCTCGGCTGGCGAAGGTGTTCGCGGGCTTGGGTGTGCGGAAACTGCGGCTCACCGGCGGGGAGCCGCTGTTGCGGCATGGCCTGGAGCACCTGGTCGCCCAGCTGGTCGCCATCGACGGGGTGGACGAGGTGGCCCTGACGACCAACGGGTCCCTGCTGGCCGCAAAGGCGCAGGTGCTGCGGGAGGCCGGGCTGGCCCGGGTGACGGTGAGCCTGGACTCGCTCGATGCGCCGACGTTTCGGGCGATGAGCGATGTGAAAATCCCGGTGTCCCGGGTGATGGCGGGGATCGCCGCCGCCGCCGCGGCCGGGCTAACCCCAGTGAAGATCAACACAGTGGTGAAGCGCGGGGTGAACGACGGTCAGCACATTCTCGATCTCGCTGCGTTCGGGCGGGAGCAGGGGTACACCGTGCGCTTCATCGAGTTCATGGACGTCGGTGCCAGCAACGGCTGGCGGCTGGACGAGGTCGTCCCGGCGGCGGAGATCGTCACAGCGATCAGTACCAGGTGGCCCCTGGAGCCGGTGGATCCCACCTACCTCGGCGAGGTGGCCGCTCGGTACCGCTACCTCGACGGGGCCGGCGAGATCGGCGTAATCACCTCGATCACCCAGCCGTTCTGCGGCACCTGCACCCGGGCTCGACTGTCCGCCAAGGGCGAGTTGTACACCTGCCTGTTCGCCAACCTCGGCCATGACCTGCGCGCCCTGCTGCGCGGCGGTGCCAGCGACGCGGAGATCGAACAGCGGATCCAGGGCCTCTGGCAGGGCCGACGTGACCGGTACTCAGCCCAGCGCACCACCGCCACCGTGGGGCTGCCTAAGGTCGAGATGAGTTACATTGGCGGCTGACGCCGCCTTGTGAGTGGCGATGCGACCTATAACTCGCATTGCCACTCACGCGCCGTGGTCAGCAGGACGTCGTTCTCGAGGGGCGCGCCGATGGTGACGCGGGCGCCCTCGCCCGGGAACGGGCGAATCGCGATCTTGTGCTCGAGGCAGTGGTCGGTGAAGGCCGTGGTCTGCTCGCCCAGGGGCAGCCAGAGGAAGTTGGTCTGCGAGTCCGGCACGGGGTAGCCCATCGCCCGCAGCTCGGCACCGACCCGGTCCCGCTCAGCGGTCACTCCCCGGCAGCGGGCCAACAGCTCATCCTCGGCGTCGAGGCTGGCCACAGCGGCGACCTGGGCCAGCGAGTTGACGCTGAACGGCACGGCCACGGTGCGCAGCGCGGCGGCGACCGGCTCCGGCGCCACGCAGTACCCGACCCGCAGGCCGGCCAGCCCGTAGGCCTTGGAGAAGGTCCGCAGCACCGCGAGGTTGTCCCGGCCGCGGCCCAGCGCCAGGCCATCGCCCACCGCAGGATCCGTGACGAACTCGTGGTAGGCCTCGTCGAGGGCGACTAAGACACCATCGGGAACCGCGTCGAGGAAGGCGACCAGCTCAGCGCCCGGCACGGCCGTGCCGGTGGGGTTGTTGGGATTACAGACGAAGACCAGCCGGGTCGCCGGGGTGATCGCCGCGAGCATCGCGGCCAGGTCGTGGCGGTGGTCGGCGCGCAGCGGCACCGTGCGCTGCCGAACCCCGAGGACCTGGGTGAGGACCGGGTAGGCCTCAAACGAGCGCCAGGCGAAGAGCACCTCATCGGCCGGCCCGCAGGTGGCCTGCACCAGCTGCTGGCACAGCATCACCGATCCGCAGCCGACAGTGAGCTGGGACGGCGGCACGTCTAACCGGTGCGCGAGGCGGCTCACCAGAGCGGTTGCCTGGTTGTCCGGGTAACGGTTGACGCCCGCGGCGGCGGCGGAGATCGCCGCGACGACGCTGGGTAACGGGCCGGTGGGCACCTCGTTACTGGCCAGTCGCGCCATTCCCGGCACGTGGCGACCGGGGATGTACTCGGCCAACGAGCCGAGATCGTCCCTGGTGCGAGCGGTCATCGCAGCTCCTCCGGGGCGCGCCTGGCGGCGGGTACCACTCAGTACCCGAACGGGTGATTTTTCAAAATCATCTCTGCTGATCCGCTACCATACCCCCTCACCCTATGTTCACCGCATGTTCCCCGTCGATGAGTGGGTGGGTCCATGACGCAGCGTAGCCTTGAACAGATCCTGCTGGCCGATGGTACTCGGTTGCCCCTGACCATCGCTGCCCCAGAATCCGCCATCCGCGGCGGTATCGTCGTCGAGCCGGATGCCCGTGGCGTCACCGACGCCGTCTGGCAGCTCGCCGCCGGGCTAGCCGGTGACGGGTGGCTGGCCGTGATCCCGCATCTCTACCACCGGGACGGCATCGATGAGCTCCCCGGGGAGTTCCCTGGTGCCGGGGAGACCCTTGGGACGTGCGTCGAGCGGCTGCGGGTGCACTCCCTGCACGCTGACACCGACGCTGCCTTGGGCTGGCTGGCCCGGCGCGGGGTGAGCGCCGACCGGATCGGCGTGGTGGGTTTCGGGTTGGGCGGCACCGCAGCGCTCCTCGTCGCCACCCAACATAGTCTTGGTGCCGCGGTGACCATCGACGGGATCGGCGTGGTGGTGCCGGTGTCGGTGGCGGCGAACTTGCCGACGCTGGTGGACGTGGCACCCGAGCTGCGCTGCCCGTGGCTGGGCATTTACCGCCGGAATGGCGCGGTGCCCGAGGAGGAAGTGCGCAAGCTGCAAGACGCCGCCCATTCCGCCCAGGTGGCCACCGACCTGGTGCACTGTGCCCTTGATACCGACGGGGCCTTTGATACCGACCGGTCGCTGGCGCCGGAGGCCTGGGCCCGCACGCTCAACTGGTTCGGCAGTCATCTGCGCTGAGGTGCGCTACAAACGGGACATGAGCGAGCCCCGGGTCCTCTGGCGGCCCGACCCTGCCACCCTCGCCCGCTCCCCGCTGACGGCCTTCCGCAGCTGGCTGGCGTCCACCCGGGGGGTCGTCGTGGCCGACTACGACGAACTGTGGCGCTGGTCAGTGGCCGACCTGGCGGGGTTCTGGGGGGCCTTCGCCGAGTTCGCCGGGGTCCGCTTCCACACCGCACCCACGCAGGTGCTCACCGACGAATCGATGCCCGGGGCGCGGTGGTTTCCCGGCGCGACGCTGAACTACGCCGAGCACGCGCTGGCTCCCGGACCCGGCAAGGGCGACGACGACCTAGCGGTGATCTTCCGCCGGGAGGACGGTGCGCGGGATCAGCTGAGCTTCGGGCTGCTGCGTCAGCGGGTGGCCGCGGCGCGCTCGGCCCTGGCCGCCCTCGGTGTCCGCCGGGGGGACCGGGTGGCCGCGCTGGCGCCGAACTCACCGGACACTGTGGTGACCTTCCTGGCCACCGCCAGCCTGGGCGCCATCTGGTCGTCCTGCTCACCGGATTTCGGGCCCCGGGCCGTTGCTGACCGGTTCACCCAGCTTGCCCCCACCGTCCTGCTCACGGTGGACAGCTACCGCTACGGGGGCCGGTCCTTCGGACCCGTGAGTGGCGATGCGACCTATAGGTCGCATCGCCACTCACGGGTCGTCCCCTGGGACGACCTCCTCGACCTCCTCGCCGCGCACGCCGGGGCGCCGTTGGCGTTCGAGGCGGTGGACTTCGACCACCCGCTGTGGGTGCTGTATTCCTCGGGCACCACCGGGGCGCCCAAGGGCATCGTGCAGAGCCACGGCGGGATCGTCGTGGAGCACCTCAAGGCGTGGCTGCTGCAGGCTGATCTGCGGCCGGGTCAGCGGGTGTTCTGGTTCACCACCACCGGCTGGATGATGTGGAACCTGCTGATCAGCGGCCTGCTGGTGGGCGCGACGATCGTGCTCTACGACGGCAGCCCGAGCTATCCCGACCTCGGCGCGCTGTGGCGGCTGGCCGCGCAGGAGCGCCTCAGCTACTTCGGCACGTCCGCGTCGTTCATCCAGTCCTGTCGCAAAGCCGGCCTGCGGCTGGGCGCGCAGGGCGACCTTAGCGCGCTGCGGGCGATCGGCTCGACCGGGGCGCCGCTGCCACCGGAGGGGTTCCGCTGGATCGCCGCCGAACTCGGCCCGCAGGTACAGATCTGCTCAGTATCTGGGGGGACCGACCTGTGCACGGCCTTCGTCTGCGCTGCGCCGGACGTGCCGGTCTGGGAAGGCGAGATCTCCTGCCGCGCGCTAGGCGCGGCGGTAGCGGCCCTGGATGAGGCCGGGACGCCGCTGCTGGACGAGGTGGGCGAACTGGTGATCACCAAGCCGATGCCCTCAATGCCGGTCTGCTTCTGGGCTGACCCGACCGGCGCCCGGCTGCGCGAGGCCTACTTCGACACCTACCCGGGGCGCTGGCGCCACGGTGACTGGATCAGGATCACCCCGCGGGGCTCGTGCGTGATCTACGGCCGGTCGGACGCCACGCTCAACCGCGGTGGGGTACGGATGGGCACCGCCGAGTTCTATGCGGTGCTCGAGGCCCAGCCGGAGGTGCTTGACTCCCTGGTCATCGACACCTCCGGCCCTCGACAGGACGGCGCTGCTCCGGACGGTGAGCTGCTCTGTTTTCTGGTGCTCGCCCCCGGGGTGTCGCTGCCTGAGCTTGAGCCGCGGTTGCGGGTGGCGCTGCGGGAAGAGCTGTCACCCCGGCACGTGCCCGATCGGTTCATCGTCATCGAGGAGGTGCCGCGCACGCTCAACGGCAAGAAATGCGAGGTACCAGTGAAGAAAATCCTCGCTGGGGCCGATCCCGCGCGCGTGCTCAGTCCCAGTGCGTTGCGCAACCCGGACTCGCTGCGCCCGTTTGTGGCGCTGCGCGCCCGGTGAGCGGCGCACGGACGTCACGGTGCCGGTGGGGCAGTGATCACGGCGTCTCCTCCTGGAACGGCCGAACGACCAACCCCTTACTGGCCCAGGGTTCCCGGGGACCCTGGGCGAGCCGCTCCAACCACTGGATCTGCCCCGCGAAGTAGTCCCAGTAGGGGGTGTTGTCGTCGAAGACGAAGATTGGCCCTTCGGTGCCCCGCTTACCGTGGCCGTAGAGCATCACCCGGCAGCTCCGGTCGATTTTTTCGATGGCGAACGAGCAGGGGAAATTGTAGGTGAAGATCCGCAAACCGGCTGAGGGGGTGGTGAGAGACGCCCGCTGTACCCGCTGGGCGGCCGCGAACAACGGGCGCAGAATCTCATGCTTGAAACGGTCCGGGTCCTCCATTTCGGCTTCGGATGGTTCGATCCGGTACCGATCTCGTCGGGACTCGCAATACGGGTCCATCACATAGAAGGTCACCGGTATTTCATGCGCCTTCGACTCGAACAGCGGAAGTATCTCGTCTGAGGTGTAAATGTTGCGGGTGAGGCCGAACATCGAGACCTCCTCGCGCGCGCCGCTGACGCGGGAGACCAGGTCCGCCAGCACCTCGGGACCTGTCCTGGGCCACAGGCGGGAGACTCCGGCCCCCCGGAGCGGGTCTGGCCCGGCTGGCACCTCAGGAGTTGCCGGCGTGCGGTGGCCCCGCAGGTTGTTCGCGGTATCCGAGGAACACGGCTGGAACAGCTCTTCGACGGTGTGCGAAGGGAACATGGATTCTAGGATCTGGCAGGAATCCGGGTAGGGTAGTCCGCGTAGTTCACCGCGCAGCCATCGATAGAACTGGGCGTGCCCGGGCCAGCTTCCCTTCAGCTGTGGGTCGATGGCCTTCGCCACCTTGTCCCATTCCCGGGTAAACGTCGAATGCTTCTGCCAATGCCGTGCGCGCAGCAGTGCTTTGAGGAGCGTCGGCTCTCCACCGGCCGTGGTCTCGGTGCCCATGGCGCCCACGGTAGCACGTCAGTGAGATAGAGAAGAGACCAGGGGGCATCAGGTGATCCCCAGTGGGATCGGAAAGCGCTACCGAGGTCCTGAGTCTCGCTGCGATTCTGGGCACCGCGCTTCACCGAATCCGAAAAGCCACCTCACTGGTCTGCCCAGAAGGGAGTCGTGCTGTGACGCTCCGGGGAACTCCCGATGTCCAGTGCCCCGATGTCCAGTGCACAGTGCTGCGCTCAGGGTCCGCCCGGACATGGGGGCGACCCGCCCACTGATCCCGCGCAGATCCCGGCCGTCCCGCCTTGCCCCCTGCAGATCCCCCGGGGCGGGACGGCCGGCCCCCCTCCCGGCAGACCCGGGGATCCCCCGATGGCCTCGGCCCCGCCGTGGTCCAGTGTTGCAGCCAGCGTCACCGGTGTCTACGGTTCGGTGGCGACCTGGGGAAACGATCGGATCACGATGTCTGGGACGTCTCAACCGGCCCTTACCCGGGGACGTGGGCGCGGGTGGGTTTTCTCCCGGCATGGTCTCGTACGCCCCCGGCGAGCCGGTCTTGCAACCGGGTGTCCCGGAATTGATACATCGGGCCGACCGTTCGCAGGATCTGACGCTGACGAGCATCGTCGAGAAACCGCAGCAGGCGTACTGGAGCATTGTTCCGACGCCGCAGCTGCGCGGTAGCGAGCACGACCACCCAGGTGGCGGAGGTCACCAACCCTGACCCGAGCCCGGCCAGGAGCCCGCTCGTGAGTCCGTATACGAGCCCGTACGAGAGTCCGTAGGAGAACCCATTCTTAAGCCCGTACAGGAGCCCGACAACCAGCCCCGTGATGAGCCCAGCCACGAGCCCGCCCTGAAGCTCCCGGCGCCACAATGACCGAGGATCGAGCGGACTCGCGGCCTCCATTGGTGGTCTGAGCCCCAGCAGGAGCCCAGCCGTCAGGCCGAAGCTGAGCCCCGTGGCGAGGCCGACCCCCACATCCATACCGCTCGTGAACTCGTACCAGAGCCAGATAACAGGCCCGGCCATGAGCCCGGTGAGCAGCGCTGCGGGAGTGGCAGTTCTGCTCCACCGGAGTTGGCTGCGTTGCCGAACAAGTCGTCCGCCGCGGATGACCAGCAAAACGTAGATGATCCCGTAGCCGCCGGCACTCACGAGAGCGGTGAGGAGCCCGATGAGCAGCGTTGCGGGGGTGGCAGTTCTGCTCGACTGGAGTTGGCTGCGCGGCAAGGACGTCCGTCCCCCGATCACGATCACCAACAGGTACCCGATTCCGACGACGACTCCGTACTCGAGTCCGCTCACGAGCCCGCTCCTGAGCCCGTACCCGAGCCCGACCACCAGACCAACCACCAGACCGACCACGAGCCCGGTGCGGAGATTTGTGCGGGTATCAGTTCTGTCCCATCGCAGCCAACCCAGCCGCTGAGGCGGTCCGCCCCCAAGGACAAACCCCAGCCCAACCACAAAACTCGATATCAGCCCGACCACGAGCCCATACCAGAGCCCGTACCGGGGCCCATACCGGGACCCGTACAGGAAGCCATACGAAAGCCCGAGCCCGACCCCGACTCCGGCCCCAAGAAGGAGAATCACGAGGACGTCGGTGCTGCTCCACCGCAGCTGCTCCGGCTGTGGAGACGATCGTGCACCAAGTGGGGAGATGAGAAGCAACCCGGGCCCAAACATGAACGCGTACCCGAGTGCCCAGGCGAAGACGGCGGCGAGCCGGGTCGAGGGTCCGGCGTGGAACACAGCGGGCTGAATGTGGGTTATCGGTCCAGCGAGGGCCCAGACGAGGAGCGCCGAGACCAGGACCATGACGGCTACCGTGGCCACCGCGCGAGGCCATGTCGGCACCCAGCGCGGGATTCGCCACCAGGCCAGGTCGCGGGTCCCGTCCTCGTTCATCCGGTGGGCCAACTGCCCCAACCATCGCCGGGCCTGACCCACGGTGTACAGCGGGACTGGCCGATCGGGGTGTGGAGTGTACGCGGTGGTCAGGACCCGATCCAGAAGATGATCCTCGATTGTCCCTCGGGTGGCGAACCGGCGAGGGTCCAGGAGCTCATCGACCGCCTCCCCGGGGCGATAGGTGTCCCGGAGCAGGGTCAGCGTCAGCGGCGTGGTCAGGGCGCGGGCCAGCACCCCTTCGGGATGCTCCCGCAGGTGATCAACTACTCGCTGCCAGGGGGCAGGCAGCGGGTTAATCAGAGCGCTGGTCAGGTACTCCGCCGCCTGCTGCGGGTCGATCGGCTGGAGTTCCAGCGCCGCCGCGCCCCCCAGGTGACCGCCGCCGACCGCAGCCTCCAGCTCCTGGGTACGGGTGAGCACGACCAGCCGGAAACCCTCCGACGCCCCCAGCGCGCCCAGCGCCGTCAAGCGCAGCGCCTCAGGGATCTCATCGAACCCATCAAGGATCACCGCCACATGACCGTCCTCGATGAGGCGCATCGCGGCATCCTCGCCGTACTCCGGAGCCCGCAGCAGGGCGTAATCCCGGGTCAAAGCGGTAGCCAGCCACTCGGCGAAGGGTTGTGTGGTCGGGTCCCAGCCCTGCGGGGTGACCAGCACTGGAACCGGCACCCGCGCCCGGTCCTCGGCCGCTACCGTGGCCCGCTGGGTCAGCGCATCACGCAGCAGCACCATCCCGGCGCCGCTTTTGCCCGCACCCGGCTCGCCTAGGATGATCAGCCGCCCGGAGCCGAGGCCCCCGTACACGTGGAGGAGATCCTCCAGCGTCCCGGACTGGAGATCCTCGGTGGTGACCGCCGTCATCGTGGGCAAGGGCACGAACGGCCCCCGGACAGCCTCCGTCATCGGACCCGTCACCTGCCGGAGTGACCATCGCCACCGCAGGGAAATCGGTGCCGGGCGGACCAGCCCTCGCTCGGCAGCGGCCCGCTCCCACTGCCGCCGCAACTGCTCAGCCAGCTCATCCGCGGCCCGCTCTAACGGCAACTGCGCAGGCACGGTGGATTGCGCTCGTCTCCACAACTCGCCAACGAGACCGCCCCCAGTACTGACCACGGTGACAAGCGTCCGAAGCTCATCCGGCGAGTACCGAGTGCCGGCGTAGAGGTGAAAGACCACAACCTCGACCCCGGCCGTCGCCGCAGCGATCAGTATCAGCCCTATCCAGAACCAGAGAGGCAGCCGCCTCAGCGTCATGCCCAGTAGTCTGCCGTAAACATTCTGGCGTGCCTATTGGTTTGGTTCCCGTGCCAGGCGGCCGGTAATGACGGATATGGATGGTTTGTCGCGAATGTCGGATACCTGTTCTCCCGTAACCATGACCAGGATAATGCCATCGAGTGCGGACACCCCGGGCGGTGTCAGAAAAACAGGATAGCGGGGTTCGGGTTCGGGTTCGGGGGAGGTTGCCCGATGGTGAGGATGGTCAGCACAGCCAGCGCGAGCAAGACCACGCACACGCCACCACGACTCACCGCACAGACACTCAACCTGATCACTTCGTGCAGAAATGTCCGCCCGAACGAGACGATCGCAGGTATCGGCGCCCCTGTTTCAGCCGGCAGCTCAGTGGTCGGGCTGTTCAATGCCATATCAGATGCTCCCATCATCACCAAGCCAGTTCCACAAAGTTTACCGCTGTGGTGGCCTGCACCCACGTTAGGGGTGCAGCGCGCCGGTGCGCAGCTGCGCGAGCGCATCATTGATCTCGTCAAGGTCGAAGCGGGCAGGGTCGTAGCCGGGCTCGCCGATCTGCTCCATCCAGTCAAGAGAGAACGCATGCTGGGGATGCTTGGCGTCGCCGAGGGCGTCGATCAGCTGAGCGAAGCCCCACGGGCCGCCGCAATCCTCGGGTGGGCAGGCCCGGCGCCCGGTCACACATCGCGGGTAGCTCAGCGCCGGATCGGCCCGGTCGATGGCCTCCACCTGGATGTCGTGCCACCAGTCATCACCGAAGTCGTACCAGTAGGCGAAGCGCTGACCGACCTGCAACCCGGCCAACGTCCGGCGCGCCTCGTCTGTGGTCTCCCCGAGCAGGTGCTCCGGGTCAGCGTAGTAGTGGCCGTCCACCTCGAACTGGTGTAAGTGGCAGTCCTGCCAGCCCATCGCGACCTGGATGATGTGGTGCAGCTGCGCGAGGCTGGTGGTCGAGGGCACCTGCAGACGTCGCCAGACGGGCGGTTTCATGGACCGCAGCGACACCTTGATCGTGTGAATGCTCGGCATCGGGCGACCCTATTTGCTCACACTCGGCGCTGTCGTTGTGGGCTATGCTGTGGCCATCCGTCTGCACATCACGCTCGATGACACGCTGGTGAGAGACCTCGACCATATCATCGGCGCCCGGGAGCGGAGCAGCTTCATCGCCACAGCAGTGCGCCGGGCCATCGACGAGTACCAACGCTCCGAGGCACTCGAGGCCGCGCTGGGCTCCATCATGGACTCCGAGCATGACTGGGATACCGATCCGGGAGCTTGGGTGCGCGCGCAACGCACCGATCGGGAGCAACGGGCCAGCTGATGCGTGCCCTGATCCTCGACACTACTGTGCTCATCGACGCTGTGCGGGGGCGACCCGCCGCGGCACGGCTGCGCGATCTCGCGTCACGACGTGAGGTGCTGCTGACCACCGCGATCAACGCCGAGGAGATCATCCGTGGGTTACGGCCGAGCGAGCAGGCCGTGGCCGACGCGCTGTTCAGCGCGATCCGGGTGCTCCCGGTGCGGGAGCCCGACGCCCGGCGAGCCGGAGTGTGGCGACGAGAACACGCTGCCCGGGGCATCACGCTGCACCAGGCCGACTGCCTGATCGGCGCGGTCACCGCCGGGATTGGCGCTCGGCTGGCCACCGGCAACCCCAAAGACTTTCCGATGCCCGAGGTCACCGTGGAGGAATGGCCTCCCGGCAGCTGAGCGGCAGGGGTTTTGCGCAACGATGAGCGGCCGGCGTTCAGGTTCGTAGCCGCCCCAGTAGCTGCGCGGGCACGACTTCGGTGAGACCACCCCGTGCCATGGGGGACTGACACTCCAGGCTCGCTGCTCGGTCTGGGAGGAGTCCGTGCAGTCGCAAGCCGACCGGGAAAAGCTCGATGGTGACGAACCGGCTGATGACGGAACCGGTGTCCTGGTAACCGAATTCCGCGCCGAGATGGCAAGCGATCAGCGCCACTGGGGCGTCAAAGTCCACGATCCAGTAGTGCGGGAAACCCGCGTCGGCGTACTCACCACGCTTGATCACATGATCGGTGCGGTGTGAACCAGGTGAGACGATCTCGACGACGACCAGCACGTCGCACGCGCGCAGGACGCCTCCGTCGCGACGTACCCGCCGAGCGCCGCTCGGTGCCCGACGACCAGGTCCTGGCCTGCGGACGAACCCAGGTTTGCCGCGCGGCGCACGTTCGAGTGGACGAGGAGCCTCGCCATGGCGACCATGTGATCCGTCGCCGCGTCGTCCAGGGTAACCTGCAGCAGGACCCGGCTGGTCGGGTCCATCGTGGTCTCCCACAGCTCCTTGGCGCACAACACGCTGCCCGACGGATGCTCCCCGGAACCAATGTTCGCAAACTTCCTGATCAGTGCGTACGTGCTCAAAGTGCCACATTCTGCGCGTGGCCGCGGAGCCACGTGCAGATCTGCCCTGACCGTGGTTCGTCGGTAACACTGAGTATCGCCGCAGCGATACCTCTCCTGCAGGTGTGGTGGAGCGACAGAGCAACGCTAGACATGAGGATCGGGGGGATTGAGCAGTGAGGCGAAGTGGGGCCGGAGTCTCCGCCGCGACCGTATGCGCTGTGCTGCTGGCGTTGTTCTCAACGTTGTCAGCCATGGCTTTGTCTTCGGACACACCTCAGGCTTCTTTGAACGACGTAGTTAAATCACTCGGGGTCGCCTCGTCCCCCGTTGACTACGTCATCATCGTAGACACTTCGGGTTCCATGCAGGACTCGGGCTTGTATCCCAAGGCGAAGACGGCTCTTGGGTCTTTTCTCCAAGCATTGAAGCCGACGGACCACCTTTCCCTCTTGACCTTCGACACAACCGCCACGCTGCGGTACACGGGCACCGTCGGAAGCGATCCTCGATCGCCGCTCAACCAGCTGCCCCCTACGGCTACCGGAGAGGCCACCGATATCGGAGCTGGCATTGAGACAGGCATCGCCGAACTCGAGCGCCCGAATGCCAACGCCGTAGGTGCAATCGTCTTGATGACGGACGGCAAGATTCAGGCACCGCCCGGCTCCGTGTATCCGACGCCTTCGGCACCAGCGTGGAATGCGCTCCAAGAGAGGGCACGCAAGGTTGCGACGAAACACCAGATCGCCTCCTACGCCCTCGCACTCGAGCCCACCACGGACGCTGCGCTTCTCAAGAAGGTCTTCGCCGATACCTTGGTCGTTGCGCTGCCCAGCGACCAGATTGAGGGCTACCTCGACCGGGTTAGCGCCAACTCAATGCGCCAGAAGGCAATCCAGGCCCTGCAGCCCGACCTGGGCAATGGGGTCGAAGCGAGCATGAGCGGACCACTCGATAACCTCGACCTAGGCAAAGGAACTGCCGATGTCAAAGTGACACTCCGTTCAACCTACACCAAGATTCCGGTCACAATTAATCCGTCTGCCAGCGTCACCGGTGACCTGCAGGCCACCGCATCCGGACTACCTGCTTCAATTAACCTGGAGCCCGGCCAAAGCAAACCGTTCACGCTACGGCTAACTTTTCCGACGGCTGGCGGATCTGGTCCAGGTGGAGACCCTTCTACTCGCAGTGGCAAGGTTACTCTCGCCGGTACCATCAGCAGCCCATGGCAGCAGGTCATTACCTCCGAGCTAGGACTGGCGTTCACGCCAAAACTGGCGACCCCACCGGTCGATATCACGGGCCACGGCACGACGGGCTGGCGTCGGCTTAGCCCCGGTGCCTTGATACCTGCTCCCGTCCTCTTCATTCTTCTGATGATAGGGCTCTTCATTCTTCTGATATGGACAGTACGACGCTCCCGCATGCCCCGCCTGGTCGGAGTACTCGAGTTGTGGCACGAAGGCCAACTCGCCTCAGATTTTCTGCTTGGCGGCAAGGTGCTCAAACTCGGGAAGGGCGCGCGCAGCGTCCCCGGCCAACCCCTCAGCGGCTCCGTGCGTGGCCTGCGCCGCCGTGACGAGAACGACGGACTGGAAGCTGGCGTGAACATTCAGGCGAAGTCGGGTCGTGCGCGTTGTCAAGGACGACTCTTCGACGGCGACTCCCTTGAAGTCGGCGAGGTCACGATTACCTACAAGCGCCCCTAGGTGCCCGAGAGAGGTGCATACATGTATAACTCAGCTTTGGTCATCGGGGCCGGCGGTACCGGTCGTTGGGTGCTGACGCACCTCCGCGCCCGCATCCTGGGCATGTCTGGCTGGCTCTCGGGCGAGAGTCCGGCTCCCTTGGGAGGCGTCCGACTCGTCGGATTCGACATCGATAGCCAGAACGCCTACGAGTTCGCGGGGCATGGGCTGACGGAATCGGACCTCGTTTTCTCGACGCCAGAAATCGCGGACGTAATCCGCAACATTCGCGATGTCCCGGACGGTGATCACCGCGCGCTATACCAGGAGGTGCGGGAATGGATCAGCCAGCGTGAGGCAGAGTCCTACGATCTGGCATTGCTCAATGAATTCATGGAAACAGGCGCCGGACAGATGCGTCAGTGGGGGCGTCTGGGCGTCGTTCTCGCCAAGGGATTCTATGATCATCTTCGGACCGCAGTTGGAAGCTTGGCAGCTGGCGGTCAAGTGAATGTTTATGTGACCGGCTCGCTCTGTGGCGGCACAGGTTCGGCGACCATTTTTGACGCAGCAGCCATCGTTCACGACGTACTAAAATCAGTCGCGCCAAATACACCACGCCGGATCATCGGAGTCTTTCTCCTGCCAGCGGGAATGACGCATGACGTTAACCCCGCCGAGTTTCCTTGGCTAGAAGCCTGCGCCTTCGCTTCAATGCGGGAGCTCGACCGCTTCCAACGCAGCAACGGTCGAAATCGACTCAAGCACGATGGCCGTAAGATCGTGCTTGGCTCTCGCCTGTTCGATCTATGCTACTTATTAGACGGCATCCGCGACCACCACGGAGGCGCGTTGCCGCCTAATAATCTCATTAACAACAAGGCCAGCTTGGGCGTTTATCCCGCCATGGCCGACTTGATATTTAGCTACCTGAACCCCGCATCCGGTCAGCGGCTAGACGCCGACGCCGCCAATGCGGTCGCCCATGTCGGCGGCAGCCATCCCTATAAGTATAGCAAGTTCGGCACGCATACGCTGTGGTCACCGTTGCCGCTCGTCCAGCGGTCCCTCGCTATTGACGACGCGCTCGCGGTGCTCAACGCCCTGACCAGCCAAACCGCCGTGGGCGACGTGCCGAGCTTAGTGTCGACACCGGCAGTCACCTTCGAAGATAAAAACATCTTCAACGCGCAAGTCTTCCTCGCTGCTCGGCGCTACGACGAAGATGGGAAGGCTCAGGCACCGCGCGCCGCTGAAGTACTACCCTGGCTGTTGCCGGCCGACCCGGAGTTTAAGCCAAAGATCCCGTCGAAGCCAGACTATGCAAGCCGCGAGTTTCCGAACATCAGGAATTTCCACACTCCGTATCGAAACCCGGAGGTAAAAAGCCGCGTCGACGAGCTCCTCAACAAATACTTGGCTGATATACAAATTCTAACGGACAGTCACCGGCGTCAGCTCTTGGCAGATTTCCGCACCTACTTGCTGGTTCGGTGCCAGCGCATCGCTAATACACCTACGGTGCAGGGAGGTCTGGCACGCGCACTGAACTCATTGAAAGAAATCAAAGGGGTCGCCGATAGGCTTCGTGAGAGCTTCACTAAGCTCAACGAGATCGAAGCTCGAAGTGGTCGGCTAGACGGGCTGCGCGGGGCCTACCGCAATGCTCAGATGGCGATGGATGACAACAAGCGCTGGAACGACGCCATGAAACAGCGCCACCTTTTCGAGGCCGCGAATCGCCTGATGGAGGCTGAGATCGACGCTCAGGTTCGGGCGAAACTGATTGATCTCATGGAGCGGCTTTCCGCGACCATCGACGACGTACGCGACAAGGAACTCGACGGCTGGCGGCGAACCTTCGAGGACCTTGCTGGCCAGGCCAGCCAAGCTTCGGCAGATCTTGATCGGATGTGGAACGAGCATACATCCGTAGTCGTCCGGCAGGTTATCCTCACCCGCCACTCAGGCTTGGAGGTCGCTGCTCGGCAACGTCTCACGGACGGCTTGCTGAACCGGCTGCCAGCAGACCGGAACACCGTGATCGCATCACCAGCAACAGCGTTCGTCGAGCAGAAGTTGAGCTGGACCGTTGGCCGCAGCGCGGCAACTGATCAATTTACCCTGATGCTACGCCACCCGTGGATGGAAGGTGACCGGCATGAGCTCAAGCTGCTCAAGCTGCGCGACCTGCTGCTTCCTTTGGAGTCTTCGTATGCGTTCGTGCTTGACACGCCGTTTGGAGAGGCACTAAGGCACAGTTCGAAGGATATCGCCGGCCTCGCGTCAGATATCCGTAAAAAGACCAGCCTCTTGGCGTCTACTTCACCTGAGCCGGGTACGAAACCCGCGCCGTTGCCTACAAAGCAAGTTCTACTCTTCGGTCCGTGGGGTGACGGAACTCCTGAGATACGCCAACTCCGTGACGAGCTCGCACGCCTAGGCTTTGCCGGAGGCGAGTTCGAAGACGTCTTGCAGCTTACCGCAGCCGACTCCGTGGCGGCTCGCGACGTTCCGCTCAACCAGAGCGTCTGGGTGGTTCACAGCTACCATGGCGTTAGCTTTGATGGCTTCGGTACGATGGACAAACTTCGTCAGGGCTATCTCACCCTCCGGGAAGGTGAAAAGCCGCTCCATGTGTTCCCAGAAGAGCGTGCGGCCAGCTTAATTGAGAAGCGGATCTCGGAACTCTTTCACGCCGGACTGGTATCTAGTCGAATCGATCTGCTAGGGCCAGAAGCCGTTGGGCTGGCTCGCGAGAGTCGCCTTATTAGGCAAGTCGTGCTGCTCATCGCAGCGAAACAGCTGGAGTGGCGATTCAACCGAGTCGATGACTGCGGCGAGTGGGTCCTATACACCGAAGGGAGTCAATCCCTAGTGCTCGCCGCTAGCGATAAGGCGTTGAACCTTCTTCCAACTTTGGTTGATCACGCAGCACAAACCTCGGATTCTATCAGCAAGAGAATCTTGGACGCGATCGACAAGACAGCTCGGGGAGTCAGTGATTTTGACGATGACAGTGAGATCGCAAAAAGACTTACAGCCATTGCGGAGGGATCGATCGACGAGCCTGGGATTAGTGATCTAGACGAAGACATGAAGATGATGATCAGGATTAGTAGTTGGACATTGCTCGGATCCTGATCGCGGTCCGACCCAGTAGTGCCGCGGGTACGACACGGAAACCACGCGCTCTGAGTGCGCCGAGTTCGACACCAACGTCGTCCGGACAGCCGGGAACAGCTCTCGTGTCGAACTCGGCGACAACAGGGCGGTGGCTTCACGGCGGTGCTGGGAACCGGGCTACACGTCCAGGAACCGAACTCCGGTGGCGTTGCGGGTGATGAAGGAGCGGCGGGACTCCACGTCCTCACCCATCAACACGCTGAACAGCTCATCAGCCGTTGCCGCGTCGTCCAGGGTGACCTGTAGCAGAACCCGGTTGACCGGGTCCATCGTGGTCTCCCACAGCTCCTTGGCACTCATCTCGCCCAGGCCCTTGTAGCGCTGGATCGCGTCCTCCTTGGGCAGTTTGCGGCCCTGCGCGAGGCCCTCCTCGATGAGCCCGTCGCGTTCCCGGTCGGAATAGGCGTACTGGGCCTCCGCCCGTGGCCACTTAATCTTGTACAGCGGTGGCTGGGCGAGGAACACATGCCCGTGCTCGATCAGCGGGCGCATGAAGCGGAACAGCAACGTCAGCAGCAGGGTGCGAATGTGCTGACCGTCCACATCGGCATCAGCCATCAGCACGACCTTGTGGTAGCGCAGCTTGGCCAGGTCGAACTCGTCATGGATCCCGGTGCCCAGCGCGGTGATCAGCGCTTGTACTTCGGTGTTCTTCAGCACCCGGTCCAGCCGCGCCTTCTCCACATTGATGATTTTCCCGCGGATCGGCAGGATCGCCTGGTACAACGAGTCCCGGCCGGACTTCGCTGAGCCGCCCGCGGAATCCCCTTCCACGATGAACAGCTCGCTGCGGGAAGGGTCGGTAGAGCGGCAGTCGGACAGTTTGCCGGGCAGCCCGCCCAGATCACCCGCCGACTTGCGGCGGACCAACTCGCGGGCCCGCCGGGCGGCCAGCCGGGCCTGCGAGGAGGACACCGCCTTGCCGACGATCGTCTTGGCCTCGGCGGGGTTGCGCTCCAGCCAGTCGGCCAGCCATTCGTTGCAGGTGCGCTGGACGAACGACTTGGCCTCGGTGTTGCCCAACTTGGTCTTGGTCTGGCCTTCGAACTGCGGATTGCGGAGCTTGACTGAGATGATGGCGGCCAAGCCCTCCCGCACATCGTCGCCGGTGAGCGCGGAGTCCTTCTCTTTGAGCAGCTTTTTCTCCCGCGCGTACCGGTTGACCACGCTGGTCAGCGCGGAGCGGAAGCCCTCCTCGTGCGTGCCCCCTTCATGGGTGTTGATCGTGTTGGCGAAGGTGTAGACCGACTCGGTGTACCCGCCGTTCCACTGCATCGCGACCTCGACCTCCAGGCCATCGGCCCGGGACTCGAAGCCGATCACTTTGCGGTGGATGGGGTCCTTAGAGTTGTTGATGTGCTTGACGAAATCCTCCAGACCGCCCGGGTAGTGGAAGGTCTGTTCCTTAAACCGCGCTGGTTGCCCCTCGGCGTCCGTTCCGTTGTTTTCGGGGATCCGCTCGTCTCGTAGTGTGATCGTCAGGCCTTTGTTGAGGAAGGCCATCTCCTGAACGCGACGCGCCACCATCTCCGTGTTGAAGTTGGTGGTCTCCAAGATAGCCGGATCGGGCCAGAAGGTCACGCTCGTGCCGGTCTCGCGAGTTGGTTCACCCTTCTCCAACGGTCCGGGGACGGATTGTTTGTAGGTCTGCCGCCACACGTGGCCCTTCTGTTTGATCACCACATCGACGCGGGTCGACAATGCGTTGACCACAGAAACGCCCACGCCATGCAGGCCACCGGATACGGCGTAGGCCTTTCCGTCGAACTTGCCGCCGGCATGGAGAATCGTGAGTGCCACCTCGACACCCGGCCGTTTGAGCTTCGGATGGATGTCCACCGGAATGCCTCGACCATTATCGGCCACCCGGAGTCCACCATCCGCCAGGATCGTGACACTGAACCGGTCGCAATATCCCACCAGAGCCTCATCGACCGCATTGTCGATCAGCTCCCACACCAGTTGATGCAGACCCCGTTCTCCGGTGGAGCCGATGTACATACCCGGCCGCTTGCGCACCGCCTCCAGGCCCTCCAGCACAGTGATCGACTCAGCGCTGTACTCGCTTTTCTTCGCTACCACGGGCCTGGTGTCTCCTCGGGCTCTGCGCTACGGACGTCAGGGGCCTCACGTCTCGGGGGTACTGCATCATGTGCTGCCGGTAGCCGCTGGGCGGAGCGGGGGTTCCTCAGCACCGGCTACCAGCACCATTTTACCGGTGAGCTCACTCAGAAGGAGGGCGAGGACGCCCCGCTTGGTCCCCAGCTTGGTCCCCAGCTTGGTCCCCAGCTTGGTCACAGACGCCCGAACAGCGACGTCTGCAAGACCCCCTCGGCCTCACCACCGACGGTAGGCGTCCTGGCGACCAGGCGAGGACCGTGAGACGTCCGAGGCGCTCGCCGCCGTGGCTGGCGACCAGCAGGCAACAAGGCGCGAAGACGGCTGTGGCTGGGGTGCCTTGGCGGTTCGCTGCGGGGGCGAATATATCAAGCATCTACTCGATCCTGAAACCATACCTGCGCAATACCATAAACCACCCGGTGCGACTGAACGCACATTGTCGGACAATCGCTCCGGTTATCGTCACCTTGAGCCTTTGCAGAAGTCTTCGGTGGCTGAAGCGTTCTGGACGCCAGCTGGTACCGCTCTGGGTGCGCCGAGTTCGACAGGAGGGCTGTTGGGGGCCTGGTGCAGAGCTCTGACGTCGAACTCGGCGCGCTCAGCGCGGCCGAGCGACGACGGGCGGTGCCCAGCGATCCGCACGGTGGGGACCAGCGCTGAACGCGCTGGCGTTTCGTTATCCTGCTTTTCGCATGAGCTTCCTTGTGCTGCACCGGTAGCAGAAACCTTATCTAAAGACGCGAAGCGGTGCTTGATCGCCGAAACTGTGGTGTGGCCGTGCACTCCCGCACGGCCACACCACAGTTTCGGCGATCATCAGGTGGGTCCCTGCCTGCAGTGGGCTGCGGGACGCCTGCGGTGTTACCAGTCAGCCGTGCCGCCGACGTCGGCCAGCCCAGAGTTCGAAACGAGTCGTTCAGCCGTAGGTGTCTCGGGGGCCGCGGCCACGGACGTGGCGGGGACCGTGCACCCAGGTTGGCGCCGCTGGTGCCTGCACCCGCAGCGCCGTGACCACGCCCGGCCCGACGCCTGCGGTGATCCGGGTGAGCAGCTGTCGTTGCAGGAGGCGCAGCTGAGTGGCCCACGCGGTGGAGCTGGCCCGCACAATGAGCTCCCCGTGCGCCAGCGACACGGGCTGGGCGTGCTCGGCGACCTCGGCGCCCACCAGCGCTGCCCAGCGGGCGAACACCACACCGGAAGCCACGTGCTCGGTCCAGCCACGTTCGGCGACCAGCCGGGAGGCCAGGGCGCCCAGCGGCTGGGGGTCCCGGTTATCCGGGCGCGCCCCGGACCAGCCGCGGCGGCGCCGCGCTGCGGCGGGACGGCCAGCGGGGGTGCGGCCAGCGGGGGTGCGACGCCCAGCGCGGGCGGCTGCCAGGGCGGCGCGGGCGATGTCAGCGCCACTGCGCCCCCTGGGTAAAGGCTGGGACTCCTCGGGTAGGGTCTGGTGCCCCCCGGGTGGGGTCGGGGAGGGACTGTCGGGCTCTTCAGACGTCGACTTATCCACACTATCCACAGGTTTGTCCCCATCTCTATCTCTGGATCCGCTCAGTAAACCCGGCATCATCGGAGTCGGCGCACGGTCCCGCCGTGCACGTCGAACCGCGCGCCCGCCAGCTCCGCGGGGACATCGGCGGGTACGGCGGCGGTGACCAGCACCTGCTCGGCAGCCAGCGCGACCTCGGCCAGCCGGGCCCGGCGCTGGGTGTCCAGTTCGGCAAAGACGTCATCGAGCAACAGCACCGGTTCGGCACCACCGCAGCGCAGCAACTGGTAGCTACCCAGTCGCAAGGCCAGCGCGAACGACCACGACTCGCCGTGGCTGGCGTAGCCCTTGACGGGCCGGCCGCTCAGCCGCAACCCCACATCGTCGCGGTGCGGACCGACCAGGCAGACCCCACGCTCCAGCTCCGCCGGGCGCACCCGAGCCAGCTCCATGAGCATCGCCTGCTCCAGCGCCGCGATATCGGCCTTGCCCGCCCCAGCCGTGCCCGGCGCCACGCCCTCGCCCAGGCTGCTGCGGTACTCCAGTTGGGCGCTCGCCGCCTCTGGGGCCGGGTTTGGGACCAACTCGGGGGCCACGGCGTGGTAGGCGGCCACGACATGCGGGGCCAGCTCGACGACCAGGTCCAGCCGGGCGCCAAGGAGTTCGGCGCCGTGCCGGGCGAGGTGACCGTCCCAGACGTCCAGGGTGCGCAGATCACCCGCCCCGCCCTCAGGCCGACGGGCCGCACCGGCGGAACGCAGCAGCGCGACGCGCTGGCGCAGCACCTTGTCGTAGTCGGCTTGCACGCCGGCCAGCCGGGGGGAGCGCAGCACCAGGAGATCGTCGAGGAACCGGCGGCGCACCGCTGGATCCCCGCGCACCAACGCCAGGTCCTCCGGCGCGAACAGCACGCTGCGCAGCACGCCGAGGATCTCCCGGGGCCGTGGCATCGGGCAGCGGTTGAGCCTGGCCCGGTTGGCGCGTCCGGGGGAGATTTCCAGCTCCACCGTCAGCTCCCGGCCGGCGTGCACCACGGCGGTGCGCACGATGGCGCGCTGGGCGCCCTGGCGGACCAGGGGCGCATCGGTGCTCACCCGGTGTGAGCTCAGCGTGGCCAGGTACCCCAGTGCCTCCAGCAGGTTCGTTTTGCCCTGCCCGTTCGGGCCGATGAGCACCGAGACACCGGGGTCGAAGTCCAGCTCGGCGTGTTCCCAGGAGCGGAAATCCGTCACCGCAAGCTGTCGGACGTACACCGGCGCTAGTTCGCTGCGGGATCGGGGCTGGCCGGTTGCTGCACGGCGTGCCCACCGAACTGGTGGCGCAACGCGGCCACCGCGCGCATCGCTGGGGAGTCGGACTGGCGGGAGGCGAACCGGGCAAACAACGCCGCGGAGATCACCGGAGCGGGCACCGCGTGGTTGATCGCTTCCTCGACCGTCCAGCGGCCCTCGCCGGAGTCGGCCACCCACCCGCGTAGCTGGGTGAGTTTCGGGTCCTCCGCCAAGGCCGCGACGAGCAGGTCCAGCAGCCAGGAGCGGACCACGGTGCCGCGTTGCCACGCCTTGAGCACCGCGGGCACGTCGGTGACGACCTCGGCGGCCTCCAGCAGTTCGAAGCCCTCCGCGTAGGCCTGCATCAGGCCGTATTCCACCCCGTTGTGCACCATTTTGGCGAAATGCCCGGCGCCGACGCCGCCAGCGTGCACGAAGCCTTCCTCCCGAGGCCCCTCCGGGCGCAGCGCGTCGAACACCGGCAGCACTCGCTCGACGTGCTCGCCCGAGCCGCCGACCATCAGGGCGTAGCCGTTGCGCCGACCCCACACTCCCCCGGACACACCGCAGTCCAGATACCCGATGCCGGCTCGGGCGAGTAGCTCGGCGTGGACCTGGTCATCGGTGTAGCGCGAGTTCCCGCCGTCAATGACGAGATCACCTCCGGTGAGTAACCGGGCCAGCTGGATCACGGTGTCCCGGGTCGCCTCACCAGACGGCACCATGATCCATACGCTGCGCGGTGGCGAGAGGCGTTCCACCAGCTCAGCCAGGGAGCTGACGTCCCGGCTGGGGTCGGTGCGGGCGAAACCGAGCACCTCGATGCCAGCGGCGCGCAACCTCTCGCGCATGTTGGCGCCCATCCGACCCAATCCGACGAGTCCAAGCTGCACGAGGTGTCCTCCCAAGTAGTGCGTGCCCCTACCGTAGCGGCGCCTGCCCTGGGTCGGTGTCATCGGATCCTGACCCTCTGGCGCATCCACCGCTGTCCACGACCCGGGTGTTTGGGGTTTTCTGAGAAGAAGAGAACACCTCGTAGCAGTAGTAGGGACTGTGGGCGGTGTGGACGGGTGTCCATCGGGCCAGTTCCCTCGGCGTGGTGCGGTGTGGACAGCCCCGGGTGCCCTGACGCGGGGCGGGCGGGCGGGCGGTGGACAGCATCGGTGCGCGGGGCCGCGATGCACAGCCACGCCCAGTTATCCACAGAGTTGTCCTCAGGTGTGAGTAGATCGGTTACCCCTGGTCTCTCGGCCGCCATGACCCGGCAGTTGGATCCGGCCGGTGAGCACCAGCTGGGCGAGGACTTCGACGCCGCGGGCGCTGTCGTGGTCCCGGCCCTGGTTGTGTAGTGCCTTGCGCAGGTCGGCGGCCAGCGCAGCGAGTAGCGCGTGAGCGAGCTGGTCGGCGTCGGCGGCCAGGTCGGGCCGAGCGGCGCGGAGCAGGATCGCGGTGTGCTGGTGCCAGAACCGGTAGGCGCCGATGCGGTAGCGGGCGCCGGGACTGGCGGTCTCGGACAGGTGGACCAGGTTCAGGTGGGTGTCGAGGAACTCCGAGTAGGCGGTGAGAAATGCGACGAGTCGTTCGGCTGGGTCGGCATCGGGCCCCAGTGGAGGCGGCCCGGCGATGATGCGGTGCTGGAGCTCGTGTTCCCGGGCATCCAGGAGCGCTGCCGCAAGCCCGGCCTTGTCGCCGAACCGGCGGAACAGGGTGCCCTTGCCGACGCCCGCCTCCGCGGCGATCTGGTCCATCGATACGGCATTCAGATCGTGCTGGGTGAACAGTCGCTCGGCGGCTTGCAGGATCCGGGCTCGGTTACGGGCCGCGTCGGCACGTTCCTTCGGCGGTCCGCTGCCGATCGTGAGCAGCTGTGGGTCGCCGCTGCCTCTTGCGTAAGTGGACCGCGGTCCACTACTCTGGCTCATAAGCGGACTATAGTCCACTTAGTTCACTGAGGTAAGGAGAATCCCATGACCGCACTGATCAGCCGAGAAGAGCTCCGGGAGGCAATCGAAGCCAGGACGGTGACCGTCGTCGACGCGTTGCCCGAATCGTACTGGGCACAACGGCATCTGCCGGGCGCGCTGAACCTGGTCGAAGACGAGGTCAAGGCGAAGGCGGCTGACCTGTTGCCGGACAAGAACGCGGCGATCGTGACGTATTGCTCGAACCCTGCGTGTGGCAACAGCCAGGCGGTGGCGAACCGGCTGGAAGGACTCGGCTACACCAATGTGCGCAAATACCGGGAAGGAATCCAGGACTGGGTCGAGGCTGGGCTCCCCACCGAGTCCGCTGCGCCGGTCAGCTGAGCGGTTCACCGACCACGGACCGGTTCGCCGCCGGTCCGTGGTCGGGCGCCGATCGAGCGAGGGTTAGCCAGAGTCGAGGATGTGCGCGGCTCGGCTGAGCAGGTCGGCATAGACCGTTGGCCGGTCCTCGTCCACGACGGGATAGCCGACACCAAACTCGCCGCCGAGCCAGCGGGCTGAGATGCCGGGATTAGCGCTGTTTGTCCCGTCGTACAGGAAGATATGCGGGCTGCAGGTGACGCGCCCATGGCACGAAGCTCGGTATTGCTCCATCACCGCTGCTCGGTAGCATCCCTGGTCGAGTGCGGCCGCAAGGGCGTCGGTGTGGACAACACCAGTTTCCCGTGCGACATCAAGGATGACATGCCGCATCGCGATGCACCGGCCTTGTGCCCAGAAGGCACGCCGGAGCGCCCGGTCGAGCTGTTCGCTCGCGTGCCATCCCTGGGCCTTAGCTGCTTGGACGGCTTCCAGAGCCGGAAGCGTGGTGACCGGATAGGTCCAATCCGGTCCTTGCCATAGTCGCCAGCCGGCCGCTGGTTCGATGGCGCCTAGAACCGCGATCTCTGAGTCAACCCCCGGGCGCGCATTGACTTCGCGGTTGAACAGCTCTAGCGGAAAGGCTCGCAGATCGAACCAGAGCCGGCCCTCCAGCCCGAGCCGCCGCCGGGTCTCGTGCAGCCGATGGACGGCGACGTGCGCAAAGGAACAGTTCAGGTCGGTGAAGACAGCGATCGTGTCTTTGCTTGCCGGCAGACGAGGATCGCTGGCTTGGGTGTGTCTCACGGTGTTTCTTGCACCCGGATCAGACCCCACCAGCCCTCACTGACGCCCCAGTGCAGGTTGCCGGTCCGGTAGAGGTAGTCGCCGGGATAGCTGGCTCGGAAGCGGACGGTACGCGTGCTGCCGGCCGCGAGCGCACCAATCGTCGACACGTACGGACCGTGCCCGACCTCGGAGACATCCCACACCTGGCCGTGGACGGTGAAGCACTGGTTACGACTGCGCGAACCACCGATCGCGAGATGGATCACGAGCTGGTCTCCGACCCGGCAGTGTAACAGCGGCGTTGGCGGCGCCGGGTCGGCCAACACGGGGTGCAGCGGGTGCAGGGCCGCAGTGCGGTAGTTGTACGCCTTCTGTCCCGCGTCATCCTTGCTGTCCGAGAATAAGTCACTGACCGGCTGCGTCAGGTCGCCGTCGTGGTAGAGGCGTAGGCCGTCCTGGCTGATGAGCACCAGTTCGCGCACCGTCTCCGCGTCGAGCCGACGCACGACGGCTTGTTCTCCGACCCAGCGTTCTCGGCCGGTCTCTGGGTCATACGGGGTAGCGTCGGCGGCTTCCACAACCAACGCGCCGACCAGGCCGCGCCGCAGGTGGGACACCACGTCAGCATGATCCCGCAACAAGACGACACCTGGTTGATCAGCATACCAATAGTACGTATGGGAACCGCCAGGTTTGACCGTACTGTCTGCATTATATCCAACATTGGTGCCATCGTCGGTACGCACGTTGTACCGCAGTAGCGTCGGGTGTAGCGAGACCCGGCCAGACAAGACCCGCGAGCCAGGATCGTCTTTGGCCATCAGTGGTGGATCGAACGCACTGGCTGGTGGTGTCCCCTCCAGCTCGTTGATCAGCGTTATCTCGACCCACTCGCCTGCTCGGCACCGCAGCACCAGTGGGCCTTCCACCGGCTCACCGTCCACCACATAACACAGGCCGTATGGGTCGACACGCTGGTCGTTGTAGACGATGTCCCGGGCCCGTGCTCGGACGGTGTAGCGGCGGAGGAGATGCTTGGGGGGCAGCGGATCGTGCCCGAGTAACGCGGTGGGCAGGGCGGGCAGGGCGCGCTGTGGTTGATCGTACAGGCGCAGCAGCCCCCAGCACCCCAGCCAGAGATCATCGGTCGCGCAGAACGACCACAGGTAATCACCCGCACCGTAGGAGCCGTCCAGGCGAAGCTCCGCCACATTCGAAATTCCCAGCGTCTGCTGGTTCCGCCACGGCGTGTCCGGACGGTTGGGCCACTGCCGCCACCGCATGCCGTTCATCGTGAAGCTGTGCTGCAGATCGTGTGACCCCTGGATCAGGTGCACGCGGATCGGCTCGCCCGGATAGGCGCTCAGGATCGGTGTCCGTGGGTCGTGATGGACGGAGCTTGCGAACCAGTCGGCTGGGTCCCCGCCGCGCTCGGACAGCGGCTCGCACCGATAGTTGACGCCCATCGCGCCTTGGTCGTCGGGGCCGCCAGGAACGGGCGGCGGGTTGATCGGCACCTCGCGCCTGCTGGGGCCGGTCTGGGTGTGCTCCACCAACGGGACGAAATCGGCGACGACCAGAATGAGCTCACGGTAGTCTTGGCCGTCTGGCTGGACGATCACGGCCTGGCTGCCGTGACTGAGCACCTGCGCGTGGTCGGCCGGCGACACCCAACTGGCATCCTCGGGCTCGGCGATCATCGCGCCGAACAGGCCGTGCCGTTGCCGGTAGTTGGCCAGCAGGTGGTCATGGAAGAAGACGGCGCCGAATTCTTCGTCCACGTGCCAGCGGTACGTCCAGGAGTTGTACCGGGCAAAGGCGTCCGCTCCCTGGTCCCTGGTGGTCGTCCCGGACAGGTAGTTCCAGCCGATGCTGGCGCCATCGGACACCAGCGGGTCGTACTTGACCAGGTGCGTGTGCAAGCCGCACTCGGGCTGGAATGGCAGCGCCGGGTCGAACGCGGTCTGTTCTTGTGGCCCGCTCGGCAGGGCGTTGGTGAGCGTCATTTCCAGGATTTCGCCCTTGCGCGCCCGGATCACCAGCGGCTCGACGGTGCGTTCACCGGTCTCAAGCTGGCGCTGGAACTCCGCCAGACCGCCGGCCGCTTCGATGTCCTCGGCGAGGGCGAAGAACATGCCGCGATGGTCGTGCCAGGTCATCGCGTCCTCGACGGTCACATCGCCGTGGTAATAAATAGTTCCGGAGGCGACCACCAGGTGATACCGGCGTACCGGCGCATCCGGCGGGCCAACCTTGGTGAACGCCTCACCGGGCTGTGGGTCGGCGCAGAAGGCGGCTGCCTCCAGGGGCGTCGGCTCGCGTCCCATTCCGGCCGGCTGGTGCGGCGTGCGCGGGGGCCGTGGCGATTTACTCGGATATGTTGCCGACTGGGTCATGAACGCGGGGAAACCGGGCCGCTCCGGGGTCGGACGTGGCGGCGGATTCCGGTGTGGCAAGGGGGTCAGCGCAGCGATGGAAGTGCCGTCTGGGTAGGTTCTGCTGCCGTCTTGGAGCGTATCGAAGATTCGGAACAGGCCCCACATCCCCATGTGGAAGTGCACATACATGTGGCAGTGCCAGATCGCGTCGCCGAAGGCCTGGTGAACTGACCCGAGGCCGCCGAGGAGCTCTAGGGTCAGGCCCTCCTGCGGGCTGATGCTGACCGAGTCCACGATCGGCGAATTCTCGTCGTCCGGGTTGACCCGCCACTGGTGCAGATGCGTGTGGAATACATGCGTGTCACGCATGCCGCCGTGCACCAGCCGAATCACGGCCGGATCCCCTGAGTAGCCACACAGCACTGGGGTGGCTGGGTCGCCGAACATCCAGGAGCTGTGGTGCATTTCCTCACCGGTCTGCGCGTCACGCACCGGATCGAGTACACCTTGCTCGAGCATTTTCTGATACCGGTACTGGCGCCACTCCATCGGCTCGATGCGCAGGTTGACGGGAAGCATGGCGATGTTCGGTGGCGTGAGATCCGCCATGGTGTCGGCCGGTACGCCAACGTTGGTCCGTGGATCAGCAACATGGGCGCCGACGTCGCGGGTGGCGGGTGCATGCAGTGGGACGGAGGGCAGCGGGCCGCTGGGCATGCCCGGCATCCCAGGCATGCCCGGAATCACGGTGGCGGGATTGGCTGGATTGTCGTTGCTCGGATATTCCATCATGAAGATGACGTACTCGCGGAAACTGCGATCGGGTAGGTGGACGTCCGCGTACAGACCAGCGGCGAGCGTGCCACCGGTCTGCGGATCGGTCCACGTCGCGTCCGACGCTTCAACGACCAGCGCGCCGATCAGCCCGTGGCTCTGCGCGCCCTCGCCGCGCGCGTCGGCCATGTCGCCGAAGTGGAAGACACCTTCGTGTAGACATAGCCATTCGTACTCGCGGCTCTGTCCCGGGGGCACGCTCGTGTCCGGGTTAGCGCCGGCCGCTAGCCCGTCGCTCGTGCGGGCGTCGTACCGCACGCCCTGCACGGTGATGCCCGCTGGACGCGAAAGTTCGTTGGTCAGCCGTACCCGCAGCCGCTCGCCGCGGCGAACTCGCAGCACCAGTGGTCGGGCCAGTGGGTGTGGCTTGGGAACCCGGTCGGGCTCGGTGAGATAATTGGGAAAAGGATCGGGCCAGGAAGCCGCGATGGAACGCAACTGCTCAGCGTCCTCAGCGAGCGCATACAGTGCACCATTGCCGTCGTAGTCACCAAAGGCGTTGTATGCGATGGGCACGTGCAGCGCAACGATGTCGTATGTCCTCGTCCCCTGGTCCGTACTCTGTGCGGTCGTTTGCGGTATTAACGGTGCCACTGCGATCCCTGCCTCATGAGGTCTCGTTGGTCAAGACGCTGCGTTGTTTTACGGGGCCGAGTACGTCTTGCGAGGCTTCCGCCGTGCTCTGCGTGAAGCGGGCCACCGGCGTGCCCTGCGAGATCACTTGCCCTTCCCACTGGTAGCTCTGGCGGAAAACTCCGGTCGCCTCATCAGGGCACGATCGGCTGAACGTGAGCCCGATCCGGTCGCCGCGCCGCACTGGCACCGGTTCCGCGATGGGCAGGTAACAATGCTTCCAACTATCGGAGGTTGCCCGGCCCGCGATGTCATCACCAGAGATGTCCAGCGCCACTGTGTCCGAGAGCGTCGCCACGAAATAGCCCTTGAAGCCGGTCAGGATTCCGTCGCGGCAGGCAGTATAGGCCAGCGGCACGCGGTAGGCGGCGGCCGCGGGTGGTATGCAGTCGGGTGCCGCGAAGTTGTACAGCCGAGCCACCCTCGGTGTGGCGAGGTACGTGCACACAGGAATGATCACATCGTAGTAGAGATCAAACGGACTGCGCGCGCCACGGCGTCGCAACCGCTCAGCAAACGGCACCGGGCCGCCGGCGTCCACCGGATCACCACGGCTGACCTGCTCATGGGCCTGTTCGGCCGCCACCGGCACCAGGTAACTCTCCACTCTGCTAGGCACCATCAGGCCACCGTCGGCGAGCAGTCGCTGGCGGACATCGGCGAGGATCGCGACGAAACCCTCGTTGTCCGCCAGGTTGCCCATGATCTCCGAAACGACGAGATCGACTCGCTCAGGCAGGCTCACGTCGAAGGACACGCCGTGGATCGGAGAGAAGCGCTCGCCGTAGCCCGCAGCCACGACACGCTCGGTCGCGGTCTGCAGGACGGACGCATTGAGGTCGATCCCGTACACTCGTTTGGCGCCGGCTTGCAGCGCCCACAAGGCTAAAATGCCGGTGCCGGTTCCCAGGTCGAGTACTGTCATGCCAGGCCGTACCGCCTCGGCGATGGCGGTACGAAACGCGGTCATCCGCACCTCGTCGCCGAGCAGCAGGTCGTGGAAGCCCTCATCCCACTCCAAAAGCTGTTCCGATGCCGGTAGCCATACCTGCTCCGGCTGGTATCCGGCTGTGCTGGTGGCAGTTGAGGTCATAGTTCGCTCCTACCGTCCTGCCGTTGGCGCACCGGCAGCGGATCGGTACCAGGACCTGCGACTGGGCAGCCGGTGGCAAGATCAAATGTCGAGCCGTGCAACGGGCATGTGATCTGCAGCTTGCGGACGTTGACGTACCCGTGGATGAGCCGCCCCTTACGGTGTGGGCAGGCTGCGGCGATCACGTACTCTCTCCCGTCCACCCGGACGCGTACCCACTCGCCGGGCAACGCCTCGATCACCAGGTCTGTCTGGCTCACGCTTCCTCCCGCGCTCGCCGCACCGCGGCCTCGAAGGCAGTGCCGATCAACTCCGAGAGCAGAAGCGCACCGATCCACAGCTTGGTCGGGTCCAGAGCGTGCGCCGCTTCGTATTCCCGAATGGCGAGCTGCATCTCCTTGCGGTGGAAGTCGTCGATGTGCACATGCTCGCTGTAATAGCGCCCGTGCGTAATGCCCAGCCGTTCGCACGCTCGCACCTGGACGGTGAACGCAGCCGGGATGCTCGCCTCCAGATAGGCCAGCGCGCCCAGGAAGTACTCCACGTCGGGCGCACGCTGTGTCAGCCAGTAGAAGACGTTCAGGAAAGCATATGTCTCGTCGCTGGTGTGATCCAGGTAGCGGTTCAGGTCCAGCGGCAACTCCAGCTCCGTCAGCAGATTGCGGTAGAGCTGCGAGTGGGTCTGCTGGAGGTTGCCGCAACCAAACTCATCGATGAGCACACGCATCACTGCCATCTGCGCCCGGATCGGCAGGCGAGGGATGATCGGGAAGAAATTCTGTGCCTCCGTCAGCCCATCCAGCGCGAATTCCCGGACGACGAGCGTGAACTGTGCGCGGCTCGCCTTCTCGGCCAGGTAGTGTCCGGCGGGCGTGCCCTCCTGCTCACTGGCCAGGAGTTCCTCAAGTGCTGCTACCCACTGCGCACGCGAGCCGATCATCGGCGTACGCGCAGTGAGAGCGGCAACTTTAGGTATGATCCAGTCTCGTTCGATCTGTTCGATCTGTGTGTAGCGCTCGGCGGTAGGCAGCGAGCGATTGTGGATGAACAGGCTTTTGAGGACGCTGTCCGTCGTTGCGATCCTCATGCCAACACCTCCTTTGTCTGGATGATCCGGGCCGTCGTGAGCACTCCACGCCGGTGCAGCTCGGCTTTGATCATGCGATACCAGTCCGGCCGCGCCAGCCCGTACCGCTCACAGGCGGCCCGTACCGCGCTGGCCCGTGCCGTGGACGGCTCGACGAACAGTTCCGCGCACAGAGCCGGTTCGATGTTGGCCAATGCGACTACGTAGCCATCGACGTCACCCACCTCCAGCAGCAGCGCTTCGATGCCCTGAAATATCGGTACTCCCGGACGGGCCGCGATCAGCCGCCGCGTGAACGCTGGGGAGCCGCCAGAGTCCTTGACCGCGACGACCCCCGCTAGCCTGCACACCCGCAGCAGCGTGTCCAGTTCAAGATTATTACCGGACACGGCGCTTTCGTGATAGACGACTACCGGTAGCGGGGTGGCCTGCGTCACCGCCGTGTAGTGCCGATACATGTCTTGCTGGCTGACCTGCGGCCCGTAGGGCGTGGTCACCACAACGGCACGGGCGCCGAGCACGGCCGCGAGCCGCGCTCGGGCAATCACCTCGGTGGTCTGCGGGCATTCGATCCCGGCCAGCACTGGCAGCCCACCGGCGTAACGCACCGTGCTGGCGATCAGCTGACTCCACTGCCGGTCTGATAATGCCCAGCCTTCACCGGTGCTGAGCGCTGGAACGAGCGCTGTTACGTGTGGTCGAACCGAGGCGATCAGCCGTGCAATATCCGGCGCGCAGATCTCGCCAGCATCGGTGAGCGGCGTGACCAGCGCGACGATCACCCCCGTCCATGCCTGATTCTCCATCACAACTCCGTCATCGGTACGCGAAGCGCCAGCGAGGTGCGGTAAAGCCGCTCCAGTGCGTCCGGGAACAACAACTCCACGTCGGCCTTTGGCGCCCGTACCGGCAGCGAAGCGTGTGCCAACAGCCGTGGACTGACCGACCACAGCATGCCGTTTCTGTTCAGGACCATCCCCGCCAGCAACCGTTCGTGCATGGCCAGGCCATCCAGCTCCGCCAGCAGGCCGACTCGCAAGTCGGCCGCGTCATAGCCGCGGCGCTCGATGCGCATATCCGTGTGCAGGTTGTCCATGAACGGGTAGTAGGCGTCTTGCACCGCACGCGGGAACCGCCACACCAGGTCATCACACCGGCCGACCTGTTCCCAGCTCATCACCACGTGGTCGGATAGTCGCGCGGCAAAAAATGATTTGCAGGCGATCCGCATCGACTCATCGGTACTGTGCATACCGAGGAACAGTGCCGCGTCGACGTACACGTCACCGGCCATGGCGATCAAGTATCCGGCGTAGTCGGGTCATCGCGGTGGCGAACATCTTTGGGTCGCGCGCCAGGGCGATCCTGATGAAGCTATCACCCCTGCTCGGCTGACTCCAGTAGAAATATCGGCCGGGCAGCACGTATACTCCTTCGCTAAGGAGGTCGGATTGCAGCTCCGATGCGGTCAGTTCCGGGTGGTCGATCCGAAACCAAGCCACGCTGACCGGCACGATCGGTTCCTGGTATTTCAAGATCGACCCGTTGAGGACACTGCGTGTGGTTTCGCGGTTGTGCATGAGCACGTCACGTATCGAGCAGAAGTCGTCGGCGATGGAGTCCTCGATGTACTGTGTCAGCATGTTCAACACGAACGGCGATACGTTCAGCAGCACGCTGGTGTGAATGTTGTAGACTGCTTTTCGGATGTCATCGCTGACTGTGATCATCGCACACTTAGCGTCCTGCACCGGCCAAGTCTTGCCGGTGTCCTCGATCGCCATATACGTCACGCCAGAATTTTCCAGCAGCTCGTAGACGTCGAAACGCGTCAGCTTGGAGTCGAATAGCGTGAAGGCGGCGAAACAGAAGTCAATCACCAGCAGCTTGCCGTGGTCCCGGCAGAATCTCACTACTTCTTCGAAACCCTGACGCCCATGGGCTAGCAGGCTGTATCCGGTGGGGTTGTTCGGATCGACCAGGAACAGTGCGTCAGTACGGACACGCCGCTTGAGTTCACCGTAGATCATATCTGGGTCGGTGAGAGTGGATTCATCAATCGGATACAGTGGAACGCCCATGTTCGCCAGCACGTCGTGCAGGTTGTCGAAGCATGGCTCGACCAGCGTGACGGCCATCCGCTGCTGCTTGAGGAACATGGCAGCAACCATCGTAGAGATCGACGCGGCGTAGGAGAGCAGGGTTTTCTTTTTGGTCAAGGCGGTCGGTTGCCCGTGTAACCGGAAGAACGCCTCGGTGAAACGACGTTCGTAGGTCTCCTGTAACCCTTCCTCAGTCTCATACCACAGCTTGGGTAGCTGCTCGATAATCTTGCGTTGGCTTAGTGACTGTCGCTGGTGCGTGTGCGCGTCGGCCAAGTTGAACTCGGTCCGCAGGGCTTGGATCTCATGCTGCGTAAGGTCAAGGAGTGTCTCCCGATCGGCGTTGAACATGGGGTCTCCGGGAGACCAGGACACTAGGCAAGCCCCGTTTTGCTGGTCTAGGACCGATTTCCCTGCTGTTTCGCTGTAGTCCATGTTCTGTCCCACTTGCAGCTTTGACATCTCGATGCCCCTCCTGTCCGCCGGCTTAATCGGCAACGACTATAGGAGGATGAGTAGTGCTCGTCACATACGTCATGGCATACCCCCGATCGGGTGAAAACCAGGCTGTGCAGCCCGACGTGGATGCGCGAACCCCTGCCATGGTTCATCCGAAATTGGAAAGCCAAACCTACCGGGAGATCGGGCGCCATCGATGCCTCACCGGTTGCCCAGGCTGTCGAGCTCCCGCATCCGGCGTTGGGCCCGCTCGGCAAGGGTGAGTACCAGGTCCCGGGCGATCGGATCGTTGCGGATCCGGGTGGGCGCAATCCGACCCGCGGTGCCCAGGTGCCGGATCGCCTCGCCGTCCCGCTCACCGCCAGCCTGTGCCCACCCTCGGGCTATGTCAAGGTGCAGATGGGAACGGCGGCCTGCCGACGCGAGTACTGCGGCACGTCGGCCACAGCCCGCTCGGCGGAAATCCCTGGGCATGGGTGGCACAGACCTGGCCCGGTGGCGTGATTGTCACGCTCGGGAAACCGCTGATGGCCAACGATCACTCTGTTGTAAGGTCGGCTCTAGCGACTCGGTGGGGTTCAGCGGTTGCATCGAGGACCATTCACCGCAGGTGTATGTAGATCGGTTCGGTGCCGGATTTTGTCAGTGGTGCCCGGAAGAATCGGGGCAGACCGTAGCCTTGCCGGAGCCCGTGGCGGCGATCTCGGATTGCCTCGATGGCATGCGCGAGACTCTCGGCGCCCTGAGTGATGAGGGGCTTACCCAGACGTTGCGCGAGTCGGCACCGGGCAGCTACGGGTGATCAACGAAACCATGGCGGTCTTGCCTGCGTCGGTCCCCCAACCGGCCCGCGAGCGTGCCGAGGCAGATCTGGCTGGCTACGCCCGGGACTTCGGACCCCCGCCGGCTGCGCATCATTGCCCACCGCCTCCTCGCCACCCTTGACTCCGCCGGATCTCAACCCCGTGATGACTCCACCCCGGCGGCACCGGTCCGCGAGGAGCTGTGGTTCTGTGACCGCCGCGATGGGCCGCGATGGGCATCTCGCGCTGGAAGGCTGGCTCGACCCTGAGTACGGCAGCATGATCCGCACTCTGATCGAGTAACTCGTCGCTCGTCGCCCCAGCACCGACGGCGTGCCCGACACCAGGGCGGCTCCTCAGCGCCAGACCGATGCGCTTATCGAACTGTGCGAGCGGGTCCGCGTCACGGATAACTTCCCGACCACCGGCGGGGAACCCCCGCACGTCACGGTGACCATAAACTGGGACGCGCTACGCGCCGCACTGGGCACTGCGGCGATGGACTACGGGCAGTTGGTTCGGTGCCGCTGCGGCTCGCCGCCTGGCCTGCGATTGCACACTGATTCCCGTGGTGCTGGGTGGGAACTCTGAGCCGCTCGACAACGGCACGACCACGGTGCGAAATTGCTGCTTGCTCTGCCCGATGCATCACCAGCAGGCTGCACCTGCAAGGGCGGGGCATCACCATCCGCAGCGGACATGTTGAGTTCCGACCGCCGCCCCCTCACCAACCTCCTCCGCCGCTGACCGCCACGACCTAATAACTGCACAACCTTCACGATTGATCTTGGCCTTATTCCCTTCTTGTGTAGTCAGGAGCGGGCGCGCTGTTTGATTCGGGAGGTGAGCTCCTGCACCTGGTCGTAGGTGCGGCGGCGTTCGGCCATCTCCTTGCGGATCTTGCGGTCCGCGTGGATCACCGTGGTGTGGTCGCGGCCGCCGAAGGTCTGCCCGATTTTCGGCAGGGACAGATCAGTCAGCTCCCGGCACAGGTACATGGCGATCTGTCGGGCCTGGGCGACATGCTTGGTCTTGCTGGGCCCGCACAGATCCTCGATGGTGAGCCCGAAGAACTCGGCGGTCACCGCCATGATGTGGGGTGCGCCGATCTCGCGCGCCGCCTCGTCCGGGATGAGATCACGCAGCACGATCTCCGCGAGCTGGCGGTCCACCGGTTGGCGGTTCAGCGAGGCGAACGCGGTGACCCGGATCAGCGCTCCCTCCAGCTCGCGGATGTTGCGTTCGATGCGGGCAGCGATGAACTCCAGCACCTCATCGGGCGCGGCCAACCGGTCGCCAGCGGCCTTCTTGCGCAGGATGGCGATCCGGGTCTCCAGCTCGGGCGGCTGGATGTCGGTGATCAGGCCCCACTCGAACCGAGTGCGCAACCGGTCCTCCAGCGTGCCCAGCCCCTTCGGTGGGCGATCGGAGGAGATCACGATCTGCTTGTTCGTGTTGTGCAGGGTGTTGAAGGTGTGGAAGAACTCTTCCTGGGTGCCTTCCTTGCCCTCCAGGAATTGGATGTCATCCACCAGCAGCACGTCGACGTCGCGGTAGCGGCGTTGGAAGGCCACTTTGCGGTCATCCCGCAGGGAGTTGATGAAGTCGTTGGTGAACTCCTCCGTGGAGACGTACCGCACCCGCATACTGGGGAACAGCCGCTGCGCGTAGTGCCCGACGGCGTGCAGCAGGTGCGTCTTGCCCAACCCGGATTCGCCCCAGATGAACAGCGGGTTGTAGGCACGCGCCGGTGCCTCGGACACGGCCACCGCTGCGGCGTGCGCGAATCGGTTTGAGGCGCCGATCACGAAGGTGTCGAACGTGTACTTCTCGTTGAGCCTGGTCTGCGAGCTCGGCGGCCGGGTCGCTCCCGCAGCGGCCGGACCAGCGAAGGGGGGCCAGATCTCCTGCACGGTGGCCTCGCTTTGCTCGTCGCCAGAGTCGGTGGCGGCGCCGAGGGCAAGCCCACTCGGCGGGGTAGCGCCTGAGCTGGAGTCGTCAGACACCACTGGTTCGGGGGTGGTGAACTGCGGCGGTAGCTCCGGTGGCACCGGCAGCGGATGGTCAACCTTAACCGCGAGCGACACCTGCCGACCCAGGCGCCGGGACAGTGCGGCGCTGATCGGCTCGCGGAGCGCCCGCTCGATAGCGTCTTTGGCGAAGTCGCTGGGCGCGGCCAGCAGCGCAGTGCCATCCAGCAGACCGATCGGCCGGGTGACCCGCATCCAGGCCCGTTGCTGCGGCGACAGCGTCCCGGTGGAGAGCTCCCGGACGACCTCGCTCCACACCTGGCCGAGGTCGTTTTGCCGCTCTGACACCCGCTGACTCCCCTTCGGCCGGTGGTAGACGCCAGGAACGCTGCGCGTCCACAAAGTTGTCCACAGCTGTGGACAGCGTGGGCCGCCGCGCTCCGCAGATCCCCGACATGCCTGCTTGCTGGGCGGCCTAGGAGACCCTAATCAGCCACCGCACGCTGACAAGCCTGGGGTGCTGCCACAAAAACTCCGCTTCGGCAAGCACCACCGATGTAACGGTGTGTCGCCCCAGCGGTAACGCGAGATGCCGGTTTTGACGGCACCGGTACCGGCGGCCTAAGCTCAGAGTGTCTCCCGCCCACCGGTGGGCATGTGTGCGTGCTCTCGCCTACGGTCCCGACACGGTCCGCGTACCGAGTGAGCCCCGCTCGCAGCCAATGCCGCCCGTGCCAGTGGGGGATGACCCGGTTACCCCCGGTCCTGATGGCCCCGGTCCTGATGGCCCCGGTCCCGCAATGAGAACCGAGCACCCGGAGAACGACAGTCGTGACCAAGGGCAAGCGTACGTTTCAGCCGAACAACCGGCGCCGCGCGAGGACCCACGGGTTCCGGTTACGCATGCGCACCCGCGCCGGGCGGGCCATCCTGGCGGCCCGGCGCCGCAAGGGCCGCGCTGAGTTGTCGGCCTGAGGCGTTGGCGTTCGGCGGATCTCTCGCGTTGCTCTCCGCTGCCAACCGGCTGACCCGTCGCGAGGACTTCACGACGGCGCTGCGCCGGGGCCGCCGGGCGGCCTACGGCGCTGTCGTGGTGCACCTGGCCCGTGTCGGCAGCGACGGTGCGCCGCCACCAGCGGGTTCGTCCGGGGGCTCATCCGGGCGTTCCTTCGGGGCGTCGTCCGGGGGCCCAAAAGTAGGTTTTGTGGTCGGTCGTGCGGTCGGTGGTTCCGTGGTCCGGCACCGGGTGCAGCGCCAGCTGCGGCATCTGCTGCGGCGGCGGTTGGCGGCGCTGCCCGCCGGAGCGCTCGTGGTGGTGCGCGCGCTGCCGGCGTCGGCGGGTGCGAGCAGCGTGGCGCTGGGTGCTGACCTTGACGGGGCGTTGCGGCGGCTGCTCGGCTCCCGCACCCCGAGCGCGCCCAACACCGCCAGCCCGCCCAACACCGCCAGCCCGCCCAACACCGGCAGCGCGGCGAGTCTCGGCAGTCGGCGATGACGGTTCTGCCGGCTAGGACGCGCCGCCCCGCTCGCCCGCCCGACCGAAGTCCTCGGCCGGGCCCGGTGGTTCAGGTACTGGTGGTCGTCTTGCAGTTCTACCGCCGCTGGATCTCCCCCGCCTTCCCGCCGAGCTGCCGATTTTCCCCCAGCTGCAGTGCCTATGCGATCGAGGCACTGATGGTCCACGGGATGCTGCGCGGGTCGTGGTGGACGGTGCGACGGCTGCTTCGCTGCGGACCCTGGCACCCTGGAGGGATGGATCCGGTTCCGCCAGCGAGATCACCCAGCTCCCCCGCCGAGAGTGAGTCGTCGTGCTGAACTTCATCTACTATCCGGTGTCGGCCATCCTGTGGTTCTGGCACAAGGCGTTCGGCTACCTGCTGGGTCCAGGCAATGGTTTCGGCTGGGCGCTGGCCGTGATGTTCCTTGTGTTCACCCTGCGCGCGCTGCTGTTCAAGCCGTTCGTCAGCCAGGTCCGCTCGATGCGCAAAATGCAGGAGTTCGCCCCAGAGATCCAGAAGCTGAAGAAGAAGTACGGCGACGACCGCCAGAAGATGGCGGCCGAGATGCAAAAGCTGCAGGTCGAACACGGGGTGAACCCGCTGGGTGGCTGCCTGCCGGTGCTGGTGCAGATCCCGGTGTTCATCGGTCTGTACCACGTGCTGCGCTCGTTCAACCGGTCAGGACTGAGCCCTGAGCAGAACCGCCAGACCGTGAACTACGTGTTCAGCGCGGTCGATGTGCAGTCGTTCCTGGATGCACGCCTGTTCGGGGTGCCGCTGTCGGCGTTCATTACCGAGCCAGCGGACCTGCTGTCCCGGTATGGGGACATCTCCCGGTGGCAGATCGCCGTGGTGGCGGTCCCGCTGACCATCGTGGCCGGTGTCCTCACCCATCTCACCGCGAAGCACTCGGTGGCGCGGCAAGACCCGACCCAGCTGGCCGCCAACCCGCAAGCCGCGATCATGAGCAAGATCCAGGTGTATCTGTTCCCGCTCGGGGTGGTGGGCACTGGCCCGTTCTTCCCGTTGGCAATCTTGCTGTACTGGCTGTCCAACAACCTATGGACACTGGCCCAGCAGCGGCTGGTCTACCAACGGATCGACGCCGAGGACGCCGAGAAGAAGCAGACCGCGATCGCGCAGCGCCACGCGCTGGGCCCGCGACCCGGTCAGAAGCCCATCCGGTCGAAAAAGGAGGTCACCAGCACCCCTCGTGGCTCGGCGCCCGCTAGTTCGGCCTCGGCTAGTTCCACCTCGGCTGGCTCGGCTCCGGCTGACTCGGTCCCCGCTGAATCGGCTCCGGCTGGCTCGGCCCCTGTCCCCACTGATCGTGCCCCAGCTAGTCCGGTCCCCCCTGATCCCGTCCCCGCTGGTCCAGCTGAGCGCGATGCCCCGCAGGGATCGGAGAACGGGATTGCCTCCCCGGGAACCGGACCGGCAGCGCCTGGATCGAAGGAGGCCAGCGGTGGATCGGAAGGGTTGTCCAACGGACAAGGACCGCCGGGTGTAGAGCGCTCCGCGACACCTGGCATGATCCGGCAGCGGCCGAGACCGGGGAAAAAGACGAACCGGAAGCGCCGCTAAGGGCGCGATTGCCCGGAAAGGAGACAGTTGTGGCCGAGACGCTGGCGACTGAGGCGGCGCTGACCAAGTCACCTTCACCGGTTGATTCGGGTTCATCGGTGGATGGTGAGGGCACAGCCAGGACGACCCAGTCGGTCCGCGATGAGCCGACGAGTGAGGAACTTCTTGTTCACGAAGGCGACATTGCGGGCGACTATCTGGAACGGCTGCTCGACCTGGTGGACTACGACGGCGATATCGATCTTGACGTCCAGGCTGGTCGGGCTATGGTGAGTATCGACGGCGGAGAAGACCTGGTAAAGCTGGTGGGACCGCGCGGTGCGGTACTCGAGGCGCTTCAGGAGCTCACCCGGCTGGCGGTTCAGCGGCAGACCGGTGCCCGCAGCCGGCTGATGCTCGACATTGCGCAGTGGCGGTCCGCTCGGCGTCAGGATCTCAGCGAGCTGAGTCGATCCACGGCGAAGCGGGTTCGCGACGGCGGTGAGCCGGTCCGGTTCCAGCCGATGACTCCCTTTGAGCGGAAGATCGTGCATGATGCGGTGGCCGAGGTGGACGGCGTGTGCAGCGAGAGCGAGGGCGAAGAGCCGTATCGCCGTGTGGTGGTGTTCCGCTCCAGGTGATCCGTGGCTACCTGAGGTGGGTCCACAGCGCGCGAACGAGCGATGTTTCACGTGAAACGTCCGGTAGTCCTGCCCGTCCAGGTCGCTGCCCAGGCGGCGTTTGGTGCGAGGTACCCGCTCGCGGAGCGATACGCTGCGCTGCTCGCCGGGTCTGGAGTGGACCGGGGACTCATCGGTCCCCGGGAAGCGGATCGGCTGTGGGAACGCCACCTGCTCAACTGCGCCGTACTCGGTGAGCTTGTGCCGGAAGGTGCTCAGGTGCTTGACGTCGGCTCTGGCGCGGGGTTGCCGGGAATACCGCTGGCGCTCGCTCGACCGGACCTTTCGGTTGTCCTGCTGGAGCCGATGGCTCGGCGGGTGGAGTGGCTACAGGAGGTGCTCGCTGTGCTTGGTCTTGCGGTCTCGGTGCATCGCGGTCGCGCCGAAGACCCAGGGGTACGTGATGAACGGGGCGGCAACGACGTCGTGATCGCCCGGGCGGTCGCGCCTTTGGGGCGGCTAGCGGGTTGGAGCCTTCCGCTGGTCGCACCGGGCGGGCGGTTGCTCGCAGTCAAGGGTGCCAGCGCGGAACAGGAGCTCGCGCGGGACCGTGATGCGGTGCGCAGGGTCGGCGGGGCGGCAGCGGAGATCGTGCAGTGCGGTGCCACGATGGTGCGGCCGCCGACCACAGTCGTCGTGGTGTCCCGGCTGACTCAGCGCGTCGCTCGTCCAGCGACGGCACGAAGCAGGAAGGATCGGTGAGCGTGAGCCCTCCGACGTGGCCCGAAAACCGGACGTGCTTGGACCGCACGGCAGCGACGGCGCCTCTCGCTGTTTCACGTGAAACCGGGCCACCGCACCGGGGGGTGGACCGGGGGTTAGACAGACCGACCCCGCAGCATGCCCTCGCGCACGCCTCGCCCTCGACCGGACCTTCGTCCTCGAGCAGACCCTCGCCCTCGAGCAGACCCTCGCCCTCGAGCAGACACAGCGGAGCCAGTCAGGTGTCCTGCGCCCCCGAGGTCTCACCGGAAGCCCTCGACGCCCTCAGCGGGGTCTCCGCCAGCGCAGATCACTCGGAGGCTGTCTGGACGCCAATCGCGGAGGAGGCGGAACGGGCCACTCGGGTCAAGCACCCCACCAACCGGTTACCCCGTCCGTTCCGGCGCCGGGTCCTCGCGGTGGCCAACCAGAAGGGCGGTGTCGGAAAGACCACGAGCACCGTCAATCTCGCGGCCGGGCTGGCGCTCCAGGGACTGCGCACGCTTGTGGTCGACCTGGACCCGCAGGGAAACGCCTCGACCGCGCTGGGAATCGAGCACCGCGCCGGCACTCCGTCGGTGTATGAGGTGTTGCTCGGGGAGATCGGGATTGTCGATGCCGTTGTGGTGAGCCCGCAGTCGTCGAACCTGCTCTGTATCCCTGCCACCATCGATCTCGCCGGTTCCGAGATCGAGCTGGTGTCCATGGTGGCCCGGGAGTCGCGCCTGTCCAGGGCGCTGTCCAGCGGCGTACTGGACGAGTTGGGCGTCGACTACGTGTTTATCGACTGCCCCCCATCGCTCGGACTGCTCACGGTGAACGCGCTGGTCGCCGCTCGCGAGGTGCTGATCCCCATCCAGTGCGAGTACTACGCGCTGGAGGGGCTCGGGCAGCTGCTTCGTAACATCGAGTTGGTGCAAGCGCACCTCAACCCCGCGCTGACGGTGTCCACCATCCTGCTGACGATGTACGACGGCCGCACCAAGCTGGCCGATCAGGTCACCGCCGAGGTTCGCCAGCATTTTGGCGACCAGGTGCTACGCACCGTGATCCCGCGCAGCGTGAAGGTCTCGGAGGCGCCCGGTTTCGGGCAGACCGTGCTGGCCTACGACCCCGGCTCCCGTGGGGCGCTGAGCTACTTGGACGCCGCGCAAGAAATTGCGCTGAACCGTGGCTATGTGGACGGTGGCCATTCAGGCAACGGCCATTCAGGCGAGGGTCACTCAGGCGCCCGCGAGGTGTCACGCTGATGCCTCCCGGCAGCGCACTTCCGCACCCGCCAGGATTCCCCACTCCTGGGGCACACCGCAAAGGCGGACTTGGCCGCGGTCTGGCTGCCCTGATCCCTACCGGGCCGGTCGACGCCGCGGACGATTCAGCGACGCCGCCGGGCCACGGTGGCCGTTCAGAGGCTCTCCCGGATGCTGCGGCTGGTCGGGTCGCTGGCGCGGTCTACCAGGAGGTGCCGATCGGGGCCATCGTGCCCAACCCTCAGCAGCCCCGGCAGGCGTTCGACGAGGAGTCCCTAGCCGAGCTTGCTCACTCGATCCGGGAATTCGGACTGCTACAACCCATCGTGGTCCGCCCACTGCCGGCTGAGCCGGCGATCGGACCACTGCCGGCTGAGCCGGCGATTGGGCAGCCGGGTCCTGGTCGCTACGAGCTGATCATGGGCGAGCGGCGGTGGCGGGCGGCGCGGCAGGCCGGGTTGGATCACATTCCGGCAATCGTGCGAAGCGCTGCTGATGACGTGATGCTCCGCGACGCGTTACTGGAGAACATCCACCGGGTCCAGCTCAATCCGTTGGAGGAGGCAGCCGCTTATCAGCAGCTGCTGGAGGACTTCGGCGTGACGCATGAGGAACTGGCGGCGCGGATCGGGCGCAGCCGCCCGGTCATCACTAACACCATCAGGTTGCTCAAGCTGCCGGTTGCGGTGCAGCGGAGGGTCGCGGCCGGAGTGCTGTCCGCCGGGCATGCCCGAGCCCTGCTCAGCCTGGAGGAGCCGGCAGCCCAGGAGACCTTGGCGGCGCGGATCGTTGCCGAAGGACTGTCGGTTCGGGCTACCGAGGAAGCGGTCACGCTCAGCCGTGCGGAGCCCGACCAGACCCGCCCAAAGCAGACAGCACCCCGCCCGATGCGGGCCCCAGGGCTACAGCACCTCGCCGAGAACCTCTCCGACGTCTTCGACACCCGCGTCAAGGTGGAACTAGGCCGCCGCAAGGGCCGCATCGTCGTCGAGTTCGGCTCTGTCGACGACCTCGAACGCATCGTCGCCCTGATGACCCCAGCACGCTAACTCACCCGAATACCCCGGGGGTCTTATGGATGCATGTGCACCTTGTGGGCTGCCTGTGCAGGGTCTTATGGATCCTTATGCACCCTTGAGCTCGGTCAGATGCGAGCGCGTCGCCGTGTACCTGCTCGGTCACCGGCAGCCCCCTGGGCACGATCAGCGATGAGCGGCACCGGCGGATGGCGTGGCAGGAGTTGGGCTGCCAGAACCCGGCCAGGTAGATCTCGTCGACCCACTGGGGGTTTTCCGCACGCCGCGTAGCGGCCCGTCCGGGCCCGGCGCGATCCGGTGGAAGGCGAACCCCTCGCACTTGGCGGTATCCAGCAGCCGCTTGGCGGCCGCGAGGTCCGGGCTGTCCGTCATGGCCGTCTCGGCCCGGGTGTGCCACCCGGCGTCGGGGATGCGTCCCGCCGCACGGTCACCCCGGCTGGGGCGTCGATCTCCCCGTCGAAGCGGACTCGCGCCGTCCACCCGAGCGCCTGCATCTCCTCCTCGATCTCGGCGTTCCACCCGGCGGCGTTCTGGATGCACGCCGGGCAGTACCGAAGCTCGCAGTTACACTCCTCGTCCGGGCAGCCCGCATGCGGCAGATCCGAGTCGGTGATCACCTGCGCGCACAGGGTGAAGTACTCCCGTGGCGGGTGCCGCACCGTCTCGGCAAGCAGGCCGTCGGCCGCCAGGAGATGCACCCGCGCTCGCAGCACCACCCGCTCCTCGTCCCCGGCATCCGGCGACGGCCGCAGGGCGTCGTGTGCGGAAAAGTCATGATCTGAGGGGTCATTGTTCACGACGTTGTTGGTCACGGGTAGTGAGAGTGGCGGCGATGAACCGGTGCGGGTTAGGACGCGGCGTCTCTTCGGTTGGCCCCGGGGACTACTCCTCGAGAGGGGCTGGGGTGGCCTGCAGCCGGTCGGCGAGCTCGCGCAGCCGCGAGGACGGGCGCCCGCGGGTGAGCAGTTCTCCGACGAGCACCCGGGGCAGCCGGTGCAGCGCAGCCCACTCCGGGGTGGCATGCTCCAGCGTCAGCAGCGCTGATTCAGCGGCCTGGGGGTGATCTAGGCGCAGCTGCGTGTGCGCCACATCAACCAGGTGCCGAGACCGGGAAACCAGCGGCAGCCCCGAGTCGCGCGGCATCCGCCGGGCCGTCTCCGCGGCCGCGACGTAGTCCCCGGTGACCACGGCACAGTCGATCGTCTGCATCACCACGATGCCCGGACCGAAGGTCACGTCGTAGTCGATGCGGTCCCTCTCGGTCTGATGCGCTGCTGCGGCCGCCTCGGCCAGCAGGTCGCTCGCCACCCCGGAGCGCCCCTGCCGAGCAGCCGACGAGGCGCCCCCCAGGAGCAGTCCGCCATACACCGACCAGTGCGCCGCGCTGACCTGGCCGGTGGGCTCCAGCTGCTGGGCGGTGGCCACGTGGACCCGCTCAGCGTCAGCGTAGCGACCTTGGAGGATGAGCACGTGACCGAGGCAGCTGCGTGCCGAGGCCAGGCGCAGCGGATCGAGCGCCCCAGCGGCCAGGCGCAGCGCTTCGCGGGCCGCGACATGACCGAGATCAGCCAGGTCTGGGACGTCCACGCCGTCCAGTTCACCCAGGGTGTCGGCCACGTTGGTCAGCGCGTCCCGAATGGCCACGATCTGGGGTCTGTCCCGCCTCGCAGCCGCGGCCGATCGGGTGGGGCCCAGCAGCACGCCCAGGTCGACGTTCAACGCCGCAGCGATGCGGGACAGGCTCGCGAGCGAGGCGGTCTGCCGCTGGCCCTGCTCTAGCTTGCGGATCAGATCGGTGGACACGTTGGCGGTGGCCGCCAGGTCATCCTGGGTCATCACCGCCTCGTTGCGCAGGCGCCTGATCCGCTCACCGAGGGTCAACTCAGTCCAACCGTCGTCCATGCCGGCCATGACAGCCCCTCTCCGCGCCAAGATTCTCTCTAGGGATCCTTGGTCTCGAGAAGTTCGACACGTAAGCCGAGCTCTGGGCGCATCTCCAGGGAGGATGCCCTCGCTCCGGTTCCGGACCGCGCTCTGCCGATCATCTCCTGCGCAGTCCGGTGTCGTGAACTCGACAGGACCGACATTTCCGGTGCCGGAAATGTCGGTCCTGTCGAGTTCACGACATGCAGCCGCAACGTGATACCTCGGCGGTCCGAGGCGCAGCCTCACTAGGGCTCCTTGGTCCCTAGCACGTTGACACTTGAGCCAAGTTCCCCGGAAGGCGTAGTGTTCTTCTCGTCCGCTCCCACACAGGCGTTTGGACCGCCTGACCAGCCACGATGGGTGGCACAACGACGGCGACTGAGGTTTAGG
>JAFAPC010000023.1 GCA_019247305.1 Pseudonocardiales bacterium
GGCAAGCCGCCCACGAACACGGCACCATGACTTCGATAGGTCTGGTCGCTGCCGCCGGTGCGAGGGTGGCTCTCGCGAAGGGGGCGTTCGGCATAGCGCAGGCAGGGCTGGACGCGGTGACCATGCCGACGAACACCCCGGAGACGATGCAGCTCGCGGGCTTTCTCGCGCTCCGCACAGCGGTGGTCGCAGCAGCGGACAGGCGCAGCAGCGACGTTGACGCTCCGCTTGAGTACGCGGCAGAGCTGGCGTTGCGCACGGGAGAGGGAAACGCCTTCGGGCTGGGTTTCGGGCCGATCAATGTCGACCTTTACCGCATATCCGGACTGTTAGAGGTCGGGGATCACGAACGGGTCGTGAGTATCGCCGAGGGTATGAACCCGGATGCGCATGCCAACCGTTCGCGTCGAGTCGCCTACTGGGCCGACTATGGCCAGGCGCTGGCCCGACTGCGGGGACGCCACGACGACGCGGTGCGGGCGCTGCGCCGTGCTGAGCTGATCTCTCCCCACCGCATCCAGCGGAATCCGATCATTCGCAACGTGCTCGCCGTATTGCTTAGGCACTCGCGCCGGGGCTCCTCGACGGACCAGGAGCTACGGGGCATGGCCTGCCGGGCCGGTCTGCCCGTGTAGCCCACAGCCCAACGGGGATGTCTCTGCGGAGAGACGGATGCGGCCTCGTTTCTCCCGAGGTGTCTCGTCTGCACGACAACCCGCTGTCATCGTCGGGCCATGATCGTTAATCGTGATCGACGTACCCGAAGCGCTGCACAGTCACCGGGTAACGACAGCGCGGTGCTGGGCTACCTGATGGCCACCGGGGCGGTCGGTCTCCAGCGCCTACGCCGAGTTGGCCGCGACGGTCTGTCGTAATGGCGAGGGGCACGCCGCGTAGACTGTCCGGGTACCCCTTCGCCGAGGTACACCGCCCCGGGGCGACGGTCCTGGGGCATCGGCGAGGGGGTCTACCTCGGCGGGGAGGGGTGCCTGGTGGACCGTGAGGACGCGCAGACGATCGGGCTGGCGATCTGGCGTGTCCGCGATGATCGAGGCAAGTCGCTGCGGGTGGTCGCCGAGCTGGCCGGGATGAGCAAGGACACTCTCCAGCGGATCGAGACCGGTGAGCGTTCCCCGACCCTTGCGGAGATCGTGGCGCTGGCAGATGCGCTGCAGATCGCCCCGAGCGAGCTGACCAAACTGCCGGTCCCGGCACCCGCTAACGGACCCACCGATTCCGCGATCAAAAGAGTGCGCTCCGCGATGAGGGCGGTCAGCCACGGGCGGCCCGGCGGGCAGGTCCTGCCGGTGGAGGTACTGCGAGCCCGGGTGATGGCGACGGTGGACATGCACTACCGCTGCGGTCGGGAACGTGAGGTCGGTGCTGCCCTGCCGGACCTGATCGCCGATCTGCACACCAGCATCGCGGCCGGCCGGGACGTGGCCGAGTTGCTTGAGCTGGCGGTGCTGCTGCACGTCGAAGTCACCACCGGGTGGCTGCGGGTGGCAGGGGCGCGATCGACCTGCGCGAGCATGCCGTGCTGCTGGGCAGGAAAGCTGCGGAGGAACTCGACACACCCGTTGCCCTAGGTCTGGCCACCTGGGGTGGCCTGCACGTGATGCTCGCCGACGGGCAGACCGATCTTGCCCAGGCGGAGCTGGACACGGTGAGCGTGCCGACGAACACCCCGGAGTTGACGCAGCTGGCCGGGATGCTCGCGCTGTGCCAGTCGCTGGTCGCCGCAGTCGACAACCGGCCCACCGAGGTGAACTCCCCGCTGGAACTGGCTAGCGAACTCGCGGAACGCACCGGGGAGGGCAATGCCTACGCGATGGGGTTTGGCCCCACGAACGTCGGATTCTGGCGGCTGCACATTGCGGTGGAGATCGGAGATCACGACAGCGCCATCACCATCGCGGAAGCTCTGCGCCCCGATCGGCACCCGCACCGGGGCAATCAAGCCCGGTACTGGGTGGACTACGGCCGGGCACTCACCTTGGTGCGAAGTCGCCACGACGACGCGGTGATGGCGTTGCACCGCGCCGAGCTGATCTCACCCCATATAGTGCAGCGCGACCCGATCGCCCGCGACACCCTCGCCGTGCTGCTCAGGCATTCGCGCCGGGGCTCCTCGACCGACGAGGTGCTCCGGGGCATGGCCCGCCGGGCCGGTCTGCCCGGGTAGCCCACAGCCCAATGGGGATGTCTCTGCTAAGAGACAGATGCGGCCTCGTTTCTCCCGAGGAGTTGTTGTGCTGCTGTGGGGGTGGAGCCGGGTGGACGGGCGCGCTCATGCCCTCGATTCCAACGCCGAGCATCCGGCGCTGGTGTCCGTGGCGCGGTGCGGGCACCGCGTGCTGCGCCAGACCACCGTGTTCGACGTCCCGCAGGGTCCGCGCTGCCCGAGTTGCGCTCGGAGGGCTGACCGATGAGCGCCTCGGAGCTGTGGTCGGAGCGGCGGGAGAACCGGGTCCGGTCCACGCCAGCTGCGAGACGTGCGGGGGGTCCCTGGGGCTTCACGAACCTGTTGGTGACCAAGCTGCCGGGGACGGTCGGATTTCCAGTTCGATCCGCACGCCACGGGGTGCTGCACGGTCACGATCGAGGAAGACGCCGCCCGGACAGTGATGAACGCCCTGGCGAAGTGGCTGGGATGAGCGCCTCGACCACGGTGACCGACCCCGCCGACCGTGCCCGCAAGATCAAACGCCAAGTAGTGCCCCTCCCCGTCGAGGCAGTCACCGCACTCGCCAGCGTGGTGCCCCGCGCTATCGGGCGCTGGTGGTGCTGGCCGCCGGCACCGGCCTACGGCAAGGCGAAGCATTCGGGCTCACAGCAGACCGAGTGAACTTCCTCAAACGCTGCCTAACCGTGGACCGTCAACTCCTCGTGCGCACCGTGCCCTTGCCCGATGTGGTGGCGGAGGCCCTCGCCGAGCACTTACGGGTGTTCGGTACCGGCCCGGAGGGGTTGCTGTTTGTCGATGACGACGGGCTGCCGCTGCTGCGAACACTGCGCGGACAAAAGCAGCTCAGTGACAGCGTTTTCGCTGGTCCGGAGCTTGGGGCGGACGAGCTGGCCTGTAAGCCGGATTCTGTGCACCGGGTGCCTTGCGGCGTCCCGGCCGGCGGTCATCCATCTCGGCCTGCCGTTGCCGGCAGGCTCCAGCGGCCTACCCGCAGGCATCGGGTGGGCCACCCTCAATCGCCTGCGCAGCGCGCCGTAGCAGCGCGCCTTTTGGCCTTGCTCCAGGTGGGGTTTACCGAGCCGTCCCGGTCACCCGGGACGCTGGTGGTCTCTTACACCACCGTTTCACCCTTACCCCGCTGACGCGGGGCGGTCTGTTTTCTGTGGCACTGTCCCGCGGGTCACCCCGGGTTGCCGTTAGCAACCACCCTGCCCTGAGGAGTCCGGACTTTCCTCGACGGGCTCGTGCTGCGAGCCCGACGCGACCGCCCGGCCAGCTCGTCCGCCTCCCTAGCATAAATCTTCGCCCACCGGGTTAGCGTGGCACCTTGTGCAGTTCGTCCATCTTGCGCCCTCCGTCCACCTTGCGCTGCTGGTCAGCACCGGCGTTCTGGCGGGCGCGATCAATGCCCTGGCCGGTGGCGGTTCGCTGCTGCTGTTCCCCGCGCTACTAGCGGTGGGCTTCTCACCGCTTGAGGCGAACGTCACTAACTCGGTCATCCAGTGCCCCGGCTACCTGGGCTTGGCACTGGGCAGTCGCCAGGAGCTGCGCGGACAGCGGGGTCGGGTCCTGGCGAGCACCGGTGTCGCGGTGGCGGGCTCGCTAGTTGGCTGCCTGCTGCTGCTGGTGTTGCCCGCCACGGTGTTCAACGCCGTGGTACCCACCCTGGTGGCGCTGGCCAGCGTGCTGCTCGGGGTGCAACCCTGGCTCGCCCGATGGATCGGCGGGCCCGAACCCGATGCCCCGGACCGCCGCGCGATCTTGCTGCCTGCGGTATTCGTCGCCGCCATCTACGGCGGCTACTTCGGCGGGGCACTCGGCGTCATCTTGATCGCGGTCCTCGCGCTCACCGCACACGATGATCTGCTCAGGCTCAACGCCACCAAGGGGTTGCTCTCACTGATCATCGGCGTGGTCAGCGTGCTGGTGTTCGCCCTCGGCGCACCGGTGGACTGGCTGGCCGTCGCGCTGCTCACGCCCACCACCCTGGTCGGGGGCTTCCTCGGCGCAAAGCTCGCCGGCCGGCTGCCCGCACCGGCGTTGCGAGCCGCCGTGGTGGTGGTGGGTTTGACAGTGTCGATCTACCTGTTCGCCAGGTGAGACGTGTCGTTGACCAGTCTGACCAGGGCGGGACCATCGGGGTAGAACTCCGCCACCGACAGCGATGCGAGATCCAGATGCACCCGGTGCAGCAGCGACGGCCCGGCATCCAGCGCCATCCGCAGCAGCGCCTTAATCGGCGTCACGTGGCTGACCACGATCACGGTGGCCGCGCCATGCTCGGTGATCAGCTGGTCACGCACCCGGCGCACCCGGTGGTGCACCGCATCCTTGCTCTCCCCGTCCGGTGGGGCCACCGAGGTGTCGGTGAGCCACCTGGCGTGCAGGTCCGGGTCCCGGGTCCTGGCCTCGGCGAAGGTCAGCCCCTCCCAAGCGCCGTAGTCAGCCTCGATCAATCCCTCGTGGACGTTCAAGGGCACACCCAGCGCGTCGGCCACGGGTTGGGCGGTCTGGTGCGCCCGCGGCAGCGGCGAGCTGACGACCGCCGTGACACCATCGGTGCTGGCCAGGCGCGCAGCTGCGGCCGCGGCTTGGCGCTGCCCCAGCTCAGTCAGCGCCAGCTGCGCGCGCCCGGAGTAGCGGTGCTGCACGGAATGCTCGGTTTGCCCGTGCCGCAGCAGGAGCAGCCGGGTCGGGGAGCTGGTGGCACCGGTCCAGGGCACCGGGGCCGCGCTGCGGGGCTCCCGGTGCGCCGCGGTCGCCGCAGCGGGGTGCCGGGTGACGTCGGCTTGGGCGTCCATCGCCTCGTTCGCCAACCGGTCGGCGTGCGCGTTGCGGGCTCGCGGCACCCAGGTGTACCGGACGTCGCCGAGCTGGCGGGCCAGCTCGGCCGCCTCGCGGGCCAGCGGTCGCAAGTGCGGTTGCTTGATCTGCCAGCGGCCGCTCATCTGCTCCACGACCAGCTTCGAGTCCAGCCGCGCCTCGGCGGATCGGGCACCCTCCTTGATCGCAGCGCGCAGCCCGGCGATGAGACCCGCGTACTCAGCGACGTTGTTGGTGGTGCGACCCAGTCCCCCGGAAGCCTCGGCGAGCAACTCGCCGGTCTCGGCGTCGCGCACCACCGCCCCGTACCCGGCCGGGCCAGGGTTGCCCCGCGAGCCACCATCCGCCTCGATGATCACGCGTCTGCTCATACCCTGGACTCCCCTCACAGACCAGATTGGGCGGTCCGCACTAGGACAACGCCACATTCCTCACAGCGCAGTACCTCGTCGGGAGCTGCCTCCCGCAGGCGTGCGATCGCGGTGCGGTCCAGCTCCAAATGGCAGGCGCTGCACCGGCGTTCATACAGCAACGCCGCGCCGATACCGTTGCGGGCCCGAATCCGCTCGTAGAGGGCCACCAAGTCCGCCGGCAACCCGCCGAAGAGAATGCGGCGCTCTTGCTGAGCGTGCTCCTCAAGGGCGTTTAGTTCAGCTAACGCCTCATCTCGGCGGCGGGTGGCATCACGGCACCGCTGCTCGGCGCCGTCCAGTGCGGCCCGGTTCCGCTGAAGGTCGGCGGCGGCGGCCTCGCGCCGCTCCATCACCTCCAGCAGATCGTCCTCCAGCACTGTCTGGCGACGCTTCAAGGTAGCCAGCTCCCGTTGCAAATCTTCCAGCTGCTTGCCCGAGGAGATCGACCCGGAGTCGAGCAGACCTCGATCCCGGTCCTCCCGGGCACGCACCTGATCAATTTCGGCTTCCAGCTTACGGATGTCACGGTCTAAGTCCGACGCCACCGTCTCCACGGCGACCAGGGCGTCCCGGGCGGAGCGCAGGGCCCGCTCCGCCTCGTCAACCTCGGCCAGCTCCGGCAACGACCGCCGACGATGCGTGGCGCGGGTCAGCTCAGCGTCCACCGCGGCCAAGTCAAGCAGCCCGCGTTGGGCGGCGGAATCGGCATTCACCGCGAGGGCCTCCCCAGTGGTTGCGCCGACCCGATCGCCCAGGATCAGGTCGGCGGTACGAACCGTGAGCATCGACCGTACCGCCGAAAGCCGCCGAGACCACTGCTGCGGTCACACTACTTCCGCAGGGGCCAGCACGGCCCGCAGCCCGTCCACGAGCACAGCGGCGATCTCCGGAGGCCGGACCGCGACCCGCAGGTGGTCGGGGGTGAGGCCGGGGAACGTGTCAGCGCGCCGCACCGCGATGCCGATACCGGCCAGCGCGGTGCGGACCCGCGCACCCCCGGGCACACCCAGCAGCAGGAAAGGGGCAGCGGCCGGCTGGTGGACCGTGACTCCGGGCAGCTCGGTCAGCTGGCGAACCATCCATTCCCGGTGCCGCACGCTCTGCGCGGCCGCCGCCGCGGCTTCGGCGAGGGCAGCCGGGGCGCTGCACGCCTGCACCGCCTCCAGCACCAGCGTGCTCACCGGCCACGGCGGTCGCCGCGTAGCCAGCTGGGCGAGCAGATCGGGCGCCCCCAGCGCGTAGCCAGCCCGCAGCCCCGGCAGCGCCCAGGTCTTGGTGAGACTGCGGAACACCAGCAGCCCGGGGGTGTGCCGATCGGTCGCCACTGATTCCCGCTCCCCGGGCACCGCGTCGGCGAAGGCCTCATCCACCACGAGCACCCGCCCAGGCCGGGCCAGCGCGCGCACCACCTCCGCCGGATGCAGCACGGAGGTCGGGTTGGTGGGGTTGCCGAGCACGACGAGGTCGGCCTCGGTGGGGATCTGCGCCGCTCTCAGCCGGTGCGCGGCGTCGGTGAGTACCCGCTGCACGGGGATGCCGGCTCGGCGCAGGGCCACCTCAGATTCGGTGAACGACGGGTGCACCACCACCGCTGATCGAGGTGCCAGCGCGGACAGCAGAGCGAAACCCTCCGCGACCCCACTGAGCACGAGTACCTCAGCCGGGTCGCGGCCGTGCCGGGCGGCCACCGCGGCGCGGGCAGCGGCGTCCTGCGCGGCGCCGGGGTAGCGGCCGAGCCCGTCCAACGCCGCGACCAGCCGCTCGCGCAACCACGCCGGAGGCCCGCTGCCGCGCACGTTCACCGCGAAGTCGAGCAACCCTGGTGCGGCCTCAACGTCGCCGTGGTGGCGCAGCATCTGGTCCATGGCCCCTGCCACGCTAGCGCGTGCTCTCGCCGGGCGGGCACTACGCCCGACTGTCCGCTATGTGTGGTGCTCCTCCATATCTCGCGAGCAAGTTCCCGCAAACCAGCGCCCTTAACGAGGCGGAGCTGGCGCAGCGCCGTACCCGGCGTAACCGCGTTATCCATAACCCCCTCCGATCGTGATGCCGATCATTGCCTATACCTGCGAATGGCTCGCTATTGCATGCCTGAGTCGGCGACCCTGGCCGAGTGTTCCCCAGCACGGCACCAATCAGCCCCCGACAAGACCGGCGCGCGCTGTCCGGCGGGTTCTCCCACCGCGGCCCGGTGGCGGCTGCGAGGCTGACGGCCATGCGGGAGAAGGTCTGGACGTTCATTGGACGGCACGCAGGCGGCGTGCAGTGGCGCATCTTGTGGTTCGCCCACACCAAGTACATCGTCGGCGTCTCCGGGCTCGTGCGCAACAGCGCCGGCCAGGTGCTACTCATTAAGGGCCGCATGTGGAAGCCGAGCCGGCCGTGGGGTCTGGTCACCGGCTACGCCGAGTCCGGGGAGCGTTGGGAGGACACCGTCGTCCGTGAAGCGCGCGAGGAGACCGGCTTCGCGGTGACAGTCGAGCCCACCCCGGTCCGCCTGGTCACCGGCTTCAAGCTGCGCGCCGAGGTCGCCTACCTCGCCGAGTACGTCGGCGGCACCTACCGGCCCGACCGGAAGGAGGTTCTCGACGCCCGCTTCTTCAATATCGACGAGTTGCCGGACGGCCTGCTGCCGCAGCACCGGGACCTGATCGCCCACCATCGCTTTTGGTTCAAGGGGGACGACGGTGACCGTGCTCACGCCCCACGAGAAGCTCACGGGCACGCCGCGACAGAAGCGGGAGATCTCTGAGCGACTGGTCCGCTTCCGCCAGCATCCCGATCGCACACTCACGCTGTCCGAGACACATCCGACGCTGACCTTTCAGACCCTCGACCTTAGTGAAGGGGCCGCGCCCCCGTTGGCGTCACACGTCAAGGTCAGGAGCGCGGGATTCACCGCCGGCCGTTCCTCGCGGCGAGTAGGTTACGGTGCGCCGACAGGATGTGGTCGCAAGTTGGTCCGCAGAGTGAGGTTTGGCTATGCATTTAGATCTACGGAAGCATGATGCTGAAAGAGAGATTGATCGAGTGGAGCGGGCACTCAACGCGCGACTCGATCGACAAACGGAGATGCGGAAACGGAGATCTATCGGTTTTCGTAGCGACCGTGATACATGGGTCCGTATTGAGCAACAACCGATGTCCCGCTTTGTTAAGCGAGGGAATAACGGGCTTGAGCGCTCTGTGGTCCTGAATGGTGTCGCCAAGCCAAAGTGGTATCAGAGCGTGTCGTGGATTGATTGTGCTGATGATCGCATGTGGCGTGCCGACGAAACCGAGTTGATCGAGTCAAGGCATGTGATCCCGTGGGGTTTTCTCCGCGAATTCCCCGCATTGTCCGCCGAGTGGTGGCAGGACTTGAATTCATCCCTGGACGCGTTGAGTGAGCACGCCACGGCACATGTGGCCGTCCATCAATTCCGCATTACCGAAGTAATCGCGGCCACGTTTCCCGAGATTGATACGACCATCGATGAATGGGTTACAGCTCATGGAGACTTCTACTGGCAGAACCTGACAGCTCCAAAATTCTGCATTCTCGATTGGGAGGACTGGGGTGCCGCCCCGCGTGGTTGGGACGCCGCATCGCTATGGCACGACTCGCTTCTAGTTCCTCCGTTGGCCAATCGCGTATACTGCGAACGGCAGACAGACCTAGACAGCCGTTCCGGCTTGGCTCACAACGTCATGCAGCAGAGCGGCTCGCGCGCGCCTACCGGAGCGGTCACCGGGTTCGTGCTCAAGCTCGCCAGAATGTCGGCGGGGTTGAGCCAAGAGGCATTTGCCGAGCTGCTCGGGGTCTCCCTCGACACCGTCCAGGGATGGGAGTCTGGCCGGCGACCACTGCCCGCCACTCGCGTCGCGGTCTTGGTAGACGTGCGCCACGTACTGATGGCCGCCAACGCGGACGCGGACCTGGTCGCTGCCCTTGACCTGGCGATGCAAGCTGACTGGCTCATCGGTCAGACGCTGGAGCCGAGCCGGCGAGTACACCCATTGGCGGAATGGGTCACCACGCGCCGCGTGCATGACCTGCTGGTATGGGCCCTCGTCGGGCAACGTCCGGGGTGGCTTCCCCAGCTTCCAGCCAACGGCCGACGCCGCGGTCCCGTTCCAGACGGCCCGGAGCTTGGCGCCGCAGAGCGACACGAGGTATTCGCACGGCTGCGGGCCCTCGCCGAACGAGCGGATGGACACCAGGAGCCGAGCTTGCAGTTGCGCCGCCAGGCCGCCTATCTGGCAGGGTTCGATCCCGCCCCGGACACGAGCGTCTGGCTCGATCACCTACCGAAGCCCCAACTTGTCCGGGGGAGCTGGTCGCTGGAATGGGTCGCTGAGCGCAGCCGGGCGGTCATCGCTGCGGCGCGCGGTGATCCTGGGCCGCTACGCTGGTTCATCGACCACAACCTGGCCGACGACGAGCGCCTTGAGTCCGCCCAGCTCGCCTGGAACGCGCACTACTACGAGGAGCTGGGAACACCACAGCGTTCAGACACGTTTATGATCGGCTCCCTGCCGGCCTGGCGCGGAGAGCGAATGCTCGTCTGGCTGGCCAGTCGCCTCGACCCGGCCTGTGGCTACGTTGACCTGATGGCGCATACCCTGTGGGCCTTCCTTGCCAGCCGCCACTATCTGGCGCTGGCGCACCGCAGCCGACGGGCTCGCCGGACGTGTCGAGTCGCTGTTGGAGGCCGACGCGGTGTCTACAAGGTCGCGTCGAGAACTCAGCGAGGTTCGTTACCTGCTCCGCGCCCTTACTCCCACGAAAGGACCAGGATGACCGCCCAGCCACGACCGACCACCGCCAGTCCTGCCACCAGCCAGGAGCTGGAGCAGGCCGTCAAGCTCGCGCATGAGTGGGGCCATCTCAAGCGGCTGCCGCGCACGGGCTGGTTGCACGCTGGCATCAAGTACCCGGAAAGCGTCGCAGAGCACTCACATCGCACCGCGATCCTGGCGTGGATGATCGCAGGGCTGGAGGGCGCCGACCCGGAGCGCGCCGCCGTACTGGCGCTGTTTCACGACTCGCAGGAATCCCGCACCACCGACCTCGACCACGTCGGCAGGCACTACCTGCACACCACCCCCAACGAGCAGATCACCGCCGACCAGACCTCGGCGCTGCCGCAGCCATTGGCGGCCCTGTTGCGTGGGCTCATTGCCGAGTACGAGGGCCGCTCATCTCCGGAGGCCGAGTGCGCCCGGGACGCCGATAAGCTGGAGATGCTCCTGCAGGCCCTTGACTATCGCCGGCAGGGCTACAGCAACACCGAGCCCTTCATCCAGACCGCCGTGGCCGCGCTGCGCACCGCGTCGGGGCAGCGTCTTGGCGAAGCGGCGATGCGGGTCGACCCGGCGGCGTGGTGGCAGGCGTTCGCCAGGCCGGCCACGCCGGAGCGCCCGAGCAGGAACGGGCAGTAACCCCCACAGCACAGTAACCGCAGGCCAGGCAGAACCCGGCGGCCGGTGGCCAGCTGGTGCCGTCGACACGGTGACGAGCTACGGCAGCTCACCCTCCTTTACCACGCCAGCCCTGCGGATGCTGCCGTGGGATCTCGGGCCTCGCTGGGGCTATCCGAGCTGCTTCCCCACGAGCGCGTCTTCGTCGGTGTAACCTCGACGCAGCCAGCATGGGGAGGCTTCCACTGTCCCAACCCGGTACCCGGGGGACTGCCGTCGGGCTACCGCTACGTTCAGGCCGCAGCAGTCATTACCCGTTACGGCGACCTGCACGGCGAGGTACCCAGCGCTCCCGGTGTTGCCGGACTGGACCTGATTCGCAACCTCTGCATCATCATGGAAGGCGCGTTCGACCGGGAAGCGGCGGCCGTGGTCCGGATCGGCGGGCCTGAGTCCGGCGAGCTACACGACCTGCTCATCCGCGCGACTCTTGACGGAAACCTTTCCCCGCTCCAGAGCTGGCTGGAGGACCGCTACGGCCCCGGGGAGTTCACGGCGCTGTTCCGCAGCGATGCCTACAGCCGCGCGACGTGATGCAAGGGTCACTTTCTTCAGGGTCTCGCCAGCGCGACGAGCAACCTCGCGGCCAGCTCGGGGGGAACCGGTGAAGGACACCATATCGATGCCGGGGTGGCGGGCGAGGGCGTCACCAACCCTCGGCCCGGTGCCATGGACAATGTTGAGCACTCCGGCGGGAAGGCCGATCTCGTGCGCGAGTTCGGCCAAGAGATCGGTCGAGAGGGGGGCGAGTTCGCTGGGCTTGACGATCACGGTGCAGCCAGCGGCGAGCGCAGCCGCGACTTTGAGGACGACCTGGTGCAGCGGAAAGTTCCACGGCGTGATCGCAGCGACTACGCCGATGGGGTCCAGGATCACCAGTGAATTATCAATCTTCTCCTCAAAGTTGAAGCTGGCGGCCACCTCGGCGTAGGACGACATCACCGTGACCGGCAGGCCCACCTGGACCCGCAGCGAGAAGGCCAGCGGCGCGCCCATCTCCGTGGTGATCGTGCGAGCGATCTCCTCGGTCCGCACCTGGAGCCCGAGGGCGAGCCGGCGAAGATGACCAGCTCGTTCGTGCGAGCCGGCCCCCGGCAGGCCCTGGGTAAACGGGACGCCAACGTCCAAGTTTTGGAGACCTAGTTGATCTAGAGGGGTGTTGATGTGTGGCCTACTAAAAAATATCTTGCTACAGCCACTACTCGTATCGGATCAGGGTAGGTTACAGAAGGTTTGAGAGGAGTAGTGCAGTGTTCGACGGTAGTAGCCGAGAACAGTACACCGTCTCCAGCGCGAAGAACGTAGCGATGTTCGTTGGGTCCAGGAGCCAATACAAGTGCTCCTCCGTTCTCGGAGGGAGGTGCCGCGAGGCAGACCAGTAATTGAAGTGTGCCCGCATTGTCCTTATGACGGTCGATGTATTCACCATTCTTGTATCGGGCGATCCAACAAACCAGATCAATTACTCTTATGTCATGCCTTGTGGCGCTAGTTATGAAATCGATTACCTGTGCGCTAGAGAACATCGTGACGACCTCGTGATCAGGCGCAAGGGTTTGTTCATCCCATGTGGCAGAATTATCACCTACAGAGACTCTTCTTGACGACAGGTTCCTGGTTTTCTGCTCAAGGCGATATGCTGTCGCAGGTGACATCAAAGAGGGTAGGAACGCGAAGTGGCGTTGTTTCAAAGCTGTGGATATATCGGGTGGGGGTTCTCCACTAATCATGAGATAGGTCCTGCTTATCTGGATATGTTCGAACAGGGCTGGCTGACCACGCGAGCACTCGGCGCCCAGGTGTCACGGTGAATTTACCGAGAAAGCTGGCCAACACTCCCGCGGTTTGCATTTTATTGGGTCGCAGGTAGGGCCACACTGGGGCGCGCAATTCGGTTGACAGTTCGGATTACAACTCGGGTTGCAGTTTGGGCCGCAGCTCGGGCTGCAGTCTGGAATACAGACCGGATCACAGTCGTCTGGACTACAGGTGTTGACCGGACACGCATCGAAGTAGGTGGTGAGTTGAGCTGCTGTTTCAGTCATCTTAGGGCCGGTAAGAATCTCCGAAAGTGTATGGCGATGCACGTTTCCTACTGGCATCCAGCGGGCGAACACACACGGCCATACCTCACCATTATTCGACACGGCGGCCACACCCTGTGCACATTTGCCGCATAATTGTGAAAGATCTGTCTTCTGGTGACGCACACCGCGCCCAACCTGCCGGAGTCGATCTGTCCCGATCTCAATCACACCAAGCGCTTTCAACTCAGCAGCAGCCTCCTCGACTCTCTGTCCATCTTGAACGTTAATAAGACCAACTCGCAAAGGAATCGATCGACGCAGCGCCTCTATGATATTTGCCCTTGTCCGTGCATAACTCGGTCGCCCAGTAATGATAGCATGCTCGTCCGCATCGTCTGAATAATAGCTAGTAGCTAGCGATATTCCTGGACGTGAGAAGGCATTCCACAGACCTTCGCTAATGCGCACGAGGTTAGAAAATACTTCCACCTTTAGTTCCCGCTTCAGGGCGTGATCGAGCAGAAGAAGAAAATATGGATGCAGCGTCGGCTCCCCGCCAATAAACTGCACCATCTCCACACCCAGCTCGGCTGCCTCGTCCATCACACGTACCCAGTCCCCGACGGCCATCGTGCCGTGTGTTCCAGACGGGCCTGAATCAGCGTAGCAGTGCAAGCAGGACAGTTGGCATTTTCCTGTCACTTCAAGCCAGAGAAAAGATGTCTTTCTCATTGAAGATCGATCTCCCTGGGGTGCCGCTCTCACGCAGGGCACCAGTGTGAGCCCAAGCGCTCCCAAAAGTCACCCCTAGCGACCAAAGATCGCTAGGGGCGGGCAGGTCTTGCTTCAAATGTCTGATTTATACTGGTATGTGTGATTCGAATCATTTTAGGCTTATGTAGAACTCGGCGGTGCGCCCGCTACCATGCCGCCGACCTGCACTGACACGGTTTACGATCTTGTTCTAAAAGGATTTCTGTATATCTTCAGGAACGCCCCATTTATATGACCGTGCTCCTGGCCTACTGAAGTGTCTCTGAAGAAGGCAGCGATATGCTCAGGGCGGTTCGCTCCCCGTTTAACTTGAACCGGTATTCTTATTTTCTTTACTGTCAAAATTGCTGGTTATTCGGTAATATGTCGCAAGTAGAATGATGGGTTTTCCATGTATCGCCGCCAATGATCAACCAGTTCCAGCTCTTTCCATTCGGCGCGACGAGAACCGTGTTCGCCTACTTCGATAATGTCTGCTCCGGGAGTTGAGGCGAGGATCGGTGAGTGGGTAGCGCAGATGACTTGCGCGCCTGTTTGGCCTAGTTGGTGCATGAGACCTACCAGACGCAGACAGGATGTGAAGGACAGGGCTGCTTCCGGCTCATCCATCAAATACAACAGTGGTTCTTGAAACATGGTGGCAAATACTGTCAGAAATCCTTCTCCGTGACTCGCCTGCGCCAGGTCCTCCTCCCAGTATCCGTGGGTTCCAGACTTGGTTTCAAGCAATCCCATAGCGGTTTCGGCGCGTAGAAAAAATCCACGTCGTTTACTGCGGGGGCCACGCAAAACCGCAGCGCCTTTGCTAGTGAGGTCTAACTGGATCGTGCTGCCAAGCGTACTTTTAGGTCGATTGTTTGCATACTGCCCTAGATTGCGACCGCCTCGATCGTCAAACTTGAATGCCTCGGCAAGAGCCTCAATAATTGTCGATTTTCCTGAGCCGTTCTCGCCGACCAGAAATGTAATAGGAGACGAGAACTGCAGACCCTCATTCACCAATTTCGCAACACACGGAATCGTATACGGCCAAGCATCATGGCTAGCTGGCCGCGACCGTTCAGGTATATATACACCTCGGACAAGCATTCCCAGTACTTCCTTAATCTGGTCTGGATTCCAAGTGATCAGGTCACGACTCTGTAGCCAACCCCATGCCTCGCCCAACGCTTGCAGCGCATCGGACCGCTCAGCATAAACCTGCTTCACACACCAAGCAGCCAGTTCCTCCAGCGTCCAGGCTCGGTTCACACCGGCATCTTGCCTCCAGCAACGCCAAACTAGCCAGGAGAAACCCGCCGGTATGCTTTGAAGCATACTGGCGGCTCGTCTGCGTCTTGCGGTCGCTTCATGGAGGGGCCGTACATCACCGCAGCCGTTACGACCACGGCCCACACCTACACTGTGCCTACCATCAAGGTCAACACGGGCTGATGAGTGCTGGTTTCGGCCTTCTCGACGTACACCGTGCTGGTGCAGCAGTCGTGTCACGCTACGCACGCTCACACCGAACTTGTCGGCTACCTCATTGGCCGTGGTGCCCGACCTCTAGAGGTCGATCATAATCTGGAGATCATCAGAGGAGAAGCGGTCACGCAGGCTCCACCAGCGTGTGGCGCTGCGCACCTCACCATCCGCGCTAGAGCCCGTCCCGTCGTCCCGATGAGCTTCCTTCGACAAGATCACCGCTACCTGTTGGAGCTGTTCTCGCAGGTCAGGGCGATTCGAGTAAGTTACCAGAAGCTCCACGTCGCTGCTGCCACGCTCAGGGCCAGGTCGGGGGGCAAACTAGCCTCATGGTGTCCTGCGCGTCAGCTGGCCACATCGTCCGTCGGGCCCCTCGCGTGCCCCTTCGGGCCGGAACCCTCCCCTGCTTGTCGGTGCTGTCGGGCTGTCCGGATGCTGCCACTCATCGCGTGCGCGATCTGCTGATCACAGGAAGGCGCTGGCCACTGCGGCTGGCCACCCATATCCTCAGGCCTGCTTGCCTTTGGTCAGGTAAGGATAGCGAGCCGCTGGGCGATGTCCTGCATGTCAGATCGCCTCGGCCAGCGGCTTTCCAGCACAGGACGGATGCGGCCGAGTTCGCGGCGCGCGGTCGCTGACTCGATGACCGCGGTCGTGTCGAGCACCTCAGCCAGGGTGCGGCAGACCTCGTCGGGGTGTCCGGCCAGCGCGTAGGCGTGGGCTAGCTTGGCACCATGGATGGCGTAGGCGCGGAGTGAGGCACCCTTGACAGCGGTCATCTGCGGAGCCAACACCTCGATGGCTGGCTCACCGCGGCCAGCGAAGATGGTGCAGTAAGCCCAGCTACGCCGGACGGGGTCATGGTCCAGGACCCGGGGGCCGAAGGACAGTTCGTCCTCGGGATGCGCTGCGGCCTTCTGGTAATAGCTGCTGGCTAGCTCTAGTGCCCGGCGGCTGGCGCGTAAGTCACCGGCGAGGGCGTGACCGTAGGCCAGCTCGGCGGCGGCGAACCGCAGCACTGCGGAGGTGGCGCCGGGAGTGTGTAAGGCTCCCTGGGCAAGGTCAATAGTGCGGTGGGCGTCGGCGGCGTGCGTGGTCGCGATCGCACTCTTGCGGACCGAGGCGAAGGCGACCATGGGTGCCCACCTGCTGGCGTGGGCCCACTCGCTGGCCCGGTCGATCCACCAGATTGCTTGGGTGAGGTCACCGGCCTCCTCATGCATCCAGCTCAAGAAGTCCGCATAGCGGGCCTGGGTGATCCAAAGTTTGGCGGCGAGATCGGGGCTTGCTTTCTGGCGCATGGCGCTGATGACCGCGACTTTCCCGGTCAACGCATCGAGCAGCTGAGCGGGCTGCATGACCCGGCCCGTAATCCTGAAGCCTTCCAAAGCCTTCTCCAGTTCACCGACCACTTCGGGGGCAACGGTGGTGCGGTGAAGGTCGGGAAGCACCGAGCTGCCGACGGCACCGATACCCAGGGTCATCATCAGGTCACGTTGCGGTACGGGCACGGTGATCGCTCCTTCCGGCGTCGCCACCTCGACGATCAGCAGGCCGCCGGTGGCTTCTGCCTGCCCCTGATACCATCGCTGCCCAGCGTAACCCGCCCGCACCAGGGCCGTGAGAGCTCCGCCGGTATCCAGGCAACGGTCCGCCATCTGGGCGCACTCCAACGACAGCGGACGAACCCCAGACTCCATCCGGGACAGGTGCCCGGGGTCACAGCACATCTCGCGAGCAAGTTCCCGCACGCCAGCGCCTTTGGTGAGGCGGAGCTGGCGCAGCGCCGTGCCCGGCGTGACCGTGTTATTTATGGCCCCCTCCGATCGTGATGCCCATCGTTGCGCATACCCGCGAATGGCTCGCTATTGCAAGCCTGAGTCGGCCACTCTAGCCGAGTGTTCCCCGGCACGACACCAACGGATCCGGCCCATCAGGGTCTTCCCGCGATCAGCGATAGGAGTAATGCAAACAGTTATAAGTGTCTCCTCCGCCTCAGAGTTACACTGCTGAGATTACAGTCCTGATCATACCTGCGAATAGGCGAAGGTGGCGGGACTCGCCAGGCATGGTCTCGTTTTATTGGAGGTCGTTTGGTGGTGCTGGGTAGCTGTTCATCGTTGTCGAGTGGGCGTTGCTTTGGAGGGTTGTCTGGCTCAGGAGCAACGTTAACTGTTCGGCGGTCTCGCGGGCGCTTTTTGGTGTGTGCTCATGGTTGAGTTTAGGTAGTATCCTGCCGAGTAGGACGACTGCTCGGGTGGAGTTCACGTGGCCGACTATGGTCGTGATCTGGCGCATGGTCGTTTCGGCATCGTTCCAGGCGCCGACCGTCACTTGCGCACCCAGCAAATATCCCAGGTCCATGTAACGAGTGCGCATTGTTATTGTTTGTGGCGCCGTCGGTTCGACCGACTGTTCGAACTTGCTCAGCGCCTCACGGGGACGTCCTAGGTCGGTGAGTGCCATCCCCTCGTGCCAGGCCAGCTCGCGGTCGTTAACCCACCACGTCCACTTCGGGTCGCTGTCTCGCATGCCGTCTTCGTAGTGTGAGCGCGCTTGGTCAAACAGTCTGAGGGCCTGTTCA
>JAFAPC010000092.1 GCA_019247305.1 Pseudonocardiales bacterium
GGCCGCGGCGTCGCCAACGACGGGAAGCCCTACGAGAACAGCTACGCGTGGTTCCTGAAGATGCGCGAGTGCAAGGTCATCGACGGCGTTGCGTTCTATGACAGCATCTCGTTCAACAACCTTTGGAGCCGAGTGCAAGCCCACTAGCCTTGATCGTTCACGGTGGTTCCGGGGTGGCTTGCTGATCCTCGCGTGTTGATCTTCTTGTGGTTTTGTTGATGTTGTTGTCAAGGTGCGGTTAGGCCCGGGGCCCGGCTCTCGCGTCGGGTGGGCGCCGGGTTCCACGGATCCGGTTGGTTCCTCGGGTGGGAGATGGGAACTTGGTTGATCAGCATGCGGGTGGTGGGGGGAGGGCGAGTGCGTTGAGCAGGCAGTTGGCGAGTTGTTGGGCCCAGGGCCAGGTGGCGGGGATGCGGATTTTGGGTTTGCGTTGGCCGCGGATGATGCGCGCGGCGGTGTGGAGTAGCTGGTAGCGCAGGGTTTTGGGTTCGGCGTTGGCCAGCGGTGCATCGAGGCAGAGCAGGCGTAGCCAGCACAGCAGGTCGCAGGCGATGGTGGCAGCGAGGCACCAGGCCCGGTTGATCTCGATCATATGGGAGGGCAAATGACCCAGACCAGTCTGCTTGCTGCAGCGAATTCGATCTTCCACGCGGGCGTGCGGGCGGTGGCGGGCCTCGAGGAACTGAGCACTGCCGCGGGGAGTGTTGGTGGCTTGCAGCTGGTAGCGCCAGCCGTCGGCGTGTTCGAACAACGACAGCTGGGCGCCGGGGTGGGGTTTTTCGCGGCGGCAGATGATGCGGAGGTCGGCTGGCCAGTTCGTCAGCTGATCACCATGGGGTCCGTGGCGTAGCAGGGCAGTCAGCTCGACCACCCCGGTCTCATCGAGTGCCCGTGGCTGGCCCTGCGAGTCGAGGACGGCGCCCCAGGCGGATTCGGGTGTCGAAGCGATGGCCGCTCGTTCTCGGGCGCCCAGCTCCCAGCCGATGGAATAGTGCACCCGGTAGCCGGGTCGGGCGTTGAGCATGGTGAGGTGCTCGACTAAGCCATGGGAGGCACCGGCACCGTCGACGGTGATCAGTAGGTCCCGACGGTACCGCGATGGGATTTGGGTGATGGCCTGCTCAAGCACCGCCAGGTGATCGGCGGTGGTGTTGGACCCCGCGCTGCCCGGGCGCAGCACAAAGGCCAGCGACTCACCGGTGTTGTCACACCAAGCTTCCAGCGGATGGTGTCCCCACGTGCCCTTATAGGTGCCTCCCGCGAGCTGTTTGTCGGAGTGCGCGATCACCAGCGAGGCATCCATGCGAATCACGATGGTCTTGCCTAAGTCGGTGTCCGCCACCCGCGACGGCGGAATCCGGCCGTGCCGTGCGGCGATCAACGACCAGACATGCTCACGAGTCGCCGCCCGTGCCCGGGCGATCCTGCCCCGCTGCATCTGCCCGATCTCATTCAGCGCGCGCCACAGCGTTGGATCCGAGGCCACCGGCCCGAACAACTCGGCCTGATCTCTGAGCATGGCCAGATCCGACAGCACCCGGCCACCATCAGCGATTAGCACCGCGGCATCGGACAGCACCCGACCCCGATCATGCACGGGCACAAATCCCCGACGGGCCAAAGCCCGCGACAACCTACTGGTCAAACCCGTGCGATCGGCGATGATCCGCAACGCCGCCGCGCCCGCATGATTGATCACATCGTGGCCGGCGATTTCCACGGCCAAGTCTTTGGACCATGAGGTAGCATCCACCACCTGAAAAGTGCTCCTCGGCTCTCTCGGACAAAGGCTTAGACACCCTCATTGTCCCAGTTCAGGAGCACTTTTCTTTGCCAAGACACACCCAAATCAAGATCGCGGTGAATACTCAGGGCTAGTGAACTTGCTGTCGCGGTCTCTGATCAACATCGTGAACTGAGTCACGCGGTCGCCGAGGTCCATCAGAAAGTTCCGCGCCTGCTGGGCCACCCAGGCGCCGCTGGGGTGGGCGGTGACTCCCAGGAGGTCAACGCGCCGGGTCGCGTGTTCCGCCACGAACAGCACAGATAACCGCTGCAACAACAGCGTG
>JAFAPC010000005.1 GCA_019247305.1 Pseudonocardiales bacterium
CTATCGGTCGGAGAAGCCGTTGCCTGTTATTTCATGCGGCGTGTCGCCAGCTTTCGGAACCAATGACCCCTAACTAAGCCCCGACTGGGAATAATTAGAGTTTTGCATAAGCCTCCAGGTAATCCGTTGTTTTTTCGCTGAAAATTACCGGAAGGCCAGCTCCCACGGTTTGCCTCGCTCTCGTTCAGGGAGTCGAGCTGGGTGTCGCCGTCGTCGGTCTGTGCGAGGGCGCTATTGTATACGCATGAGTGTGCAGCCGAGTAGTCGTCTCGCCGATGATGCCCTACCGCCGTTGGCGGGGCCGGGCGCGAGCGATGACGAGCGTGACGCGGCGATCTTGGCTCGGATGGTGGCCCGCTACGGCGCGCCGTCCTTGGAGCATTACCGTCGGATCTACGCCCAGGCTGGGATTCCCTGGCCGGGAGACGAGGAGATCCGCCGTCTTCACCCGGTCGCGGCCGAGTCTGCGGCGTGATCGGGGGCAAGGTTCTCGACGCCTCCGCGCTGGCTGCGTTGGTTCGCGGATATCAGTCCATGGTGGCCTGGATCTCCGTCGCCACGTCGACAGGGATCGTATTCTATGTGCCGTCGCTGGCGTTGACCGAGGTCCGCGCCGTGCGCCCGGACGCCGGTCCGGCGTTGGCCGAGCTGCTCGGCCATTCCGTGGTCGTGCTCGGCGAGCTCGACGCCGCCACCGCCGATGCCGTGGACCGGTTGCTCGATGAAGCTGGCATGTTCGACGCCCTCGCCGGTCACGTTATCCAAGTGGCCCGAGGACGGGGGTGGCCGGCGCTATCATCCGACCCGGGTCGGCTACCCCGCATCGACCCCGACCGGGAGATCACGCCTGCCTGAACCGATCACCCGAGGTGCCCGATACCGTCACCAATCGAGTCGTCTGGCCTGCACGAGGGCGATTGACCTTGATGAAGGATGCCGACCCCCTTCTTGGTGAACGTCGCTGAGGGCGAGGCCTCGGCGTTGATACACGGGTAGCGCCCAGATACGGCGGGAATCTGCCATCGAGTGCGTTAATGCGGGGTGTCGGGGAATGGTTTGTCCTGGTCATGGGTGGGACACCGATAAGCGTTAGGGTGCGCCGAGTCACAGCGCCAAAGCCGTTGATCTCCTGCCAACAGATCGCTGACCAGCCAGTATGTCCTCTGATGGCAGATTCCCGCCGTATCTGGGCGCTACCCGTATCACAGCAGTCAGCGGTTACCGCGCTGAGCGGCATCGATGCCGTCGGTGGCACCGGGTGACACGGTCCTTAATGACAGGTCCTCCTCCCCGTAGCCCGATGGTTGGACTCCCTTGGTCACTGGCGGCGTGTGTCACCCGCGCACCGGTGGGCCCGCGACAAGCGGGGCCCACCGGTGCGCGGGTGGGACTGGTGTGTTGTTAGTCGTCCCAGCACCAGGAGCGACGACGGTTGCGCCAGTCCCAGGCCCAGTGCCCGCGGTGGTGGCGGTGGTCGTCGCGGTGCCCGCGGTGGTCTTCAGGCCGGTGGCCGGCGGGGAACGGCGTGAACACCTCAGCAACTCGCATGGTGGATCCCTCTCTGTTGGCTGGGGGGGACAGATGGCTCCCCGATGCCCCCCTGCGCCGTGTATCGCTGCGGGCCCCAGGGCAGGTTTCTCGCTCGGGGCGACTCCCAGGTAACTTTGAGGAACGGCGCTGCTACTCCCAGTCAACCTTCAGGAAAGGCGAGGTGAGTGAGCGCGGTGCTGTCAAGTTGGTCGCTGCGGGCTGGGGGTCAGCTTCAGATGGATCACTATGGACGTGTGGATGCCGCCTCATCGTCGTTGTACAAGGGCTACCGTTTCCCGGTGGAGATCATCAGTCACTGTGTGTGGCTGTATCACCGGTTCCCGCTGAGCTTGGCGCTACCCGAACTTGACCCACCGGACTGGTGAGCTCGCGTATTCAACTGTCGCCAGTTCTGGTGTGATCATCTGTGCCCAGTGCTTGGGTAGCTACGCCCAGGGGCAAAGTTACTGGCGGGTAGCTGTGGGTTCGGTCGCTACTCTGTGCCCGGGTATGGCTTATGTGGTGGGGGCCGGGTGGATGGTGTGAAGGTCGTTGTGGCTCGGCTCAGAGCGGGACAACAAGCGCCAGGACGGCCCCGAACCGTGACCAATGGACCTCCGCACCGTGATCGTTTGGGGAGGGCGAGGTACCTCCTCTGTCTTGCTGTTTCCGGGGTTTTCAGGGTGTTCCCAGACCTACTTCCCAGTCTCCCCAAGCACCGTTTACGAAGCTCAACGGGGGGAGGAACCTCGGGGGAGGGGGTGGGGAGAACTCCCCCGGACTTCTCTCGCCTCCCCCGAGGATCATGGGCGACGGAAGATCACAAAACACCCTCTGAGTAACTACTGACAGCGACGTCATGACCAATCCCGAGAGAACCCCGGTGCCTGCGCACAGCCGGGGCTGTGCCTCGCAAAGGCCCCGCTGACAGTCGCACCATGGGTTTGGACCGATCGGAGGCTACCGCGCGCAACAGCGCACCTGCATCATGCCCTCAACAAGGGTGTGCCGGCCGGTGTGGGAGAAGTTGTTGTGGGCAGAGATCAACGGCGCCTCTACATTTGTCCGCTCTGCAATGGCGCTCAGGTGATTGTGAAGTGGAAACGGGCGAAGCTGAGCGAGCACCCTGAGGTGGAGGAGCTTCCGACGACGGAGCTCTGTCCGATGTGTGACGGCTCTGGGAACCTCCTGGGGCCTTCGGATTAGCCACCCGCCGCACTAGACTGCTGCGGTGCCCCGCACTGCGGTTCTCTACGCCCGCTCCCACCGTCGCGACAATCTCGCCCGGCAGATCCGAGAGCTGGAAGACTGGTGCGACCGCGCCGGTGTGATCGCCCTCGAAACCGTCGCGGAGGTCGCGCTCGGCATCCGCGCCTCGAAACGCTGCCGGCATCTCCTCGCTGACGTGGCGGCGGGCCGAGCCGACCTCCTCCTGGTCCGCGACGTCTCTCGACTGTCCGAAGACCCCAACCAGCTCCAACAGATCATCAGCCAGTACCGGCATCAGATCGCCATCAGCTGGGACGATCGCCACCCCTCCCGATGGTAATGCTCGGGAGGCTTCGAACACCGCAACGGCCTGTCGTCGGCGGTACTCCAGCACGGTCGGCGCCCCCGCCGGGTGGGGCGGTCTGCGTCGGCAACGACCCAGCAGAGCGCGAGGGTGAGCACGATGACGGCGACGACTGTAGTCCAGCCCATCGTGAGCGCCGCCGACAGGACGGTTGCGGCAACGGTAGTGGTGAGCGTCCGCCGGATCATCAGTCCACCGTCTTTCGAGGATTTAACCGGCAGATGATGGCCAGTCGCGGAGCGGCGACCAACACGATGACCAGTAGTTCGGCCGTGCGTCGATACCAGGGCTCCCCGGCCTGGTGCAGGTCGGACAGCCACGCCTGCCACTCCTCGATGTAGTCCTCTTTCATTGCGTCCGGCAACAACCGGCCCGCCCATTTCAAGGCTGACCCGCCGGTACTTCGATGTACTCTCCGGCTCCTGAAATGCGCGTTGCGGTAGAAGTCTGACCAGCCCTGGGCGTCTACCAGCTGGTTCCACACCTGCTCCGGTGTCGCCGGGATGATGTGTTTGTTATGGGCGAACACCTTCCCACGCCTGCCTCGGTGTAATGCGCCGACGACGCGGAGGAAGAGATTGGAAGGGTGCTGACGATCGAACATCCCCCGGCCTCCGTCAGTAGCCGGGCTGCGGACGCAGCTCGGACGGACCTGCACCGGACACGCTGACCTCGGCAATGGCCCGGCGGGCGGTCTGGGCGCCGTCGCCGGTGAAGCGGTAATAGCGGCGCCGGGGGCGGCCTTGGTCCTCGTGGTCGGCGGGTGTCTCCCAGAAGCTCTCGATCCAGCCGGCATGCTGCAGGCGAGCCAAAATCGGGTGCAGGGTGCCGGTCTTCAACCCGGCTTCGCGGGCGATTTCCAGGCCGTAGCGAGGTGTGGTGGGTGTAACGAGAAGAACCCTCAGCACGGCGATGGTCTGTGGGGTCAGGCGTGGTCCAGCGGCCATGACCTAGTGAGGCTGCGCCTCGGACCGCCGAGGTATCACGTTGCGGCTGCATGTCGTGAACTCGACAGGACCGACATTTCCGGCACCGAAAATGTCGGTCCTGTCGAGTTCACGGCACCGGACTGCGCAGGAGATGATCGGCAGAGCGCGGTCCGGAACCGGAGCGAGGGCATCCTCCCTGGAGATGCGCCCAGAGCTCGGCTTACGTGTCGAACTTCTCGAGACCA
>JAFAPC010000119.1 GCA_019247305.1 Pseudonocardiales bacterium
GGGGGGGGGGGGGGGGGGGGGGGGTGACAGTATCGTCCGCCGGGGGAACGAGGTCCCTAGGTGGTAGGTGTCACCTGGGACAGTAGCCTGTTGCCGTCGCTGGGGCGGGACCGTGTCTTCAGCTCCTCGGCGACGTGATAAGCCTCCTCCCGGGCCGAAATGATGCCGAGGACGATGCCTTCCCAGTGCTCGCGCCCAGTCCCCATCGGCTCATCGGTGTACGCCGTGATGATCCACGGCCGTTGCAGCGCCCACCCCACCGGCAGCAGCAGCAGCAGCAGTAAGATCAACAACATGAACCAGGCCGGCATGACCAGACCGGGTGGAGTCCACAGCACCACGAACAGTGTCAGGACGATGAGGAGCCCTGCCATCGCGACGCCGTGCACCGACCCAGCGGCCATGTCGTGCTCGAACGGCGCCATCCGCTCCGGCCTGGTCCAGCTGATCCGGCTATGGACCGTCCACTGGCGCCCGTCAGCGGCCTGCACCTTCCGCCTCATGATCCGACTCCATTCGCCAACCTCAGTGCCCGCTTAACCTCAGTGCCCGCTTAACCTCAGTGCCCGCCGGTCTAGCGTAACGCTGAGCTGACAGAATAGGACAGAGGTGCCATGCTGGCGCGCAATGACACCGCAGCCCTCGTTCATCCGCCGCCGGGAAGACTTCACCTGTCTGCGTTGCGCAACCGTGGTGCACGGCAACGGCTACACCAACCACTGCCCGCAGTGTCTGTGGTCACGGCATGTTGACGTCTACCCCGGCGACCGGGCCGCCGAGTGTGGCGCGCCGATGGAGCCCGTTGGAGCGCTCTGCGAGGGCGGCGAGATCATTGTCGTGCAGCGGTGCGTGGCATGCGGGCACAGCCGGCGCAACCGCAGTGCGCCGAGCGACGACCGGGATGCGCTGCTGGAACTGTTCGGCCGGCCCGTGCCCGATCAGCGGTCCGCAACTGTCCCGGCGCGGTGCGGACGCGCCCGTTCACGGGAGGACCAGGAGGACACCGTCATGGCGCAGGCCGCCGAACCACCCTCAGGCACCAGGGATTTCCTGGCCGATGAGGTGCGGCGCCGCAAGGCGGCGTTCGACGCCATCGGCGCGGTCTTCGAGCGGTACGGTTTCGACCCCTTAGAGACCCCGGCATTTGAACGGCTGGAGGTCTTCGCCGGCAAACTCGGCGAGGAAGCCTCAGCACTCATCTTCAAGATACTCAAGCGGGGTGTCCACGAGGCCAGCGGCGAAGCCGACCTCGCGCTGCGCTACGACCACACGGTGCCCCTGGCGCGGGTCGTCGGAAGCTACGGCAGCAAGCTGGGCTCCCCCTATAAGCGCTACGCCATCGGCCCGGTCTGGCGAGCCGACCGCGCCGCCAAGGGCCGCTTCCGCGAGTTCGCCCAGTGCGACATTGACACGGTGGGCTCCGCCTCCCCGCTGGCGGACGCAGAGATCATCTGGGCCGTGCATGACGGGCTGAACGCCCTCGGCATCGGCGAGTTCCAGGTCCTCGTCAACTCCCGGCAGGCACTGCGCGGCCTGCTGGAGGCCTACGGTGTGGCCGACGAGCTGGGCGACAAGGTGCTCGGGAGCCTGGACAAACTGGACAAGCTGGCGCCAGAGGTGGTGTGCGCCGAGTTGGTCACCCACGGCCTGCCCACGCCCACCGCCGAGACTCTGGTTGCCGACCTGATCGCGCCGCAGGCGGAGGAGGTGCGCAAGCAGCTCGACGCCACCGAGCGCGGCCGGCTCGGGCTCGCCGAAGTGGACCGCCTGCTGGAGCTCACCGCGGGCCTGCCCGCCGGCCGAGTGGTGTTCACCCCCCGGATGGTCCGTGGGCTGGACTACTACACCGGTCTGATCTTCGAGGTTACCGCGAGTGGTTACCCCGGCTCAATCGCCTCCGGCGGGCGCTACGACGGCCTGGTCGCCAAGCTCGGCGGCCCGGACCTGCCCGCCTGCGGCGGCTCGATCGGAATCGAGCGTATCCTCGCCATCCAGCCGGCGGCCAAGGCCGATCAGCACCGGCTTCAGGTGGCGCTGACCGTGCTCGGGGCACAGGACGAGATCATGCGCCTGGCCGCTGCGATCCGGGCCCAGGGTCTGCGGACCGGCGTCTACCTCGGTTCCTCCGGCAAGCTGGCCCGGCAGCTGGCGTGGGCTCAGGACCAGCGCGCCCGGCTGGTCCTGATCTACGGACCGGAGGAGCAGCAGGCCCGCGAGGTCACGGTCCGGGACATGGACTCCGGTGAGCAGACCCGCGTTGGGCTCGCCGAGGTCGCGGGGTTCGTCCGCCACCACAGCTAGCTCGGCGAACGCAGCTCCGGCTGCGCTGCCAGCGCCTCGGCGAGCTGGTAGGTGTTCAGCGCCGCGCCCTTGCGCAGGTTGTCCCCACAGACGAAGAAATCCAGCGTGTTCGCGAAATCCAGAGCTTGGCGAATCCGGCCGATGTAGGTCGGGTCCGCGCCCACCACCGCCGCCGGGGTCGGCCACACCCCGGCGGCCGGATCGTCGGCCAGCACGACGCTCGGCGCCGCGGCCAAAACCGTGCGGGCTTGGGCCACGGTGACCGGGCGGGCGAACACCGCGTGCACCGCCAGCGCGTGCGTGGTGACCACCGGGACCCGCACACAGGTGGCCGACACCTTGAGATTCGGGATGCCGAGAATCTTTCGGGACTCGTTGCGGACCTTGAGCTCCTCGGAGCTCCAGCCCTCGGCGGTGAGCGACCCAGCCCAGGGCACCACGTTCAGCGCTAGCGGCGCCGGGAACGGGGAGCGGGCGTCCAGCCCCGCCGTGGCCAGCGCTTGGGCGACGTCCCCGCCGCACACCCCGACCTCGCGGCCTGCCACGGCGGCCAGCTCGGCGTACAAGCGCTGCACACCCTCGCGCCCCGCGCCTGAGGCGGCTTGGTAGCTGGCCACCACCAGTTCGGTGAGGCCGAACTGGTGGTGCAGCGCACCCAGGGCCGTCATCATCGACAGCGTTGTGCAGTTGGGGCTGGCGATGATCCCCTTTGACCGGTGGGCCAGCGCCGCCGCGTTGATTTCCGGAACCACCAGCGGAACGTCGGGATCCATCCGGAACGCCCCAGAATTGTCCACCACGACCGCCCCGCAGCGCACGGCGAGCGGGGCCCACTGCGCGGATATCTCGTCAGGGACGTCGAACATGGCGATATCCACGCCCGCGAAGGCCGCCGCGGTGAGCTCCCGGACAACCTGCTGTTTGCCGCGTACTGGGATCTTCTTGCCGGCCGAGCGGGCTGAGGCGATCAACCGGATCTCACCCCAGGGCACCGACGGCCGCGAGTTAATAATATCGATCATGACGGTACCGACCACACCGGTGGCACCGACGATGGCGAGAGTCGGCGCGGCTCTGTCTTGCGGGACACCCGCACCCGAGGCATCTTGCGGGACACCCGCACCCGGGCTCACCGTCCGGTCCCGGCGTGGACGACGGCCCGCTCATCGCCGCCCAGCTCGAAGGCCTCGTGGATCGCGCGTACCGCGTCGTCCAGCTGTTCGGCGCGGACCAGGACCGAGATCCGGATCTCGGAGGTGTTGATCGTCTCGATATTGACCCCAGCTTGAGCAAGCGCCTCACAGAACCGCGCGGTGACCCCTGGATGTGACCGCATTCCCGCGCCGATCAGCGACACCTTGCCCACGTGGTTATCGCACAGCACGTCGGCGAAACCGATCTGCGACTGCATCGCGCGCAGCGCCGTGACCGCGACCGGCGCGTCGAGCTTGGGCAGCGTGAAGGTGACGTCGGTGCGTCCGCTGCCACCGTGCGAGATGTTCTGCAGCACCATGTCGATATTGAGCTCGGCGTCGGCGATCACCCGGAAGATGCGGGCAGCCCTGCCCAGCTGGTCAGGCACCCCGGTGACGGTGATTTTCGCCTCCGAACGATCGTGTGCGACGCCGCTGAGCATGGCCTGTTCCACGGTGAGATCCTCCATTGACCCAGCCACCATGGTGCCGCGGTTTCGGCTGTAGGACGAGCGGACGTGCACCGCGATGTGATTACGTCGGGCGTACTCGACGCAGCGCAGCATGAGCACTCGGGCCCCGCACGCTGCCATCTCCAGCATCTCCTCGTAGGTGACGGTGTCGAGCTTGCGGGCATTGAGCACGATCCGCGGGTCCGCGGAATACACGCCGTCAACATCGGTGTAGATCTCGCAGACGTCCGCCTGCAACGCGGCGGCCAGCGCGACCGCTGTGATATCAGAGCCGCCGCGGCCTAACGTGGTGACGTCCTTGGTGTCTTGGGCCACTCCCTGGAACCCGGCTACCAACGCGACCGCGCCCTGGTCCAGCGCATCGCGCACCCTGCTCGGCGTCACGTCGATGATGCGGGCCCGGCCGTGCGCGCTGGTGGTGATGACGCCGGCCTGCGAGCCGGTGAACGAGCGAGCATCCACGCCCAGCGCGTGCACCGCCATCGCGACCAGCGCGTTCGAGATCCGCTCACCGGCGGTGAGCAGCATGTCGAGCTCACGCTGGTGTGGTTGCGGCGACACCTGGCTGGCGAGCTCGAGCAACTCGTCGGAGGTGTCACCCATCGCCGAGACCACGACGACAACCTCATTGCCGCCGTGGTGCGTCTCGACGATCCGTTCGGCTACCTTCTTGATCCGCTCAGCGCTGTCCACGGACGAGCCGCCGTACTTCTGCACGACGAGCGCCACAGCGACCTCCCGAGACACAAGTATGACCCGTGCCTCCTGATGGTCATCAGGAGGCACGGGCCTGCGCGGTGCGCGCCGCTTACGTGGTAGCGGCTCGACGGCCGCTCATCGCACTGAGCAGGCCGCTACCGAATATCAGGGTCGCCAGGGCGGTGACCAGGTGCAAGTAGTTGTCTGGATCGGTAGGAGTGATGGCCAGCAGCGGAAGGTAGCCCAGGAAACCGATCACGGTGGCCAGAAGGTAGACGCCGCCGATGGCGATGTTCAGACCCTCGTTGCCGGCCGGGGTGAGCGCGAAGGCACCCAGGAACCACAACAGGCCGACCGCGATGTGCACGATGTTGTGGTAGGGGTTCAGCATGAAGATCCCAAACAACGCGCGACTGGGGATCATCTCAGTGGGATAGCTCCAGCCCGTCACGAAGAACCCGATGATCCCGCCGACGAAGTAGGCGCTGCCAGCGATCATAGAGTAGTTTTGCTCCAGCGTCCGCCTTGGCCGGCTCTGGAGCTTGATCCCGAACTTGTCCTCTGGACTAGCAAACGTCATGTCCGTCCCCTTCCACTCGACATCGACTCCACTCGACATCGACGACTCCACGGTGAGGTGCGCAGGCCCTGCGTAGCGCCGTGACCTCCATAGTCCCCAGTAGACTCCCTGGTAGACCCTAAGTTACTAGTAAGCATTTCGGCTCGTGACAGCCCAGGGTTCACCCGCTGGCCGATAGACCACTCTATCGGATGCTGACAGTCCGTAACCAGGGGGTGCAGTTTAGGATCACTGATCCCCGCCAGCTGGCCGACCTGCCCGTCGGCGGCCTCCTCCGGCAACCCCGCAACCCCGCACCTCTGCGGAGCCGACAGTCCCACCACCACCACCGGCAGAGCCGGCAATCCTACCGTTGCCAGGCCGGTCGCGGGGTGGTCACGGCGCGCGAGTATGGTGCGACCCTCCGTGACAAATGGCCCGACAGAAAATGATCTGACACGGGATCAATTTTGTCACGCAGCGTGAACACATTAGCTGACGACTGATGGAAGTGGGCACTATGGCCAATCTGTGGGACGCCCTGGGCAGGAAACGGGTGCTGGTCATCACCATCGGGGCGCTGCTGGTCGCTGGGATCGCCACGTCCGCCGCGATATGGTTCGGCCATGACCGGCCCGCGCAGGCGGCGACGGCGTCCAGTGCGACAAACCAGACAAACCAGGCGGAGGCTGCGGCGAAGTCGAAGCCGGTCGGCTTCAGTGAGTTCCGCAGCGAGCAAGCCGGTTTCGGCCTCGCTTACCCGTCCACCTGGACCAGGCTGAGCACCAACGACCACCAGATTCTCCTGCTGCTGTCCCAGGGCACGCAGGACTCTTTCCTGGTGCGCGCCAGTGAGCTGATGCAGCCAGTGGGGCCCCAGCAGCTCCCGGCCGCTCAGCAGATGACAGACAAGATTGTCACGTCCAACAAGTCGGTTCAGCTGATTACCGGCCCCAAGCAGATCGAGTTGGGTGGCTTTCCCGGTTTCTTCTACTTCTACTCCTTCAAGGATCCCGCCACGGGACAGGAAGGCGCACACTCCCACTTCTTCCTGTTCAACGGTAAGACCATGATCAGTATGGTCTTGCAGAGCCTGCCCAAGGAACATTTCTCCGAGTCCGCTAAAACGTTTGACCAGATCGTCGGCTCCTTCCACGCACTGAAGAAGTGACGCCTCGCGTCATCATCTACAGTTCAGTTCCCAGTCCGTGTTCGTAGCCCAGTTGTCGGAGTTGGTGGAGGGCGCGGTCCCGGGTGGGTCCAATGCTGCCGATGGGGATTCCTAGGGCGTCGGCGATGTCGGCATACGACGGTGGGTTGTCGGTAAACAGTGCCTGGAGCAGGTCGCGTTTGCGGGGTTCCAGCTCAGCGACGAGCGCACGCAGCGTGTGGGCGGTATCCCGGTCGATGGCGTGCTGTTCTGGGCTGGTCGCGGGGTCGGCGACGGTGTCCATGTCCAGCGGGTCCGCGGCTCGCTTGGCTCGGTCGTGGAGAATGCGCAGGCATTCGCGTCGGGCGGTGGTCGCCAGCCAGCCGCCCAGCCGGTCCGGGTACTGCACCCGGTGGGCGTTTTCCGCCAGCCGTAACCAGGTCGTCTGGGTGGCGTCGAGCTCGTCGCCCTCCGGCAGTCGATAGGAGCGCACTGCTGCGGAGACAACTCCGCCGTACCGGCGCATGATCTCCGCCCAGGCGCCGGGGTCACCGCTGCTCGCGCGCGGCAGCAGGTCGGTCATGAGTGGTGTGGCGTCGGTCGGGATGTCTGTGGCGGTGGTCATGGGCGTCGCGGGTTCCCTCGTGAATGAGTGGGGTGGGCGGTGGCAGGCCCAGGGTGTGGGGCTCGGCTGGGGGGTGTCGAGGGTTGTCCGGTTGCCTGGGCCGATGGGCAACGGGAAACCAGCGGTGATCGGCTCCCCGCCTGCTCCCGCGCCCCACACAGACGTGGGGATGCCGCTGCCGGAAGGCCTCGTAGGCTGACTCCAGGCGGTAACGAACGGGGGACGGGCTGGACATGAGCGGCACCTCGGATCGGGCCGGGGACCAGGGCTGGCAGAAGGTCGGGCCTGAGCTGCGCCGGCTGCGGACCGAGCAGGCGCTGTCGCTGGCGGAGGTGGGCCGGCGGGTGCACTACACCAAGGGCTACCTGAGCAAGATCGAGACCGGGAAGAAACGGATCACTCCGGAGCTGGCCCGCCGCTTGGACGAGGCATTGGGGACCGGTGGTGTGTTGGCGGGGTTGCTGGCCACCGCTGAGCGTCCGGTGCCGGTGGAGGAGGAGCCGGCGGGGGGTGAGATCTGCCCGTATCCGGGGCTGGCCGCGTTCGGTCCCGATCAGGCCCAGTGGTTTTTCGGTCGGGATCAGGCCATCAGCGATCTGGTCAGTCAGCTGGACGAGCGGCTCGCGGGGGGCGGGGTGTTGGCGGTAGTGGCTGCCTCCGGGACGGGGAAGTCCTCGCTGTTAGCCGCGGGTCTGATCCCCGCTCTGGCGCGGGGAGCCGTGCCGGGTTCGCGGGACTGGCCGGTGGTGCTCGCCACCCCGGGCGCGCATCCGTTGGCCACCCTGACTGAGCGGGTGGCGCGGCGGACTGGGGCTGCGCAGCCCGCCGCGGTGGCGAGTGATCCGGACCGGTTCGTAGGCTTCCTCACCGCAGCCCTCAGCGCCCACGACTCAGGGAAACCGGGGGAAACGTCCAGCTCAGCGCGGGTCGTGCTGATCGTGGACCAGTTTGAGGAAACCTTCACCGAATGCCGCAGTGAGTCCGAACGCCAGGTGTTCATCACCGCGCTGGGGGCCGCGGCGCGCAGCGCGGTGGCGCTGGTCGTGCTGGGTGTGCGGGCGGATTTCTACGGCCAGTGCCTGGCCTACCCGGTGTTACTGAGTGCGCTCGCGAGCCCAGTGGCGCTGGGGCCGATGAGCGCTGAGCAGCTGCGGGCGGTGATCACGCGCCCGGCCCAGGCTGAGGGGTTGACTCTGGAGCCGGGGCTGGTGGAGCTGCTGCTGCGAGACCTGGGCGTGGCCGAGGACGGCGCCGCTGAAGCGACCGGCTACGACCCAGGCGCGTTGCCGCTGCTAGCACACGCCTTGCGCGCCACCTGGCGGCACCGCGAGGGACAGACGTTGACCGTGGCCGGCTACCGGCGCACCGGGGGGATCCGCCAAGCGTTGGCCACCACCGCCGAGCACGCCTACACCCGGCTGAGCTCGCCGCAGCAGCAGATCGCCCGCCAGGTTCTGCTGCGGCTGGTCAACATCAGTGACCAAGGCAGCGGGGACACCCGCCGCCGCTCATCGCGGGCCCGCCTGCTGGAGGCCCTCCCGCCGGAGTCTGCCACCACCCTGGACGCGGTGCTGCGGGTCTTCGGCCAGGCCAGGCTGCTGACCTTCGACACCGCCAGCGTGGAGATCACCCACGAGGCCCTGCTGCGCGCCTGGCCCCGCCTGCGCCAATGGATCGACACCGACCGGGCCGGCAACCTGACCCGCCAAGAACTCGAAGACGCCGCCGCAGTGTGGCACCGGGAGAGCCGCGATCCCGCCGGACTCTACCGGGGAGGCCGCCTGGAAACCGCCCGCACCTGGGCCGCCCAGACCTCCCACGAAGCCGACCTGAGCCCCACCGCCGCTGCCTTTCTCACCGCCTCCACCCAGCAAGAACACCACGCCGCCCGGCTGCGCCGCACGGTCCTGGTCATGCTTTCCGTCCTGGCCCTGGTGGCCTCCACCGCCGCTGGTCTCGCCCTGTACCAAAGCACCGTCGCCCACCGCGAACGCGACACCGCCCTGTTCAACCAGATCACCGCACAAGCCGACCAACTCCGCAGCACCGACATCTCCCTCGCCGCCCAACTCGACCTCACCGCCTACCGCATGCGACCAACCCGGGATCTCTACACGGCCCTGGTCACTGATGCGGATGCGGCCTTGGCTACGTTGCTGAATAGCCAAACCAATGCCGTCGACGCGGTGGTATTCAGCCCGGATGGGCGGACCTTGGCCACCGGCGGCGATGACCACACGGTGCGATTGTGGAATGTGACCGACCCCACCAATCCCACATCGCTAGGCACACCCCTGATTGGCCACACCAAAACCGTCTTCTCCGTAGCATTCAGCCCGGACGGGCACACCCTGGTCAGCGGCGGCGATGACCACACGGTGCGATTGTGGAACGTCACCGACCCAGCCCACCCTGCGCTGCTGGGTGTACCTCTGACCGGCCATACCAAAGCTGTCTATACGGTGGCGTTCAGCCCTGATGGACGTACTCTGGCCAGCGGCAGCGCCGATCACACAGTGCGGCTGTGGAACGTGACCGACCCCACCCATCCTGCGTTGCTGGGCCTGCCCTTGACCGGTCACACCGGTGACGTCCGTACGGTGGTGTTCAGCCCGGACGGGCGCGCCCTGGCCACCACCGGCAGTGACGACCAGACGGCGCGGTTGTGGAACGTGACCGACCCAAACCACCCCACGCCGCTGGGCTCCCCGCTGAGCGACCACACCAATGCGGTCTTCTCGGTGGCGTTCAGCCCAGAGGGACGCACCCTGGCTACCACCAGCCGCGACCACACGGTGCGGTTGTGGAACGTGACTGACCCAAACCACCCCGCGTCGCTGGGCCCATCCCTGACCGGCCACACCGATGACATCAACGCGGTGGCGTTCAGTCCGGATGGGCACGCCTTGGCCAGCTGCAGCGACGATCGGACCGTGCGGCTGTGGAACGTGACCGACCCGGCCCGCCCCATGCTGCTGGGCCCCCCGTTGACCGGGCACACCGGCGCTGTCCAATCGGTGGCGTTCAGTCCGGACGGGCGCACCCTGGCCGCAGCCGGCGACGACCGCACAGTCCTGCTGTGGCATATTCCCGCTGCGCTGCTGACCGGCCACACTGATGACATCAACGCGGTGGCGTTCAGTCCGGATGGGCGCACCTTGGCCAGCGGCAGCACCGATCGGACCGTGCGGCTGTGGAACGTGACCAACCCGGCCCGCCCCGCGTCGCTAAGTCTGCCCCTGACCGGTCACACCGAGGCTGTCCGTTCGGTGGCGTTCAGCTCGGATCGGCGGACGTTGGCCAGTGGCAGCGACGACCGAACCGTGCGGCTGTGGGATGTGGCTGACCCGGCACACTCCACCCCAGTGGGGCCGCCGCTGACTGGGCACACCAGCGCTGTCCTATCGGCAGCCTTCAGCCCGGACGGGCACACCCTGGCCACCGGCGGCGGCGACCAGACCGTGCGGCTGTGGAACGTCACCAATCCGGCGCACCCCACGCCGCTGAGCCAGCCCTTGACCGGCCACACCAACGACGTCACCACGGTGGCGTTCAGTCCGGATAGGCGCACCCTGGCCAGCGGCAGCCGGGACCAGACCGTGCGGCTGTGGAACGTCACCGACCCCGCGCACCCCGCGCCGCTGGGTCTTCCCCTGACCGGCTACCTCAACACTGTCTATGCGGTGGCGTTCAGTCCAGACGGGCACACCCTGGCCATTGGCGACAACGACACCACCGTGCGGCTGTGGAACGTCACCGACCCCGCGCACCCCACGCCCCTGGGCCCACCCTTGATCGGCCACACCAACTCCGTCCATACGGTGGCGTTCAGTCCAGACGGGCACACCCTGGCCAGCGGGGGCAACGACGAGACCGTGCTGTTGTGGGACGTGACCGACCCGGCACGCCCCCGGCAACTGGGCCACCCCCTGACCGGCCACACCGGCTGGGTCTATGCAGTGGCGTTCAGTTCGGATGGCCGCACCTTGGCCAGCGGCGACGACGACCGCACGGTGCGGTTGTGGGGGATGGACGTTGAGCAGGCCAGTCAACGGATCTGCGCCGTGACGACGAACAACCTCACCCCCGAGACGTGGCAGCACTACGTATCACCCGACCTGCCCTACCACCCACCCTGCCCGTGACCTGCCCGGATCGCCCAGATCGTGATGCTCAGTCGCCGGTGCTGGCCAGCCGTTTCCGGATGCCAAGGATGTGTGATCCGCAGTGCGGCCCGATCTGTGATAGGTGTCATCACCTCACGGAGCCCTGCACCGCGTCCGGGCGGTGTTGCGGTCCGTGAACTCGACGCTACCGACGTTGCGGGGGCCTCAGAATGTCGGTGATGTCGAGCTCACGGATCGCCCCCTTGTTGATGCGGTGGGTCAGACGCGGGTGGTGGTGAGGTAGCGGGCTGCTCGGGCCAGCTCGCGGGCGTCGGTGCTGGGCCGGGCGTCTAGGGCGGCGGCGAGCGGGATAAGGCGTTGTCGGGCCCGGAACGAGCTGATCTTGGTCACACTCGTGATCGCGTTGTGCGCCAGCTTGAGCCCATCGGGCTCGCCAGCCCGGACGTGAATGGTGGCCAGCAGGATGCCGGACAGGGTCCGGGCCTTATTGTCGTTGCCGGTCTCCCAGCGCCGCACCGACGCTGCGGCGAAGGGCTCCGCCGCCTCCAACCGACCCCGGCTCAGCTCCAGACGCGCGGCCACCTGGTCTAGGTCACCGACCGGGTTGGCCGTGGGCTGCCACAGCTCCCGCCCCCTCGCCAGCTTGATGTCCGCGCCCTTGGGGTCCCCCATGAGTGCCAGAGCGGTCGCGGAATCCGCCAGCCCATTAGCCTGCAGGCCCGCCCGAGACCCTCCCCAGAAGACCCTGAGGCGCTCGTCGTCTGCGGGGATGTGCTCAGCAATGAGGTGGCCGATCTGCAGCATTGCGAGCCCGTCGTTCGGGCGACCGTGTTCCACCGTGGCCAACCCGAGATAGTTCAGGGCTTGGGTCTGGAGGTAGGCGTCGCCGGCTTGGACGGCCAGCTCCAGCCCCTGGGTGTAGTGATGCATCGCGTGGTCATCCAGGCCGGCGTCGAACGCGATATACCCGGCCTGCAGCTGCAGCCCGGCCACCGCCACTATCAGGGCCTGTTTGACTCGCTCGGTGCCGGGGAGCTCCAGCAGCCCGGTGGCCCAGTCGACGGTCGCACTGGCTCCCTGGATGTTGGCGCCATGGGCGAGGCTGGCTGCCCGAAGTGCTTGGGCCTCCTGGCGCACCTGCATCACATGCAGCCCCTGGGTCCGGGAGGGCAGCGTGATTGGCGACGGGTCGGGCACCTCGGGTCGCGGCCCGAGCTCCTCTGCGGGCCGCTTCGCGTACCCCAGTATCGCCAGCCCCATCGCCACTCGTCGACGCCTCGTCGCGATCTCCTCCTCGGTC
>JAFAPC010000145.1 GCA_019247305.1 Pseudonocardiales bacterium
CGCCCGCGCACGGTCTCATGGATGCTTGTGCACCTGAGTGAGCTGGTCACCGGGAATCATGGGCGGCTTCAAGATCCACCGGCCAACCCACGCGATCGTGAAACGACCGTGGGTGGCGACCCACCCTGAGCAGTCGCGACTTCTGGCTACCGGCATCCGCACCGGGTGCGGACTTTCCGTACCATGTTGGCCGGGGAGTGCCCAACCGGTAACGTTCCTCTGCCAGATTCGAAAACCGGCTATGGAGTGCGGCGCCACGATGGTGAGGAAGCATGGTGGGTGAGCCACGGAGTGAGAAGCAGCGGCGTGAGCAGCTGGTGCGTTCGTTGCGGGCTGAGGGGAAGTCGCGAGTAGACGTCGCTGAGGTGCTCCGACAGCGTTTCCGGGTCAATGCCCGGGTGGCGTTGCGCTATGCCCGGGGGTGGAGCCAGTGCCAAGCCGCCGATGAGTGGAACAAGCGCTGGCCTGACGAGTTAAAGACGTTTAAGATGTTCTCGTATTGGGAGATGTGGCCGAGTAGAACCGGACATGCCCCCACGTTCGACAATCTCGCCAAGTTAGCGGAGTTGTACGAGTGCGCGGTTAGCGACTTGCTCACTGACCTTCCTAATTTCCGGCACCTCGATACTGCGGCAAATGCCCAGAAAACCACGCCTGCGCTACGCAAGCCTGGTACCGGGGTTGTCGTGCCGAGCGATTCCGCGGTGTGGGCGACGGCGACTGGTCTTGCGCTGCCGGACACGTTTGTCGCACTGCTGATGCAGTACCTTGAGTCATTGGCGCCAGCTGATCGTGGAGTGCGGATCATGCCCCGTGAGCGTGACCAGGCGTACCATCGGCTTATTCAGTTCCTCCGCAGTTGGGCGCACACCATGGACCGTCGCCGCATAATCCGGCTCCTGAGCTGGGCCGCGAGTGCTGCAGGCCTGCCGGCCATTATCGATGGTGACGAGCAGGAGCGGTTGGCCTCGGTGCTGGGCGCGTCGAGCCGCCTCGACGCGCGGACTATCGGGCACATCGAAGGGGTGCTGTGGCACTGCCGTCGGCAGGATCACGCGCTGGGCCCGCAAGCCGTCCTGACTACTGTTCTGGCTCAGCGTGATCTGGCTCGCGCACTGGTGCCGGACTGTCCTGCCGACTTGCGGCCGCGGTTGCTCTCGGCGCTGAGTGAGGCTTCGCGGCAGGCCGGGTGGTTGTCGTTTGATCTGAAGCAATTCGACCACGCCGAGTATTACTACGAGGATGCCCGCACCCAGGCCCACGAAGCCGGAAACGCCGGGCTGGGTGGGCTCGTGCTGTGCGATATGAGTCTCCTGGCGACGTGGCAGGGTAAGCCGCGTATCGGCATTGACCACGCGGTCGCGGCCAGGCAGTGGGCTTACCGCACCGATGACATGCCGTTGCGCGCCTACACCGCAGACGTGGCCGGGCGGGCCTATGCCGCTGACGGGCAGAAAAATGCCTGCCTGAGCGCCCTCGACACAGCCCACGCTGTGCTCCTGACGGCCGATGACCAAGCCCCGAGCTATACCGGATATAATCAAGCGTCATACCTTTCGATTCGCGGCGAGTGCCACCTCAAGCTAGGGGAGCCTGACCGCACTATTTCCTATGCGCAGCAGTCCCTCAAGGTCCTGGACCGATCATTAGCCCGGACGGTAGCTTTGACTATAGTCGATCTGGGTGAAGCGTATGTGCAGCGCAATGAGATTGACGAAGCGGCGCGGCTGCTTGGTGATGCCGGGAACATCGCAGCAGGCAACAGCTCTGCCCGGCTGATCGAGCGGTTGGAGAAAGCCCGCGCTGGTCTGCAGCCCTGGCAGCACACCGCCGCCGTCCGCGCCCTCGACGACCGCTTAGCGTCTTACGGGTTGACATAAAACGGTAGCAGATACACGGCGCTAGCAGTTACCGCGGGTGGGGCTGGTCCCGGTAGAGCAACTCCATGGCCGCTGAGGTGAGCCGGCGCCGCAGCCTGCCGCAGATCATCCCGGTACCGAAACCCGGTGCGAAGCGCTCGGCTAGATCCACTAGCCCGCCGACGATCGGGTAATCCGGTCGTCCCTGGGACCGGCAACGCTCTAGCTGGGCAACAAGACTGACCTGCGAAATCTCCCCTTAACTTAGCGGCATTGGGGTAGGGTCAACCCCCGGAGCATCGGCGGAACACTGTTATCGGTATCGTCGGGACAGTGATCGGCGCCACTGATACTCCACCCGCCAACCTTTCAAGATCTACATGATGTCCCCCACTACACGTCACGATCCACCGAGGACTACTGTACCCTGCTCAGTTCGCTCCAGAAGGCACAAAAGTCGAGAAATGCGAAATAAACTAAATTAGAAATCAAACGAAAGGAGGTGACGATGTGCATTGCATCCTGATTCGTTCTGTTTTTTACTCACCGAGGCTTGGGTTAAGGCTATAACTTCATGACCGGGCGGCTGCGGTAGATCCTGTCGCCGCATTACCTCCATGTCGGTGATAGGTCGAAATAACTGTCGGCGCAGGACTGAACGACGAGAGATGGGGTCATGTTGGGCGATGAAAGGCTGCCTGAGGTCGTGGTTGTCCCGGCCTATCCGGTTGTGGCGAACGAACGCAGGGACGTACGGTTCGAGTTGCGGCGCGTGGAGTCCGGTGACGCTGTGGGGATTGCGTTTACGACGTTAGAGAAGCTGATCGAGCAGCTTGGCCGATTCCAGCCCTGGATCGTGATGAAGTCTGACCACTTTTGCCAGTTGCTGGCGGCGGTGCCGGTGACCACAATCGCGCTAGACCCTCACATAGTGGATTCAGCCACTCAATGGTCGTCGGAAGTGGTAGATGCTCTCATGGAGGTCAACGATGTCGGGGTTTAGTGTCGTATTGGACGACCTCAGCGCGATAGCCAGCGCGTTCCACAATGAAGCGGACATCTATCGGGATCTGAAGTCGAAGGTCACGCCGCCGACCGCCGATACTGGAGATGGCGCACTGAACGGTGTACTGAAAGCGGTGATGGAGACCTTGGACGTGTTGCACACGAACATGGCGACAACCATCGAGGATCACGGCGACAAGCTCAAGGCAGCGCGCGACGTATACGCCAAACAGGAGATCGACAACCACGGCCTGTTCGATGATCTGATGAAGGACGCCGGGTGAAGGGGAGCAGGACGTGGCTGAGAGTTGGGTAGGGGGCGACCTCGCCGGGTTGCAACAGATGGCACAGACAACGCAGGCGGCGCCGGGCGAGATGGACGATGTGGTGCGCGCACTGAGCTCGAAGGTCGACACCCTGGTCGGTGACGCTGGATGGAAGGGCGACGCGGCCGATAGCTTCCGCAAAGCGTGGACGGCCAACTCGATCCAGGCCGGTGCTCTGTCCGACACGGTCGGCACTGTCGGCACGGTAATTGGTGACCTAGCGAGCAAGCTCCAGCAGATCGACAACGCGTTGTACAACGCAGCGTACGAAGCACAGAAAAAAGGCGTCCCGATCGGTCCGCGGGGGGGAACCGCAGCCGATTGTGACGTCGACTGGTTCCACCGACCCGCGGGTGGCTGCCGTACTGCAAGCCCAGGCCAACTACGCCACGACCTACGACTCGGCGATGCAACTGGCGAAGGGCTACCGGCTCAACGCCGCCGACACGCTTTCGGGCATCTACGATCAGATCAGCTTCGATCCCGGCAGGCAGAACACTTCAGACCAGTGGGTCACCATCGGCGACTACCTGCGGGGCCTGTACACCATGCCCGGCGAGAAGAACAACATGACCAAGGGCAAGCTCCCCGCCGAGATCGCCGACGCGCGCGAACAGATGAAACAGGCGCGCAAGGATCTCAAGGCAGCACGGAATGCATACCGGGCTAAGGGCATGAAACTGCCCATCGACAACGACGCCCGCCTAGCGCACGGGCAGGTGGTCAACGAACTGAAGGGACTAGAGACCGAGCTGGCGTCTGCGGAAGCGGGCAAGGGCGAGCTGCCGTTGACCAAGGCGCTCAATGCCAAGCTCGGCGATATCGCCAAGGAGATTCCTCAGCTGGCCTCCGTCGCCAAGGCGCTGCCGAAGGGTTTGGAGTTTCTTAAGGAAATCCCCGTGATCGACGTGGTCGCCTCGGGGGTAGCCGCCGAGCTGCAGGCCCAAGACGACATCAACAAAGGCTGGTCGCCTGAACACGCCCGTGCGGTCGACTACGGTGCGGCCGGGATCGGGCTAGCTGTGGGAACCGATGTCAGCGTAATCGCCGTCGCCGCCGGTGTGCCTGTCACCGCTGCGGTCCTCGGTGGAGGTGCGCTTGTCGTCGGAGTCGGTGATTTCGTCTACCAGGGTTTTCACGAGCACTGGCGCGAGGACATCGATCAGCACGGTGTCGCCGGAGGGATACTCACCGGCATCGAACACATGGGTGAGAATACCGGCAAGGACATCGTGGACATGGGCAAGGGGATCTGGAACGGGGCCAAAAGCCTCTGGCACGGAATCTTCGGTTGATGGCGACGACTGCCCGTAAGAACGCACCGCAAGGCCGCGCTGTAGTGAGCCTGCCGTTCCTGGGGCGGAGCTGGCACCGGCGCGGACCCTCGTACTGGCTGCGTCGGGCGCTATGGAGTTTTTGTTGTCTGCTCATTCTCATCGTGTTCAGCTTGGTGACTGGCGGGTTGATCAACGCGATCGTCACCGACTCGATCCCGATGTGGGTACGGATTCTGGTCTTGACGTTGATCGCGGCGGCGATCATGCACAGTATGATCAAAGCGTGGGATGCGTTCAACGTAGTCAATCGTGCGCGTAAGCGGGGTGAGGCGGTAAGTCTTGCGCAGGCGTCGGGAGACAACAGGACCTACCGGCAACGTCGGCGTGCCAGTACTGGAGGGGCTGGTCTGGGGGCCTTGGCGTGGGCTGGATCGGCAGCAGCCGGCGGACTGTTGGTGATCAGCGTGGTCTTCAACTTCGGTTGGGGAGTCGTGTTGTTCCTCGCATCGTTCCAGCGCTACTTCAGCCCCGAGGAATTCCAAGCGGTGGAGCAGATCAAGCGGCAGCAGCAAAGGCGCGAAGACTGAAACACCAGAAGGCACCAGCCTGAGCCCGACGGCACGCCAATGTGCTGCAGTGAGGATGAGGTGTCGGGTTACTGCGGGTGGGGCTGGTCGCGGTAAAGCAACTCCATCGCGGCTGAGGTGAGCGTGCGCCGCAGCCCGCCGAGGGCGCCGTGGTCGGCCAGCGCGGCCGGGGCAGCCAGCCATCCGCAGATCCCGTGCACGCCGCCGCCAGGATGCGCGGCCACTGCCCAGATACAGCCCCGGCATTGGGGTCTGGGCTCGTCCCAGCCCGGGAACCGGGCGGAACATCAGCTGCTGGTGCAGCTGCGCGGTGCCACCACCCACCGCGCCGTGCCCGAGGTTGGCGTCCTCGCGTTGCAGCTCATCCGGGCGTTACACGGTTCGCTGCAGCACCTGGGCGCCGAATCCCGGCGCGAAGCGCTCCAGCACCTCCTCAACCCGCTGGGCGAGCAGGTCCGCCGAGGCGTCGTCGGCGATCCCGCGGGGCAGGTGGGTGTAGGCCCAGACGCTCTCGGTGCGCACCCCCACGGCGCGGCCGCCGGCCACCTCGATGCGCTCCACTCACTGCCCGATGCACAGCTGCGCGCCGGCCACCTGCGCTCGCCTGGCCAACGCCGCCGCCAGCTCACCGGCCCCGCCCACCGGCACCGGGAAGCCGACGTCCTGACCCAGCATCGCCAGCAGCCAGCCGTAGACGCCGCTGGGCGGCGCATCGATCGCGATATCACTGTGCAGCGCGTTGCCGGCCAGCAGCAGCCGGCCGGATTCACCGCGGAACAGCTCCTGGCCCATTCGGCGGGCGGGCAGCGCCAGGAACCGGGCCAGCCGCAGCGAGCGCAGCACCGGGGAGACGGCGGTAAGCGGGTAAAACGCGCTGTACAGGTCGGTGACGTAGCCCGCTGGCCGCAGGACTGAGCGCACCGCGCCGCCGACCTCCTCAGCGGCTTCCAGCAGGCACACCTCCCATCCCGCATCGGCCAGCACCGTCGCCGCGACCAGACCATGGTGCCCGCCGCCGACGACGACGACAGCGTCGGGGCACTATGCCCCGTGTGGAGCGCGCGGAGGATCGAGGGCTGCCTGCTGACCCTGAACAGCGGCTGCACGAACGGATCAAGATCGTGGAGCGGCGGCTCGCGGCTCATGATCGCTGACCCGGCAGGCTGAGCGCCGACGTCGGGCACGTGCCGTGGCAGTGCCCAAGCCCAGCTCAGCCAGCCCGCTGGGCAGTCTGAGGCGGCGCCTCACTGGGAGTAAGAGCCGGGCTTGCCTATTCTGCAGGCCAGAAAAGCGCCGCTGGGTTCCGTAATCTCGGGCCAGCGAGGTGGTGGGCATTGGTTAGTCTTGTTGTCCCCGCCCGCTACCCTTGCCAGGACACCGTGCCTCAGCTTCGACTCCCGATCCGGGTTGTGGTTCTGGTCTCTGGTACTGGGACGCTGCTGCAAGCGTTGCTGGACGCCGCCGGCCCGGACTATCCTGCCCGGGTCGTGGCCGTCGGCGCGGACCGAACCGGCACCGCGGCGTTAGTGCGCGCGCAGGATCACGGGCTGCCCACCTTCGTCGTCGAGCTGGCCCAGTATCCTGACCGGCTGTCCTGGGACAGCGCGCTCACCGAGGCGGTCGCCGCGCAGGCGCCGGATCTGGTCGTCAGTGCCGGGTTTCGGAAGATCCTGGGTCCGGTGTTCCTGGGCCGCTTCGGCGGTCGCGTCATCAACACGCACCCTGCGCTGTTGCCCGCGTTCCCCGGCCTGCGCCCGGTGGCCAGCGCGCTGGCGCACGGGGTGCGGGTGACCGGCGCGACCGTGCACCTGGTGGACGCCGGCGTGGATACCGGTCCGATCCTGGCCCAACGCGCCGTGGAGGTGCTGCCCGAAGACACCGAGCAGCGGCTGCACGAGCGGATTAAGATCGTGGAGCGGCGGCTGCTGGTGGACGTCGTTGCCGACATCGCCCGTCGGGGGTGCACCGGCATCGGAGGAAAGGGCTGCCCGCCATGACTGCCGAGGACCGCCGGCCGGTGCGCCGGGCATTGCTGAGCGTGGCGGACAAGAGCGGCCTGCTGGAGCTGGCCACCGGGTTACACGCGGCTGGGGTGGGGATGGTCTCCACCGGCTCGACGGCGAGCGTGCTCGTCAACGCAGGCGTGCCGGTAACTCGCGTCGAGGAGCTCACCGGTTTCCCGGAGTGCCTGGACGGGCGGGTCAAGACGCTGCACCCCCGGGTGCATGCCGGGCTGCTCGCCGACACCGGCAAACCCGAGCACCTGGCCCAGCTGGCCGCTCTGGGCGTCGCGCCGTTTGAGCTGCTGGTCGTCAACCTGTACCCTTTCGAGGCCGCCGTGGCCTCAGGGGCCGGCTTCGAGGAGTGCATCGAGCAGATTGACATCGGTGGCCCGGCGCTGGTGCGGGCAGCCGCGAAGAACCACGCCTCAGTGGCCGTGGTTGTGGACCCAGCGGCCTACTTCGACGTGCTGGACGCGGTCCGGGACGGCGGGTTCACCCTGGCGCAGCGCCGGGCGCTGGCGCTGGAGGCGTTCCGGCACACCGCGGACTACGACCTCGCGGTGGCGTCCTGGCTGGGGTCATCCGCCCCCAGCGAGGCCCCAGCGGAGGACGGGTTCCCCCGCTGGGTGGGTGCCTCCTGGCGACACGCGGCGGCGTTGCGGTACGGAGAGAACCCGCACCAGCGAGCCGCCCTGTACGTCGCGGGAGTCGCGGGAGTCGCGGGAGCCGAGCGGGGGCTGGCGAGTGCCCAGCAGGTGCACGGCAAGGCGATGTCCTACAACAACTACGTCGACGCCGACGCGGCCTGGCGGGCCGCGCATGACCACGACGGCGCCTGCGTGGCGATCATCAAGCACGCCAACCCGTGCGGTATCGCGGTCTCGCGCACTGGGGATATCGCTGACGCGCACCGCAGGGCGCATGCCTGCGACCCGGTGAGCGCGTTCGGTGCGGTGATCGCGGCGAACCGGGAGGTCACCGTGGAGCTGGCCGAGCAGGTCAGCGAGGTGTTCACCGAAGTGCTGCTGGCGCCGTCGTATGCCGAGGGTGCGCTGAACGTGCTGGCCCGCAAGAAGAACCTGCGGCTGCTGGTGGCCTCGCCTCCCGAGCGCGCCGAGGTGGAGTTCCGGGCCCTGTCCGGCGGGCTGCTGGTGCAGACCCGGGATGCGATCGACGCCCCGGGTGACGATCCGGCGTCCTGGACGCTGGTCGCCGGCGCGCCCGTGGACCAGCCCACCCTAGCCGACTTGGCTTTTGCCTGGCGGGCCTGCCGCGCGGTGCGCTCCAACGCGATCCTGCTCGCCGCCCAGGCGGCCACGGTCGGCATCGGGATGGGGCAGGTGAACCGGGTGGACGCGGCCCGACTCGCGGTCAGCCGGGCCGGGCTGCGGGCACCCGGCGCGGTGGCCGCCTCGGACGCGTTCTTCCCGTTCCCCGACGGGCTGGCGGTGCTGCTCGACGCCGGGGTTGCCGCCGTGGTGCAGCCCGGGGGCTCGATTCGGGACCCCGAGGTGATCGCCACCGCAGCGGGGGCCGGGGTGCCGCTTTACCTCACCGGGACCCGGCACTTCGCGCACTGACGCGATCTCTGGGACGCGGCCCCCGGGGCCGGCCTCAGGCAGTGCTCAACTCGACCGTGGCGCCGGGCCGCAGGCCAGTGTGGCGGGCCGCTGAGCCGCCGTGACAGGCCAGCGCGAGATGCCCGGCGGAGTCGAGCAGCACGACGAGCTCTCCGGCGGCCACGTCAGCGAAGGTCCGGCCCAGGCGCACCAGCTGCGCACCGGTAGGCCACCGCAGCGTCGCCGAGTCCCCGGCCCGCAGGCCGAGCGCGGCCAGCTCAGCGGCCCCAGCGGCCAGCGCCACGTTGCCGAAGTGGTCCACGGCTAGCACCTCGACCCGGATCCGACCGTCTTCCAGCTGGCACACCGGTGCCGGAAGGGTGACCAGAGTCACCGGGTCCAGGGCAGGACCCAGCGACTCTGGGGGCACCCCGCGGGCCAGATGCGCGGCGACTGGGGCAAAAACGTCCCGGCCATGGAACGTCGCGCTGATCCTCGGCAGCTGGTAGCGGGGCTCGAGGAGCTCGTAGGCGGCGCGGATGCCATCCAGGGCGTGCGCTGCGGGCACCAGCAGCCCGTTGTCCGGGCCGACGAGCACCGCCTCACCGCTGAGGAGCGCAACTCCGCGGCGCGCGGTGCCAACCCCGGGATCGACGACCGCGACATGCACCGCCGGGGGCAGCCAGGGCAGCGTGTCGGCGAGCACCACCGAGCCGCGGCGCACATCGCCCGGCCCGATCGCATGCGTCACATCCAGCACCCGCGCCCGCGGCGCGATCCGGGCGATCACCCCATGACAGGCAGCCACAAACCCGTCCACGTAGCCATAATCGGTACACAGAGAGATCCACTCGAAGCCCGCCACAACCTCAAGTGTGCGCCGTCGCTACGTGCAAGCACCGGCGCCCGTCGCCGCCCCGATGCTCGGCGACCACCACGACCACACTGCCCGGCTAGCCGCCGAAGCCGGTTCCTACCGGGATAACAGTGCGAAGCGATCCCTGCGGGAGCTGTCCCCGGCTTTTCCCGGTCTCCTCCCCAATTTTTCCCAACTCTCCTTGCGCTCAGGCCGGCTGACCGAACGGGCCGATCAGCCAGTTGCCTGAAGCGTTCTCGTCGTCGCTGAGATAGAACTCGCGGATGGCGGTCTTGAATTCATCATGGCTGATGGTACCGTCGTTGTCACGGTCGAGGCGGCGGAAGGCGTCGCTGGAATGCTCGGGGGGAATCCCTAGTGCGCTGTACATCTGGACATATTCCTGCGACTCCAGTACGCCGTCTTTGTTGGTGTCAAACGCGGACATCAGGGCATCGACGATAGCCAGTACGGCGCTTTCGAAGTTATCCGGGGATGTGACGTGGGATTTCATGATCTTGACGAATTCCGACTGGGTCAGCCTCCCGTCCGCGTCGGTGGCCCCGTGGGTGACCAGCAGCTCCCACCACCTCTCGAAGGCATCTCTCATCGCAGTCGCGTTCGCCTGGTCCTCCTCGTGCGCCAGGGCGACGAATAACTCGGCCATCTGCTGGAAGTCCTCGTGCGTGAGATAGCCATCCTTGCCCTGATCGAACCAGTCGAAGAGAGCGATGAATTTCTGGTCTTTCACGACGTTCGACATAGCTGCCCCTAACGTTTCCCCGCGCATAACACACGCTACGCCACTGCGATCTGTAATGACGTTAGAACTATCGGAGCGGAGTGTCAAGGCCCCCCGGTAGTAAGCCGAGACTGGGACAAACCGTAGGCGGGGACGGTGGGCGGTCTCTGATCAGTGCCGGCGGGCTGGGTCGAGAGCCGCAGTGGCGGCGGCGATGGCGTCGAAGGTCAGCTGTAGGGAGATCGCCAGGAGCCAGTCGCCGTGCCTGTTTCCCACGGTTTGTCCGGTCTTCAGCGGGGGCATCACTATCCGACAAGCGGAGATCTTCACATCACGCAGCTGTGGTCAGAGAAGGTGGGAAGCGTTGGGGATCTCGATCCTCGTGTCGTGTTTGTCGCGCAGCCAGCGTTCGATGTCCAGGAGCCACCAACGGCTGACCGTGAGCAGGTAGAAGCGACGGGGACCGTCCATGGTGAACTCGCTCAGCGGAAGCAGCCACTGGGCGCGGGCAGTGTCGTCGGGGAAGTTCCGTTCGTAGTAGAGCCGATGGTAGTCGGCTACCCGGTCTTCGACGGACTCGCAGGTTCCGGTGAGTTGGGCACCGTCGAGTCCCAGGCCCGGCAGACCGGTCATGAAGATCGAGGCGGCGATCCGGGGGTTCTCGGCGATGTGACGTGAGTGTCGGGCGGAACGCAGCGAGTACCAGAGCAATCGCAGTGGTGAGCGGAGCGGCACGAAGTTTACGGTGGCGGCCCAGGGTTCCTCTGAGCCTCGGGTGGCCAGGGTGAGAAATCGGGCGTTGTCGAGTAGTGACGTGCTGCGTTCGAGCAGGTTCCTGTGGTCGTTCATGCGGTTATCCTCTGTTGTTGTCTTTGGCGCTGATCGGGGTGTCGTTGAGCAGACGAGCGTCCAGGAGTTCCCACCAGGCGTCCTGCTCGACTCTGCGCCGTTCCCATTCCGGGTTCTCGGCGCGACGGGCCACTTCCCGGCGGTAGCGTCCCCAGGCGGTTTCGTCGGCGAAGGTGACGAAGTGTTCCAGGGTGTGCACCTCGGGGCCGATGGTGCAGATGAACCAGCGGGTGTCCTCCACCATGTCCATGTCCGCGTAGAACCAGGCTTCGCGTTGTCGGGCCCACTCCCAGAACGCGGCGAGGTCACCCCTCGCCTCCCGGGTGAGCCGGAATCGGTAGACCAAATGCAACATTAGGAATTTCCTCTCGTTCTCACGTGCCCCCGTCGGGAACGTCGATATGCCAGCGGCGCCAGTCAAGGCACCCGACACGGTGCCCGAACCGCAGGTGGAATCGGGCAGCGAACCGGTGATTGTGGGTCCGGACGGCCTCGGGGGCGGGCCACCGGTCCGTCACGGGCAGCACGACCGCCGCTTGAGGAACGAGATCGGCACCTCTGCGGGCTTTGACATCGAGCGCGGAGGTGGCCAGGTGGTAGCGGTGGAATCCCTGCCGGGCCGCGAAGTCCAGGGCCATGCTGTAGACGAGGACAAAGTACTCGTGTCGGGGCTTTGCTGTGGCGTAGTCGAAGCCGAAGTACCGGGCGTACAGGCTAGACCGGAAGCGATAGCACACCATGATCGCCACTGTGCGGCCCTCGCGGCGACACACTCCGGCGGTGGCCTGCCCGAGCACGCCGCTGCGTTCCTGCGCGGCGAACGACCGGCTCATCCACTCCCGTCCCGGAGCGCTCCCGTAGCGAGCGCGGTTCTGGGTTATCAGGTCGGCCGCCTGCGCCACGACCGCGCCCCTCAGCGGCGACCAGGTCACCGAGTTGCCGGCCGAGTGGAACTGGCGCAGTTCGGCGCGTTGCTTGATGCGGTCTCGGCTGCAGAGTGCGGCGAGGTGCCCGGCGAAACCGTCCGGTGGTACGACCATCTCTGCCTCGGCGGAGTGAAGCAGGACGTGGGCCGCGGGGTGGTGGACCGCCAGAACCACCGCTTTCCCGATCGGCACGTAGGGCATGACCACCCCGGCGAGACCGGCGCGGGCCGCCGTGCTCCGCGCGTAGTCCAACAACTCACCGAGAACGGCGAGGTTGTCGGGCGAGACGACAAGCCCGTTGCTCACGCCCCGGTGAGAGCCCAGCCACAGAAACCGCGCCTCCCACTCCCCAGGCACGTCACCGAACATGGACGCCAGGTGGAACAGACCGGGTGTGTTGTGTTCACCGGCCCAGATCGGCAGCGCGCCGACCAA
>JAFAPC010000029.1 GCA_019247305.1 Pseudonocardiales bacterium
GCAAACATTCAGCCTGCGTACGCGAATGTTCGGTGTGGTGGCATTGAGGCTTATGCAAAACTCGGAGACGAGCTCTGTGATCATGTCGCTGACCTGCGGGGACGCCAATTTTTGATCATGTTCTCAAGGGGTTTTGCATAAGCCTCATTGTGTGACGATGGGGGTTTGTGGTGCCCAATCGTGTCTGGGTGGGTGCGGGGGGTTAGGTGGGTGCGGGGAGTTCTGGCATCCATGGCCGGCCTCTCAGCGCGTCGCCCAGGACGGTGATCATGTTGAGTCCGTGCTTGGTGGCGGTGGAGAGGACCCCGCGGATCGTGTAGCGGTCACGGGTGCGATCCTCGCTGGTGAGCCGCCCGGAGACGTTCTGCTGTACCTTGCTGGGCCGTAGATCACGTTCGGCCTGGTTGGAGGTGGGCGGCACCTTGAGGTCGTGGGCGAAGCGCAGCACGTCGGCTTCGCGGTCGCGCAGCACTTCCAGCAAAAGCCGGGCCTTGCGCTGTCCGGGGCGGGTGCCGTGGGTGGTGGTGGCCGACAACCCGACCAGCACGCCGTCGCGGAACCGTGTGATCAACTCGTTTTTGACGGCTGCCGGGATCGCCTCGAGCTTCTGGTCGCGAGCGAGGTTGGTCTCATGGATCAAGGCGCGGAGCGCTTCGGCGATCTGGGTTGGCCAGTGCGCGTCGGGGTAGACCTCGGCGGCACCATCAAGATCCCGCAAGAGATGCTGACAACACAACTGGTGGACCAGCGTCCCGAGCACGGGGGAGTCATAGTTCTGGTACCGGTCGTGGACGATCACCGAATCGATCAGGTCTTTGAAGATGAACGCCTTGAAGGTGTCCAGGCCACGGTCGCCCAGCAGGTAGTGCGTGTAGAGCTCGGTGGCGGCCACCAGCAGGTAGCGCTCGGCTTTCTTTTTGCCCGGCTTGGGTGTGCGCGGCCCGACCTTGAGCGGGGTCTCGTCGCAGCTCACCGCATGCGCCAAGGTGATCAGGGTGCGGATCCGCTTGTCAGCCTCGGCCAGCAGCCCCGCGGTACGAGCGAGCATGCCGTGCACGAACCCCACCGAGGGCGCGGCCCCGGTCAGGGACTCCAGCAACGCGACAGCGCGGTGCGCGGGAATGAAGTGCACCACCATCAGGTACACCGCGAAGGCCTGCAGTTGTGGGCCGTACCCGACGGTCCCCGACCGGGCCCCCGCCGGGCGGGCGGCGGTGTGCACCCGCCCGCACCCGCAGCGCACCCTGTGCTGGTCATACTGGGTGACCTTCACACTGACCTGTGGGATCTCATGCTGTTGGTAGCGGTCGACCACCCCCAGATCACTCGCGCCAGCCAGGTCATGACCGCACTCGCAACGGCCCCGCGGGAACCGGTCGGTGCGCTCATCAGGGGTGTCAGTCCACGCCAGATTCGCTCCCGCAGCCCCCGGTTGTTTACCCTTGGATCGCGTCGGCCCACCGCCACGGCGCTTGCTCACCGGCGGCGGGGTCTTCCCGGGATCATCGTCTTTCGAGGGAGGACTCGACGAGTTCTTGCTGTTCCGCGACAACAAGTACTCCAGCCTGGCCAGCTTGCCCGTCAGGACCTCGTTGGCCTCCATCAGTTCCGACAGCTGCCCGGCCATCACCGCGATCTGCCCATCCCGCGCCGCGATCTGCGCATCCCGCTCAACCACGAGCCTGATCAGCTCATCGCGAGACATCTCCTCCGGCGCAGGCACCCAAAAATCCAACCGCACCAACGACGATCACACCGGGACCGACACACCCTTGTCACCAACCGTTACTCAACCCAAACACACACGAACGCTCAGTACACCGGGTGAATGTTTGCCATATGCAGTCTCATGAGATTGATGAGGCGGCGCGACTGCTGGGTGATGCCGGGGAAATCGCGACGGGCAACAGCTCGGCCCGGCTGGCGAAGCAGGTGCAACAAGCTCGCGCTGATCTGCGGCCCTGGCAGGATACCGCCGCTGTCCGTGCGCTCGACGATCGTTTAGCGTCTTATGGTTTAGTATGAAGCGGTAATAGGTACACATCAAAGAACGGTGACACAGCTCCGACCGGAGCCTGTACGCAGACCTTGCTGAAAGGGCAATGAGCCATGGCGTCAGAGGGGCAGCCCGAAGGTGTTGTAGATGGCCTTATCGACGCGGTCGAGGTCGGCGGGGTCCAGCGCGCCGAGGAACTCGACGAGGGCTCCTTGGTAGACGCGGGTGATGTCGCGGGCGATGTTGAGCCAGCCCGATGTGCCGCCGATCATGACAGGGATGGCGGTCAGGCCGCCGGGGTCGTCGGGGACCATCGGGACGCCGTAGAGCATCTCCACGGCGGGATCGTCGATGAGGTATTGGGCCGAGATGAGGACCATCGGGCCAACGGGGATCGCGCGCAGCTGGTAGCGCCAGCACTCACCCCGCCGCACGGCGGCCCCGCCCGGACATCCGCTCGGACATGGTGTTCTGGTGCTCCAGCTCGGCCAGCGCGAGGGCCTCGCCGTCATAGGGCTTGGGCGGGTAGTGCTGGTGGATGTTCTGGTGGATGAACTTCGAGATCCAGGCAGAGACCGACAGCCCGTCGCGGCGGGCGGCCTGCTCGGCCAGAAACGCCGCAGTGGACTCCAGCGTTAAGGACATCTTCGTGGTGGCCATCCTTGGAGCGTATCTTTTCATCGCCTCTATTGGTAGCCCCCATGCGGATGAGCTGGGCTCACCTGAGTCTTGGGACTATCCGTCAAAGTTTAACTCTAAGCAGTGAGCTGCCGGCTGACCTGCGACAATGCGTCAGATACCAGAGCAGCCTCCCATCTGCATGCCGGGGTGGGGCGAGAGTTCACGCCCGTCGAACTTCATCCTGGTGCGGGCGCTACAGGTGATCGGACTCGCAGCACCTCTTCTCCCACCCCGGCAAGCCGGTCCTGGAGCCGGGCATGACGGAACTGATACACCGGGCCAACGGACCGCAGCACCTCACGGGCATGTGCGTCTTCAAGGAAGTCCAGAAGACACGCAGAAGATTCGCCTCGGTGCCGCAGCTGTATGTTTGCAAGCGTAGCAGCCCATGTTGTCGAAGACACCAACGTGACTCCAAGCCCGAACGTGAGCGCATTCGTGAGCCCGGCCTGGAACACGGCCACGAGGCTCGCTGTGAGCCCGGCCTGGAACACGAGCCCGTAAATGAGCCCGTTCGTGAGCCCGTAAATGATTCCGGCCGTGAGCCCGTACACGAGTCCAGTTTTGAGCCCGCGCCGACGCTCCCGGCGCCACAACGACCGAGGATTGATTGAGCTAGCCGCCTCCGTCGACGGCCCAGCCAGTTTAGTTAAGAGCCAGAATGAAATTCCGAACACGAGAATGTTCACGAGCACGTACACAAACACGAGCCCGACCACGAGTCTGACCCCGTACACGAACACGAGCCAGTTCACGGGCATGGACACGAGCCCGACTAGGAGTCCGAGCATGAGAGCCATCCGGATATCGGTCTTGTTGCGCGGTAGCCATCCCGGCTGCCGGGAGTGCCCTCCATTGAGGATGCACACGATCCCCACGAACAGCGCGTAGAAGGGCCCGGTCACGGGCCCGTACACGAACCCGTGCTTGAGCCCGTACCTGAACCCGTTCTCGAGCCCGACCACGAACCCGCCGACGAGCCCGAACGTGAGCACGGCTACGAGCCCGGCCATGAGCATGTTGGCCAGCGTACGGGGCCAGGCAGGGACCCAGCGCGGAATCTGCCACCAGGCCAGATCACGGGTCCCCTCATCGTTCATATGCCGAGCCAGAGATCCCAACCAGGGTCGCGCTTCATCGGCGGTGCACGGCGGAGCGGGCCAGCCTGGGCGCCGGGCATAGGCGATAGGAAGTACCCGATCAAGGAGGTGATCTTCGATGGCTTCCCGGGTCGGGAAAAGGCTGCTGTCGATGAGTTCATCAACCGGATCGCTGCGGCGATAGGTGTCCCGGATCAAGGCCACCATCAGCGGGCTATCCACCGCCTGCGCCAGG
>JAFAPC010000187.1 GCA_019247305.1 Pseudonocardiales bacterium
GCCGATGAGTCCGCCGAGGCCGGCCAGGACGGTGGACTCAATGAGGAACTGTTCCAGGATGGCGCGGCTGGTGGCGCCGATGGCTTTGCGGATCCCGATTTCGCGGGTTCGTTCGGTGACGGAGACCAGCATGATGTTCAGCACGCCGATGCCACCGACCACCAGGGAGATGGCAGCGACGGCTGGGGTGAACAGGGTGAGGATGCCCACAATCTGGTTGAAGGTCTGGAGCCGGTGCCCCAGGGATTGCATTTGGAAATCCTGCCGGTGGGGGTCGGTGATGTGGTGGCGGGTGTTGAGGATGGCGGTCGCTTGGCGCATAGCGGCGGGCACCTGGGCCTGCTGGGGCGCTTGCACGAGGATCTGGTTGAGTTGGTTACTGATGCCCGGACCGGGGCCCGCGATGTAGCGGCGAGCGGTGCTCAACGGCATAATGGCCGTGTTGTCCGACTGCTGGCCGTAGGTTTGCATCACCCCGATGACCCGGAAAAGCGCATGGTCGATGTGTACTGTCTGGCCGAGAGCTCCGGCAGGAGTACCGAAGAGGGTGCTCGCGACGCTGGGGCCCAGGACGACCACCCGGGCGGCCTCGCGGGCTTGGGCCGCGTCGAAGAAGGATCCCGCCTGCACGTCCCGGTTGTTCACCACCGCCCAGTTTTCCGTGGAGCCCGTGATGGCCGCTGAGAGGAACGTGGTGGTCGTGGTCGTCACCTGGGCTGTGCTGGTGACCACCGGGGTGACGGTGGCGATGTCGGGGGCGTTGCGCAGCGCGGCGGCGTCGGCGTCGGTCAGCGGCAGCGCGGGTGGGCCTCCGGGGACGTTGAGGGGCTGCGCCACGATGGTGATGAGGTTGGCGTACGGTCCGATGCGCGCGTTGACCGAGTTCTGCACCCCTTGGCCGCAGGCGAAGAGCACGATCACCGCAGAGACTCCGATGACGAGGCCGAGCATGGTCAGTACCGAGCGCAGCCGGTGGGCCCGCAACCCGCGTAGCGCGATGAGTAGTGCTTCTTGCAGGCTCATACGCCGACCTTCGCCTCATCCTGCAGCCACCACGGTCCGCCCCGGACACCGCCTCAAGACATAACCAGCGGTCGGTAGCGGGTGCAAGAGGTTCAGCCAATTCCCAGCGAATTCCCTACTTTAGTCACCACGGGTAAATCCTGCGACCCGTTGCGTACCGGGGTGGCAAGTCTTGCCCCAGGGCCTCCTCGGCACGAGGTGGCAGTCTGCCTCAGCGGCCGGTCGATCTGAACAAGGACGCAATCGCCAGCAGGATGAATGCGACGATTACAATCCACAGGACGACTAGCATGATCCAGCCGATAATCATGGCGTCTCCCTCGGTCAGCGCCGGTGTGCTCTCCTATGGTTACTATAAGGCACTTACCCGCTCGCGGACTCGCCTAATCACGCGGGTGAGGTTCCGCCAGCAGGGCGTCGTAGGCGGTGGCGTCGGTGCCGGTGACCCCGGTGAGGTGGCGCAGCAGGAACGCGGTGACCAGCGCCCGGCTCATCTGCCGGGTTCTGTTTTCCGGGCTGCTGCCGATGAGCAGGTCACTCCAGTGCTGGCCCGCGGTGAAGCCGAGATGGCTGGCTTTGGGCAGCGTCCGTCGCTGCACGGGACCGGCCCACGCCCTGGCCACCAGATCGGCATGCCCAAGGGCCGGCGCCAGGAGATCCTTGCCCCCGGCCACGTGCAGGCCCGGCATGCGGCAGTCGCGCGCGGCGGCCACCGCTGAGGGCAGGGTTTCGGCTACCGCCAGCGTTACCACCGCGGCGCACCGGTCCTCACTAGCGGCCGCGAGAACCGCGCAGCCGCCACCCATCCCGTGCCCGAGCAGCCCCAGCTTGCTGGAATCGACGCTGAGGTCACCCTCGCCCAGCCGCCCCCGCACACACACGTCCAGCACGGTGCGCAAATCCTCCGCGAACTGACGGTGCGAGGCCAGCGCGCCGCCCTGGGTGGCCGGCGCGGCCGCGATCACCCCCCAGCTGGCCACATGGCGCAGCAACTCCGTATAGCGTGCCGTTGGCTGCAGCCAGCCGTGCCCGAACGCGACCGCAGCCAGTCCGCGCCCGGACCGCGGGGTGAACACCACTCCGGGTATCCCGGCCACCTCGAGGTCACCGCGGGCCACCGCATGCGGACCCGGCCGGGACAACTCCTGCGCGGTGCGGCGGAGAGCGGGATCGGTGCGTGCCATGAGCCAGGACGGTATCGGAGTGCCCGCAGGGCACTCAGGTTCACCGCCGCACAGTTGAGCTGGCGTGCGCGGGCATGGTGGGCTAGTGTCCGCCCGCTCACGGCGGGGGCTAGCGTGACGCGGGTGTGCGGAATCGTGGGCTACGTTGGACGTCGAGACGCCCTCGACGTCGTCCTGCGGGGTCTGGGCCGGCTGGAATACCGCGGCTACGACTCTGCTGGTGTCGCGGTGCTCACCAGGGCCGACGGGCTCGCGGTGGCGCGCAAAGCCGGGGCGCTGGCCAACCTGATCGAGGAGCTCGACGCCACCGGCCGGATGGCGTTGCGCGGCACCGCCGGGATGGGGCACACCCGCTGGGCCACCCACGGTGCGCCGACCGACCGCAACGCCCACCCCCACTGCGACACCACGGGCCGGCTGGCCGTGGTGCACAACGGGATCATCGAGAACCACGCCCAGCTGCGCGCCGAGCTGGAGCGCGACGGGGTGGAGCTGACCAGCGACACCGACACCGAGACTGCCGCGCATCTGCTGGCCGCGGCGTACGCGGACTGTGGGGAGCTGCCCGTGGCGCTGCGCCTGGTGTGCCGCCGGCTGCAGGGGGCGTTCACCCTCGTCGTCACCCACGCTGACGAGCCCGACCTGATCGTTGCGGCGCGCCGCTCCTCGCCGCTGGTGGTGGGCGTGGGCCAAGGGGAGCACTTCGTCGCCTCCGACGTCGCGGCGTTCATCGAACACACCCGCGAGGCCGTCGAGCTTGGCCAGGACCAGGTGGTGACGATCACCCGGGATGGCTACCACATCACCGATTTCTCCGGCGCCCCCGTGTACGGCAGACCGTTCCACGTTGATTGGGACTTCGCCGCGGCGGAAAAAGGCGGCCACGACTATTTCATGCTCAAGGAGATCCAGGAACAACCCAGCGCCATCGCCAATACCCTGCGGGGGCACTTCGTTGATGGCCGGATCGTGCTGGACGAGCAGCGGATGGACACCCAAGAACTGCGTGATGTCGACAAGGTCTTCGTGGTCGCCTGCGGAACCGCCTACCACTCCGGCATGGTCGCCAAATACGCCATCGAGCACTGGTGCCGGCTGCCGGTGGAAGTCGAGCTCGCCAGTGAGTTTCGGTACCGCGACCCGGTGCTGGACCGCTGCACCCTGGTCGTCGCGATCTCGCAGTCCGGAGAGACGATGGACACCCTGGAGGCGGTGCGCCACGCGCGTGAGCAGAAGGCCCGGGTGCTGGCGATCTGCAACACCAACGGGGCGCAGATTCCCCGGGAGTCCGATGCGGTGCTCTACACCCACGCCGGGCCGGAGATCGGGGTGGCCGCCACCAAGACCTTCCTCGCCCAGATCGTGGCCAACTCCCTGGTCGGGTTGGCGTTGGCGCAGGCTCGCGGCACCAAGTACGCCGACGAGGTCGCCCGCGAGTTCGCCGAGCTGGAGGCGATGCCCGCGGCGGTGGCCCAGGTCCTAGGCACCGTGGATCAGGTGCGCGAGCTAGCCGGCGAGCTCGCGGCCGCCAAGGTGGTGCTGTTCCTCGGCCGCCACGTCGGCTTCCCAGTGGCCCTGGAAGGTGCGCTGAAACTCAAGGAGCTCGCCTATATGCACGCCGAGGGCTTCGCGGCGGGCGAGCTCAAACACGGCCCGATCGCGCTGCTGGAGGACGGCCTGCCGGTGGTGGTGGTGATGCCCTCGCCCAAGGGCCGGGCCGTGCTGCACCCCAAGCTGTTGTCCAACATTCAGGAAATCCGGGCGCGCGGTGCGCGGACCATTGTCATCGCCGAGGAGGGTGACGAAACCGTGCGGCCCTACGCCTGGCACCTGTTGGAGGTGCCCGCAGTGCCCACCCTGTTGCAGCCGCTGGTGTCCACCGTGCCGCTGCAGGTGCTCGCCGCCGAGATCGCCCGCCACCGCGGGTATGACGTGGACAAGCCCCGCAACCTCGCCAAGTCTGTCACGGTGGAGTAGCGCGTGAGTGGCAATCAGGGTGATAGCTCGCATCGCCACGCACACGGCGCGTTCTCCGTGGCCCGAGTACGGGCCGCGGAGCAGGCCCTCCTCAAGCGCGTGCCGGAGAGTGTGTTGATGCGTCGCGCCGCGTTCGGGGTGGCCACTCGGGCCGCGGCGGTGCTGGCCGAGCGGACCGGTGGGGTGGCCGGCCGGCACGTCGCGTTGCTGGTCGGGGCCGGAAACAACGGCGGGGACACGCTGTGGGCTGGCGCGTACCTGCGCCGCCGGGGGGTGGCGGTCACCGCGGTGCTGCTGTCGCCGCAGCAGGCGCACCCGGCGGGCCTGGCCGCGTTGCGTCGAGCCGGTGGGCGTCTCGCCGAGCAGCTACCGCAGCGGGCCCAGCTCGTGCTCGACGGGATCGTCGGGCTCGCTGGTCGCGGTGGGCTGCGTCCAGCGGCGGCGGCGCTGGTAGAAGCCCTCCGGGTGCCGATCATCGCGGTGGACTCGCCCTCCGGGGTGGACCCGGACACCGGCGCCGTGGCGGGACCTGCGGTCACCGCCACCGAGACCGTCACGTTCGGTGCCCGTAAGCCGGTGCACCTGCTCGCCCCGTGGCGCTGCGGCCCGGTGCACCTGGTGGATATCGGGTTGTTCGACGAGCTGGGGGAGCCTGATCTGGGGGTGCTCACTGCGGCCCAGGTCGGTGCGCTGTGGCCGGTGCCGGGACCGACCAGCGACAAGTACACCCAGGGTGTGGTGGGGATCGCCGCGGGCTCGGCGGACTACCCGGGGGCGGCGGTGCTCTGCGCCGGAGCCGCGGTGCTGGCCACCTCGGGCATGGTGCGCTTCGCGGGCGCGGCCGCCGACGCGGTCCGCGCCCGCTGGCCGGAGGTGGTGGCCACCGGGTCGGCCTCCGACGCCGGGCAGGTGCAGGCCTGGGCCGTCGGGCCGGGACTGGGCACCGGCGCCGCGGGACGCCACGTGCTGGCCCACGTGCTGGCCGCCGGGGTGCCGGTGGTCGCTGACGCCGATGCGATCACCCTGCTGGCCCGGTACCCCGAGCTGGCGGACAGCCGGGACCCGGGCACCCCGCTGGTCCTCACGCCGCATGATCGGGAGTTTGAGCGGCTCACCGGCAAACCGCCCGGCACCGACCGGGTCACGGCGGTCCGAGACGCCGCTCGCCGGTATGACGCGGTGCTGGTGCTCAAGGGACATACCACCATCGTCGCCGCCCCGGACGGTCGGGTGCTGGTGAACGTGGCCCGCTCGTCGTGGCCGGCCACGGCGGGCTCCGGCGATGTTCTCACCGGGGTGATCGGCGCGTTACTGGCCGCCGGGCTGGAACCCATTATGGCGGCCGCCGCCGCGGCGCACGCCCAGGAGCTCGCCGCCGCTCTCGCCGCCGCCGGAGGCCTGTCCAGCACCGCCGCTGGAGGCGGCATATTCGGTACCGCCGCTGGAGGCGGCATATTCGGTACCGCCGCCCGGGGCGGCCTGTTGAGCACCGCGCCGGCGCCCGCCTCGGCGATCCAGCTCGCCCTGACCGACTCGATCCGCACGCTTCGTGCGGTCGCCCGACGGTGAGGATGACCACCATGCCAGCGCCGTCCCCGCGGCCCCGGGCCGAAGTGGTGATCGACCTCGACGCGATTCGCCACAATGTCCGGATCCTCACCGGGTGCGCCGCCGCCTCCGGCGCCGCCACCATGGCGGTGGTCAAAGCCGACGGCTACGGCCACGGTGCCCTCGAGGTCGCCAGGGCGGCCCTGCAGGCGGGAGTGAGCGCTCTGGGCGTGTGCAGCATCGACGAGGCGCTCGCGCTGCGCCACGGCGGGATTGACGCCCCCGTGCTGGCCTGGCTGCACGCTCCCGGTGAGGACCTCGCCGCTGGCGTCGCCGCGGGGGTCGACCTTGGTGTCTACTCCATCGGTCAACTGGATACCGTCGCTGCCGCCGCCGCAGTCCTCGGCCGCGCCGCGCGAGTGCATCTCAAAGTGGACACCGGCCTGAGCCGCGGTGGTGCCTGCCGTGCCCAATGGCCCAGCCTGGTCCGCGCCGCGCGGGCGGCTCGCGGCGTCGAGGTCGTCGCGATCTGGTCGCACCTGGCCCATGCTGACGATCCCGAGCACCCGTTCATCGAGCGGCAGGTGCGGCACTTCGAGGAGGCCTACCAGGTGGCTCGGGATGCTGGGTTGACCCCGCTGCGGCACCTGGCGAACTCCGCGGCCACGCTGAGCAGGCCCGACCTGCACTACGACCTGGTTCGCCCCGGCATCGCCGTCTACGGGCTCTCCCCGGTGCCCGGGGTCGACTATCATCTCTTCCCAGCGATGACGCTGCGCTCGCAGGTCGCGCTGGTCAAACGGGTCGCCCCCGGCGAGGGGGTGTCCTACGGGCACGTCTGGCATGCCGATCGGGAGACCACCCTGGCGCTGGTTCCTGTCGGTTATGCCGATGGAGTGCCGCGGGCTCTCACCGGCCGGCTGGACGTGTGGCTGGCCGGCCGGCGCTGCCCGGTGGTAGGAAGAGTGTGCATGGATCAGGTGATGGTCGACTGCGGGGACGCCCCGGTCACCGAGGGCGCTGAGGTGGTGTTCTTCGGTAGCGGGCAGGGCGGCGCCCCGACTGCCGCGGAGTGGGCAGACAAGCTGGGCACCATCCACTACGAGGTGGTCACGGGGATGGTGCGGCCCCGGGTGGCCCGAACGGTACGCGGCCGCCGTCCGGCTGCGTTGAACCCTCTGGGGTCCGACCCGATAGGGCTGGATCGGTGTGGGGCGCGGGGAGCCCGATGACGGGGCGAGCGCGCTCTGCCGGGTGGGTGGGGGGCGCTGTGCTGGGCACGGCGGCGACCACGGTAGCGCTGGCTGGCGTGGTCCACCACCACCGCGTCGGCACGGTACGCAGGGACGCCGCAGACCTGCCGGACCGCTTGCCGGCCGTGCCCCCGCCCGACCGCGAGTATCTGGTGAGCGCCGATGACGGGGTGGCGCTGTCGGTGGAGGAACTCGACCCGGCGGATGGGGGAGCCCCAGAGTGCACCGTGGTCCTGGTCCACGGCTACCTGCTGGACCGGCGGTGTTGGCTGTTCCAGCGCAGCGATCTGGCCCATTCCACCGCACCCCGGGTCCGCCAAGTGCTTTACGACCACCGCAGCCACGGTCGTTCCGGTCATTCGCCCCGGGCTGCCTGCACCATTGAGCAGCTCGGCCAAGACCTGCACGCGGTGATCCGCGCGGCCGCCCCCGAGGGGCAGGTGGTGCTGATCGGGCATTCCCTCGGTGGTATGACGATCATGGCGTTGGCGGAGAAGAACCCTGAGCTGTTCGCCGAGCAGATCTGCGGGGTGGCCTTCCTCAACACCAGCGCCGGGGACGTCGGCCGCTCCGGTCTGCCCAGGCCGTTGCTGTCCCGGCGAAACCCGGTGATGCCGGTGGCCAAGTGGCTGTCCCGATGGGAACCCAGTGCGCGCGTGATCGACCTCGGGCGTGAGCTCTGCCGGAATCTGATCTGGAGCCTGACCCGCACGCTCGCCTTCGGCGACGAGGCGGTCGATCCGGCGCTGGTCGAGCTGCTCTACATGATGATCAGGGCTGCCTCATTCGAGGTCATGACCGACTTCCTGGAGACGTTCGGCTCCCACAACCGATACGCGGCGCTGGCCGGCCTGCAGTACGCCAAGACGCTGGTGCTCGGCTCCGATGCGGACCGGTTGATTCAGTACCAGCATTCCGAGGCAATTGCGGCGCTGCTGCCCGACGCCGAGCTGGTGCAGGTGGCGGGAACCGGCCACGCGACGATGCTGGAGGCCCCCCAGCGCGTCAATAAGCACCTGCTGGACTTGCTGTCCCGATGCGCCGGAGCCCCACCCCGGAGGGAGACCGGGCCAGCGAGGGAGATGCGGGCATGACTGTGGTCCTTGCGCTGGCGAGCCCGGCGGAGACCGAGCGCCTCGGCCGGGCGGTGGGCGAGCGGCTGCGCCCGGGTGATGTGGTGGTGCTATCCGGTCCGCTGGGGGCGGGCAAGACGGTGCTGGCCCGGGGTATCGGCCACGGGCTGGGAGTCCGCGGCCCGGTGACCTCCCCGACCTTCGTCATCGCCCGGGAACACCCGCCACTGCCCGGGGGGCGCGGGGTGCCGCTGGTGCACGTCGATGCCTACCGGCTCGGTGGCCGCGCTGAGCTGGACGACCTCGACCTGGACACGGACCTGCTCACCGCTGCCGTGGTCGTGGAGTGGGGGGAGGGCCTGGCCGAACTGCTAGCCGAGGAGCACCTGCTGATCCGGCTCCGCCGGCCCAGCGATGACGACGACGGTGACCGGCGGGTCGCGCAGCTGTGTGGCCCGGCCCGGTTGATCCCGGAACCAGCCTGTCTCGCGGTGCCCTAAGACCCGCAGGAGTCCTCAAGAGGCGTCGCCTCGGACCGCCAAGCGGGGTGGCTGAGCTGGGCTCGGAAAGCGATGATCGCTGTTTGGGTGCCAAAAGCGACAGAATGTGTCGCTTTTGGCACCCAAACAGCGATCTTCCCGGCTGGGAGGCGCCAACCAGGACAGCTGAACTGGGGTTAGGGGTGATCGACCCGATGGTGGCCACGCTCCCGCAGGGACCTGCGGTCAGGATCGACACACCGCCGCCATCCGCCGCACCGGAGTCCACTCACCATCGTGGGCGGCCGCGCCACTGCCTAGTGGCTGGCCAGACACCGAATCCGCAGACCAGGAGCGGACCTGCCCACGGCAGGCCCTGGGAAAACTGGACTCAAACGCCGAAGTTTCGAGGACTTAGTTGATCTAGATCGAATCGCGGGAACGGTGTTTTGCCCAGGAGGCCCCACCGCCTGGGGGCGGGGCGAATGGGGCCTCCTGGTTTTCTCTGACACAGACCGATCCCCGCTGTGGGTAGGGGGAGGCGGGGTCCGGTCTGGTGACCGCGCTGCGGTGAGCTGAGTTGATCCCAGCAGCCAGAGCCCGCGGCGCGGAGCCTTTAGTCGCTCATGCGAGCCATGTCCCGAGGATGTCGAACAACGCCGTCGCGGCAACCTCATCGAGGATGATCAGGCAGCCGCCGGTGACCTGCACGTCGAGCACGATCTCCTCGCCGTGTTTGTCCACCATCAGGGTGGCGAAGCCCCGCGTGCCCCGGTGCGGCACGCAGTTGACCGGGATCGTCCTGCTGTTTTCACAAGACACATTTGCGGTCGTGTTCTCCGTCATGATTGACCTCAATTTCTCGGAAAGAGGGTGGCGGGGTCGTGTCCCGCCCAGTCGGACAAGTCAGCGCCCGCCAACGGGCCGTCACCGGGCTGTGGCCCGGAAACCGCGGGGGCGTCGGGAGCGGCGGGTGCCGACGAGGATCCGTTGGACCTCGTCGGCCTTGGGCAGGCGCAGGGTGCGGTTCTCGGCGGGTGGTTGAGTCCAGCGCAGCGGTGGGTTACCGGGCAGGGTGGTAGGGGGCAGCGCCGCCCACTCGCCGGTGCTGTGCAGCAGCACCGCCGCGGCGGCCAGTTCGGGCCGGAGTCGGCGCGAACCGGTGGCGACCAGCAGCAGCCACCGGTAGGGCGCCACGGTGGTGGCGATGGGCACCCGCAGGCCGTGCTCGGCCAGGGCCGGCAGCCGCTCGCTCGCCCAGGGGGGTACTTCCAGGGCGTCGATGCCCTTCCCGCAGACCAGCAGCACCCCCGGGGGGCGCAGCCGGGTCCAGATCTCCTGGGCGTGCTCCGAGTCCGTGATCGGGGTGAGGTCCCCGGTGTTCTCCAGCGGGACCAGCTCGGGAAAACCCAACGCGTCCATCCGGTAGACACCGGGTACCACCGGCCAGCCCCGGCGGACCGCGCCCACCGCGGCGTCGCGCACTACCGTCCACGGCACGCCCGTCGCCGCACCACCGCTCGTGTCCCTCATCTGAGTTCCCCCCTGATGTGGTCGGCCCGGCTCGGAAAGCGGGGTCATCGGGACCGCCGAAGGACGACCCACCCAGCGCGGCGGGAACAGGAGGAGCGCTGCGCGAGTGGCCGACGGGCCTGGAGATTGATGAGCCGCGCTGGAACTGAGGGACGACGCTGGGGCGTACGCCGCCCCTCGGCGGCCACCGGCGCAGCAATGTCAGCGATCACGGGGCTAGCCTCGCGCCTGGGCACCGTGGAGGGAACCCTCTGAGGGTCACCTCCGGGGTGCGGCGGCACCGAACGGAAAACAGGAAAACAAGGAAGACAGGGAGACAGCGGGCATGGGGGCAGACGGGCGGGCGGGTTTCGCTGAGCAGGTGGCTGCGTTGCGGGAGCAGGCGGGTCTGTCGCTGGCTAAGGTCGGTGCTGCGGCGCACCTGGCCCGCGGGTACGTTCATCACATTGAGCATGGCCGCCGTTGGCCCAGCCAAGGGGTGGCCCAAGCGCTAGATAACGCTCTGGATGCGGGGGGAGCGCTGCTGGCCACCTGGGAAGCGGCTGATGCCCTCCCGAAAGCCGCTGTGGTGCCCGTCGACCCGGAGAATCGGGAACGGGTCACGCTCGCCGTGCGTCACCCTCGGCGGGTCGATGTCGCCACGGTCGGCGCGCTCGCTAACGTGCTCGCCGCCACCCGACGTCTGGAGGACCAGATGGGGTCCGCCGCCGTGCTGCCGGGTGTCCGCAACAACCATGCGCTAGCCCGCAGTGTGCTGGCCGATGCCCGTGGCCCGGTCCGGGATCGGGCCGGCGTCCTGGTTGGGGAGCTGCATCAGTACCTGGGGTGGCTGCTCGCCCAGACCGGGCATCCTGAGCAGGCCCAGCGTGAATTGGACGCGGCGTTGGCGCTCGGGGTGGAGTTCGACGACCCGGATCTGATGTCGTGGCCGCTGTCTTTCAAGGGCCATCTGGCGTGGCTGGCGGATGATCCGCACGGGGTCATTGCGCTGTCCCGCGCCGCGAGCCGTGACCAGCGGGTATTCGTCGCCCAGCACGCCTATAACGCCTACCAGGAGGCCCGCGGGTGGGCGATGGCCGGCGAGCCCGCCGAGTTCCACCGTGCCTTGCGACACGCTGATGAGCTCGCCGAGCACGCCGTCACCCGGCAGGCCGAGGTGCCGCCGAACATGTACTGGTTCGGCGGCGCGTTCTTCACCCTGCAGCGGGGCTTCACCTGGAACACCCTGAAAGACCCCCGCCTCGCCCAGCGGGCAGCCACCGACCTGACCACTGGACTCCACGAACTGTCCGAGGTCGAACGTCAGTCCGAGTGGGTCGCGATCTTCGTTGTCGCGGCCGCCGAGGCGTTCACCACCGCTGGGGACGCCGAGCTCGCCCTCGCCCACGCTCGCCAGGCGCTGGTCGTCTGTCACGCAACCCGCTCGACCCGCCTCGCTGGCGCCCTCCAGCGCGCCCAGATCCAGATGCGAAAGGCCTGGCCCACCCATGCGCCCATCCGCGACCTAGCCGACGAACTACGCCTGCTCAACCGCACCCGCTGAGTCCTGCTCAGCCCTCCAGCGGTTCCCGCGCAGCCCGCTTCCCGATTACTGGAGGAGGCCCGCGGAGGTGGTGCTGGCCCGCGCCGATTTCGAGTTCGTCCGCGGCGAGCCTGACGAGGCGATGGCGGCCTGCCACCGGCTACTGTTACCGCGTGACACGGCAGCACCGCAATGAGCCCGAGGACGGCTGGTTGCGGCGAGACGGGGCCGCTGCGGTTGATGACGCGGGGTCGGTGGTGCTGGCGTGGCGGATGGCGGCGGGGCGCACCCAGACCGATGTGGCCAGCCGACTGGGCACCACCCAGCAGCATCTCAGCCAGATCGAGACTGGGCAGCGCCCGGTGACACTGGAACTGCGCCGCAGACTGGTGACCGAACTGGGCATTGCGGCCGAGGATCTGGGTTTGTCCTCCGGGTGTGCCCGCAAGCTGGTCTCTCGGGATGATGCCAGCCCGCAGATCGCCGCGAGCCGCCTGCGCTGGCGTGAGGAGCGGCATTGGCTCAACCAGCACCGCCGTGAGTTGGGGGCGTTGGTGGCGAGGCTTTATCCGGTGGAGTACCGATTGCCGCATACGACGGTGATCGCGCCTGTTGAGTGGTTGTTGAGCGAGCCTGTGGAACTGGGCTCGTTGGCGTTGCGGCTCGATGAAGCACCTCGGACCGTAGGAGTGGACGGGTCGGAGCCGGAATCGGCGGCGACTCGGCCGCTGCGCACTGCCGGGGTGCGGTTCGAGCGCTACACCTCGGCGATCAAGCACCTGAGCCCGCCTACGTTGTTCTGGAACAGCCCAAGCTACCGGTTGCTGGATGCCTCGCTGGCCTCCCGTCGGCTGGAGTTCGCGCTGGCAGCCTATTTCGACCGGCTCGATGTCTGTGAGGCATTGGGGCACGAGATAGCCGCGGTGTGCATGGCTGAGGGCCTGCCTAGTTCCCCTGAAAATCTGCGCGTGCGGCTGCCGTTCCGGGAGTTGGTTGGCGATCCTTTCGACCTGCACCGCCGCGCGGTCAATCCAGGGTTCGCCACGTTGACGATTCGGTTGCGCCGTTATCCCGCCGAGCCCTCGTTCCTGCTACATTGGCGCGACCCGGCAAAGGTAGCCACCGCTGGTGGCGTCTACAGCGTGATTCCCACCGGGGAGTTCGAGCCATCCAGTGTGGCGCTGTGGGACCGGCGCAATGACTTCGACCTGTGGCGCAACATCGTGCGGGAGTACTCCGAGGAACTGCTCGGCGAATCGGAGCATGACGGCACCCGCAGCCAGCCGATCGACTACGAGCAATGGTCACTGTTCCAGCGTCTCCAGCTGGCTCGGGCAAACGGCTCGGTGAGTGTGTTCTTCCTCGGTCTCGGCCTGGATGCGCTGACGCTCACCGCCGGCATGTTAACCGTGATGGTGATCGACGACGACGTGTTTACCGAGCTGTTCGGTTCCATGGTGCGGTTCAACGAGGAAGGCGAGATCGTCACTGTCGCCGATCGGACCCCCATCGAGGGCGTTCCGTTCACTGACGCGGCGGTACGCCGCATGCTGGAGACCGAGCCGATGGCCGAATCGGGTTCAGCCTGCCTCGCGCTGGCTTGGCGGCATCGTGACGCATTGGGCCTGTGACGCGAAAAGAGTCGTCGGCTGGCTGGACAACTAAAGGTTGTACAACGCTACGTTGTTGGCTGCACACCCTGAATGCTGGCGATACTCATGGGGAGAGCGGCGGCACTACGTCCTGGCGTCCGACTCCACCGTGACTACCACCCCTCGCGCGTAGTCCCGTCCCAGCATCCAGGCGGCGTGACTCGCATCAGGCTCCCGGCACGTCCGAACTTGTGCCCGGGTTTGTGCGGGGCGCGGCGATGGCCTCGGCCCGCATGTGTCGAAGGGAGTTTCCACCATGACCACCACCGGCTCCTCGCGGGTCGCGGTCGACCAGCACCTGACACCCGTGGACGCTGACAGCGACGGCTTCGAGCTCGACGTGCGCATCGTCGAGGCCGGTCCCGGGGCTGCGGCCCTGCTGGGCGACACAGACAACGGTTGCGACACCGTGCAGGGCAGCGACTGCTAGCAGACACTGCGGTCCGTCTCCAGCTCTGCGGTGCGCCGGAGACGGACCGCGAGGCACCAACGACCACGGGAGGGCGGTGATCCCCCGGTGAAGCCGCGTGAACGGTACCACTACGTCGACGCGGCGCTGCTGCACGCGAGCGTGAGCACCGGCGAGGTGATTCCCCGGCCCTGGCCGAATCTCGACATCGACACCGACGTCGAGCCCTGGTGCACCTGGATCGAGCGGGTCTGGGCACAGAGCAGGGTCGCGGAGGCGATTGCTGTGGCCAGCCCGGTGCTGGCCAGTCGCGTGGAAGCGCTCCGCGACGGGTTGCGGCCGGACGCTACTCAGGTGCGGCACATGGTGCTGTCGCTTGCCCGGTACCTGGTGCGGATGCGGGGGCGGGCGACGCCGTTTGGGCTGTTCGCCGGTGTGGTGCCGATCCGGTTCGGCAAGGCCACGGCGATCCAATGGACGCGAGCCCACCATCGGTCGGTCCGCCCCGACGCCGTGTGGCTGGCGTCTGTGATCGCCCGGTTGGAGTCGTATCCGACGCTGCGGCGTCGTCTGCGGGTTGTCATGAACGACCTGGCGGTGGTGCGCGGTGACCGGTTGGTCGTCACCTGGCAGCCGCACGCCAGCGAACTCGGCTACCAGAGGACGGCCGAGGTGTCGGTGCGGCACACTCCACCGGTCCGGATGGTCCAGTCCTTAGCCTGTTCCCCGATTCGGGTCGCCGACCTGGTCGGGAAAGTCGCTGCCGAGTTCCCCAACACCGAATGGCAGACGGTGGATGCCGTGGTGGCCGAGTTGATTGCCCGTGGTGCCCTCATCACCGCTCTGCGGCCGCCGCTGACCGCTGTCGATGGGCTCGGCCACGTCTTGGAAGCGCTGCAGGACGCGGACGCATCCACGGTGCCGGAGGCCGCGCCGCTGATTGGCGAGCTCCGTGCCATCCATGCTGGTCTGCAGGCGACCGACCGCTCGGCGAGTCCCATGGTGGAACATCGTCCACAGACGGTGACGGTTGAACGAATGCGAGCGCTGTCCAATACCACCATCCAGCCACTGATGGTAGATCTCGGGCTGGGCGGCACGGTGGTGCTGCCTCGGCAGGTCGCAGTCGAAGCTGCGTCGGCCGCAGGGGCATTGCTGCGGCTGAGCGCGGCCCCGACGGGTGTTCCGGCGTGGCAGGAGTATCACGGGCGGTTCCTTGACCGGTACGGTCCCGGCGCCGTGGTCCCGGTGACGCAGCTCGTGGATCCTACGGCCGGTCTCGGGTTTCCCTGCCACTACATCGATCCGGACCGCAATGGCGTCGCGGCAGGATGGTCGCGCCGAGATGAACGTCTGCTGGCGTTGGCGCAGCAGGCGGCGCTTGATGGCGTGCAGGAGGTCGTACTCGACGACGCCGTCATCGATGCCCTCGCTGGCGGCGAGGTCGGCGAGCTGCGGCCCGCACCGCATCTGGACCTGTGCGTCGAGGTCCGAGCGGCCACGACGGCGGCGCTGGATGCAGGCGAGTTCACCGTGGTGGCGACCGGGATCGGCCACAGCGCGATAGCCACGAGTGGCCGGTTCTTGCAGATGCTGTTCGGCGAGGATCGGCAACGGATCGTCGGCCAGTACCGAGCACCGCCGCTCGGGGTAGACGGTGCGCTGGCCGCCCAGGTGTCATTTCCGCCGCGTCATCCCCGGGTGGAGAACATCACGCGCGTACCGCAGGTGTTGCCAGCCGTGATTTCTGTGGCTGAGCACCGCGACGGGCACGCCGACGAGATCGGGGTGCCAGATCTTGCGGTCACCGCTGACCAGAAACGTATGTACGTGCTGTCGTTGTCGCGGCGACGCGTTGTGGAGCCGACGCTGACCTGTGCTGCTGCCTGGCACACCATGCCGCCGCTGGCGCGGCTGCTGGTCGAAATCCCACAGGCCACGTGCGCCCCGGTGGCGCTGTTCGACTGGGGCGCCGCCGCCTGCCTGCCGTTTCGGCCCCGGCTGCGCTACCGGCGCAGCATCCTGACCCCGGCCCGGTGGCGGATCCCTGTTGGTGCGCTGCCCGGCCTTGCCGCACCCCGGCACGCTTGGGCAGCGGCCATGGCGGTGCTGCGGCGGAAGCTGCGCCTGCCCGTCAGCGTGTTCGTCGGCACGGCGGACCGGCGGTTGCGGCTCAACCTCGACGACCCGATGGACCTCGCACTGCTGCGCGCCCACCTGGACACGGCATCGGAGTCGGTGACCGTCACCGAGGCGCCCACGGCAGCCGATCATGGATGGTGCCACGGCCGTGCCCACGAGGTGGTGATCCCGATGGCCAGTACCGCAGCACCGGCGGGTGTCCCAGCCGTAGTGAGTCGTCCGGGGCCGCTGCCGCTGATCGATCCCGAGCACGGTCTCATGCCCGGCTCGCCGGTGCTGTTCGCCAAGCTGTACGGCAATCCGGACGCCTTCGACACGATCCTCACCAAGCACCTGCCTGTCCTGTTGGGCGGATGGGACGAGGCGCCGCTGTGGTGGTTCGTGCGCTACCGGGACCCGGCACCGCACTTGCGGATCCGGCTGCGCACGCCGGACTACGGCGCGAGCGCCGCCCGGGTCGGGGTGTGGGCGGCCGACCTGCGCCGGTGCGGCCTCGTCGGGGACCTGACCCTGCACACCTACCGTCCGGAGACCGCCCGGTACGGGGGCGGTGCCGCGATGGCCGCCGCCGAGGCACTGTTCGCCGCCGACTCGACTGCGGCAGTGGCCCAGCTCGCCGCCCTCACCGGAACGCGCGGCGTGCATCCCCACGCGTTGACGGCGGTGAGCCTGGCCGACCTGGCCTGCGCCGTGCTGGGCAGCCGGCCCGCAGGGATGCGTTGGCTCATCGATCACGCTGACCTTGCCGCTCGGGTGGCGATCCGCGACCGAGACGTGCTGCGGCAGGCGGTCACCCTTGCCGACCTCGATACGGCCAGCCCGACACTGCCGACCGTGCCGAATTCCTCCGGCGTCGTGGCCGCGTGGCACGCGCGCCGTCAGGCGGCTACCACGTACGCGCGTTGCCTCGCTGAGAACCCCGGTCACACGGACCCCGCGACGGTGGCGGTGTCGCTGCTGCACCTGCACCACATTCGTGCCCACGGTGCCGACCCGCAAACCGAGGCCTGCACGCACCGACTCGCACGCTCGATCGCCCTGGCGTACACCACACGCCGTACCGCCGCCCAGGGAGCTACTTCATGACGGCAACCGCCAGTAGTCTTCCGCTACGCGCTGCCGGGGCGGTGGCCAGCGACCTGAGCACTGCCTTGGCCGTCCCGCCACAGCTCGACGGCGGCGACGGTGACAACCCATGCTGGCGCCACCAGTCGCTGTCCAAGGGAGCAGCCGGTATCATGATCCTGCACGCCGTACGCGCCCAGTCGGGATACGGCGGCGGCGACCGGGTCCACGCCTGGCTGACCCGCGCTGTAGTTGAAGATCTCAGCGTCGGGCCTGGCGCCGGGCTGTGGTTCGGCGTCCCGGCCGTCGCGTTTGCCGTCGCCACCAGCGCACCGCAGCGTTACTGGCAGGCCATGACCCGACTGGGCACCGCCGTCGCCGACCTGGCGCGGGCACGCCTTCACACTGCTCTGACCCGCATGGCGGCTGCGGCCCGCCCATCGCTGTCGGAGTTCGACCTGGTTCGCGGCCTGACCGGACTCGGCGCGCACCTGCTGCACCGCGACCCGGACGGCGACCTCATCCGCCGGGTGCTCGACTACCTGGTTCGGCTCACCGAACCGGTACCCGCCCAGGACGACGCCGGTCCCAGTGCACCGGGCTGGTGGACCAACGACGCCCCCTTTAGCCAACCAGAAGTGAGCGGCGGCCACGCCGACCTCGGCATGGCCCACGGCATCAGCGGCCCACTCGCCCTGCTCGCGCTGGCGATGCGACGCGGCGTCACCGTCGCCGGGCACGCCGAAGCTATCGACCGGATCTGCCACTGGCTGGACACCTGGCGACAGCAGGCTCCCGCCGGACCATGGTGGCCCGAACGCATCACCCTCGCCGATCTGCGCGCCGGACGCCCGTCCCAGCGCGGACCGGCCCGACCGTCCTGGTGCTACGGCACTCCCGGTCTGGCCCGCGCCCAGCAACTCGCCGCCCTCGCGCAAGGCGACCAAGCCCGGCAGACCGCAGCCGAGCGGGCCCTTGCCGCCTGCGTGACCGACGACGCCCAGCTCGCCCGGGTCATCGGCTCCAACCTCTGCCACGGCTGGGCGGGCCTCATCGCCACCGTCTGGTACGCCGCAGCGGACGCCGCTACCACGGACCTCGACGTCCACCTACCCCTCCTGCTGTCCGCCCTGATCGACCACGCTGACCAGGGGATCACCAGCCCGCCTGGCCTCATCGAAGGCCGCGCCGGAGTCGCCCTCACCCTGCACACCATCGCCACCGCAACGCCCAGCGGCTGGCCAGCCTGCCTCCTCATCAACTGATCACCATCCCTGGCAACCCTGAACGGGCAGGACCTGACATGACCGAACCGACTACAGCCAGCGGATGGCGTCAACTCAACCTCACCTGCGATCACTGGCAGGCCGCCGAGCACATGGCCGTCACCTATCTCTGGCCGCTGCTCACCGACGCCGAGGACGCCGGGATCATCACCGCCTGGTGGTTCGTCCGCAAGGGCGGCACCTGGCGCGTGCGGCTACGACCTGCAACGTCGGCATTCATCGACCAGACCACCACCGCGCTCATCGGGCAGCGAACGGTCCGCACCTGGACCGAGGCCATCTACGAGCCCGAGACCCACGCGTTCGGTGGCCCCGCCGGTATGGACATTGCCCACGACCTCTTCCACGCCGACAGCCGCCACCTGATGGACCACCTCGCCCACGCCGACCAAGACCACCGCCGCGAGCAGGCGGTCATCCTGGCCACCCGCCTGCTGCGCGCCGCCGCACAGGACTGGTACGAGCAGGGCGACTGCTGGGCGCAGCTCGCCACGCACCGCACCCCGGCGTCGGCGATGGTCGAGCCGTCACCGTCGACGTCCGCCGCTGTGCAACGGCTCATCACGGCCACGACGGACACCCCCGGCAGCCCACTGCACGTCTCACCCAGCTGGGTCGACGCATTCGAACGCGCCGGCCGATGCCTGGCCGACCTGGCCGCACACGGCACCCTCACGCGCGGACTGCGCGGTGTGCTCACCCAGCACCTGCTGTTCCTGTTCAACCGGCACGGCGTTTCCGTCCACGACCAATACGTGCTCGCCGCCGCAGCCAGCCGGATCGTCTTCGGCCCAGCGTCGATCACCCCTGACACGACCGCTGCCAACACAACCAGCGGTACCGACCCGGCTACTCTCTGCACGGTGACCGGCGTAAACAGCGACACGACCGCCCGTGCTGATCAGCTCCGCGCTGCCCTGGCCGACTACGTCAAGAGCTGGGGAACGTTCCGCACTCCACAAATCGAAGCCGCGTTCCGCACCGTGCCCCGCCACCTGTTCCTGCCCGGGGTTGACCTCGAGCTTGCCTACGGACACCAGCCGGTTGTCACCCGACGCGCCGCCGACAGTACCTCCGTGTCGTCGGCGTCCAGCCCCAAGCTGGTCGCCACCATGCTCGAACAACTCGCCGTGCAGCCCGGCCAGCGGGTGCTGGAGATCGGCGCCGCAACCGGCATCAACGCGGCCCTGCTGGCCGAGCTCGTCGGCCCGACCGGAACGGTCGTCACCATTGAGCTCGACGACGACCTCGCCGCGGGAGCCGCCAAGAACCTGGAAACGGCCGGCTACCCCCAGGTGGAGGTCATCTGCGGCGACGGGGCGCTCGGCCACCCCGGCCACGCCCCCTACGACCGGATCATCGTCACCGCCGAGGCGGGGGACCTCGTCCCCGCCTGGTGGAACCAGCTCACCGTCGGTGGCCGGCTCGTGGTGCCGCTGCGCCTGCACGGCAGCGGCCTCACCAGGGCTATCGCCTTCGACCTGCACCAGCCCGACCAGATGGTCAGCACCTCGGCGGTGGTCTGCGGCTTCGTCCCCCTGCGCGGAGCCATCGGACACGCCGAATACCACGTGCGCCTCGCCGACGACGTCATACTCAAACTCGACGCCGCCGACCTGCCCGACCACGCCGTGCTCGCTCAAGCCCTCACCCACCCTGCGCAGCCCCACTGGACCGGCATCCACGTCCGCCACGACGAACCCGCCGAACACCTCGACCTGTGGCTCTCCACCACCACCGCCAGCAACTTCGCCCGCCTATCGGTTGGATCCCACGCTCGCGCCAGCGGCCTGGCCGACCCCGCGCTGCGCTGGGCCGGGGCAGCTCTCTACGACGGCGGCACCATCGCCTACCTGGCAGCCCGGGAACTCAATAACGACGTCAACGAGCTCGGCGTCATCGTCCACAGCCCGGACAGCGCCAAACTCGCCGCCCACGCCACCGATCTCCTCAACCAGTGGGACCAGCAGCGACCCAGCCAACCCACCATCACCGCCCACCGGGCTGAAGGCCCCGCCGATCTCAACAGCACCGGAAAACGCATCGTGCGACCGCACACGTTGATCACTATCGCCTGGTGAGCGAGACCCGGGTGAACACGCGCTCGGCGCCCGCCAACCCACGCCTCAACTCCCTTGTGGAGCAACGGTTTCCGCTGCTGCCACGGAGCAAGCCGGTATGCCGATCACTCACCGACCGCATCGACCGGGTCCGCCGCCAGGCGGATCTGGCCAGCCAGCACACCGACGACTCACTGCTGCGCGCTGCGGAGGCGCACAACCTGGCTGCGCTCATCGCCAGCGACTGCGGGATGCCGGCACTGGCCCGGGACCTGTGTTGGCGGCAATTCGACATCTTCGCCACCAGCGGCCCATACGACCAGGCGAGCGCCAAACTCGCCCTACAACCTTTGGTCAACCTCGGCCGTCTGCGCACCCGCGACGGCAACGGCACCGCCGCCTACCAAATCCACGAAGCGCTATTCCAGGCCGCTAAGACCCGAACAGAAGCCTCAGTCGACGGTAGGACCATCTCCTTGGGCAACATCGTCCACCGCGGCGACGACCACCGCGAAATCGTCCGGTGGCTCTGGACCATCCTGCTCGCCGATGGCATCCGCGCCCTCTGCCGTGCCGGTCGCTGGTCCGAGGCATTACACCAGGCCGAACAGTACAACGGTCTCGGCCAGCGGCTCTTCGATGGCCGCCAAGTCGCGATCATCGCCCACTGCGCAGCCCACAACCACGCCGAAGCCCTACGCCTCACCGAGGCGAGTGCAACGCCAACCGCCTGGGAAGAAGCGGTAGCAGCGTGTATGAAGGTCATTTGCCTCACCTGGGCCGGCCAGCCAACCAGCTCAGCCACCGCCGCAATGCTCGACACCTACCTCGCGCTCGACCCGGTCCGCGAACACGCCGTCTTTCACGTTCGGCTCGGACTGTCCGTCGCCGACCTTGCCCATAACACCCATGACACCCAACCGGTCGTACGAATGATCGAACGCAGCGCCCTCGACGCCGCTGACGCCTACGCCGCCCACGACATCCGCGCCAACCGCACGCCTTCACCACTCACCAAAAGAGCCGCACAGGCTCTGAACAAGATCGTACGAGCGGCAGGCCTCGGAACCACGATGCGCCCACGACCGCTAGACAACCTCATGCAATCCGTCCAGCGAAGCGAAACCGCTCTCACCCGCGCCTTGGCCACTGGTGTTGTATGAATAAAACTGCGCCACGGCAGCCAATACACTACGAGCTGTGGCATCAGGAACGTCCAGAATCCGCCTCAAAACATACCGACCCGAACCAGCGGCGACCACCCAGTTCCGATTCATCCAGCCATCGGTCAGATACCGATACTCCGAAATAGGCGGCAGGGAGAACGCTGCCGCCAAGGCTGGCAGATCAGCGGGAAGATCCGCGAGGCCAACTTCGTCTTCGCCGCTCACCTCCAGTACGTTACGGTGCCGCAGCCAGCGGCGCCGGCAAAACCGCTGGTCAGCTTGAGGTCACGCGGGTCATCCATGAGGCACGCGCCGCTTCCGCGGTGGTGCTCACCTACGACCCGGACCGTTATACCGGCCACCGAATCGACGTGGTCGACCTCCGACCAATAGCACCCCAGGGTACGGACCACATGACGATCTCGTGGCGCGCGACCAGGGACACCGCGGGCTCTGGCGCGCTGCCGAGGAACTGTTGGGTGAGCCGCTACGCTACGCGCAAGCCGCACGGGCCGCCTATGACCAAGTCCAGGATTACCGGCCCGCCCATGTCGCTGACCTGCTCGTGAAGGTGGTGGGCTGATGGACGATGATCCCCTGAAGCCCACACTGGCCCCGCCGGCACCCGATGGCCTGGCCACTCCTCCGCCGCTGTTGCTCGTGGATGGTCACAACCTGCTCTGGGGAGCCACCTTCGGATTCCCGGCACCGATCTACTCCCGGGACAAGACGCGGCTGCTGACCGGTGTGTTCGCGTTCTTCGCGTTGCTGCGGGCCGCCATCCGGGACGACGTGCCCGGTGGCGCTCCGGAAGTCATCGTCGTCTTCGATGGCGAGCACGGCGCCACAGCACGGAAACAAGCCCACGACGGCTACAAGGCCAGCCGACCCGCCGACGAGCAGGCACTGGCACCGCTGCGGTTCCTGCCGGACGTCAAACGGGGTCTGGAGAACTGCGGCATCGCCTGGATCGAGCTAAAGGACGCCGAAGCCGACGACGTGATCGCCACCCTGGTCGCCGCCAGCCCTGAGCCCCGCACGGTGATCATCCTCTCCCGGGACCGGGACTACTACCAGCTCATCACCCACCGCGTGCACGTGCTCAACACCAGGTTCCGCGCCGGCCACAAGCTGGTCACCCCCGCCGAGGTCTATGCCCGCCACCAGGTCACTCCCACCCAATGGGTCGACTACCGGGCGCTCACCGGAGACCCCGCCGACGACATCCCCGGCGTCAGCGGCATCGGCGCAAAAACCGCGACGACGCTGCTGGCCGGCGGTCTGGCTCTGGAGGACCTTCCGGGGTCAGGTCGGCTGGCCACCGGCCGGGGTCGGGCGGTAACAGAACAATTCGATCTCGCTCTGAAGTGGCGCGAGATGATCCGCCTGGACACGGTCCTGGCCCTGCCGCGGTGGCCTACCGGCCACGCCAGCCCACCACTCCCTCGCCCAGCCGACGTCGTCGACGAACTCAACCTGTGGTGACCTCGCCAACGTCGGTATTGACGGTCATGGCCCACCCCGACGACGCAGAACTGTGGGCCGGCGGCACGCTGACCCTGCATGCCCAAGCTGGGGCAACGGTCACCACTGCTCTACCCCGAACGAACGAGAGACGCAACCAGGAAGCCGCCGCTGGCGCCGCAGCCCTCGGTGGACAGCTCCGCCTTCTCGACGAACTCACCCTCAGCACCGTCCGCGACCTGCTCACCGAGCTGCGACCCGAGGTCGTGATCACCCACAACCCCGACGACATCCACCCCGACCACCAGCAGACTGCGCAGACTCTGCTCGCCGCTCTTCCCGAGGTCGTGATCACCACCGGTTACCCACGCCGGGTCTACACCTGCGACGGCTACCACAACCTCCAGCGTGATGGTCGCCCCCTGCACCTGCCCGTCATCGTGGACGTGACCGGCGTATGGGACACCAAGATGCGAGCCCTGACCCAGCACGCTTCCCAACCCATCGCCGAGCACTTCGCGCCGATGGCCGAAACCCCGGGACGGTTGCACGGCGGCCGCATCGGGGTTCGCTACGCCGAAGCCTTCGCACCCCTACCGGTCCTCGGACAGCTCCCCGCCACCCTCCACCTGTAAGCGGAACAACCATCAGATCAGGGCATCTCGAGCTGGAGGGATCGCAGGTCCCGAGCAATGCTCCGGGCTAGCCGTCGCCCGCTACGACCCCGACACGCTGACGGCGCAACTCGGCCCCGGATTCACCACCGTGACCACCCATCGCGAACACCACCACACCTCACCCGCACCCGTCATCGCTACAGCGCTCGGATTCCACTACCACACCACCCACCAACACAACATCTGACGCCGGCGGTACCTGGAAAACCTACGCACCCGGTGACCACGGTCAGTAAACACGGCCCTGATTCCTCAACCGCCATCTCGACACCAAGGCAACCCGCCGCAAAGGAATACAGACCACTCGATCAACGAAGCCTGCCAATAGCACCCCGTACCAGCGCACCGCCACCGTGATCACATCCGGTGGAAAGCGGAACCCCGCGAAGCCGGACCTGGGCGCGGGCACACGAGCAGAGCGACGACGCATCGGCCCACCCTGCCCGAGCCCGTCATCCGTCAACGCAACAGACCCGTCTGGAGTACCAACGTGCTGGGGCTGCGGTGCGTTGACCAGATGATATACCACCGGTTGCGCTTCCTGACAGCTTCCTTACTGGCACCCCGCGACGCTGGAATCACCAGTCACTCGCACACCCTGAAAGGCTCATC
>JAFAPC010000058.1 GCA_019247305.1 Pseudonocardiales bacterium
GACTGCCGAGGTTTTCGGCGATTCGCTTGCCTGGAGCCTGGTGCACTACCTGCCAGCGCAGCCCGGCTTGATCGTCCACGACGACACGATGATGGGCTGCGGGCTGGTGCTCGACAGCCCATACCGATACTTCGGGTCTGTGGGGCAGCAGCGCCCGGAGTGCGCAAGCTGGCCGCACCTGTTGCAGCGAGCAGCCACCGCTGACGGGGTCGATGTTGTGATGATCCTCGTCGGACGCTGGGAAACGATGGATCGTGTCCACAACGGGCAGTGGACGCACCTGGGTGATGCTTCCTTCGATGACTACGTGCGCGGCGAACTTGACCGCGCCGTCGGCATCGCCGCCTCTGGTGGTGCCCGTGTTGTGCTGGCCACCGCGCCTTACAATCGCCGCGGGGAACGTCCGGACGGCGGGCTGTGGCCCGAAGATGAACCAGATCGCATGGACCGTTGGAATGCGCTACTACGCGAGGTCGCTGCCGAACATCCCGACTCCGTGCAGCTCATCGAGTTCGGCGCCCGGCTCTGTCCCGGAGGGCACTTCACCAAGACAGTTGATGACATCGCAGTACGCAGCGACGGCGTCCACCTGACGCCCCAAGGAGCGCATTGGCTGGCCCCGTGGTTACTGCCCCAACTTGCAGCCGCCGCCCGATGACCACATAGGCCGACGAATGGATGGCCGCGAGCTCAGTGCTAGCGTCACACCATCGCTGCTGTGATCCGAGGGACATGCTGGGGCACTGCTGTTTAACCGTGTTGACCGCCACCGCCTCCATCGCAGCCTTGTTGATCTTGATGGCACCGTGGTGTCGACCACGCGAACTGGGGCATCTACCGGCAGGGGTCTGGGCCGTTGCGACGCGGGCGCCGCCCACTGGCCCAGCTCGACTTACCCAGTTCTTCGTGCTGAGGCGTGGACCGCCGCTGATCTATTAGCGACCGATTCAGCCAACCCACCTACGCAGAGGCATACCCCCATGAACACCCGCACGATCATCATGTCGATTGCGGCGGCGGCCGCCCTCACCGTTGGCGCCACCCTCGCCGGCTGCGGCACCTCTAGTGGCCCGGCAACCTCACAATCAATAGCCCAGGACCACAATCAGGCCGACGTCGCGTTCGCGCAGAACATGATTCCGCACCACGCGCAGGCCATCGCCATGTCCCGACTGGCCTCCCAACAGGCGGTATCCCCCGAGGTGAAAGATCTTGCCGCCCGCATCCAAGCCGGGCAGCAACCCGAGATCGCTCAGATGAGCGGATGGCTGCGGGCCTGGCACGACCCGGTACCCGCCACGAACAGCCCCATGGGTGATATGGCACAAGGCGACATGGAGCAGACGGACCACGACACCAGCGGCCCCATGCCCGGCATGATCTCCAGCGAGCAGATGCACCAGCTCGAGCAAGCCACCGGGCCCGCATCCGACCGCATGTTCCTAGAGATGATGATCACCCATCATCAAGGTGCTATCACGGTGGCTCAGACTGAGCTACGCGCCGGGCAAAATCCCGACACCCGCCAACTCGCCCAACGCATAATCAACACCCAACAGCGCGAGATCACCGAGATGCGTACCCTCCTCGGCGGGCAATGACCGTGGTGGTCATCGCCCTTGGACCCCGAGTGGTCGTTAGGGTGCGTTGGTGAGCAATGAGCCAAGTGTGACCGGTGAACCCATACAAGATCTACGCACGGCAACCGCTGCCCTCAGTGCGGCGACGGGTCGTTGTGTGGGGCATTTCATCAGGAGGGATGACGTGCTTGCTGAGTGGGTTGCGGCGGTGGGTGAGTATGCGCTGGCGGCGGAGGCTGCTGTCCTCGAACTGGAGGGCCGCCTAACCGCGGGGTGACGCCGTGCTATGTGCCTGTGTTGCGTGGGCTGACTCCCGTCCAGTGGTCTGGCGGGACTTCGGCGCCCTCATTGCATCTCTGCGCCACGTACTCAGCAAGGCTGATCGAGCCGGCCATCGCGTCGTCGTACTGATCGCAACACCAACCGATGTCGGTGGTGTACTCGTAGCCGAGAACCGAACCGGCCTCATAACGCATGACGATCGCGAGCTCGCCTGGCTGTCCGGCATCGAAGAGCCAGAAATCCGGGCCCAGGTCGCTTAGTTCGGGATGCCTGTTGAGGTCCACAATCCGGATTTGCTCACCAGCGGTCTGAGATTCCGCGAAGCCGATCAGTTCGTAGCGGGTGTACTCGGTCAGCGGGTGGCGCACGAGACGCACCCGGGTCCACGCCTTGCCATCGATGGTTGTCGCGGCAATTCGGCGTAGCCATGGACTGGTGCGCACAGACCGCTCCGGGCGGGGCAGCCCCTCGCGGAAGGCGCGCAGGCGGGGGTTCTCGTCGCTGACCGCATAAGTCTGTAGGCACTCCAGCCGGAACGCCGAGACCTTGAACTTATCGAAGGCGGCGTTGAAGTCGTCGGGTGTCACGGTCGATCACCTCTCTTGACCCGCCGCGATGGCTTTCATCCGCGGGCTGCTGCGCAGCCCAACTCACCCGTCGCTGTCCACACCGCAGCGAGCTGGTAAGCAGACGTCGATGGCCCGGCTTGGCGACGCAACGCCATCAAACTCCCGCATCACCAGGGAGAGTACAGCGGCCGGCGTCTGAATAACCAAGGATCCAGGACGACGAGCTGGACGAGACCTAGGGATATAGCGGCTGCGGCGCACTGTCATTCATATTGAGGTCGTATTCGACAATCCCGAACAGGCACCTGAGCTTAAGCTTGCCAAATGCCATCGAACCTCGCTGCGCGCGTTCGCCCAGCCGAGTGAATCCGAACTCAGACCGGTTCTAGCGGACAAAGTCATTCAGTCACAGGATGTGGCGCGACTAACGGTGGGTCAGGCGCGCCCGGCGGCCACTATCGACCGACTCCTTCGGGATTGCGGCGGGCTGTCTGGGCACCGCCGCAACCTCACCCATCCTGTATCACAACCGCATGCTGCCGCATTCACGGCTGCCGCTGGGGTCAACTCAGCATGATCCGTGACCCGACGGCCACGTGGGACGCCTAGTACTCCAGCCGTAGATCGTGATCTTCGGCGTGTTGGTCCCGGGTAGAGGGCGGCCACCGCTTGATCCTCCTCGGTTGTGTCGACGTCAGAAGATCATGCGGTGGCCGTGGGCCGCAGCGTAGCGGTCGAGCCGTGGTCAGG
>JAFAPC010000001.1 GCA_019247305.1 Pseudonocardiales bacterium
AAATGGACACCCGATTCACCACCTGGAATCAGGTCACGGGCACGACCACGACAGCCGCCTGAACGCCGCTCCGGAGATCGACTCGGCGCCCAACTCAGGTTTCACGTGTCCATCAGCGGCCCGAAGTTCACCAAGTTGACAATGCCGGAGGGAGGGCACCGTGAACGACGCGCAGGCGCTCGGGGACCAAATGCAGCGCGGCAACGAGGTGATCATCACCCGCAGAACCTTCGAGGCTGTCGCTGGTGCTGTGCTGATCCCCCCTGTCGAGTTGGCCACGGCCGCACCGTAACGCCCGATCGTGGGGTGGGGGACCGCGGGAGGGAGGGCCTCCGGGTAAGGCTTGGTTAACAGTCGGGCGGCAGGTGTTGCGGGGTTGCCCAGCCTGGCACAATGACAATCAGTTACCAGCGTGGGGCCACAGCGCGCCAGAGCAGACAGGACCGCCAGGGAGGGCAGGGTGGAGGACGCGAGGGTATTCGGGCTTCGGGTGCGGGAGCTGCGGTGCTGGCGTGGGCTGAGCCTGCGCCAGGCCGCCGGGCTGGCCGGGTTAACGTTCTCCTTCTGGGGCCAGATCGAACGCGGCGAAAAACCAGTCACCAGCCGCCCAACCCTCAACGCCATCGCCAACGCCCTACGAGTACACCCCACCGACCTCACCGGACAACCCTGGACACCCCAGGACGTAGCCAGCGGCGGCACGCCCGCCGCGCTGGTGGGTATCGAGACCGCCCTGGAGCGCTACCAGCTCGGTATGGATCCGGAACTCCCGGTGCGGGCCTGGCCGGAGATCGCCGCGGACTTGGAGCGGCTCACATACTGGGACGGGGACTATGCGGTGATGGCTGAGTTGGTACCAGTGCTGCTGGGGGAGCTGCAGGGGGCGTATGTGCGACTGCCGCAGCGGCGCTCTGAGGTGCTGGTGGGGTTGATGAGGGCGTACGCGTCGGCGATCTGGACCGCCAAATGTCTCGGCGGGTGCGGGCTGCCGAGCCTGGCGGCCCGGGCCGTGCAGCAGTGCGCGGAAGCCCTGAGTGATCCGATCTGGCTGGGGTATGCGACCTACTTGCGCGGGGATGCGACCGGGCGGCTGGACCGGGCCGGGCAGTACCGGCGCTCGGTGGCCGCAGCGCAGGACCTGACCAGCAGGCTGGACTGCAGTGACGCGCTGCAGGCGTGCGGGATGCTGCATCTGTCCGCCGCGTGGGCTGGGGGGGCGCAGGCTGATCGGGACACCATGGTCACCCATCTTCAGGAGGCCTCGGCGTTGGCCTCCCGGATGGACACCGAGGTCGGCACCTGGGCGCACCTGTGGTTCGGGCCGACGAATGTCGGCATCTGGAAGACCAGCATCGCCCTGGAGCTCGGTGAGCCCGGCCAGGCTTTGCGGGCCGCTAAGACGGTGCATCCCGACCTGCTGCCCAGCCGCGGCCGTCAGGCCATGTTCTGGGTGGAGGTCGGCCGAGCCCTGGTGGTCGAGAAGAAAACCCGGGAACAGGGCGTGCACCTTCTGGCGCGCGCCGAGCGGCTGGCCCCACAGATGGTCCGCCACAGCGCGGTCGTCCGCGACACAGTCACGAACCTGCTGCGCCAGTCCCCGCGTGATGCCAGTGGTCGCGAGCTGCGGGGCCTAGCCTGGCGGATGGGACTCGCTCCCATCCGGTGAACCGAGGCCCACAGGCACCAGGAGGGAGGGCACGGTGAACGACGCGGAGGCGCTCTGGGGCCAGAGTGGGCGCGGCGACAGGGCGGTCATTACCCGGAGAACCTTCGAGGCCGTCGCCGGTTCCGTGCTGATCCCCCCGATCGAGCTGATCGGGCACCCCTGGGCACCCCGGGGGGTAGCTGGTGGTGGCGCGCTCGCCGGAGTGAGGGTGATCGAGGCCGCGCTGGAGCGCTATGACCTGGGTGTGGACCCGGGGCTGCCGGTGCGGGCCTGGCCGCAGGTTGCCGCTGATCTAGAGCGGTTGGCGGGGGTCACGAGTTGGTGGGTGGATTACGCGGCGATCAGCACGCTGGCCCCAGCACTGCTCGGGGAGCTGCATGGGGCGTATGTGCGCTTACCTCAGCAGCGCAGCGAGGTGCTGGTGGGGTTGATGAGCGCCTACAGCTCCCTGATGTGGATCACTAAACGTTTGGGGGCTCGGGGGCTGCCGGCGGTGGCAGCGCACCATGTTCGGCAGTGCGCCCGCGCCCTCGATGATCCGGTGTGGCTCGGCTACGCGGCCTACCTGCGCGCTGATGCCAACGGGTACCTCGATCGCACCCTGCACTACCGCCGGACCGTCGCCGCAGCTGAGGCGCTGAGCGGGCACCTCGATGATCTCGATGCGGTGCAGGCCTGCGGGATGCTGCACCTGTCCGCCGCCCTGGCGGCTGCGGTGCAGGCCGACCCTGAGACGGCGGCCACGCATCTGGCGGAGGCCTCGACGTTAGCGGCCCGGATGGACACGCAGGTGGGCAGGTGGGCGCACCTGTGGTTTGGGCGACCCAATGTCGGCGTCTGGGCCACCAGCATCGCCGTGGAGCTCGACGAGCCGGGCCAGGTGGTGCAGGTCGCCCAGACCGTGCGCCCCGAGCTGCTGCCCCCTAACCGCCAAGCCGTGTTCTGGGCTGAGGTTGGCCGGACCCTGGCCCTGGAGCGGGCGACTCGGGAGCAGGGCATCGGCCTGCTGCGGCGTGCCGAGCAGGTTGCTCCGCAGCGCATCCGCCACGACTTCTTCGTCCGCGAAGCCGTCGCGCACCTGCTGCGCCAAGCCCGGTACGACGCCGGAGCGGGCGAGCTGCGCGGCTTGGCCCGGCGTCTGGGGATCACTCCGATCGGGTGAACTGGGGCGGGGGTGTACCCACGGTACACATCACCACTCCCTCCGGCACCATGATTCTTTCTGTGTCCCCACAGCTACCCACCACACCCGGGCCTGAGAGGCATCGGCGCACCGTGCCCGCCAGGGACCGGCCCGGTCTCGGGCATCCCGCGAGTAACGCTGAGCCAGACCGTCGTCCGGGGCAGCCGCTGACGGATGAGGAGCTTGACACGCTCGGGGCGCTGCGTCGGGTCGGCGATCCTGACGGTCGAGTGCTGGAGGTCGACGGCCATTACTTCTCCTGTGGCCAGCCGATGGTGCCGTGGTTAGACAAACCCCTCGCTGCTCTGGTCGCGGCCGGCCTGATCACGTTGGCTGACCCGGACCCCGCCGGGTCGGGAGCGCGCCGCGCCAGGCTGACGGAGGCGGGACACGCCCACTACCACGCGCTGCGCACCCAACACCTTCGCTCTCCCGCAGGCCTGCCCGACTTCAACTGGCTGCCTGAGCTGCCGGGCTGCCGGGCCGCGGCCAGCGGTGAGATCCCCGACCGACCGCTAGTGCAATCAGCGGCTCCCGACGCTGCGCTCCCGGCGGCCGGTCGGTCTCCCGCCTACCCCGAGGGGAGGACCCCGATGCCGAGACAATCACCCCGAGCGGCCGATGACCAGTGGCGCGATGCCGAGGGCACTCCGGCGGCGGGGTGGTGATCTGCGGTGAGCCAGCGGGTGTGGTGGGCGTTGTCCCCGCGGGATTGTCAGGCGCACCTGCTGGTGCGTGGGCATCAGCCTGGTGTGCCCACGGCTCGGTGCGGTGAGGTGGTGCCCACGGTCGCGATCCAGTTCAGCGATCGGCCGTGTGAGTCGCTGCTGTGTCCCGCGTGCGCGGGCACTGATGGCGGCGGCCCGGTCTCCGGCTCGCCGCCGGAGCTGCCCCCGACTCCCGGCGGCCAGCCGGTCCCGTCTTGCGGCAGTGCTACCAGCCGGCCAGTTTCTGGTGCCCAGCTGGGTCCCGTGCTGGCACCGCGGGTGGCGCGGGCACGGTGGGGACGCTGCCCCACCGACCAACGGCTGCACTACCTCGATCTGTCCGCTGTCCGGGAGGTCGCGGAGGTGGGGTGGGCGCAGGCGTGCTGCGGTCGCCTGATCTTCGTTGAGGGTCTCACGTTACGCGGTGGGACGGCGGGGTTGTGCGTACGCTGCCGGGACGCAGGGAAGGCGCCATGAGCACGCGGGCGGGACACGATCCCGCTCCCTGTGGCGCGCGGGGTTTCGTCACCGTGATGGTGGACCAGCGTGGTGAGCAGATCGTGCTCGATAGGCAGCTCACCGGTGGGTACGGGGTCATCCTCGATGAGGCTGGCGCGGCGGCGTTGTGTGGCCTCCTGAGAGCGTGGCTGACTGGGCGGGGGGTGGAGATCGGATGAGCGTCACCGAGGCGAATAAGCGTGGCCGTCCGTGGCGGTTCCGTGATGTGGAGGGCACGCCGCTTGTCCTGCGGTGTTGGGTGGAGCAGATCGGGATCGACCCTCAGAACGGGGCCCTGCCGGCCCGGCTGCATCAGCGGGGCCAGGTCGTGGGGTGGGACACCACGTGGCTGCACGTGTGTATGGATCATGACCGGGCGCTCGTCGTCCTACGGGCTGAGCTGGTCCGCGCGCTCGACGCGCCGTGGGGGCCATGATGAGGACTACAGAGATGACGCTGGGCTGGAAAGCGTTGCGGGACGCTGCGGTCAGCGCGACCCGCTGGGGTTGGCCGGTGACGCCGGGTACGTTCCTGTGCCCTGATCAGCGCTGGTATGGGCGGGATGACGCCCGCAGGCTCTGCCCCATCGAGGACAGCTGGCGGGAGAACCCGGTTACCGATTCGGCCGAGGCCTATGAGATCTGGAGCGAGCACCCCTACGGTGTGCTGCTCGTCTGCGGGCGCGGGATGGATGCGCTGGAGCTGCCGCAGCGGTTGCGCCGGCTGCTGGCTTTCCCCGAGGTGCCGCGGGTGCCCCTCGCGATGACGGCGCCACCGGTGCGGTGGCTGCTGTTCACCGCCACGGGTTCGGGTGCCCTCTCCGGCGAGCTGGCCTCGGCGGGGGTGCGCCTGCACACCGCAGGAACCTGGGTGGCCCTGCCCCCCACCACCGTGGGATTCCTGTCCCCGCAGCGCTGGCTCGAGCCACCCCAACACCCCAGCACTGGGCGGTTGCGCACCACCGACGAAGTGCAGCATGGGCTGCTCACCGCGCTACTGCGCTTCCGGCTCGGCACCGGGCCGCGTGACGACGATGAGGACTAGTGCCCGCACGAGCCCCCGGCACCGCGCCCCCTCCTGGTGGCGTCAGGCCTTCTCCCGGTGGCGCCGGCCTGCCGACCACAGCGAGGTGGTCATCCTCACGGACGCGCGGGTGCTGCTCACTTCGCGCTGCGGGCTCTGGCGGCTGGGATCAGCCCAGCTCCCTGCGGCGCGCTCACCGGACCGAACTCACCGCCTCCCCACCGCGGGTCGGTCTGGGTTGGAGAAAACCAGAAACCAGGAGGCCCCACCCCCCCGTCCCCCTGCTGCGGTGGGGCCTCCTGGGCCCACAGTGTTCCCGGTGGTCATCAGAGGGTGCCCACCTGACCGGTTCCGTTCGGTCGCCGAATTCCTCTCACGACTTCCAGCACGATCGTGTCCGACGACGGGATCGTGATGTCGTGGCGTGACCCGCGCAGGAGAGACCTCACCGAAGGCCACAGTGTTGGTGTCATTGCAGCGACGACGGCCACCGACCCCGAGTCGCTGGGCGACGACAGCGGCGGGGGTCTGGTCGGGTCGGGGACAGCCCGGTGACGGTCGTGGCCCGGGTTCCGTTGGCGGGCGCTGATTTGTATGACTGGATCGCTTTGCGGCGGGTCAGTGGGGGTGGGGTCGTGAAGCTGGGCGAGGGGTGGCTGGAGGGCATTGTCAACTTGGTGAACTTCGGGCCGCTGATGGACACGTGAAACCTGAGTTGGGCGCCGAGTCGATCTCCGGAGCGGCGTTCAGGCGGCTGTCGTGGTCGTGCCCGTGACCTGATTCCAGGTGGTGAATCGGGTGTCCATT
>JAFAPC010000006.1 GCA_019247305.1 Pseudonocardiales bacterium
GTCCGGAAGCGGTCCCCGCACCTGTTTGCGCACTGGAAACTGCGATACACAACCTGACAACTGAACGGCACGAGCCGGATGAATCGCGAGGTTCACGTCCGGATCTGTGGGGGCGGAGGGGTGAGATTCCCCTCCGCTACCCGGCACCGGTTCGTGGCACCGGGGCCGACACCGGATGGAGTCCCCCTAGCGTTGGCCCCGATCGAGGTGTCCGTGCGTCACAGTCGGCCGGTCCGCGCTGCGCTGGAAGCCGCCCATGAACCCGTGAAGTTCGGTGAGCTACGTAAACTGCTCATGTACCAGTTTCCGGGCCGCGCACAGCAGATCGACGGGTTGCTCGTAGGCCTGCTCGATCAGAGGATGCTGATCAGCAGCTTGTGGGCGCCGATGACTTGTCCGGACGCGCTCAGTTATGCGTGCGCGGAACTGGAGGCCGCCCAGGCCCACACCATCCCCGAGGTCATGGGCATGGTGCGCGAGCTATCCGCGATTCACAAAGAGTTCTCGACCGATAACCCGACGGCTGTGCCGAGGTCGACCGTGACCGAGCGTATGAGGGCATTGAGCGACGCCGCAGACGTGCCGTTGGTCGCCGACACGATCTTGGACTGTGACGTCGAGATACCCGAGCAGGTGGCCCGAGAAGCCCGCGACGCCGTCGGCGTCCTGTACCGCCTTTCCCCGTACCTGTTCGGTTATCCAGCCTGGCGCGACTACCACACCCGGTTCCGGGCACGCTACGGAACCGGCGCGCTCGTGCCGGTCTTGGAGCTGGTCGCCGACAGCGGGCTCAGGCTTCCGGCCGACTACCTCGGCTCCGCACGGGGCCGCGCCGCCCGCACAGTGACCGAACGCGACGAGAAGCTCCTGGCGCTGATACAGCGAGCCACACTGGACGGTAGCGGTGAGATCGTCCTGACCGATCAGGTGATCGAGGACCTGGCGGCCAGCGACCCTGCTGACGTGCATATGCCCGCCCGCGCCGAGGTGGCCGTTGAGATCCGCTCCGGGTCTCCGGAGGCGCTGGCGTGCGGACGGTTCGCGTTGACGGTGACCGGGACGCCAAGGCCCGGCAGCAGCATGGCTGGCCGTCACGCCCACCTACTGCCGGATGAGGGCCGTGACCTGTTCGCTGACACCTACACCGCAGCTGAGCCGGGCGCAGTTGCCGCCCAGCTGTCATTCACCCCGCGCAGGCGACGCAACGAGAACGTCGCCCGCACCGCGCAACTACTGCCGCATGTGATACCCTGTGGCAGAGCACCGTGAACCGAACGAGCACCTGATCCCACTGGCAGATCTCGCAGTCACCGCGGACAACCGCCGGTTCTACGTCATACAAATGTCCACCGGCCAACGCGTCGAGCCGCGTGTCGCCCACGCCCTGGAAGCCGGGGTCCAGACCCCCCGCTCGCGAGGTTCCTCGCCGAGATCACGATCGCCCGATCCGCGGTTTATCAGGCGTTCCACTTCGGCACGGCCGCCAAGCTCCCATACCTTCCCCGAGTCCGATACCGGCGAACCACTCTTTCCCCAGCGCGGTGGCTGCTTACCGCCCAGGAACTACCCGGCCGCAGCGCCTCAACGGCCGAGTGGGAGGCAAGTCTGGAGGCATGGCGGATCAAGTGGCGCGTTCCCGAGCGCGTCGCCATGGTCGACCACGACCGGCGGCAACCAGTGGATCTCGGCCATCGGTTTCACCGGGTCCTGCTGCGCACCCGGCTGGAGCGCGCCGGCCGCCTTGAGCTGCGCGAAACATCGGCCCCGGAAGACCTCGCCTGGCTGGGCCGCTCCCACGAAGTGCTGATACCCCTAGTGCTGGATGCCCCCGCCGCCGCGGCCCCCATGTCGATCATCGGTCCGCCGCGTGCCGTCGCGCGCGACGCCGGACACCTGCCGGGGAACTCCACGATCCTCTGCGCGCAGATCCACGGGCATCCGGGACGCTTCGATGAGATCCTGACCGAGCGTCTGCCAGGCTTGATCGACTCCTTCGGCGACGATGCGCCGCGCTGGTGGTTTCGCCGCCATCGCGAGATGAGGCACCCCGAGGTTGACCAGTATCTCGCCGTGTACTTGCGCCTGTCCGAGCCGTCAATGTACGGCTCGGCCGCCGAATGGGTCGCCGTGTGGTCGGACAGGCTGCGCCGAGATCGTCTGCTGTCGCAACTCACGCTCGCCACCCACGAACCCCAATCGGGGCGCTACGGCCACGGCCCCGCAATGGACCACGCGTATGACGTCTTCGCCGCCGACTCGGCCGCAGCCATCGCCCAGATCACTATGACTGTCCGAGCTGGCGTGCATCCCCTAGCCCTTGCCGCCGCCAGTCTGGTGGACCTGGCGGCGAGCTTCGCCGGGTCCGCACAAGCGGGCCTGAGCTGGCTGGCCGGCGAACTTCCCCAAGAACACGGACGGCTGGAGCCAGCATTGCGTGACCAGGCGCTGGAGCTGGCTGACCCGCACGGCACGTGGACGACATTGCGGTCCCTGCCCGGCGGAGGGGACGTCGTGGCCGTGTGGCGGACGCGCGCCGTCGCGCTGGCCACCTACGGAAAATACCTGGCCGGGCAACGCGACCAGTTCACGATCCTGCGATCGCTGCTGCACCTGCACCACATTCGCGCCGTCGGCGTCGATCCGGACGTCGAGCGTGTCGCCTGTCGGCTCGCGCGGGCCTGCGCGTTGCGTCACTCTGCTGGCCGCGAGGAGATATGAGTGGCCGCGTCAACGATCTCCACAGCTGACCTAGCGGAGGCGGCCGAGCGCTACGCTGCGCATCTGGCGCTGCCCGATCCCCCACCCGATGACGAACTTTGGACTCCACAGTCCCTCACGAAGGGTGCCGTCGGGATCGCCCTGCTGCATATCGAACGTGCCCTCGCCGGTTGCGGGACTTGGCAGCAGGCCCATATCTGGATCAAGAACGCGGTGGCCGGTCAGATCAGCGCCACGGACAACACCGGCCTGTACCTCGGCGCGCCGGCGATCACGCTCATGCTCGACGCTGCGGCGGGCACTACCGGGCGCTACCGCGACGCCCTCGCGGACGTCGACGGGCACGTGGCCGCGCTCGCGCACCGCCGCGCCGAGGCCGCGATGGCTCGCATCAGGGCAGGTGAGCTCCCTGAATTCCGCGAGTACGACGTCTTCTTCGGATTGAGCGGGATCGGCGCGTTGCTGCTGCGCCGCGACCCTGGTGGCAGCGCGATGGAGCGCATCCTCGACTATCTCATCGCGCTTTCCAAACCGCTTCGGGTCGATGACCAGGTGCTGTCCGGCTGGTGGGTCGGCCACGATCCGCACCGCCGGTTCTCCGCCGCCTACCGGGGCGGCCACGCCAACCTGGGGGCTGCCCACGGGATCGCTGGGCCGCTCGCCTTGCTGAGCCAGGCGATGCGGCGCGGGATCACTGTGGACGGGCACCTTGAGGCGATCACCACCATCTGCGAGTGGCTCGACGCCTGGCGGCAGGATGGTGAGGCCGGACCGTGGTGGCCGGAATGGATCACTCTGGCAGACCTGCGCAGCGGCCGGCCTAGCCAGTCCTGTCCGGCTCGCCCCAGCTGGTGCTACGGCACGCCCGGAATTGCCCGCGCCGGACAGCTGGCCGGCCTCGCCACCGGCGATGCGCACCGCCAGCAGAGGTATGAACAGGCGCTGGTCCTATGCCTGGACGACCCTGCACAGCAGGCCCGAATCACCGACAGCGGGCTGTGCCACGGCTGGGCTGGGGTGTATCAGACCGTGTGGCACGCCGCTCACGACGCTAGAACCCGGGCGGCATTGTCAACTTGGTGAACTTCGGGCCGCTGATGGACACGTGAAACCTGAGTTGGGCGCCGAGTCGATCTCCGGAGCGGCGTTCAGGCGGCTGTCGTGGTCGTGCCCGTGACCTGATTCCAGGTGGTGAATCGGGTGTCCATTT
>JAFAPC010000171.1 GCA_019247305.1 Pseudonocardiales bacterium
CCGTGGTGGCGGCCAGCGAGGTGCTCGCTCGGCAGTCCGGCCCGGCGTGGGACGCCGCGCCGCTGATCCAGGGCGCGGCAGACGACGATTTCGCCATGCCGGCGGCGACCACCGAGATCGGGGTCTTCGCCCACCTGGCCGATCAGCTGGCCGCAGCGTTCCAGGGGGGCGGGGAACTGCTCTACGGCTTCGCCGAACACCGCCTGGACACCACCTGGTTGGCGTCCTCGACCGGGCTGCGCCGCCGCTGGGTGCAGCCCACCGGCACCGTGGAGCTTAATGGCAAGATCGCTGACGACCTCACCCGCAGTGCCTGGGTCGGGGTGTACACGGCGGATTTCACCGATGTGGACCTCGCCGCGCTCACCGCTGAGGTGCGCCGTCAGCTGAGCTGGTCGCGGCGGCGGCTGGAGCTGCCAGCGGGTCGGTACGAGACCATCCTGCCGCCCTCGGCGGTCGCCGATCTGATGATCTTTCTGGCGTGCTCGATGGAGGGCCGGGCGGCGCACGAGGGGCGCTGCGCGTTCGCCGCCCCCGGCGCAGCGGTCAACGGCACCCGGATCGGTGAGCGGCTCACCGACCTCCCGCTCACGCTGTCCAGCGATCCGGCCGCGCCGGGCCTGCGGACCGCGCCGTTCCTGGCCACCATTGCCTCGGCCGACTCGGTGAGCGTCTTCGACAACGGCGCCCCGACTTCTCGAGTGGACTGGCTGCGCGAGGGCACGGTGAACGCGCTGGCCTATCCCCGGGCGGCTGCGGCGGAGCTGGGTGGGCAGTTCACCCCTCCGCCAGAGAACCTGATGCTGACCGGGGGTTCGTCGGCGTCGACCGAGGAGTTGGTGGGGCGCACCGAGCGTGGGCTGCTGCTGAGCTGCCTGTGGTATATCCGTGAGGTCGATCCGGTGTCGTTGCTGCTTACCGGGTTAACCCGGGACGGGGTGTACCTCATCGAGGGCGGTGAGGTGGTCGGTCAGGTGAACAACTTCCGGTTTAACGAGAGCCCGATCGACCTGATCCGGCGCGCCAGTGAAGTCGGCGCGACGCGTCGCGCACTGGCTCGGGAGCTCAAGGAGTGGGTCTCCCGCACCGCGATGCCCCCTATCCGGATTCCCGACTTCAATATGTCCTCCGTGAGCCCGGCCAGCTAGCGACCCGACGCTGACTATCTGAGGCTGAACTATTGGGGGCCAAACTATCTGGGGTTGACTGTGAGGTATTTCTCATTTGCAAGTCGCTACGCTGGTGACTCTCCGGGGCTACCCTGTGACGGTGGTGCCCATCCTGGGTCTTGGCGATGCTCCGACCAACCATGCACGGCTGCGCGACTGGGTGCGCGACACCGCAGCGCTCACCCAGCCCGATCGCATCGAGTGGTGTGATGGATCGGAGCAGGAGTGGGACCGGCTCACCACCCAGCTGGTCGCCACCGGCACGTTCACCCGGCTGGCGGGCAAGCCGAACTCGTTCTGGGCCGCCTCGGATCCCTCCGACGTGGCCCGGATAGAAGAGCGCACGTTCATCTGCTCGCGCGCTGAGCAGGACTGCGGCCCCACCAACAACTGGATGCACCCGGACGACATGAAGTCGATCATGACTGGGTTGTACCGGGGATGCATGCGCGGTCGGACCATGTACGTGGTGCCGTTCTGTATGGGCCCGTTGGGGGACCGGAGACCCAAACTCGGCGTCGAGATCACCGACTCCGCCTACGTGGTGTGCTCAATGAAGATCATGACCAGGATGGGTGCGGTGGCGCTGCGCAAATTTACCTCACCGGAGGGCGGTGATGCGGACTTCGTGCCCTGCCTGCACTCGGTGGGCTACCCGCTGGAGCCCGGCCAGGCTGACGTGCCCTGGCCGTGCAACGACACCAAGTACATCAGCCACTTCCCCGACGAGAAACTGATCTGGAGTTACGGTTCCGGCTACGGTGGTAACGCGCTGCTAGGCAAGAAGTGCTACGCGCTGCGGATCGCCTCGGTGCTGGCCCGCGACGAGGGCTGGCTCGCCGAGCATATGCTGATCCTCAAGCTGACCAGCCCGCAGCGGGTGACCCATTACGTCGCGGCCGCGTTCCCCTCCGCTTGCGGCAAGACCAACCTGGCCCTGCTCGAGCCGACCATCCCCGGCTGGACGGTCCAGACCTTGGGGGATGACATCGCCTGGATGCGTTTCGGCGCCGATGGTCGGCTGTACGCGGTGAACCCCGAGGCCGGGTTCTTCGGCGTGGCCCCGGGCACCAGCTGGAAGACCAACCCCAACGCCATGCGCACGCTGCGCTGCGGCAACTCCATTTTCACCAATGTCGCGCTCACCGACGACGGCGACATCTGGTGGGAGGGTATGGAGCCGGTGCCGGCGCACGCCACCTCGTGGACCAAACAGGACTGGACGCCGGCTGATGGCGCCACCGGACAGCGCGGCGCGCACCCGAACTCCCGGTACTGCACGCCGATGGCGCAGTGCCCGGTGCTCGCCGAGGAGTGGGACGATCCAGCCGGGGTGCCGATTTCGGCGATCCTGTTCGGCGGCCGCCGGGCCAGCACGATCCCGCTGGTCAACGAGGCCTTCGACTGGCAGCACGGGGTGTTTCTGGGCGCCACGCTGTCCAGCGAGAAGACCGCGGCGGCGGTCGGTGGGCTCGGCGAGGTGCGCCGCGACCCGATGGCGATGCTGCCGTTCCTCGGCTACCACGCCGGCGACTACTTCCAACACTGGATCAACGTCGGCAAGGGCGCCGACGCCGGTAAGCTCCCGAAGATCTTTTATGTGAACTGGTTCCGCCGCGGCGTTGGCCAGCGCTACCTGTGGCCCGGTTTCGGGGAGAACAGCCGCGTCCTCAAGTGGATCATCGAGCGGGTCGAGGGTCGGGCGTCGGCGGCCGACACCGCGATCGGCCGGGTACCCACCCCGGACCAGCTTGATCTGTCCGGCCTGGACACCCCGATCGAGGACGTCAGCGCCGCCCTCGCGGTGGACATCGACGAGTGGCGGGCTGAGCTCCCCCTCATCGAGCAGTGGTTTGACAAGATCGGCGACGCGCTCCCCACCCCGCTGCGCGACGAATTCATCTCTCTCCACCACCGCCTCCTGCATCCAGCGGGCTCAGCGGGGTAAACACGACCGGATAACTCCGCTGCGCCTGCGGTGCCCATAATGTCGGGATGTCGTTGGTCGTGTTTGGGGTGCTGTTCGCCCTCGTGACGGCGCTGGGGTTCTTCGCGTCGCGGTGGCGGGGTGGTGGGCGTTTCGATCACCTCGACGAGTGGGGGCTGGGCGGTCGCGCCTTCGGCCCGTGGGTCACCTGGTTTCTCATCGGCGGGGACCTCTACACCGCCTACACCTTCGTCGCGGTGCCCGCGCTGATATTTGGCGCTGGGGCGATGGGATTCTTTGCGCTGCCCAACACCGTGCTCGTCTACCCGCTGGTGTACCTGCCGCTACTCCGGTTGTGGTCGGTATCCCGGGCACACGGTTATGTGACCCCTGCGGACTTCGTCCACGGCCGTTACGGATCGCCGACCCTGGCCCTGCTGGTGGCGGTCACCGGAATCGTCGCGACCATGCCCTACATCGCCCTGCAACTGGCCGGGCTGGAGGCGGTGCTGCGCACCATGGGCCTCAACGGGACCGGACTGGCCGGGCACGCCCCCTTGTTTGTCGCGTTCCTGATCCTCGCGGTCTACACCTACCGGTCCGGCCTGCGGGCTCCCGCGCTGATCGCCTTCGTCAAGGACGGGCTGATGTACCTGGTGATTATCGCCGCAGTGGTCATCCTGCCGATCAAACTCGGCGGCTGGGGTGCCATCTTCGACGCCGCGAACACGAAGTTCACCGCCACGCCTGCCCAGAGCGGTGGAATTCTACTCAACGCCACGAACCAACTGCAGTACGTCACGTTAGCGTTGGGCTCAGCACTCGCGCTGTTCCTTTACCCGCATGCGGTGACCGGCGTCCTGGCCGCCCGGAGCAGCACCGTGATCAAACGTAATATGGTGGCGTTGCCGGCGTATTCACTGATGCTGGGGCTGCTTGCGTTGTTGGGTTATGCAGCGATCGCGGCGCACACGCACCCGATCGTCAATGCGGCCACCGGCCGGCCGGACTCCAACACGGTGATCCCGATGCTCTTCGCGGGACAGTTCCCGTCCTGGTTCGCCGGTGTCGCGTTCGCGGCCATCGGGATCGGCGCGCTGGTCCCGGCGGCGATCATGTCGATCGCGGCGGCGAATTTGTGGACCCGCAACATCTACCGGGCATACCTGCATCGCGACGCCACCGCCGCGCAGGAGGCGCAGCAGGCCAAGATCGCTTCGCTGGTGGTGAAGTTCGGGGCGGTGGCCCTGATCGTCCTCATCGACCCGCAATACTCGATTGACCTGCAGCTGATCGGTGGTGCCATCATTCTGCAGACGCTGCCCATGGTGGCGATCGCCCTCTACACCCGCTGGTTGCACGTCGCGGGCTTGGCCGCGGGCTGGGTGGTGGGTATGGGATGGGGTCTGGCGCTGCTCTTTGGGATTCCCAACCGGGCCAGCGGCAAGCAGCATTTCGGCGGGTCGGCACTCGCGCTGAACGAGGTGTCGATCCTGGGCTGGCATCCCTTCGCCGGCTCACCGACGCAAATCTACGTCGGATTTATCGCGCTCACCGGCAATCTCGTGGTCGCGGCGCTGGTCACCCTCGTGCTGCGCCCGATGCGGATCGCGGGCGGGACCGATGAGACCACCCCATTGGACTACTCGCCAGTCGAAAGCCCTGGGTACTCAAAGATGCGTGAGCACCTGCAAGCCCACCCCTAACCAGCCACCTAGATCCCCATGCACCTCCCCACCCGCCCCCGCAGGGTCTCATGGATGCTTGTGCACCCTGGTGAGCCGGAATAATGGGTCCTGGTGGACGGAGGTGGCGCGGTGTTCACCGATCGTGCCGACGCCGGGCGGCGGCTAGGTCAGCGGTTGCAGCATCTGCGCGGAGCGGACGTCGTAGTCCTGGGCCTGCCCCGTGGCGGGGTCCTGGTCGCGGCGGAGGTGGCCGATGCCCTCGGCGCTTCGCTGGATGTGATCGTGGTGCGCAAGCTGGGGGTCCCGGCGCAGCCCGAGTTGGCCATGGGCGCTATTGGCGAAGGCGGGGTGCGCATTCTGCTCCCCGAGGTGATCCACGTCACCGGGGTGGCCCTCGACGCGGTGGCCGCCGTGGAGTGCCGGGAGCGCGCTGAGCTGGAGCGACGCGTCCAGCGGCTCCGCGGTAATCGACCTCGCCTATCGCTCGTCGGGCGCAGCGCGGTGGTGGTCGACGATGGCATCGCCACCGGATCTACTGCACGGGCCGCCTGCCAGGTTGCCCGCGCTCAGGGTGCGGCCCGCGTTGTCCTTGCTGTCCCGGTGGCGCCCTCCGATGTGGTCCACCGGGTGCACGACGGCGCCGATGAGGTGATCGCTTTGGTTACCCCCCGGGCGCTCCAGGCGATCGGCGGGTGGTACGCCGACTTCTCTCCCAGCACCGAGGAGGAGGTCATCGCCTGCCTGCACAGTGCTGTCAGGGGATGAGGGCTGTCAGGGGATGAGGACGGCTGCACCGTGCACCCGGTCGGCCGCCAGATCGCTCAGGGCGGTATCCGCCCGGTCCAGCGGGTAGTCGGTGGTGACCACGCGCAGCCGGTGCTGGGCGGCGAATCGCAGGAACTCGTGACCGTCGTGGCGGGTGTTGGCGGTAACGCTGCGGACCTGACGTTCCTGGAACAGGTGCTGCTGATAGTGCAGCGCCGGAATGTCGGTCAGGTGGATGCCGGCCAGTGCCAGGGTGCCACCCCGGTCGAGCGCGGCCAGCGCGACGGGCACCAACTCCCCGGCGGGGGCGAACAGGATCGCGGAGTCGACCGGCTGCGGGGGCGCGTCGGTGGCGCTGCCCACCGACGCGGCGCCGAGAGCCAGGGCGAGTTCTCGGGCCGGGGCACTACGGGTCAGCACGTGCACGCTCGCGCCCTGCGCCAGGGCGATCTGCGCGGTGAGGTGCGCGCTGGCACCGAACCCGTAGAGGGCAAGATGACCGCCCCGTGGCAGGTTTGCCCGAGCCAGCGCTCGCCACCCGATAATGCCCGCGCACAGCAGCGGCGCGAGCTCGGCGTTGGGATAGCCCTCAGGCAGCGGATAGGCGTAGTCGACGGGCACCGTGGTGCCCTCGGCGTACCCGCCGTCGGCGTCCCACCCGGTGTACTCCGAGTGCGGGCACAGGTTCTCCGATCCGCGGGTGCAGTACCGGCACCGCCCGCAGGTGTGGCGCAGCCAGGCGATGCCGACCCGCTGCCCCATCGTGAACGGGCCGGTGCCGTTGTCCCCGGCGCCGATGACCTCACCGACCACCTCGTGGCCAGGCACCACACCAGGGCGGTGCACGGGGAGCTCCCCCTCGGTGACGTGCAGGTCGGTGCGGCACACCCCGCAGGCCAGCACCCGCACCAGCAGCTCATCGGCCGCCGGCTGCGGCGGCGACTCCTGGACCCGGCACAGCGGCTGAGTACTCATCGCCCCCGGCTCCCGTACCCGCCACGCCCACATCACCCCATCATCGCGCACCAGGTCCGGCTAGGGTGGTGGCACTGGAGCCCGATCGCGGCTGCTAACGCACGGTCCGACGCGGCGGTTTACCTCTCAACGAAGATCGTTATTTACTCCAGCGGGGCCACGGATGGTCGGTGTGTCATCCGAGCACCACGCCATACTGAGTTGGCTCCTGGCCTGGTCGGTCTGGTATAGGTTTGTCGTCCCTGGCGAGCGCAAGGGCGATGTGACGTACGGTTCTTCTCCGTGAAGGGATGGGTGAACGAGGGTGTCGCACCCAGTCGGGACGCTGGTTGACAACGGTTCGGCTCCGTGGACTATTGCGGGGATTCGGGACTGCTGGTTGGGCGGATCACACCACAATGTGGCCGATCACGATCTCGCTGAGTGCATCTTGCTGGGGGCGCCGCATCTGGCGGACGTGGTGCGCGTCTATCGGGTGTTCCTGGGTCGTGTGGTGCGGTATCTGGTGGGTGCGGGTGTGCGGCAGTTCCTGGATCTCGGATCGGGCCTGCCGACTGCGGGCAACGTGCACCAGGTGGCGCAAGCTCTCAATTCTCGTTGTCGCGTGGTGTACGTCGATATAGACCCGAGGGTTGTGGCGGAGAGTCATCTTTTGTTGATCGGTGACCACGATGCCACTATTATGCACGCCGACTTGCGCCAGCCTCAGCGGGTCCTTGATGCTATCAGGCGAGATGGATTGCTTGACCTGAGTGTGCCGGTCGCCGTGCTCGCGACCGATGTGTTGCATCATATCCCAGACACCGACCATCCAGCCGAGATTATGGCGGCCTACATGGGTGCGGTATGTTCCGGTAGCTACCTGTCTGTCGCGCATAGTGGTTATGATGAGGGGCTCATCGCCGGCCTGGTAACCGTTCGTGATTTTTGCCAAGTTCCGGTTCCGTTGCTGACTTTCCGTTGTCTTAGGCAGATCACGGAATTCTTCAGCGGGCTCGACCTCGTACATCCAGGTATTGTCCCGTTTCCGTTGTGGCACTCTGAGTCAGGCGAGGATCTGCGGGCGGACCCAGAAATTTTTCCGGCGTATTGCGGACTTGGCCGGAAACCGTGATGAGTTACGTTCCGCGGGCGACCAGGGAGGGGAGTAACGCCAGAAGTATGTCTGCAACCATCACCGAGGAGAGGTCTCGTCGGCGTAGCTGTGTAGGATTTGGTAAAGAAAAGTTGGGTAAACGGTGCAGTAGGACGAGCTTGCTGCGGAGAAAAGGCCCATTGACGGTCACTCCCGCCAACGCCCACAGCGGCCCGTAGCGCCACCACAGACCCCAGCCGAGCAGACCCATTCCGACGACGGTCGCATGGCAGGAGATTATGATCGTCGACCGTGTGCCGTATCGGACGGTCGGTGTGGTCATTCCGGTCGCTTTATCGCCCATCTGATCTGGTACCGTCCACCAGAGGGTGCGTCCGGTAATCAGTGCTCCGAGCCCGATGAAGATCAGCCACGCTGATCCGGTGAGGTCGGGTCGGGCAGCGCTGTAGGAGACGAGACTTGGCAGCGGTCCGTAGATCAGTGCAAGCGTGACGGGGTTGGCGAGCCCTCGGCGTTTAAGTCGGACTGGCTCAAGATTATAGAGCAGGCAGAATGCAACGGTCAGCGCTACGCCGACCGCGATGAGCGCGCGGTCCAGCCACAGTGAAATCGCGGTAGCTATTGCTAGCGCGATTGTCATTTCTGTCGCGGCCCAGCTCATGGCCTGGTGACGGCCAAGCCGGAATGCCGCGTGGGCGATGTGACGTTTACCCCGGGTGTGCGCGTCGGTTAAGATGTCGACGGCGGCGTTGAGCGGGTTTCCGCCCACGATGGACAGGAAGTTCGCGGTGACGCAGAGGAGTACCGGCCCGGTGAACAGCTGGTAAACGTCGCTCGCCGCATAGCAGGCACCCACCACCGCGTGGCATAGATAGTGAAACGGGAACGGGTACTCAAGGCGGTGAATTCGGACGATATCTCGCCAGTTGCTCATAACGGTATTTTCCGCGGTGCCCTACGGTGTGGGGTAATCGACATTCGTAAACTCCGGGCCAGGGTCATGGCAGGGCCGCGCAGCTCAGAAACACCGGCTTCCGGGTTGACGCAGTGCAACTGACAGCGCCGGAGCACTGCGGCGGCGATCATGCGGACCTGCACCATGGCCAGCTCACTACCCAAACAGCGCCGGGTTCCACCACCGAACGGAAAATAGTACTGGCGGGGTACTCGGTGACCGAGGAAACGGGTCGGGTTGAATCGGCGTGGCTGGGGAAACAGGTCCGGTTGATGATGCGCAAGGTACATGCAGGGAGTGAGGATGGTGCCCGCCGGTAACGACTTGCCGAGCAGTTCACCGTCCGCGGGCAGCATCCGCTTCCCGGCGAAGATCGCAGGCGGAGACAGTCGCAGCGCTTCGTGGATCACGGCATGCAGCAGCGGAACCTGCGTGGGATCTGAGCCGTCGTTGGAGGTGGCGCTCAGCTCGGCGATGACGTCACGATAAATTTTTTCGTCGCGGCTTAACCAGTACAGTATCCATGCCGCCGTTGATGCGCTGGTCTCATGCCCGGCGAACAGCAGGGACATGACCTGGTCCCGCAGTTTCTCATTATCGAGCACCCCGAGCGGTTGTTCACCCGCCAGCAGTCGGGCTGCCAGCGCAGCCGGTTGGGTGGTCGCAGTGGCTTTCGCGCTACGCAGCACCATGTCGTCCAGTTCGTGGCGGCCACGGAGAGCGGACCGCCGAGTGTAGATCGACAATGCCTGCGCCGGGAGGTAACGGTAGGCTAAGGTGCGGCTACGGGAGCCCAGCACACTGTCGACACGAGCGCTGAATAATGCGAGTAACACGTCGTCTACGTGGCCCAAGACAATCTGGCTGATGACGTAGAGCGTGATCTTCCTGGTCCATTCGATTAAGCTGATAATGGCTCCTGGGGGCAACATGTCGATGGCGGCGTGGACGGTGTGGGAAATAATGTTGTGGTAAATCCGCAACTGATGCCCACTCAGCGCGGGACCGAGCACTCGCCGGTACGCGGCGTGCCGGAGGCCTTCGGTGCCCAGCAGGGACGTTCGCCCGACCAGGGGGCGCAGCGTGCGGCTGGGCACATGGTGCAGCTGCCGGTCGGTTCGGAAAATCCAGTCAATCCCCTCCGGGTGCCATACCAGCAGCCGCGGCGTGGGCCGCGCGCGAAGCTCAAGAACACCAGCGGGATCGCCCTCGTGGGAGTCCAAGAAGGGTAACGTCTGGAACGCGAAGCGGAACTCGTTTCGGTTCATGAGCCTCACCCCGCTCTCTCCTGTTCAGTCTCTTCGGTGTCCCGCTCTGCTGTGTCCGGCACTGGTGGGGTCCAATAGTCGATGAACGCGGCGACGTGGGGATTGGTGTATGCCTGGTGCAGCGCGGCCAGTCCCTCGGCTCGCACCACCCGGACCGGTGTATACAGGTCCTTGTCATGCCACAGTGGTGGGTCCGGATCGGGCGGATGGTCTCCGCCGGACCGTTGCAGAAAGACGCACCCACGGGCGACGGCTTGCTCAACCGCGCTGTCAGATCGCGATACGCGCGTCCGCAACAAGGTTTGCACCGCGTATGCGGTCTCCTCGTAGGTGCCACGCCATCGTCCCCATGACCCATCCGCCCGCTGACTGTCGAGCAGCCATTCCACGGCTCCCGAAACCGCGGCGGTGGATGCGGTGCGGCTGTGGCGGTGCAGCGCCGTGGCGCAACGCGCGGTCGCGTAATAGGGCGAGGCGTGCCATTTGTCCCACCAGTATCCATCAGCTTCCTGGTGGTCACGTAGCCACCCCGCAAGCTTGCCCATCGCGGCTCGGTGGCGAAAGCGCTGCGGAAAATTGTGCTCCAGATACCTGCCAAACGTCTGGAGAATGTGGGCGTTGGTGCTGGTCGAGGGCGTGCGTTCGTTGGGAAAACAACTGAAATGGGCGTCCACCCGGTAGGCCCACAGACAGTCCAGTGAGCGGGGGCTACCCACTTGCGCCAACGCGTATAAGGTTACCGCCGTGTCGTCCGAGTCCGGCGGGAGACCGGGGCCGGCGGCAACACCCCCCGCACCGAACGCAGCGTGCAAGCTGTCCACGATCTCGGGCGGCACCCGCACGCCGATGCCCGCCGCGGTGAGCGTGGCCAACACCCAGGCCCGCTCGAAGACGGTGATCGGGGTGACCCCTGGCACCGGACCGCCACCACGGTGCTGCACGGCGTGCAGATAATCCACCACCGTGGGGCAGCCGGTGCCCTCTGGGAGCCAGGCCGCAGTCGCCGCCGGTGAGCAGCCCACCGCGCCGTGCACCGGGTGGATAAAGGGGGCGCCCCGCACCAGGGGACCAACAGCCTCCAGCGAATGCCACAGCTTGGTCGGCAGGTCGTGACCGTGGCACCGCAGATGGCGCAGCCGCGCCAGCAGTCCGTCGTCCACGCCAGGGGGCAAGCGCAGCCGACCACCCTCGCGCCAATGCTCCAGGCCGCTGACCGGTGCTGAGCCGAACCCGGCCAGGTGCGTATTGACCTGCTCGACCAGAGCGGGAATCACGATCTCCGCCGCGATCGTATCCGGGAGGGCGATTCGCGCGTCAGCTCCCAGCCACCCGAACAGCGTTTGCAACCCACGGTCGGCCGAGCTGAGCACGTCCGCGTAGTCGAGCGCTGGCTCGCTGCCGCCGTGGCGCCATCGTCGCAGGCTCGTCAGCAACGCCTCCGTGGCGCTCAGCGTCGGAACGAGGCCGTACCCATCCGGAGCGCCCCAGCTGCCGTCTCGACGCTGGGCGCCCAGCAGAAAGAGCACTCGTTGCGGGTGTCCGGCAAGCCACGGCGCCAGCGTGACCAGGCGAGCGGTCTCGTAGACCGAGGGTGAGACCGCGCCGCAGGAGTCGGACGACATCTCGGCCACCAGGGCCGCCGCCGCGTTCATCTTCGCTGCCCGTGGCGCCCGTGCACCCATAGCCGTCCCCCAACGATGAGGGCTGCCTACCCAACCGCACGGAGCCAGCCGCAGTCGTCACACGGACGACAATACTGTCCAGCTACCTAATGTATGGCTACCTACTATAACTCAGGGTTCCCTGTGTCAGCGACGCCCCAGTAGCGTGATGTCGCAGCCGGGTGACGCTCCGGCAACCTCCCGTCTGGGTGTCTTTTCTTGACTCGTTCCAGACAGTCCTGGAACAGTGGCTCACGTCATGGTCTACACGGACATCTGCCACCAACTGCGCCGGGCGGGACTGCGGGTGACCGTGCCGCGTCAGGCGGTGCTGCAATGGTTGGCTGAGCACCCGCACGCCACTGCTGAGCAGATCCGTTCCGGGGTGGCGCAGCGGCTGGGATCGATCTCCCCTCAGACCGTCTACGACGTGCTGGCCGCCTGCACCGCTGCGGGGCTGGTGCACCGCATGGAGCCGGCCGGGCACCCGGCCCGGTTCGAACGCCGAACCGGTGATAATCACCACCACGTGGTGTGTCGCCTGTGCGGACACACCGAAGACGTCGACTGCGCCGTTAACGTTCCGCTGTGCTTGACGCCCAGCGATGACCACGGTTACCTACTCGACGAGGCTGAGGTGGTGTTCTGGGGACGCTGCCCCAGCTGTCAGGCTCGGCTGTCAAGCTCGGCTGGGGGCAAGGCGGCAGCCCCGGACAGCTCCCCGAACAACCCTACCGACACAAACCCCTTTTACCCCCATCAGGAGGCACCACAGTGACCGGCGTACAGCCCAGGCCGACGACGACGGATGCCGGTATCCCGGTCGCGAGTGATGAGCACTCGCTCACCGTCGGCCCGGACGGACCGATCCTCCTGCAGGATCACTACCTTATTGAGCAGATGGCGCAGTTCAACCGCGAGCGCATTCCGGAGCGCCAACCGCACGCAAAGGGCGGCGGCGCTTTCGGCCGGTTCGAGGTGACGAACGATGTCAGCGCGTACACCAAAGCGGCGGTGTTCCAGCCGAACACCACGACTGACGTGCTGATCCGGTTCTCCACGGTGGCCGGCGAGCGTGGCAGCCCCGACACGTGGCGTGATCCCCGTGGTTTCGCGGTGAAGTTCTACACCACCGAGGGCAACTACGACATGGTCGGCAACAACACGCCGATCTTCTTCATCCGTGACCCGATGAAGTTCCAGCACTTCATCCGCTCCCAAAAGCGCCGCGCGGACACCAACCTGCGCGACCATGACATGCAGTGGGACTTCTGGACGCTCTCGCCGGAGTCGGCTCACCAGGTCACCTGGCTGATGGGCGACCGGGGCATTCCGAAGACCTGGCGGCACATGAACGGCTATTCTAGCCACACCTACATGTGGGTTAATGCCGAAGGTGAGAAGTTCTGGGTCAAGTATCATTTCAAGACCGACCAGGGCATTGATTTCCTCACCCAGGAGGAGGGCGACCGCTTGGCCGGGGAGGACGGCGACTACCACACCCGTGACCTGTACCAGGCGATCGAGCGCGGGGACTACCCGAGCTGGACCCTCAAGATGCAGATCATGCCGTTCGAGGACGCCAAGACCTACCGGTTCAACCCGTTCGATTTAACCAAGGTGTGGCCGCACGGCGACTACCCGCTCATCGAGGTCGGCCGGATGACGCTGGACCGCAACCCGACCGACTACCACACCGAGATCGAGCAGGCCGCCTTCCAACCCAACAACCTGGTGCCTGGTATCGGCCCGAGCCCGGACAAGATGCTGTTGGCCCGGCTGTTTTCCTACGCTGACGCCCATCGGGCGCGCATCGGCGTGAACTACCAGCAGCTGCCGGTGAATACGCCGCAGTCGCCGGTGAACAGTTACAGCAAGGATGGCGCGATGCGCTACCACAAGGTCTCCGACCCGGTGTACGCGCCGAACTCCAAGGGCGGGCCGCAGGCCGATACCGCGCGCTACGGTGAGCCGGCCGGGTGGCACACCAGCGGGGAGATGATGCACAGCGCCTATTCGCTGCGCGCCGAGGACGACGACTGGGGCCAGGCGGGCACCCTGGTCCGCGAGGTGCTCGACGACGCGGCCCGGCAGCGGCTGGTGAACAACATCGTCGGCCATCTGCTCAAGGGTGTGACCGAGCCGATCCTGCAGCGGGCCTTCGAGTACTGGCGCAACGTGGACAAGGATCTGGGGGACCGGGTCGAGCAGGGGGTGCGCGCCAGACAATCCTCGAGCGCGGCCTGAGCCGAAGAGTTTCTTGCGGGGGCCCGGCGTACTAGGGGATGCCGGGCCCCCGCGCACCCGGAAGTAGGGCGCCTCGTGGGAGGGTTGCCGCGTCGGAGGAGTCAGCCGGAGGAGTCAGGGTCATGGGGCTCACCGTGGTCGGCATCGGTGGGTCGATGCGTGCGGACTCGCAATCGGAGCGGGCGTTGAGCGTGGTTCTCCAGGGTGCCCGCCTCGCCGGTGCCGACACCGTTGCGATCACCGGCACGGACCTGATCCTGCCGTTCTACGACCCTGCGGTGCTGGAGCGCACTGCGCTGGCGCACCGGTTGGTGGACGCGTTGCGGGAGGCCGACGGCGTGGTGTTGGTCTCACCGGGCTATCACGGCACCGTCTCCGGGTTGGTGAAAAACGCGTTGGACTACGTCGAGGACCTGCGCGTCGATCCTCGGCCCTACTTGGACGGGCGGGCGGTCGGCTGTGTGGCGATGGCCCTGGGCTGGCAAGCGACCGTGACCACACTGACCGCGCTGCGCTCGATCGTGCACGCGCTGCGCGGCTGGCCCACGCCGCTGGGTGCGGCGCTGAACTCCGCCGAGGTCAGCTTCGATGACCGCGGCGTCCCCTCCGATCCCGCGGTCGAGCGCACACTGCGGACGATCGGGGAGCAGGTGGTGCAGTTCGCGCAAGGCCACGCCACTTAAACGCACCCCGCAGGAGGCCTTTGCTGATTTTACCCGTACCGTGCACTCCGATTCCGCATCCGGAGATCAGTGGCCGCCGAAGAACCACTCGCTTGCTGCGGGGCGCTCTTCGGAGATGTAGTACTCGCTCATGTTCTTGGCGAACTCAGCTCGGGAGATGTAGCCGTCGCCGTCCAGGTCGAGGTAGCTGAACGCTCTGGTGGCATGGTCATCCGTCAGGCCATAGGCCTGCAGGTACAACGAGAACTCGCCGAGGCTGAGCTTTCCGTCGCCGTTCCCGTCGATCGTGTCGAAGACCAGTTGGTTGCCCTGGATGGCATGCGTGAGGGCGTCGGGCTCGCTGCCGACCCAGGCTTCGACGAAGGCGAGGTACTCCTCAAGGGTCACCTGGCCGTCACCGTCGGCGTCCCCACCCTTGAAATAGGCGTCCCACCACCCCCGGTGGGCCTCGACGATCTTCTCTGCCTCAGCGCTGCCCGGCTCGAGGCCCCGCAACCGCACGACCTCCTGACCGAGGTGCACGAAGTCACCTTCGGTGACGACCCCGTCCTTGTCGTGGTCGAAGCGGTAGTAGGCGATCGCCAGCTTGCGCTTGACGAACTCCGATATCGCCATCGTGTCCCCCCTGGGTTGCGTTCCCTGCGCAACGGCGCCGCCTTGCCGCCGCGGATCATCCCTGCACCCGTGTCAATCATCACCCACGGCGAGGCTGCCCGCCAGAACCCGACTCCCACCCGATCGTCGGGTGGGCCGGTTATTGGCGGGTGAGGAAGGCGAGGGGTTTGGGCCAGGCCCGTCAGCGTTCAACAACAACACCTGAGCCCGGTGCGCCACACGGTACGCCGCGGTCCGCGACCTGGCCAAGGTGTCCCCAACTTCTCACTGCCTATTGGATATCGCCAACGGCGCCACTGCTCGACTCATACCTCATAGCATAATACACAGTGGGTGCACCCCAACTAGACTTCCGACTCAGCGTCGTCGTTACCTTCGGCTAGCGAGGCGTCGCCTCAGACCGCCGAGCGGGGGCAGCTGAGTTGAGCATTGGGCACTGACCCGGCAGGTGCCGGACGCCGGGGACCCCATGATCACTGCTTGGGTGCCAAAAGCGACAGGATGTGTCGCTTTTGGCACCCAAACAGTGATCTTCCCAAGCGTGATCACCAAGCAGGGCAGCCAAGCTAGGCTTTGAGGTGACCGACGCAGAGCGGACGCCCACGGCAGGCCGGGGGAGAACGTTGCTCAAACACCCAAGTTTCGACGACCTAGTTGATCTAGGCGGGTTTGCGGCCCCACGCCTGAAAGGACAAGCTGTAGATGACGAAGGTCTCGGGCTGCGCGAGGTGTTCCTGGAGCTCCGCGGCTAGGCGGTCTAGCTGGTCAGCGGTGAGGAACCTACCGTTGATGATCCGGTTGCGGAAGATGCCGATGAATGTCAGGAGCAGCCAATGGTAGGGATCGCTTGAGCGCCAGATGCGAGCCTGCGCGTCGAGGGAGATCTCGGTCAGGCCAGCGTCACGGAGCAGCGCGGGCAGGCGCCGGCCGATGAACGGGTCTAATCCGGCGGCCTTCCATGCCGCGATGAGTGCCTCGAAGAGCACCGTCCACGCTGGGTGCGCCGGTTCGCAGCTCCACGCAGTCATATCCACGTTCCCCACCGCGATCCATCCTCCGGGGCGCACCACACGGACCATTTCGGTCACGACGTCCTGCGGCGCCGGAACGTTGATGAGCAGGAGGCGCTCGTGGGCGAGATCGAAGTAGTCTGCGGGCAGTCCGGTGGACGCTGCGTCCCTGTGAACCAGGGTGACGTTGGTCAGGCCGTGCTCGGCGATGGTGCGCTCGGCAAATTTGATCATGCGAGGCTCGTTGTCCAGCCCCACGACCTCACCAGTCGGTCCAACGCGAGCGCTGAGCAGATCCAGCACGCCGAGCGGACCGTAGCCCACATCAAGGACGCGCTGTCCTGAGCTGACGCCTAGATGTTTCAGGAGACGCTCGGCTTGTGAGCGGTATATCTCCCACTGGACTAGCAGGCGTGCGTGTTCGCTGTCGTCAGCCCCAAGGATGTACTGGTGGGCTGCGCGGGTGTCCGTCATGGCCATCACGTTAATGTCGGCTGCTTTCATGGTCGTGTGCCGAGGCTATGCACGGAGGACCCGGTGCACTGGCACGACGAGCTCGGTGCCGGGATAGTTTCGCGGTATGAAGGCTGTGCGTGTCGTTCAGGACACCGAGTCGTTCGCCGCCGACTACCCTAGGCTAGGGACGACTGACGCGCCGCAGTGGATGAGTGTTCAAACGCTCGATTCGCCCGAGCAGATACCGGTCAGGCGCCTGCTGGCGGATGCCTTCAGGGCGCAACACCAGGAGGTCATCGATGAACCTACGCAGGAAGGCCTGGCAGTTGCCGGTGCGGCTGGCCGCCGGGAGCTACCTCATCAACTCGGGGCTGTTGAAATGGGGCGCTGACGAGACCACCGCGAAACAATTGGCGGGGCTCGCCGCGGGCACCTACCCGTTCCTGGCCACGCTCAACGCGCGGTTGTTCGTCACGGCATTGTCCACCAGTGAGATCGCCATCGGAGCTGCGGTGCTCGTGCCGTTCGTGCCCGCCGCCGTCGCCGGGACGGCCCTGACCGCGTTCTCGGTTGGTCTGCTCGGGCTTTACCTGCGCACGCCGGGCATGCGGCGCGAGGGAAGCCTGCTACCCACCGAGCAGGGCATCCCGCTGTCTAAGGACGTCTGGTTGGCGGCCATCGGAGCATCCCTGGTCATCGACGGCCTACTCAGGCCGGGCGGCCGGTCCTGACGAGCGTCGGGTCAATGGGACCAAAGTCGTTGAGCGCCAGCCGGATACTCGGCAGCGTCGTCAACGCAGCGGCCGACGCCCGGTCGGGCGGGAGATAGGGCTGGCCGGTCAGGTCTGCCACCGAGCAGCCCAGAGCGTTGGCCAGGTCCTCGATCAGCCCGCGACGATGCCGGATCATCCGGGCACGTGCCCCGATCGCCGACGCATCCGGAGCGTCCATCAGAGGTGGACACGCTGTTCAGCGACACCGTCTCGGGCAAGAGCAAGAGTACGAACCGCCCGCATCTGTAGGCGATGCTCGCGTTCGTCCGTGTCGGTGACGCTGTCATCGTGCACTCGATGGACCGCTTGGCCCGCAACCCCACTGCCCGCACCTCGGTCGGTGCGATAACCCGTGGGTTCCGGTGCAGGTTCCAGTCCACCGGGGACACCGGTCGAGGACGAGAACGCGCGCAGCGCGGGGTCGGTTAGGCTCCCCGCCGTGGATGCCATCAACAGCCTAGATCCTCGGGAGCCGCAGCCCGGCGTCCCCGTGAGGCCGGAGCAGAAAGCCCTCGCCGACCGCGTTCTCACCGAGATCCTCAAGGAGCTCGGTGGTAAGCCGGCACTCGCTGACTATCGGCGGGTCTATGCCACTCTTGGCGTGGAATGGCCCGGTGAGCAGCGCATCCGTGAGCTGTACCCCGTCGCGGGGTGATCGGCGGGAAGGTCGTTGATCCCAGCGCCCTGGCCGCGCATGTGGGCGGCAGCTTCGCCATGGCGACCTGGCTGGCGGTGGCCAACGAGCTGAGCATCGTCCTGTACGTGCCGGCACTGGCGATGGTGGAGGTCCGCGCGGTGTATCCGGACGCCCAGGCGGTGTTGTCCCGACTGTTGGCGCACCCCTCAGTGATCCACGCGGACCTGACCCGTGCCCAGGCCCGGGAAGTCGCCCGGTTACTCGCCGAGTCCCAGGCCTGGGACGGCACCGCCGGTCGCGTGGTCCTGGTTGCCCGAGAGCGGGGCTGGCCGGTGCTGACCGCCGACCCGGGCCGGCTGCGACGGATCGCCCCGGACCTGGACCTCGACCTGCTGTAGCGTGCGACATCCCGTGAATTCAGTGAAACTGAGGGTTCGACGCCGACCTTCGCGACAAGTGCGAGATGGCCAAGCGGATGCTGAGCACCACACCGCAGGCGCGGGTCTTCACGTCGGCGTCTGGCAGGAACTTCCAGATCCAGGTGACCCGGGAGCAGTTGGAGTCGTTGACCGCTGACCTGCTGCGACGCACACACGACATGATGGACGAGGCGATGGAGGACGCCCACCTATCCTATGCCGACATCGACCGAGTGCTGCTGGTCGGTGGCTCGACGCGGATGCCGATGGTAGGCGAGCTCGTAGCCCGGGTGACCGGTAAGAAACCGGAACTGTCGATCAACCCCGACGAAGCGGTGGCCCTCGGCGCAGCGATCCAGGCCGAGATCGTGGCCGCCGAGTCTCGCGGCCAGGCTCCTGGGCTCGCGTCCGGCCAGCCGCTGGTGATTCGCGACGTCTGCTCACAGAGCCTGGGTGTGATCGCGGTCGAGGACAAGATGGGCCGGCTGGTCGAGTTCAATTCCGTGATCATTCCGCATAACAGCAAGATTCCGCACAAGCACAGCGGAATGTACCAGACGGTGCAGGACAATCAGACCCAGCTGGAGATCGCGGTGACCGAAGGCGACGACCGTGATATCAAGTACGTCACCGTGGTTGGCAAGAGCCTGCTGAAGATTCCGCCGTACCCGGCGGGCGCCCCGGTCGAGGTGATCATGTCCTATGACATCGACGCAGTAATTCACGTTGAGTTGAAGTGGTGGACCGCACCACTAACCAACACCTTGGTGAGTTCGAGATCGACCGGGAAGCCAACCTTGACCAAGCTCAGGTGAAGCAGATGCGTATAGCGATGAACGCGTTAGAGGTCTCATGAACCACGTTACCAACGAGGCGTCGGCGACGACGCCCAACGGGCTCTCGGCGATCGAAGCCCGGCTCGACGAGCTCACCGACCTGTTCCGCCGGCGGCTGCGCGACGACAAAGACAAGCGCCGGCTCATCGATGAGGCGCACGAGCGCGCCCGGGCAGCCGAGGTCGGGCCATTCCGCCAGTTCCTGCACCCGGTGGTGACCGGGGTGGCTCTGGTTATAGACCGGCTTGACGCCTACGAGGGCACCGATCCCAGCTTTGCTGTGTCGATCCGCGACGAGCTGCTCGACGTGCTCGCTCGCCATGGCGTACTGCCTGTCCCCGACTCCGGACCTGTGGATCCGCTGTGGCATGAGGTGGTAGACGTGGACGGTGCGCAAGCCGGGCAGATGGCAGTGTCGCGGGTAGTGCGCCGAGGATTCCAGCACGCCGGCTGGGTGTTCCGGCCGGCGCGGATCATAGCGGCCCCGCTTCCCGAGCCGGATCAAGGTACGCCGCCGGTCGATAATGCAGGCCTGTCATAGCCCACCGCCGTCACCGTGCCGCTGCGGGTCTGGCCGGGCCTGCCTATGAACAGCAGCGAGCGAGAGAATCAGTGCGCGGGGAGGTGTAGCTGCCGCAAGACGCTGTCCAGGTCAGCCGGCGCCTCGGTGGTGGCCCAGCGCTGCAGGACGTCGGCGGTAGCGAGCGCTAGACGCTGGGCGTCGAGGGTGCTGGCAACCTCGCGCATCTCCGGCGCCCACCGCCAGGCTCGGGCGGCGACACTGGGCAGGAAGTCCCGGTTGGTGAGGATGTCGCGGGGCATCCGCTGGGCCTCAATCAGCAGGGTGTCAGTGATGCCGTGATCGTCAGCCAGGGCATGCGCGAGGGCGGCGGCGAGGCGGCTGGTTCGCTGGAAACAGGCGAAGGCCATCTTCAGCGCGCTGGCGTGACCCGGGTGCTCCTCGAGAATGACCGCGTCGACCAATGAGCGAGGCGCTCACTCGTTGGTCCTGGGTAGCGCAGGGTCGGTGGGGGTATGGGTGAAGCTGCGGCGCGAAACGACTTCAACCCCTACGGGCGGTTCCGGCTCGACCTGAGTAAACGCGTCGACCCCGACGTGAAGGCGGCATGAACGCTCGCAGGCACACTGCATGGCCTTTGAAACGGCGAGCGAGGTCGGGGAGGCGTGGATGTGGGATCACTCGGAACACGCTAGCGTTACAGGTGCAGGAAACTGAATTGTTCAGATGTACTCTGTGTTCAGAGGTTATGATGATCAGTCCGTATGTGCGTCGGCAGCGGCTCGCGGTGGAACTGCGGCGGTTGCGGGAGGATGCCGGGGTCAAGCACGCGGATCTGGCGACGCAGACCGGCCAGTCGCGGATGAAGATCACCCGGTTGGAGAACGGACACAACGTCCGGGACGGCCAGGCGGCAGTGATGAAGATCATCGATGCGCTAGGAGTGACCGGCGAGCGGTGGACAGAGATCATGACCCTGGCGCGGGACGCGGCGGCGCGGGGGTGGTGGGCATCCTACGGTGAGGCGATGGGTGCCCGGCAGGCCCTGTATGCGGATTTGGAGGCCGGCGCGGCCGCGATTGCGGAGTTCCAGCCGTTCGTTCCGGGGTTGGTGCAGACGCCGGAGTTCGCATACCAGCGGCAAGTCGCGGAGTCTGAGATCGGACCGGTGACATTCCAGTCGCAGCCGGCGGTGGAGGCGCGTCAGACGCGTCAGCGGATGCTGCGTCGCCCGGATGGCCCCTCGTATGAGGTGGTGCTGGATGAGATCGCGGTGCGCCGCTTACCGGCTCCGCCGGAGGTGGTGGCCGCCCAGTTGGAGCATCTCGTCGCGGTTGCCGAGGAGCCCGGGATCACCGTGCGGGTGCTGCCGGTGCGGTCTCGGATCGAGGGGTACGTAGTGCCGCGCTCGGCGTTCTCGCTCTACAGCTATCCCGATCCGAAGGACCCGCAGGTGGTCGCGGTGGATACCGTCACCACCGATGTGGTGCTCAGCTCGCTGACTGAGGATGCTCAGGTTAAGCGCTATTTCACGCTGTATGAGCGGCTGCGCTGCGCCGCCCTGTCCCCGCGGGAAAGTGTGTCGTTTCTGGCGGAGACGGCCGCCGAGCTCACTGACACGCAAGGATCGGCATGATGATTTACACTCTCGGGGCCGTCGCTGAGCTGGTGAGCCCGTGGCGCAAATCGCGGTATTCCAACGGCGGCGACAACTGCGTGGAGGTAGCGACCTGGCGAGGCGGGATCATCCTCCGCGACTCCAAGGACCCGGGCGGCCCGGCGATCACGGTAGATCGTGAGCAGTGGCATCTGTTCCTGGTCGAGTTCCTGGCCAGGCACACCGCCGCCGCGGTGCGGTCGGCACGCGGATCGGGTGGCATCCGCAGTACCCTGTGGACGGGGTCGCCCCGTGCCAGCCGGTAGGGCTTGCTTCCACCCCGGCATAATCCAGAGAGAACCCGCCACCATGACGGGAACTGACACCTCGACACCGGCAGCCGAGTGCCAGGTCGCCTGGGCGGCTTCTCGCAACGGCCGGCCGGTGGTGTATCTGCTGGTCGGGCTGACCGGGTCGGGGAAGACCACCTACGCCGCGCAGCTGGTGGCTCGCGAGGGGGTGGTGCACTTGAGCGTGGATGAGGCCCTGGCCGCCCGGCATGGCCGCTATGGCATCGACTATCCCGAGCCTGAGCATAAGGTGCGTGAGGCCCCGATCGTGGCCGAGCTCACCGCGCGGATGGTGGAGCTGGTGCGGGCCGGACGGTCGGTGGTGTTCGATCATGGCCTGTGGCTCAGGTCCGAGCGGGACGCGTACAAGAGGATGATTACTGAGGCTGGCGGGTGCTGGCGGCTGCTGTATTTCAAGGCTGGACGGGAGGTGCTGCTGACACGGCTGGCGCAGCGCAACGCCCGCGCCGCCACTGATGGTACCGCATTGATGATTACACCAGAGGCGTTGGAGGATTTTTACGGGCGTTTCGAGGAACCCGATGGTGAGGGGGAGCAGATTCTGCTGCAACGCTGATCGCATGGCGAGGTGACCTTTAGGGTCCGGGGGTTCCGCGCAGGAGCCGGGCGAGCCGGTGGCTTGCGGTGATCAGGATGTTCAGCTGGGTGTGTAGTCGGGGCAGGATGCTCCGTTCGGGTGCTGCGTCGGTAGTGGTCATCGGTGCTGCTGGCCTGATCTGTCCTTCCGGCGATGGTGGTCGCCAAGCCTGGACCACGGCGCTGGCTTGGGCGGGCCACCAGGTTGGGAGGGCGGTGAGGCAGACGGGACGGAACGCGACTGCGGCGCCGGTGACGTCGAGCCCGCCGCCGTGCTGGCTGATGTGGTCCAGTAGGCGCTGGGCCTCGCACCGCACGGCCGGGCTGGTTTCCCGCCATACCCCGGTGGTGAAGCTCTCGACCCGCCGCTGCAGGTCGGCGACGATGCCGGCCCGCCATTTGAAGTGGTGTATCGGCACCACCGCGTCAGCCGGGGGTCGGTGGCCGGGGGCGCGGTGGTTGCCGGAAGTCACCGCAACCGAGGAGTGCGCGAGCACAATCTTACGTGGGTCGCCACGGAGCAGCTCGTGGGTGAGCAGCCCACCCAGGGGATAACTGCGGTCCAGACCCACGGCCGGTGTCCACAGGCAGAAGCCGCCGTCTGCGGCGACCCGGTCGAGCAGCAGCCCACCCAGCACGGCTTGGCCGCTGTCCTGCGCGGTCCTGATCGAAGCCCGCAGCCCGTCGGGGTGGTGCTGGAACTCATCGGCGTCGGCCAGCAGATGCCAGCCCTTCCTGGCGCGGGCGCGGAGCTGGTCGCGCAGGATGCTGTTGGTGTGCTCGTGCCACCCACCGCCGGCCAGCAGCGCCGGGTCAACGCCGGTGGCCGCCCGGAGAGTGGCAGCGAGCTCGTCGCGCAGCGTGGTACTGGCGGTATCGGGGCAGTGCAGGGCGATCGCGAAGTGGTCCACCCCCAGGTCGCGGTAGTGGGCGCACCAGGCGCTTAACAACGCCGGCTCGACCGGTCCGATCACTGCGATTAGCGTGACGGGCCCGCTCATCGCGCACCGATGCCAGGCAGGGCGCGGAAGCACTCGGCGTAGGCCAGCACGGCGTCCTGCGGCGAAGACAGCCCCAGCAGACTGACCGCGTCCGCGCCGGGCCGAGCCGGCGGGCAGGCCAGAGCGTCATCCAGGACTCGCACCAGGCTGGCCGGGTCACCGGCGGTGAAGACGCGCAGCCAGCGCTGGTCACCAAGCTGGCGGCACAGCCGCTTATCGTGGTCGGAAACCACCAGCGGGATCCCGTGGCGAGCCGCGTCGCAGACCAGCCCGCTCTCGGTCACGGTACCGGGGCGGCGGGCCACGAGCAGCAGGTCGGTGGCGGCGTAGGCAGTGCGCAGCTGCCGCTCCGTGAGGGCATGATGCACCACGCGAAGACGCGCTCCCAATAGCACCCGCCACCGCCATAGCAACGCCTCATCCAGCGGGGTACCGGCGACCAGAACGACCGGGTGGCCGGTGAGCCGACCGAGGGCAGCGTCGATAGTAGCGACGTCCTTGTACGGCCACCAACCCCCAACCAGGGTGATCACCTTCTGTGTCTCGGCGATGCCCCAGCAGTCGCGGGCGGTGGCGCGTTCGGCCACGGTGATGCGCTCGCCCGGCACGGTGAGCGCGAAGGACCGCACCACCGTCGGGATCCCCGGATGCTCGCAGGCCACGCCCTCGCGCACGCCTGAGGTCGGGCACACCACCACCAGCCGGTCCCAGCCCCGCCGGGTGAGCCGATCCAACAGACGCAGCGGCCGGTCCTGAGTGGTGACGACATCGTGGGTGATGCGCACGTGCGGGCCTCCCAGCAGCGCGGCCAGCCCGGGGAGCCCTTCGCTAGCGGTCAGCAGGACCGGCACCGCTCCGGGCAGCTCGGCGGCGATGCGCAGTGCGGCCGCCTCCGCCGCGCACCGGGACAGCAGGGTGATCTGGTGCGGGAACCGGCGGTGCCGCGCGAACCGGCGCAGGCGTGCGCTCACCCGGGTGCCGATGCGGGCCAAGAGGTGCAGTGCCCTGGCCTCTAGGGCGCTCGCGGCGGGCTTGATGGTGAGCTGGGCGCCAGCGCGGCGCAGCTCGGCACGGGCGTGTTCGTCGATACCATTCAGCGCGATCAGCACGACCGGCCGCCCTTGGCGTCGGGCGGCGTGGGTGAGCGCGAGCGCGGCCGGGTACCAGTGACCGCCAATATGGTTGGTATCACGTTCAATCAGCACCAGCGGACTCCTGCTCACAGTCACTCCACCACCAGCGGGCGTGGCCCTGAGGGCGCTCATCCGCCGGGTACCGCGTGCCCGAGCTGGGCGAAGTGCTCATCCAGCCACTGCGGGTCGTTGAGCAGCGCCCAGACCGTGGAATTGTCCCTGGCCCACTGGGCGAAGGCGATCCCGTCAGCGGCGCCTTGGCGGGCCCAGGCACCGAAGGGACCGTGGCCGATGTGTTGCCAGGCGTGCAGCCGGTGCTCGGCTTCCTCGGAGCGGACCCGGCGGTAGTCGCAGCCGCGGGTGAGCATGGCGCACTCCCGGAATCCTGCCCGCCAGGTGTGCCGCGGACTGGCGTCGAACGCGGTGTCCCCGGCTACGGCTGGGACGAATTCCGGTCGGCCAGGCAGGCCGGCGAGCACATCGACCGCACTAGGCACCCTGCCGAGGTGACGGAAGGCGCTGCGGCGGCAGAGTTTCAGCCCACCGTAGCCATAGACCAGGCCGTTGACCGGGTTGCGGGTGCGCCACACCCGCATCGGCACACCCGCTGGCAGCGGTGTGACCGTGCCCGGATCAAAGCTGGTGTCGATGGCCAGGTCGGCGTCAGCGAGGAAGAACTCCTCGGTGTCGACTAGCTCGGCGCACAGCCGGTACGCCCGGCCCATCCCCCGGACTCCGTGCAACCGCTTCACCGCGCCGAACACCCCGATCAGGCGCCGGTGGTGCCGCTCGGCGCGCGGTTCGTCGTAGGACAGCAAGACGCATTCCCGCGCCGGAGCCATCCCGGCAGCCGTGCTCATGCCAGGGCCTCGACGAAGCGGGCCGCAGCCGATGCTGGGGTAAGGACTTCGGTGAACCGCCGCGCCGCCGCACTGTGCCGGATCCAAAACACCGGGTCGCTGATCAGCCGCTGCGCGAGCTCGACGGCCTGGTCCTCGTGGTCGAACAGCAGTTGCTCATCCACCGCCTCGGCCAACCAGCCCATCCGGGGCGCGATCACCGGCACGCCCATCGCCTGGCAGTCGATCACCGACATTGACCAGCTACACCCCGGGCGGAACGGGGCGAACGCGACGTGGGCCCCCGCGAGCACCTCGCGATAGGTCCGCCGGTCCCCGCCGTCGCTGAGTACCTCCACACCATCCAGCTCAGACAGCACCCGGCGGTACCGTTCCGGGCTGGGATCCAACCTGGTGCGTCCGGCGCGGCGGGTGCCGAACACATCCAGCACCCGCACCCGCGCGCTAGTGGCCACCGTGAGCCGGCGAGCGAGGTCAACAAAGCGGCTGGTGCCGTAATGGGCGTAAAGCCGATGGTTGTACACTGCGACCGGATCACCACCTGGTGGCCTCGTCTCACCGCGGCGCACCACACGGGGGTCCCGGGCGGGCATCACGATCCGCAGCCGGTCACCGAGCTCGAGGTTCAGCTGCGCGGCCGCGCCGGTGATCCAGTCATGAGAGGTCTGGGAGTGCACCAGCGCCCGGTCGCAGGCCAGTACACCGGAGAAGAACTGCAAGATCACTGACATACCCAGATCACCGTCGTCCAACGACGGGTCGTGTACGATCTTTCCTGCGGTGTCGAGGTGGAACGGCACGTAATGGCAGTAGCCGGCCAGCATGCCCGCGCTGCCGGTCTCCAGCATCACCGCTCGCAGCGCCGGTGCGTTCTCCATCTGGTTGGTGAACACCACAGCTGGCCGGCTCGCCTGCACCAGGTGTGCCGCCTCGTCCATGTCCAGCCCGAACCGGGCCCGGTATTTTGTGCCTGGCACCGCGGTCGGCAGTGACCGGATCCGCGGATCCGGCAGCACCGCTGGGCAGGCGATGGAGATCTCCGCCCCCTGATCAGCCAATGCCGGCAGCAGCACGTTCGCGAAGATCCATCCCGAATCCGCCGACAGCCGGTCCGGGTTACTCACATTCAGCAGGTACAGCAGCGAGCCGAACACCCATCCACCTCCCGCAAACGAACGGTTATAGAAATTGAACTGTTCAGTCAGCGTCAACTGTGGCTAGTGTCGCCTTCTTCACTAGAGAAGGCAAGCAGTACGAAGGTAGCGCCCATGACGCACACCCCAACGGCCTAGTAGCAGCTCGGGCTGCATCCCTGAAAAGGCGCGAAAGGGAAAATGGTGAGCAGTAGGGCAGCGTAAGATCCATATCTATCGCAAACGAACGTTCGCGTTACAAACCTACGGACGGAACGTTCTCACAGACCGGAAGCTGTAACGCTTGCCGTGTACGCGCCACCGTCACGCTGTCAGGGGTTCGTGATGCCCACCGCCAGACTCGGGTGCAGCAACCGACCATGACCGAGGCGCTCACTCGGCCCCGGGGAGCGCGGGGTCGGTCGGGGTACGGGTGAAGCTGCGGATTTGGTCGTACAGGTCCAGCGCGAGGGCGCTGGTCTGGTACTTGGGCCGCCGCAGCGCGCGACCCACCTGGTGAAGGCGGCGCGAAACGACTTCGATGCGGCGCTTGGTGGCGATAGCCAGCACGTCCTGAAGCTGTTCCGCGGTGCCGTCAAGATCGTCACGGCCGGGCCGGGCCGCAGCAAGGTCCAGCCGAGCCGAGCACAGCTCGCCGAGACGGCGCTGCTCCGGGGGGTCGGCTTCGTAGAGCTCGACGGCGTGAGCCGCGTCCCGCTCAGCGTCGGTGAGACTGTCCTGTCCCCCCAGCCACAGCCGTGCGTTCGCGGCGTGGTAGCTCTGCTTGGCGAGGGGGAACACAAGCATCCCGCCGGGGTCGTCCGCGCCCCGAACCTCGTCGCGGGCCTGCTCAGCACGAGCCAGCGCGTTCTGGGTTTCGCGCTGGTCGCGCATCCGGGCGTGCGCCCGGGCCTCGATCGAGGCCAACCGGACCCGGGCCGTCCCGGTCTCCGGGACATAACGCCAGCCGTCCGCCGCCAGCTCGACGGCGGTGCGGGGCCGCTCGTCCCAGTAGGCCACCAGGCTCTGCATGCCCCGTACACCAGGCGCGCAACGCGTTGTTCCCGGCCAGCTCAGCGCACAGGAACGCGGTGCGGGCGTGCGTCTCGGCGGCGGGCAGCCAGCCCAAGTCGAAGGAGGCGTTGGCGAGCACGCCACACAGCGCCCCCGCCACCAGATACAGCTCCCGGCTCTGATCCGGGTACTGACGACCTTCCAGCAGCTCGAACGCCCGGTTGCGCAACGCCCGTACCTCGACAAAGAGCGGGTAGACCGGCCGGTTCGGGTAAGTTGTCACGATCCGCACCAGGTCCGCGCGGAACTGCTCCAGGGTGTGCGGGCCGACGTTGGACTGCTCAGCGAACTGCCCGAAATGGGCCGACTCGGAAGCGGCCATCGCCACCTCCCTCTGCACTGCCGGATCGTCCACCGAGCCGAGTACCTCGAGCGTAGCGACCTCAATCCGACGCGCGGGATCGGGCGGCCCGAACAGCCGCTCGGCGCTCTCCCCAAACATCTTCTCCAGCACCCGGCACGCCGCCGGATACGGAAGACCACCGAGGTTACCCGCCATCCAGCGAGCCACGTGCCGGGTTGACACGCTGATCCGTTCGTCGAGCTGATCCGCTGTGCGGATGAAGTCTCTCTGAAACTCAGCCCTGGTCCGCCGTAACTGGCGCACCAGCTGCTCCAGCCTTGTCCGCGGCAGCAGCTCAGAACCGGACATCCCCCTCACCTCCCGAGCGCAGGGTTGAGCACCCGACGGGAGCACTGTAGGGAATCTGGTAGGCCAATGGTCGGCCTGAGCACGCCGATGTCCGGACCACGTCCGCTCCCCGTCCCCACTCGTCGAGGTGATGTCCACCGCCACCCCGGCACTCTCAGCGGCTGAGGAGTTGCGCCCGCCAGGGCGCTGACCTCGGCCGCGAGATCCTTCGGGCGATACAACTACTGTCAATAGCTCTGTAGTAACGGTTACGGTGAGATGGCATCAGGGAAGTAGGCCGCCTGGTCTTGTCCAGTGCACGCCGAGGAGGGGAGTGGCAATGAACGAGGCTGTCCAGACTCGTGTGAGCGACGTGGAACCGTATGAGCCACCGGAGCTGACGGTAGTAGGTGAATTTGGTGAGGTGACCAAAGGTAATTACAGCAGACCGCACTCGGATGACAGTGATGCCGGTGGTTATTGGTCGCCGTGAACCGTGCTGACAACTGGCCGTGGTGATCGCCGCAGCCGCAGCGGTATCCGGTGGTGGTGTGCGCTGCCGGACCTGGACACGGCCACGTTCGCAGCGCGTTTGCTCGCTACCGAAGCCGACACCGTAGTCGCCCACGGTTCCGGTCGGCCGTGGCTGTTCGGCTGCGGCATCGCCGATGAGTTCCGCATAGTCGTGGTCGGGCTGACGCGAGTCGCGGTGATCGGCACCTGCCTAGCCACCGATCTTGAGCTGAGGACGCACGTCGAATCCACAGTCCGGCGCGACAATGTCGATCCTCTCACCACGCTGCCCGGTAGTTACCACCTCGTTGTGAGCGGCCCAGCCGGAATGCTGGTGTTCGGAGACATCGTCGGGTTTCGGCGCGTCTTCACTACCCAGACTGGCGCTACCACGGTAGCCGCCAGCCACGCGGGCGTACTGCGCCGCCTGGTCAATGCGCCGGTGAGCCGCACTTGGTTGGCCGCTCGGTTGGCCAGCCCGGAAATGCCCAGCCTGCTGCGTGAGTCACTAAGCCCGTTCGAGGGTGTCCGTGTGATCCCCCCTGGCCATTGCCTTACGGTGCACCATGACGCTACCCGGCACACGCTGTGCTGGGCACCACCGCCAGCGGTCGAGCCGTTGTCGGACGGCGCTCGCGTTCTGGCGGAGGCGCTCACCAGTGCCGTCGCCGGCCGGGTGAGGGCTGCCGGCAGGCCCATCAGTGGTCCGATTGCCGGCCCAGCCGTCAGTGTTCAGCTCTCCGGTGGCTTGGACTCCACTGCGGTGTCCTGCTTGGCCGGGAATGCTATCTGGGATCGGTCGGTACTGCTGTTGGTAACGACGGCATCGATCTCACCCGGCAATGATGACCTCAGCTGGGCGCGCCAGGTCGCCGACCATCTCATTCCGGCAGAACACCTGGTGCTCGGCGCCCAGGAGACTCCTTGTTTCTTCGACGACCTGCCCGCTGTGGAGACCGAGATGGACGAGCCCGCACCGTTCACGGCTGCGGCGGCACGGGTGCGCCATCTCGCGGCTGTGCTGGCCGGCTGTGGTGTACGGGTACATCTCAATGGTCAAGGCGGCGATGAGGTGCTCCTTGCGCCGTTGACCTACCTCCATGACGCACTGCGTGCTCACCCACGACAGGGCTGGAGACATCTGCGAGGGCAGGCCGCGCTACGCGACCTGAACGTGCTGCGCTTGACGCGCTCGATGCTGGCCACACCTTCCTTCGGAAGTGGTTGCGTTGGGCCGCCGGCACCCTGCGAACCGAGGCGCCCACCGAGATAGTGGCCGCAGGCTGGGAAGCTCAACCCCTGCTGGCGCAATGGGCCACTAGCGACGCCGAACAGCTCGTCCGTGCCGCGATCCTGGCCGCCCAACCGATCGCCACGGCCGGGCGGGGCACACACGCCGCCCTCGCGCGGATCCGGTCCACGGCCTATCGCGCGGCTCTCTACCGAGATGCGCTCGCCAGCTACGGTGTGCGCACCGAGTTCCCCTTCTTCGACCGCGCCGTGCTGGAGGCGTGCCTTGCCGTTCGTCCCTGGGAGCGGTCCGATCCCTGGCAGCCCAAACCACTGTTGCGGGCTGCTCTCGCCGATGTGGTTCCCACGCATCTGCTGGCGCGGCGCACCAAGGCCCACTACAACGACGATATCTACCGGGGCTGGAAAGCCAACCGCCACCACGTGGCTGAGCTGCTCGACGACTCGCGGCTATGCGAGCTTGGCTTGGTCGACGCAAGCGTGCTGCGCCGCTGTGTGCGCTCGTTTGGCCCATCCGGACTGGCACCAGCCTTTATTACCGACACTATTGCGTGCGAGGTCTGGCTGCGCAGCCTAACCTCACCGTTCACCTGCGATCGGGAGTCTGATGATGTCTGCGCTCAACACGAGGGTGTCCCTGATCCACGGAGTATTGAGCACCGTGGTGGATGACGGCCTGACGCTGTTGGATGAGCGGCGCGGTATGATCTATCACCTCAACCACACTGGCGCCGCCGCGCTGTTGGCGCTGCTCAACAGCGGGATCGAGGCCGCCGTCACCGCGCTGTGTGCCCGGTATGCCGTCACCGCACAGACCGCCCGGCGCGACATCACCAGGCTCCTCGACGAGCTGCTTGTCCACCGTCTGGTCGTGCTCCAGTGAGCGCGCCGATCGCCCTGGCGCTACCGCGCAGCCTGTCACTCGGCGAACGCTGCACCGGGTTGCTGGCGGTGACGGCAGCCACTGTGCTGCTGAGCGTCACCAGGGCACGTCCAGGCAGGATTCGTCGGGTCCTGAGCGCGCTGCGCCGCGGCGGTCACGACGCCGATGTTCCGTGTGCCGAACGGGCCTATGGCATCATCACCACAGTCAACCTCAGATGCGCCAGCGGGCATGACTGCCTGCGCCGGTCGCTGGCCATCATTCTGCTGTGCCGAATGTGGGGTGCTCGCGCTACCTGGCGGGTCGGGTTCCGCTCACCGCCACCGCAGTCCCATGCGTGGGTCGAAGCAGCCGGCCAACCCGTCTGCGAGACGGTGAACCCCCACACGATCTACACGCCGATCATTACTGTCTGAGAGGACGCCGCAGCTGTGCCCGAGGCACTCACGACCCGGCTTACCGCGTTCGCCGCATCGCTGCGCGAGGCCGGCGCGATCCGCTCAGACGCCGTCGAGCAAGCCTTCGCCAGCGTGCCTCGACACCAGTGCGTCCCCGAGTTCCGTTACGGCCCGCAGACCATCAGGGTGGCCCAGGACCAGCTACCGGAAAGCGAGGTCTTGGACATCGTCTACTCCCACCAGTCGCTGCTGACGAGCACGGGGCGAGATGGCGGCCTGCCCTCATCCTCTTCGGCACCCCCGCTGATGGCCCGGATGCTCGAAGCCCTCGAGCTGGAGCCCGGCATGCGGGTGCTCGACATCGGTGCCGGCACCGGCTACAACGCTGCGCTCATCGCCACCATCACCGGCGCGCCCGTCCACACCATCGACGCTGACGCGACTACCGCCCACGCCGCGGCCGAATCCATCCGCCGGCTTGGACTTGACCATCAGGTCACGGTCCGCCGCGGTGACGGCTACCTCGGCGCACCCTCCGGCGCCCCCTACGACCGGATCATCATCACCTGCGGTGTCGCGGGCTTGTCTCCACCCTGGCTTGACCAACTCACCCCCGACGGCCTCATCCTCGCTCCGATCGCCCACGGTGGGGTGCATCCCATCCTGGCCGCGCGCCGTCACGACGGTGTCCACGCCAAGGCCGCCCTGTGGGCCGACTTCATGCCCGCAGCTGGACCATTACGCCCGCCGGAGCTGGTGGGCCACGACCCCGCCGACTACCTCGCCCCCGCTCCAATCACCCGGATCCCGGAGGCGAGCCCGGCCCGCACCGCGGCCACCTACGACGACCTGTGGTTCTTCCTGGCCACCCGAGATGATCGGATCACCCGCGCCTACCTGGACGACGACAGCATCGACCCGAGCAAGGGCACCTGCGCATTACACGTCCCGGCGTGTGGCACAGCGTGGGTGCAGATCGACGGCACCATCGCCGCGGTGGGTGAGGCCGCCGTGGCGGCCACGTTACACACTCTCATCCGCGCCTGGGAAGCCACCGGCCAACCCGAGCTCACCCAGTTCACCAGCAGCTTTGCCCAGGTCGGATCACCTCAGCAGCCGTTACTGACACCGCGGCACTGGACCCTGGCTGACGTCCGCTGCTAGGCCAGGCTGACCTGGGTCGGTGCGCTTGAGCTGAGTTCCTCCGATTGCAGGGCGGCCCGGACGCGTAGCGCGCCGCCCTCCAATCGGCCGCGCGGGCGCAGCCCGGCCCGGCGCAGCACCCGGGTCAGCGCGCCGTTGCCCACTTGGGACACCGCGGTGAGTTCGGTAATCTGATCGGTTCGGGCCAGCTCCACCAGTTTGCGGGCCAGCGCCGTGCCAACCCCTCGGCCTTGCCAGACGTCCTCCACCAGCAGCGCGGCCTCGGCCCTGCCTCCTCCGGTGCAGACTAGGTTCGCCAACCCGACGGCAGCGCCACCGTCGGGGGTTACCGCGAGCACGCTGGTGGAGCCGTCGGCGCCGATCAGCTGCGCCAGCACGGCCGCCGCCAGCACCGGTCTGGTGGGCAGCGACCGCAGCGCCCGGGTGTGCGGGGAACAGCGCGCGTGCAGCGCGGCGACCAGCGGCGCGTCTGCGGCGGTCGCGGCTCGCAGCACCACCTCGGACCCATCAGTCAGCTGCACGCTGGCTCGGGGCGGGGCCAGCCGACGCCCGTCGGGGGAGGACCCCGCGAGCTCGAGCAGTGCCGCAGCCCGGGAGATCTCGGTGGCGGTGAACGGCCAGCTGCGGCGGAGCCGCACCCGGGTCGTCCCGGTGCCGACCTCGGCCTGATGCGCAGCGGGTGGCGCACCATCTCCGGCCAGCTCAGCGCGCAGCAGGGCGGCCACCGCCTGCGCGGCGCTGCCCGGGTCGACCGCGACGCAGTGCGCCAGCGCCAGCGCGGTGCTCACCGGATCGGCCAGTGCCTGCGCGTCGGCCTGCACCACCACCGTGACGCGGAACCCGGCGGCCTCGATGGTTTCCACCAGCGTCGGCACCGCGAGCCGGGGTGGCACCCGGACGAGCAGCTCATCGGTGACCGCCCCGTCCTGGGTCGGTTCCCCCACTACATGGAGGGAGACGATATTGGCCCCGCAGCCGCCGATCGCCGCGGCGAGCGCGCCCAGCCTGCCGGGTTGATCGGCCACGTCGACGTGCAGCCGCCACAGGGTCACGGTGACCACCTCCTGGCCTAGTTTCCGCTTCCGGCATTACCGCTACGTTGACCAAGGGTAAAGTTCACCCAGCCGGAATCAGACCGCTGAACGCGTGCTATCCCCGACCGAGCCGGCAATCGGGTTACCGCCGGCTGAGCCGGCAATCGGGTTACCGCCGAGCACCTCGCGGACGAACGCCACCTCAATGGCGGCGTGCCGGAGGGTCTCGGCTACCACGAGCGATCCATGTCCCGCGTCGTAGCGGTAGCACCGGTAAGGCTTGCCCAGCTCGGTGAACCGGGCAAGGTAGTTGTCGATCTGACGGATCGGGCAGCGCGGATCGTTTTTCCCAGCCAGTAGCAGCACCGGGGCACGCACCTCGGCCACGTAGCTGATGGGGGAGGCCAGTCGGTAGAGCTCGGGCAGCTCATCGGGCGAGCCGCCGAACAGAGCTCGGTCAAAGGCCCGCAGCGGTTCCATCTCGTCGGCGTAGGAGGCCACGTAATCGGCTACCGGGATCCCGGCGATCCCGGCCGCCCAGCGCTGTGGCTGCCTCCCGAGGGCGAGCAGGGCCAGATACCCGCCCCACGACCAGCCCGCCACCACGCATGCTGCCGGGTCGGCGAACCCGCTGGAGATCGCCCAGTCGTGGACGGCCGCGATGTCCTCCGTCTCGGTCAGCCCCGGTCGGCCTTCGATCGCGTCCCGCCAGGCCGAGCCGTAGCCGGTCGATCCGCGGTAGTTGACGTGGACCACGGCGAAGCCGGCGTCCAGCCAGAGCGCTCGGACCGCGGAGAAGCGGTCCTCGTCGGCCGCATGGGGTCCGCCGTGCAGCAGGAACACGGTGGGCAGCGGACCCTGGGGAGCCTCGGCCGGCGTGGCCACCAGGGCGTGCACCGCTCCGTGTGGGGTGGGCACGAGCTGGTCGGCCAGGGGTTGTGAGCCGGGGGCCGGCTCGCCCTGGGGCGCCAACAGCGCCCGGTCGGTACCATCCGGGTGCAGGGCTCGGATGGTGGGTGGCTGGGCGGCGCAGGACCAGGCGTACTCGACGGTGCCATCCGGCCGGACCGTCGCCCCGCCGACGGTGCCGCGGGGAATGTCCAGCGCGCTCAGCTCACCGGTACTGAGCTGGTATCGGTGCAGGGTGGAGCGGGCCGCGTGCTGGTGTGCGACGAGCAGCGCGGTGCCGTCGGGGTACCAGTCGGCGCTCACCTCACCGGGCAGCTCGAGTGCGATCTCGGTCTCGGTGTCCGCTGCGACGTCCCAGATCAGCAGCTCTGCTCGGCCGCGCCGTTCGTGGCCGAGCAGGAGTCGGGGGTCGCCCGCCCGGGGGGCGAAGCCAAGCACCTCCAGGCCTTTGCCGGGGCCGTCCCACTTCTCGGCGAGACGCCTGCCGGCGGTGTCCCCCTCCGTGGTGAGCACCCGGATCGCGGGGTGGCGGGAGTCGCCGTGCTCGGAATGCATGATCGCGAGCAGCCGTTCGTCGCGGGACAGGGCGCCCACCCCGGCGTCGTGCTCGCTGCGGTAGACGACCTGGGCGGTGCCGTCTCGTGAGATCCACACTGTGGTGCCCTCGTCGGTGGAGGCGCCGATCACCGCGCTGCGCCGGCCGAGGTCCAGCCCGGCTGGGTAGCCGGGCGTGGTGCCCGGCACAGCCGGTTGGGGCTCCTCGTCGGCGGGCCGGCCGCCGAACGGCTCGGTCACCCAGCTGCCGAACTCGTCACCGTCGGTGTCGGCGAACCACCACACCTGCGCACCGTCGGGTGTCAGGGTAGCGATGTGGGTGCCGCATGGCCGGTCGGTGACTTGCCGGTGCGTGCCGGTGGCGCGGTCCCAGGCGTAGATCTCCCAGGTGCCTGATGCGTTGGAGATGTACAGGCAGCGGTCTGGGGCGTCTTGGGCCCACTGGGGCAGGCTGACCCGGGGCGCGGTGAACCGAGCCCGCCAGCGGGCCTCCGCTTTCGGGTCGTCGAACAGGGTGTCAGGGACGGTGGCGGAATGCGGCGCTGCGTTCACCCCCCTGATAGTGCCGCATCGGTTCGGGTCTGCGCCCTCGCCGCACGGCGACAGGCGACGTTAGCGGGCGAGGCGCCGCGCGGTGTCCCTGAGCACCTCGGTCAGCACGCGCTGAGCTGCCGAGCCCATTTTGCTCAGCACTGCCTGCAGCTGGCGAGCGGTGTCAGGGTCGATCTTGCCGAGCATCTGGGCTGAGGTGCTGGTCACGGCCAGCAGGACGCGTCGCAGGTCGTCGGGGTCTGGCGTACGGTGGACCAGCCCGGCCCGGGCGAGCCGATCGACCATCGCGCTGGTGGCCGGTGGTCTGGTGCCTAAGGCCTCGGACAGCGTCATCAGCGTCATCGGCGCCTTCGCGCTGATGAAGTGCAGCGCGATCAGCTGGGACAGGGTTAACTCGCTGCCGGCCCAGGCGGCGGGGCGGGTCGACACCATCTTCCGCAGGTAGCCGGCAAGCCAGCGGGCGTCCTCAGTCGTCACCATCGATTCTGCGACCGCGCCTTCGCCGTCTGGGCCCGCATTCGTGACCTCCATCGCTCACGTGTGTTCATGGAACCAACGCGAGCAGTCGAACGCAAGAATCCGCTGGTAAGACCCCACTTTCGGGCAGCCCGGTCCCTAGCGGGGATCGGCACACCGGCCCTGCCCGGGCGGGTCATCAGATGCGCCGACCGCCAGCGCCGACCGCGCACGGGTCACATCGCCGCCACCCGGCCCGCGAGCCAGGTATGGTGCGCGCGGATAACCGGAACCCGACATTCGGCGATGGCTGGTGACGGGTGATCCTATCCTCCAACAGTTCCCGGGACTACGCGCGCAGCGCCCGGTGACCGCAGGCGCAGGGAGTGGTGTGGCTGGTGGAGACAGACGCTCGGGTCACCGCGGGCATGCCCGCGGTGACCGTCCGCGTCACGCGCTGCGTCCCGGGCGGGAGCTGCCCCCCGGAGGTCTGGTTTTCCCCGATCAGGGACCATGGGCTGGTTCGACAGGGGGTGATCGCGGGCGGCGGGCGGCGCTCCCGCCGCGGTTTGACCCCCAGCGCCCCCGGGTGCCCTCCGCGGGGCATGCCGGACGGGCGCAGGCCCGGGACCGTGGTGGCCGGGACGGTTGGCCCTCCGGGCGTCGCTCGGCTCGCCGCCGTACTCGCCAGTGGGGGTTGATCGCGCGCTGGGCAGTGGCGGTGGTGTCGTCGCTGGTGTTGACCGTCACCGGGTATGGCTGGAGCCAATACCAGGATCTCCTGATGGGGATTGGTAGATCGGATGCGATCCGCGGCGATGCCCCTAAATCGGCGAGCGGTGACACCAACATTCTCATCATGGGATTGGATAGCCGACTCGATGAGAACGGTCACCCGCTACCATCGGAGATTTACCAGGCGTTGCATGCCGGTGACCAGCAGGTCGGCGGGTACAACGCCAACGTGTTGATGCTGGTCCACCTCCCGGGCGATGGCTCCAGGGCCACGGTTATCTCCATTCCCCGAGACGACTACGTCAGCCTTCCCGGGGCCCCAGACGGCATCGCGAAAGGAAAGATCAAGCAGGCGTATGGGTTTGCCTTCGACCAGGAACATCGAAAGCTGGTGGCTGCGGGCGTGACCGACCAGGCCAGCCTGGAACAGCAAAGCCGCGACGCCGGTCGCCAGGAAGAGCTCGACACGGTCGCCCAGTTCTTGGGGGGTGTGCCGATCGACCACTTCGTGGAGGTGACGATGGTGGCCTTCTACCAGCTTGCCCAGGTGGTGGCGCCGATCACAGTGTGCCTAAATGAGGACACCCGGGACAGCTACTCTGGCGCGAACTTCCACCGGGGGTATCAGCAGATCGACGCCGCCCAGGCGGTGGCGTTCGTCCGCCAGCGCCGCGACAATGCGCATCCGCAGCTGAACTTCACCGACCTGGACCGGGAACGTCGCCAACAGGCTTTCATCGCCTCGCTGGTTTATCAACTTAAGCAGGCCGGGACGTTTCTCAACCCGGTTCGGCTGCGTGAGCTGATCACTGTGGTCAAGCAGAACATTGCCGCCGATACCGGCCTGGAGCTGTTGCCCTTTGCTCAGCACGCCTCCCTGCTGAGCGGCGGAAATATCACCTTCACGACCCTGCCGATCGTCCGCTTCGGCACAGATCCCGCCGGCGAGGACGTCAACATCGTCGACGTACCGCAGATTCAGGCCCTCGTCCACAACCTGATTGGTGCGCACATCCCTACAGCGCCTGATCCTACCTCGCCTGTTCCCGGGTCCGGCCCCAAACAATCGGGCAGACAATCGGGCACCGTGGATGTGGTCAATGCCACCAACCGAAACGGGCTGGCAGCTGGGCTGGAACACGCCCTGGCCGTTACCGGCTTCACTCCCGGTGTCACCAGCAACGCTCGTCGCTACCGGAATACTACGATAATCTATTATCCGGCTCCCGGCTCCGCGGCGGCGGCGAACACCTTGGCCGGAATGCTCGGCGGGCCACCGACGGAGCTGGACGCGACGGTGCCGGCCGGGCACCTCCGGGTGGTCCTAGGGGCTGACTACACCATGCCCGCTACCCTCGGCGCTCGCAGCACCGGCGAGGCCTCGCCCCCCACGTCCACGCCGCCAGCACCGGACCTCAACAGCGTCTCCACCACCGGCATCCCCTGCGTCACCTGAGACTCTGTGTCACCTGAGCCCTGGGGTGCACGCTGGGGGGGTGGGTATGGATGAGTTGATGTTGACATTGTCTCCGCTGCCGCCGTTGACGTGGGGGCGGTTACTGACCGCGTGGACGCCTAACCCGGGAGTGCTGGTGGCGGTCACCGCGCTAGGGGTGGCTTACGGGCTGGGGGTGCGCCGGCTGCGCCGAAGGGACGTGGGCCGGGGAGGGGTGGTGTGGCCGGCCGGCCGGGTGTGGTGGTTTCTGGCCGGGTTGGGGTCGATCCTGCTGGTGACGGTGAGTGCCGTCGGCGTCTATGCTGGCAGCCTGTTCTGGGATCGCGCGGTGCAGAACATCACACTGCTCATGATTACGCCGATGTTCCTGGCCTTGGGTGCGCCGCTGACTCTGCTCCGTACGGTACTCCCCGCGCCGGCCGTCCGAGCGGCCAGCCGGGTGCTGCACAGTAAGGCTGCCCGCGCCCTGAGCTTCCCCGTGGTGGTGACCGCCGCGCTGATCGCTCCGCTGTTCGTCCTGTACCTGACGCCGCTGTATGCGGCCAGCCTGCAGTCAGCGGCCGTCGGTGGGGTGGTGGGCGTCGGTTTGGTCGCCGCCGGGTTCTTGTACTTCTGGACCCGGTTTCGCATCGACCCCACCCCCCGCGCCGATCCGTACCTGCTCACCATGGCGATCAGTGTTGCAGAAGTGATCTTTGATGGGGTGTTGGGGTTGATCCTCTGGCTGGGGCCGCTGCTCGCCCCGCACTACTACCAGGCGTTGCACCGGGGGTGGGGGCCGGATCTGCGACTGGATCAGATCATCGGCGCTGGGGTGTTGTGGATCGGTGGTGATCTGGCTGGCCTGCCCTTCCTCGCCGTGGTCGTGACCCGGATGATGCGGGAAGACCAGCGCCACGCCGCGGCCATCGACGCTGAACTTGACACTCTCGACGCCTGCGCGGAGGCTGCGGCACCCTCCCCGAACGCCCCCCTGCCCACCCAGCCCCGGCTGTGGTGGGAGGACCACCCGGAACTAGCCCAACGATTCCGCCACTCTGGTGCGATAGTTTCGGCCAACGGAACACCACACGGCAGCACCCACCATCGGGACCAGGGGCCACGACCATGACACAAGTGACGGGCAGGCATCGGGGAATATGACGAGTACCCATACGCGGGCGGTTCTGCCCCTTGTGGCGGCCACGCTCATAGCGTCGTGCGGTGTGACCGGTGCAGCAGGCAGTCCAGCCGGTCAGGATAATGTCCCGCCCCTGGGGTTTGATTGTCGGCTCTGCCGACAGGGGCCCAACCAGGATCACATCAGGACGCTCACCGCCGTCCTGGACACCATGACCAAGCACTACGCACAGTTCGCCGAAGCTAGCCCGGGACCGCAAGACATTCTTGACTACAACATCGGTGAACTGTGGAAGAAGGGCATCGACGGAACGGGAACGACCATCGCGCTTCTCGAAGGCTGGGACGACCCACAGATCAACGAGGTCATCAGGACGTTCGACCAGAAATACGGTCTCCCTGATCCGGACATTCAGACTATCTATCCCTCAGGCGGCGGTCACCTGCCCGCTCAATGCCCGCCGGGGATGGTCGCGCTGGGCAGCTACGGTTCGTGTGACGCGTGGAAAGCCGAACTTGAGCTCGACGTCGAGGCGGCCCATCTGATCGCGCCGTACGCAAAGATACTGATTACCGCGACTCCGGCGGACAGCGAGGTCACTGATGACGGCGCGAGCCAGGTCGCGCCCCCAGAGATGATGCAGGCGCTGGAATATATCAGCAGGAACCATCTGGCCGACGCCATCTCGATCAGCGACGGAACGGGCGAGAGCACCTACCGCTACGGCAAGGCGGAAATCACCGCGCAGGACCCCGGCCTGCTGTCCGCGGCGGCTGCCGGCATCCCGGTGGTGGCGGCGACCGGCGACTGCGGCGTGGTCCAGAACCTCCCGACGGCCACTTCGCAGTGTGGGAACACCACCCTGACGCCGGATACCGCGACTTGGGATGATTCTCCCTGGGTCACCGCGGTCGGCGGCAGCGTACCCAACCTCGACCCCCAGGGACGCCGCGCTGGCCCCAACCCGCTGTGGCATCGCGGCAAGCTCTCCGCAGGCGCCGGCTACTCCTCGGTGTATCCGCGGCCGACCTATCAGGACCGGGTCAACTCCATCACCGCCAGCACCATGCGCTCGGTCCCCGACATCACCATGGATGCTCAGGACGGGACGTCTGAGGCGGCGCCGCTGTTCGCTGGCGTGCTTGCTCTGGCTGCTCAGGTGAATCAGGGCAGCGTTGGTCCCATCAACCAGGTGCTCTACGACGTCTTGGGCCCGCGCGGGACGCCCGCCGGAATAGTCGACGTCGTTAAGGGGAACAACTCAGTGACCTCGGGACCGGTTTTTGTCCCCGGATTCACGGCTACCACCGGATTTGATGTGGCCAGTGGCTGGGGCACCATTGACGCGAGCAGGTTCGTCCCGGAGCTCGTCGCGGCGATCCGTACCCAGAACAGGCCTGACTCCCTGCAGCGTCAGGCCCACGACGCCTTAGCACGACTACAGCAGACCATTGCGCTTACCAGTACCGACACGGGTCCCGGTGGCACGACGTCCGTGACGGCGACCGGTTTCCTGCCGCGCCACCCCGTCAAGCTCGACATCGACAACCACGAGATCGCCACCATCACGGCGAACACCCTGGGATCGGTTTCCTACGTCGTCGACCCGATGCGGCTGAAGCTACTCCGGGGAAAACATACCCTCACCCTAAGAAGCATGTTGTTGACCGCGACGACGGATTTTACGACAACGTGACCGAAAGGCCCACAGCGGCAGGGGAGGCGCGCGAGGCGCTGTCGGTGAACTCGACGTCACCGACGTTGCGGGGCCGGCGCTACGTCGGTCCCGTCGAGTTCACGGCGCTGCACCCCACCCCGCTAGGTCCCGGTCCTGTTCGGGCAGCGTCCTCGTTTAGGCTGTCTGGGTGTGTGACGGCGATGCGGGACTGTCCTGATCTTGACCCTGTCGGCCATGCCTTCCTGACGTGGCAGCGAGCCTGCGCACAGGCTGGATGGCGACCCCAGCTAGGCACTGAGCGGGTGGGTGTGGCGGACGCGGTCGGCCGAGTGACGGCCGCGCCGGTGCATGCTCGGTGGTCCTCGCCAGCGTACGAGGTGGCCGCGATGGATGGGATCGCCGTCCTCGCTACCGACACCACCGCTGCGTCGGAGACCTCCCCGCTGCTGCTGACCCCTGAGCGGTTCGACCCAGTCGATACCGGAGACCCGCTCTCGCCCGGGCGCGATGCCGTCGTGATGCGCGAACATGTCCAGTATCAGGACGACGGTGCTGCCCGGCTGGTTGCGCCGGTAACCGCGGGCCGACACGTTCGGCGTATTGGTGAGGATGTGCGGGCGGGTGAGCCGCTGCTCCCCGCGGGCCACCGATTGCGCGCGGTCGATGTGGCCGTGGTGGCCGCAGCGGGACACGTTGACCTGACGGTGTGGGAAAAACCAGTGGTCGCCGTCCTGCCTACCGGTGACGAAGTGCGGCCCATCGGATCAGTCATCGGCCGCGGGGAGGTCCTCGATACGAACTCGCTGATGTTGGCTGCGCACGCGCGTGAGGCAGGATGTGCGACAGTAGTGCTCCCGGTCGAACGCGACGACCCGAGCCGAATCGCTGCCGCCGTGCACGGGATTGCTGCTCAGGCCGACCTCGTGGTCATCATCGCCGGCACGAGCGCAGGTCGCGGCGACCACACGGGGACCGTGCTGGCCGAGCTAGGCCAGGTGGCGGTGCGGGGGGTGGCGATGCGCCCTGGCCATCCCGTGGTTCTCGGACTCCTTCACCTCACCCGGCCCGTTCCGGCCATCGGCGTGCCTGGCTACCCGGTTTCGGCGGCTCACGTCTTCGAGACCTTTGCCCTGCCGCTGATTGGATTATTGCTGGGTACCCCCACCGACAAGCGGCCCACGGTGCGAGCCCGGCTCACCCAGGCGGTGAGCTCCCCACCGGGGATCGACGAGCACATCCGGGTCAGGCTCACCCGGGTGAACGAGCTAAGCGGTGATCGGGGTGGCTACGCAGCGATCCCGGTCGGCAAGGGCGCTGGTGCACTCAGCTCCTTGATGCGTGCCAACGGCTTGCTTCGGATACCTGCGGGATCAAGCGGCCACGAGCTCGGGGCTGAGGTCGTGGTGGAGCTGCTGCGCGGCGCCCCTTGATACTGTGCCCTTGATACTTGGGCCCCTGATAGTGGGCGCTGTGGAATTCTGCGTTGGCGTGCTGAAACATGACGGTGTGGTGTCACGTTAAGCTGAGGCGCTGTCGTGGGCCCCTGCGACTGTTACCCCGACACCCCCAGGTGAGGTTGGTGTTTGTGACGTGAGCCCGAGTCCGCGCATTGCCACGCTTCCGCCAGAGTGGAGCCGCAGTAAGCTCGCCGTGGTGATCCCGACCTACAATGAGGCGGATACCCTCCCGGTTCTGGTGAAGCATCTGTTCGCGCTGCCCTTGCCGGGGCTGGCGGTTATCGTGGCCGATGACAACTCGCCTGACGGCACCGGCGCCATCGCCGATGACCTCGCGGCTGCGGAGAACCGGCAGGGCCAGGATCGCATGGTGGTCCTGCACCGGCCGGGCAAGGCCGGTATCGGGCGGGCGCATGCTGCGGGGATGCTTGCCGCGTTGGAGCGGGGCTTTGACTACGTCGCTCAAATGGATGCTGACCTGTCGCATCCTCCCGAGGCAATCCCCGGCATGCTGGGGACCCTGCTATCGCTCGACGCGGGAGTCGTCATCGGCAGTCGCTACGTCAATGGGGGCAGTCTGAGTAGCGACTGGGGGCGCAATCGGCGGTTCCTGTCGGCGTTTGCAAATGTCTACGTGAACGCGATCCTCGCGTTGCGCATCAGGGATGCCACAGCCGGGTTCAAAATATGGCGGGCGGATGTGCTCGCTCAGATCGATCTGGCGCATTTGCGCAGTAAAGGATACAGTTTTCAGGTCGAGATGAACTACCGATGCACACACCTCGGGTACTTGGCTGTCGAGGTGCCTATCCATTTCGAGGAGCGCTTGACGGGGGTGAGTAAGATGGGGTTGGCTGACAAATGGGAGTCAATGAAGCTACCGTTTACTCTGCGTCGCCAAGGCCGTCGTCGACGTGCAAGCTCTCCCCGGTCCGGGCGGCCGGCCTAGGCGAGGTTTCCCTGACTCAGCAAGGCGCGGGCATCCGCCTCACAGTTCCGACTCGGCCGCCGCCCGCGTGCTGGCGGCCGGTGCCGACCACGATGTGTCAGAGGTTCGTGCGGAGCTGCGCGCCCATACTCAGGTCCTGAATGTGTTGCATCCGCCACGATACCCGCACGGCACCGCCACCGACGGAAAGTCGGTGGCGGTGCCGACCGGGACGGGTGGGTGACGAGCCGCTGAGCGAAGAGCACAGCATGTTCGTGCCCACACCGGCGCGTTAGTAATAGTGCCGTCGACCGCCCACCGGGCGCCCGATGGCCCCGAGCAGCTCCAGGATCACCCCGACCACGATCAGGATAATCCCGAGAGTGATCAGAATCGACATCGGGAGCAGGTACCCCACCACAAGCAAGATTATCCCAAGAACAATCATGGTTCCTCCTTCGAGCTCGTACCAGCCACGTTACGACACATTCGTCGGGTCTGCTCGTGACAACGATCCACACGGGACTCTTCGCTGACCATGAGGCAGCCGACGGGCCGAGCCAGGTGAGTCACGGGAGTCCCCGGTACGGCGCCAGGGTGAGTACGGCCCCCGGGGTGAGCGAGGCGCTGGAGTGAGGCTGGTGGGAGCGATGTGACATGGTGTGGCGGTGGCACTGGGCGGCCGAGTCTGGCGGCGGGCGGCCGTGGTGGTCGTCGGGTTGGCCGCGGCCGCACTGGTGGGGCGGGTGCTGTTCGACAGCAGCGACGAGCTGCTGACCGCCGCCGACACCTTGACGTCGGTCCGGGCCGGGTGGGTGGTGGTGGCTGTCCTCGTCGAGGTGCTGTCCTATGCGGCGCGGGGCCTCGCGAGTGCGGTGGTGCTCCGCCGTGGAGGTGGTGGGGGCCGCGGAGGTGGTGGGGTGGGCCCGATGACCCTGACACTGGCCACTCTGGCTGGCGATGCGGCAGCGTACTGCCTGCCGTTCGGCTTTGCCGCCTCCGGCGTGGTAATGGTAGGTGTGTTGCGTCGCCGTCAGGTGGGTGCGGCGTTGGCCAGTTGGATGTTCGCGGTGTCCTCGGTGTGCTACGTCGCGGCAATCACGGTGCTGACCATCATCGCGGTCCAGATTCCCGGCGAGGATGACCCGGTTCCTGGCTTGCAGGCGATTAGTGCCGTGTTCCTGGGCGTGCTGGTCCTCCTCGGCGGTGGGTATGCCCTGCTGCGTCGGCCCGCCTTCCGGCGCGGACTCGCCCGAGCCTTGCCCGGCGTGCGCCGGAGGTCCGCTCGCCAACGCCTACCCGGGCCAGCCAGCCGAGGTGAGCGCCACCGATTCGGCCTGCTCCCGCCGACGGCGCGGGCCCAGATCAGAGCCGGCACCTCGACCCTGCGAGCAGGTTTCCGAAACTGGGCGGACCAACTGCGCACCGTCGCGCTGACCCCGGCGGCGGGCTGTGCGGCCTTCGCCCTGATGATGGTGTCCTGGGTGGCTGATGTCACCGTGCTGGCGCTGGCCTTCCTGGCGTTGAGCACCACGCCGCCGTGGACCGGGTTGCTGCTGGCCTACTGCGCCGGGCAGATCGCGGCGAGTTTGCCGGTGACTCCTGGGGGGATTGGGGTCGTGGAGGGCAGTATCACCGTGGCCCTGGTCGCCTTCGGCGGCGCCGAGACCATCACGCTGGCCGCTGTGCTGCTCTACCGACTGATCTCCTACTGGGCCTGCATCCCCGCCGGAGGGCTGGCGTGGCTGGCCCTGCGAGCGACCTCGCGCGCTCCGGTGCCGTTGGTTGCCGGCGCGCGTCCAGACCCGGTGGCCAGTCCAGATCCGGTGGCCACCGGGGCCACGGAAGTGGAACCGACGTCATGACTGCCCGCCCGTGGGGTCGCTGCGCCGTGGTGGCCGCAGCCGCGGTTGCGATTGGCTTCGTGGTGGCGTGTTCGGGACCGCGCAGCGGGGCCTCAATCACCGGCGACATCTCCAGTTGCGCGGCGGTGCTGCCGTTAGCGAACAACATCGTCCACGACGAGGGCACATTGACCCTGATCCGGCGGATCAGCAAGAATGACGCCGACGAGCTCAGTCGAAAGCTGGGGGCAACTCCACCAGCACCGCCGCGGCCACCCGCGAGGCGAGCTGGGTCGCATCGCCGCCCAGCTCGGCCCAGGTGGCCCAAGTCCTGCCTGGTGGTTTACCACGGTAGCTACCCGCCGGGAACAATCGCCGGGGCCAGCCCACCAGCGGTGGCCGGTCACTACACCCTGATGGTGCTCCGGGTCCGACATCCCTCAGTCGAGCAGATCCTGGTCACCGACCGCCTCCCCTCCTTCCTGAACCGCTGAACCGCTGAACCGCTGACCCAGCTAACACCCGGCACCCTCATCCCGGCGTACCTCAGCCAGCTCAAGCACGATCTGGCCGTCCTCTTCCCACACCGGGTAGGTCGCCACCGCGTAGTCCCCCGTGGAGCACGATCCGTCGGTCAGGGTGAAGGCGTGGCCGTGCAGGGGGCAGACCACCCGATGCCGGTCGATCTGCCCGTCGGCGAGCGGGCCGCCCGCGTGCGGGCACACGGCGTCGGTTGCCCGCAGCTCGCGGGCGCGGGTCCGGAACACCGCGACCTGCCGGCCGTCGATGGCGAAGGCGCGGCCCTCGCCGAGGGGAATCTGCTCCAGGGGGCCAAGCCGGTATCCGCTGCCGGCCCGGGCGCTCACCGGACCGGAACCTGGGGTAGGGGAGCATAGGGCGACGGGACCTGGGGGCGGGGGACCAGCGGCAGCGGGATCAGGGGCAGCGCGTCGGCGAACTGGCCGCTGGTGACCGGGTCGCGGCCCTCTAACCAGGGATCGCGGTGGGCGTCCAGCGACTCCTGCATCCGGGCCGCCAGGCCGGCCACGACGCCGTCCCGGTCATCCACCAGAATCGCCTTCAGCTCATCGATGCCGATCCGCGGCACGAAATCATAGGTACGCTCCAGCCACCGCGCGTTCTCCCGATAGAACTGCAGGAACACCCCGGTCAGCCGCAGCGCCTCGGCGTGGCTGGCCACCCGGGCCAGCACGTCGCCCTTGCGCACCGACGCCCCGGCGGCACCCCCGACGTAGAGATCCCACTGGCCCTCGCCAACCGCCACCAGGCCGACGTCCTTGACCAGGGCCTCCGGGCAGTTACGGGGGCACCCAGCGACGGCCAGCTTCAGCTTCGCCGGGCTCTCCAGGCCCTTGTAGCGCTCCTCTATGTCGATGCCCAATCGGGTGGAGTCGCCGAGGCCGAAGCGGCAGAAGTCGGTGCCGACGCAGGTCTTCACGGTGCGGAAGGTCTTGCCGTAGGCATATCCGGAAGGCATGTCGAGGTCGGCCCACACCCTGGGCAGGTCTTGCTTGCGCACGCCCAGCAGGTCGATCCGCTGGCCACCGGTGATTTTGATCATCGGGATGGCGTAGCGGTCGGCGACGTCGGCGATGCGGCGCAGCTGGCTGGCGGTGGTGACCCCGCCGGAGATCCGTGGGATCACCGAGAAAGTGCCGTCCCGCTGGATGTTGGCGTGGACCCGGTCGTTGATGTACCGGGCGTCCCGCTCATCGAGGTACTCCCGGCCCCACAGCATGCTCAGCAGCGAGGCGAGGGGCATTTTGCTGGCGGCGTCTTCGCCGTTCGGGGCCAGCTCGGCGAACACCGCAGATACCGACCGCAGCCCGCGGCGGCGGATCTCGGCGATCAGCTCCGGCTTCTCCAGCGGGATCGCCGGGACGTACCACCGCGCGCTCGCGTCCTGCACGATGTCACCGCCGGCGGCCCACTCCACGATGTCGCGGACCAGCTCCTTGCAGGCACCGCAGCCCTTGCCGGCGCGGGTCGTGGCCATCACGCCCGCGACGCTGGTGGTGCCGGCCCGCACGCACCCCACCAGGTCGCCCTTGCGCACGCCGTTGCAGTTGCAGACCTGAACGCCTTCGTCCATCTCGGCCGCGCCCTGCTTGTTGTCCGGCGCGGCCAGATCGAGCAGCAGCTCGACCCGCTCTTCGGGCAGTGGCAGCGCCCGGTCGAACGCCTGGGTGAGGAACGCGACCTTGCCGGTGTCCCCGAGCAGGGTGGCCCCGACCAGCTTGTCGTCACGCACCACGACGCTCTTGTAGATCCCGCGGCGCGGCTCGCAGATGCGGACGAATTCATCGTCCGCGCGTTCCGGGCGCTTAATGCCCATCGCGGCCACCTCCACGCCGGCCACCTTGAGCTTGGTGGCGTTGCGCGAGCCGTGGTAGGCGGCGCGCGGGTCGGCGCCGGTGATGTGGTCGGCCAGCACCTTCGCCTGCTCCCACAGTGGTGCGACCAGCCCGTACACCTCACCCCGATGCTGGGCGCACTCGCCGAGGGCGTAGACGTCAAAGTCCTCCACGGTGCGCATCTGGTCGTCGGTGACGATCGCCCGCTGCACGGTCAGGCCGCAGGCCACCCCGAGCCCGACATTGGGCCGGATGCCGGCGGTGACCACCACCATGTCGCAGTCGATGGTGCTGCCGTCGGCGAACCCCACCCCGGTCACCGCGCCGTTGCTGCGGATCGCGGTGGTGCGCGCCCCAGTGTGCACGGTGATACCCAACCGCTCGACGAGGCGGCGCAGGATAGCACCGGCTTCGTCGTCGAGCTGCTGGTTCATCAGCACCGGCCCGGACTGCACGACGTGCACCGCCAGCCCGTGCTGCCGTAGGCCGTAGGCGGCTTCCAGCCCGAGCAGCCCGCCACCGATCACCACGGCCCCCCGATCACCACCGGCAGAGCACCGCCCCTGGGCGTAGCGGAGCATCGCGGTGGTGTCGTCCAGGGTGCGGAAGCCGAAGACACCCGGGGTGAGGCGGTGGTTGTCCACCCACATGCCGTCCATGGGCGGGAAGAACGTTCGGCTGCCAGTGGCGATGATCAGCTTGTCGTACCGCACGATCGAGCCGTCGTCGCCGAAGACGACGTGGGCGAACCGGTCGATCCGCACCACCCGAACTCCGGCACGGAGGATGATCCCGTTCTCGGCATACCAGCCCAGCGGGTTGAGGAAGATCTCTTCGAGGTCGGACCCGTCCTCGGCCAGCACCTGGGAAAGCATGATCCGGTTGTAATTGCCGTACGGCTCGTCGCCGAACACCGTGATCCGGAACTGCTCGCCGCCGTCGCGGGCCAAGATTTCCTCCACAACCCGCGCCCCCGCCATCCCGTTGCCGATCACCACCAGCTCACGACGCAGCGCGGGCTCCGGACCCAGCTGGGAGGCCACCATCTCACCCAACCTCCACGACGCCGAAATCGACCACGACAGTCCCGATGAGCCCTTCCGGCGCGGCCAGGTGTAGCTCGAGGGTCGTCTCATCCTCCAGGTTCTCCACCACGCGCAGCGCGACGTGGGTGTTGGCACGGGCACCGATCGGGAAGTAGCGCGCGGGCGTCCCGTCCCGGATCAGCACCACGATGATCAGCTCGTCGGTGCTATTGCCGCCGCGGAAATACAGCGGTTGGGCGCTCACGCCCATCGGTACCCGATAGCTCAGATCGGGGTGGAGGGGCACGACCTTGTCCATGCCCTGGCCCTCGAACGGGTAGATTCCCTGCAGGAAGCGGGGTGTGCTGTGCATGCCGGTCCTCCGGATACTGGTCGGGTCAGGTACTGGAGTGAGATCACGGGCGGGGACCGGCTCGACGGCCACCGCGCACGTCTTGAATTCCGGCATCCGCGAGTGCGGGTCCAGCCGGGGAATGGTCAGCGCGTTCACACTGGCGGCCTCTCCCCAGTGGAACGGCACAAACACCGTCTCCGGCCGGATCGCGTTGGTGATCCGGGCGCGCAGCACCGCGCTGCCCCGGCGGGTGGTCAGCCGCACCGGCTCCCCGTCCGCCACCCCGACCAGCCGGGCCAGCCGGGGATGCAGCTCGGCGAAGGCCGTCGGCTCGGCGGCCCGCAGCGTCGGCGCCCGGCGGGTCTGGGTGCCGGACTGGTAGTGAGTGCGGGTCCGACCGGTGGTGAGCACGAACGGGAACCGCTCATCGGGCGGCTCGTCGAGGCCACCGGAACGCACCACGTGGAACCGGGCGCGGCCATCCGGGGTCGGGAAAGACTCGGTGAACAGCCGTGGGGTGCCTGGGTGCCCGGGAGACGGGCACGGCCAGAACAACTCCTCGCCGGCCGCCAGCCGGTCCAGCGTGATCCCGGTGTAGTCGGCCGGCCCGCCCGCGCTGGCCCGGCGCAGCTCGTCGTACACCTCGCCGGCGTCGGCGCTGAAGAACCGGCCGCGCCCTAGCCGGAGCGCCAGACTTCGGAGAATCTCCAGGTCGCTGCGCGCCCCCGCCGGTGGCGTCGTGCTCCGGCGGCGCAGCAGCACCCGGCCCTCGAGGTTGGTCATCGTGCCGTCCTCCTCAGCCCACTGCGTGGTGGGCAGCACGACGTCGGCCCGCTCGGCCGTCTCCGAGCAGAAGAAGTCCGACACGACCAGGAAGTCCAAGGCGTCCAGCCGCTCGACGATGTGGGTACTGTTCGGCGCCGAGATGACGATGTTGGAGGCCAGCACGAGCAGCACCCGGACGCCGCCGTCGGTGCCCAACCGGTCGAGCATCTCGTAGGCGGAGTGCCCCGGCCTGGGCAGCTCGTCAGGGTCGACGCCCCAGATGGCAGCGACGTGCGCCCGCGCCGCCGGGTCGGTGAGGTGACGGTAGCCGGGCAGCTGGTCGGCCTTCTGCCCGTGCTCCCTGCCGCCCTGCCCGTTGCCCTGGCCGGTCACCGTGCCATACCCGCTGCCTCGACGGCCAGGCAGACCCAGCGCGAGCGCCAGGTTGATCCACGCCTGCACGGTGTCGGTGCCGTTGGCGTGCTGCTCGGCGCCGCGGCCGGTGAGCACCATGGCGCTACGCGCACCGGCCAGCAGCCGGACGGCCTCAGCGAGCGCGGCAACCGGTACCCCAGTGAGGCGCTCCACCCGGTCCGGCCAGTCAGCCCGGACGGCGCGGCGCACAGCGTCGAACCCATTGGTCCGGGCCGCGATGTAGGCGGAGTCGAGTAGCCCGTCGCGGATCGCGACGTGGAGCATGCCGTTGGCGAGGGCCAGATCGGTGCCCGGCGCGGCCTGTAGGTGCAGATGGGCCCTCCGCGCGGTGGCGGTGGCTCGCGGGTCGACCACGATGTGCCGGGCGCCGCGCGCGCGGCCCTGCTCGAACCACTGCATCGCCGGAGGCATCGTGTCAGCCGGGTTGCTGCCGACGAGCAGCACGACGTCGGCTGCGGCGACGTCGGACAGCGGGAACGGCAGCCCGCGGTCGATGCCGAAGGCTCGTTGGCCAGCCGTCGCCGCCGAGGACATGCAGAATCGGCCATTGTAGTCGATGGCCGAGGTGCGCAACGCGACCCGGGCGAACTTGCCCAGCTGGTAGGCTTTTTCGTTGGTCAGGCCGCCGCCCCCGAAACAGCCCACGGCGTCGGGCCCGTGCGCCCGCTGGGCGCGTCGGATCGCGGCGGTGACCCGGTCCAGTGCCTCGTCCCAGCTCCCCGGCCGCAGCGGCGCGGCGCGACTGTCTCGCACCAGCGGCTGGGAAATCCGCTCGGGATGGTCCAGCAGCTCGGCGGCCGTCGCGCCCTTGATGCACAGTCCGCCCCGGTTCACGGGGAAGTCTTCGCGGGCCGCCAGCTCGACTGTGGTGCCGCGCGGCGTGAGCGTGATGCCGCACTGCAGCGAGCAGTACGGGCAATGCGTGGCTGTCGCGGCCGGAGCTGCGCTCACCCGATTAGCATCGGCGATGACTGTTACTGCCCGGTTGACGCTCCGTTACGTCGTCGGGCGGGCGCCAACCGGTGCTCGTCGCGTCCCCGCGTACCGATCTCCGGGGCCCAGCCCGCTTCCCCGGCAAAGTAGCGGTAACAACTATCGCCTACCGTCGCATTCATGGGCGACTTCGCCGCTCCGCGGATCGGGGTCGAGGAGGAATTCCACCTCGTCGATCTCCAGACCAGGGCAGCGTCGCCAGCGGTGGAAGTCATGCTCGACCAGTTGGCTGGCGAGTCGTTTGCGCCGGAACTGCAGCGCTCCCTGGTCGAGGCCAACACGCTGCCGTGCGAGAGCCTGAAGGAGCTGCGGGCCGAACTCTGCCGGCTGCGCCACCGGTTGACCGAGGTCGCCGATCCCCTCGGCCTCGGCGTGGTGGCCGCCGGAACGGTTCCGCTGGTCAACTTGTCTGGCACGGACATCTCAGCCGGCGCCCGCTACGAGCGGATGCAGCATGAGTATCAGGTGCTGGTTCGTGAGCAGCACATCTGCGGGGCCCAAGTGCACGTTGAGGTGCCCGATCGAGACGTCGCGGTCGCCGTCGTGCAGCACGCGGCGCTGCACCTGCCGACCTTCCTGGCCCTGTCCGCCAGCTCGCCGTACTGGCGGGGGGTTGATAGCGGGTACGCCAGTTACCGCTGCCTGGTCTGGCAGCGGTGGCCGACCGCCGGCCCGCCCGGGCCGATGCGCACCGCCGCAGACTACGACGCCATGGTGGCCGATCTCCTCGCCTCAGGAACGATCAGTGACCCCGGCATGCTCTATTTCGACATCCGTCCCTCGGCGCACCTGCCCACCGTCGAGCTGCGGATCTGCGACGCCTGCCCTGCGGTGGATGACGTGGTGCTCATCGCTGGTCTGTTCCGGGCGCTGGTGCAGCGGGCCCGGGAGTGGATCGCTGAGGGCAGGCCGTTCCCCCAGACCCGCCATGAGCTGCTGCGGGCGGCAACCTGGCGGGCGGCCCGGTCCGGGCTGGAAGGAGACCTCGTCGACCTGGCCAGCCCGTCCGGTCCAGCTTTGGTAGCGCCCTCGCTGCTCGTCGAACGGTTGATCAGTGTGTTGCGGCCGGCGTTGGAGGCATCCGGTGACTGGGAGCAGGTGTGTGAGCTGTCCCAGCGGGCCTTGGTCGCCGGCAGCTCGGCGGCGCGCCAACGCCGGATGTTCGGCCGGCGCGGCGAGCTCACCGACGTGGTGGACGACCTCCTCGCGCAGACCCGCGGCGAGCCCCTACACCGTGACCCGCCAACCACGGTGCCAGCGACACCGACCCTGCTGGAGGGCTATCGCTGCGCTGGCTACGACGAAGCGGTGGCGGAGGACGGCCGGGTTGCCCCGCACTACGGTTGGATGTTCCGGGCGCTGGACCGGCTGGGAGCCCACGGCATGCGGGCGGCGGTGTCGGCGATGCACACCGAGCAACGGGCCCGGGGCGTGACGTTCCGGGTGGCCGACGAGCCGGACCGGTTGTTCCCCCTGGATCTGGTGCCGCGCATCATCACCGCCCAGGAGTGGGCGACGCTGACGCCAGGGCTGATCCAGCGGGTGCGCGCGCTGGACGCCTTCCTGCACGACGTCTACGGCCAGCAGGAGGCCATCCGGGATGGTGTGCTGCCGGCGTCGGTGGTCCTTGACTCGCCCGGCTGGAGCTGCTTTGGGGCACTGCCGGCCGCGCGCATGGTGCGCGCCGCCATCAGCGGGATTGACCTGGTGCGCGAGCGCGCGCAGCGCTGGTTGGTGCTCGAGGATAACCTGCGGGTGCCCTCGGGCGTTGGGTATGCGATGACCAGCCGGCGGCTGGTGCGTAGCGTGCTGCCCGACCTGGAGCCACCCACCGGCCTGGTCCCGCTGGAAGGTTTACCGGAGCAGGTGCGCGCGACGCTGCGGGCCTGGGCTCCCCCGGACGGCGACGACACGATCGCGCTGCTGAGCGCCGGTCCCATCGACGCGGCGTTCTACGAGCATCGGCTGTTGGCGGAGCAGATGGACCTGCCGCTGGTCACTCCCGAGGAGCTCACGGTCACCGAGAGCGGGGTGTTCGCGCACGGCCGGCGCCTCGGGGTGCTCTACCGGCGGCTGGACGAACAGGCCTTGCTCGACGCGACCGGGGCGGACGGCCGGCCCCTCGGGCCGGCGATCTGCGCGGCCGTGGCCGCGGGTCGGGTGGTTTTGCTCAACGCGCTGGGCAACGGGGTGGCCGACGACAAACGGGTGTACGCCTACGTGCCAAACATGATCACCTACTATCTGGGTGAGCAGGTGCTGCTCGCCCAGGTGCCCACGTACCCGTGCGCTGACCCGTGCCATCTCGCCCACGTGCTGGACCGGCTCGACGAGCTGGTCCTCAAGCCGGTGAATGGCTATGGCGGCCATGGCGTCGTGATCGGACCCGATGCTGAGCGGGCTGAGCTGGCCGAGCTCGCCGCCACGATCCAGGAGCGCCCGCAGGACTGGGTGGCCCAGGACCTGGTGTCGCTGTCCACCCACCCCACCTTCACCGGCACCCGGCTGGAGCCGCGGGCGATCGACTTGCGGGCGTTCGTCCTGCTCGGTACGCGCGCCGAGGTGGCACCAGCCGCCCTGACCCGAGTCGCCTCCAGCGGCACCACGGTCGTCAACTCCTCCCGTGGCGGCGGCGCGAAGGATACCTGGATCTTGCGGTGAGAGGAGCGTGCGATGTGTGGCATCGCTGGCGAGATCAGATTTGACCAGACGGCGGCCAGCATCGACGCGGTCACCACCATGACCGCCGCCCTGCATCGTCGCGGCCCTGAGGGCTGGGGCATCCACGCTGGCGGCCGCAGCGCGCTCGGCCACCGCCGGCTGAAGATCATCGACTTGTCGGATCGGGCCGCGCAACCCATGGTCGATCCCGAGCTGGGCCTGACCGTCGTGTTCAACGGCTGCCTCTACAACTACCGCGAGCTACGTCGCGAGCTGCGTGCCGCCGGTTACCGGTTCTTCTCCGACTCCGACAGCGAAGTGCTGCTCAAGGCCTATCACCGCTGGGGCCCCCGCTGCGTCGAGCACTTCCAGGGCATGTTCGCCTTCGCCGTGCTAGAGCGCGAGAGCGGGCGGCTGGTGCTCGGCCGCGACCGACTCGGGATCAAACCGCTGTACCTCACGCAGAACGCCAGCCGGCTGCGCTTCGCCTCTACGCTGCCCGCCCTGCTCGCCACCGGTGAGGTGGACACCACGATCGACCCGGTGGGGCTGCACCACTACCTGAGTTTCCACTCCGTCGTGCCCGCTCCCCGCACGATCCTGGCCGGGGTGGAGAAACTGCCGCCGGCCACGGTGCGCACCGTGCATCCCGATGGTCGTCGGCAGGACTGGCAGTACTGGCAGCCGATGTTCTCCCGGAGCGGTCCCGGTCCGGGCCGGGATGGCAGGGAGATCACGGACTGGCCGGGCGCGGTCCTTGCGGCGCTGCGGCTCGCGGTGGCGCGACGGATGGTCGCCGACGTTCCGGTGGGCATCCTGCTCTCCGGCGGCCTCGATTCCAGCCTGGTGGTGGCGCTGCTGGCCGAGGGTGGTGGGTCGCGGCTGCGCACGTTCAGCGTCGGGTTCGAAGCCGCCGGCGGGGAGTCGGGGGATGAGTTCGGCTACTCCGACCAGGTCGCGGCGCACTTCGGCACCGAGCACCAGAAAATCATGATCAACTCTGACCGGCTGCTTCCGGCGGTGGACGCGGCCATCGACGCGATGAGCGAACCGATGGTCAGCCATGACTGTGTCGCTTTCTACCTGCTCTCGGAGGAGGTCTCGCGCTCGGTGACCGTGGTGCAGTCCGGGCAGGGCGCGGATGAGATCTTCGCCGGCTATGACTGGTATCCACCGCTAGCCAACGTGCCCCGGGAGCAGGCCGCAGCAGCCTACTCGGCGGTGTTCATCGACCGCCCGCACGCCGAGCTGGCCGAGCTGCTCGAACCGGAGTGGCTGGCCGAGTCCGACCCCAGCCGGGCCTTCGTCGACGCGCACTTCGGCGCTCCCGGCGCCGACACCGCACTCGATGCGGCGTTGCGTCTGGACACCACTGTCATGCTGGTTGATGACCCGGTCAAGAGGGTGGACACCATGACGATGGCGTGGGGACTGGAGGCGCGGGTGCCGTTTTTGGACCACGAGCTGGTCGAGCTCGCCGCCGCCTGCCCACCCGGGCGCAAGCTCGCCGCGGGCGGGAAGGGAGTACTCAAGGCGGCCAGCCGCGGCGTCGTCCCAGATACGATCATCGATCGGCGCAAGGGTTACTTCCCGGTGCCGGCGATCCGGCACTTATCCGGCCCGTTCCTCGACCGGGTGCGCGAGGCGGTGACGGACCCGGTGGCCAAAGACCGTGGTCTGTTTCGCCCAGACCGGTTAGCGCGGATGCTCGCCGACCCCAACACCGAGCGCACCACCCTGGGATCCAACGCCTTGTGGCAGGTCGCTCTGCTGGAAATGTGGCTGCAGGGCAGGGGGATTTAGCTGAGTTGTCCGGCCTGGATTGGCTCGCTGGCGAAACCTGCACCTCACCTGCCCTGTCACCGGATGGCCGTACCCTGGCCGTGGTCTCCGACCGCGACGGCACACCCCGGGTCTGGCTGAGCCCACTGGCGCAGCCCGGCCCGCCGGTGCGGCTGGACACCGGCGAGGATTACGTACGGATGGTCAGCTGGTCGCCCGACGGCAAGTGGCTGTGCCTGATGAGCGCGCCCGGCGGCGGCGAGCGCACCCGGGTCTGGGCGCTGCGCCCGGATGGCTCCGAGGCCCGGGTCGTTGCCGCGACGCCGGCGGGGGTGGCGTTGCTCGGCTGCTGGCAGCCCGGCGGGCACGTCATGGGTCTGGTCCACAGCAGCGTGACGGGTCCGGCCACGCTCGTCACGTACCTGGTGGATGTGTGCTCTGGCCGTCGCCGTCGGCTGGTAAGCGGCGTGGCGGCCAGGGTGTGCACCGTCAGCCACGACGGGCGCTACGCCGTGGTGCGCCTCGGCGCCCGTGGGCAGCGCCGGCTGCTGCTGATTGACACCCGGACCGCTCGCCAGGCCGAGTTGCTCGGCGCCGACGCGACCGTCGCCGATGCCTGCTTCGCTCCCGACGCTCGAACGATATACCTGCATACCGACGCCCATCGGGAGTTCGCCGCGCTGCTTGCGCTGCCCAGGGTCGCGGCCGGCTATCCCGAGGCGGCCCAGCTTATCGCCGCCCGCGACGGGACGGAGCTGGAGCGGTTCGCCCTTGAGCCGACTGGCCGGGCAGCGCTGACGGTGTGGAACGCCCACGGGCGCAGCGAGCTGGAGCTCGTGGAGTTGCCAGGCGGGCAATGTCGCGCGCTGCCGGCGCCACCGGCGGAGGTGGTGATGGGCGCTCAGTTCGCTCGGGACGGGAAGTCCCTGGTGCTCGCCGTGGAGTCAGCCGTCGAGCCGCCACACGTCCTGCGCTATCCGCTCCCGCCGGCCGAACCGGTGCGGCTGGCGCCCACCCGCCTTCCGCCCTGGCCGCTGGATGCGCCAGCCCGCCCGCAACTGCACTGGTGTCGGGCCCGGGACGGCCTGGCGCTGAGCGGCTGGCTTTACCGATCGGCCGGAGCGCTCGGCGCGGTGCCCACGCTTCTGTGGTTGCACGGCGGCCCGGAGGCCCAGGAGCGTCCTACGTTTAACCCGCTCTACCAGGCGTTGCTGAGCCACGGTGTCGCGGTGTTCGCGCCGAACGTGCGTGGCTCGTCGGGTTTTGGGCGTGCCTTCGTCGACGCTGACGTGCGCTTGCGTCGGTTCGCCGCCATCGATGACGTCGCCGACGTGGCCCGCTACCTGGTGGACGCCGGGCTCACCGATCCCACCGCACTTGGCTGCGGTGGGCGCTCCTACGGCGGTTATCTGACGGTCGCCGCGATGGCGCGGTATCCGGCGTTGTTCCGGGTCGGCGTCGACGTCTGCGGCATCATCGATTTCGAGACCTTCTTCGCCCACACCGAGCCCTGGATCGCGGCGGCGGCGGTGAGCCGCTACGGCGACCCGCATCGAGACACCGGGCTGCTGCGGGAGCTCTCGCCGATTCATCGGGTCGGGCAGCTCAGCGCCCCCCTGCTGGTGGTGCACGGCAGCCAGGACACCAACGTGCCCCTTATCCAGGCCGAGCAGCTCATCGCCGCCTTGCGGGACCGCGGCGCGCCAGTCAGTTATCTGGCGCTGCCTGAGGAGGGGCATGAGATCCTGGGCACCGCCAGCCGCACGGTCTTCGTGCGCGAGGTGGTGCACTGGCTCCTCCGGCATCTGCTCGACGTCGATGAGCGCAGCGCCTGATGTGTGCTAGGCGCCGGGCCGGGTTATACCGCAGTGTCAGGGGCGTAGACCTGCACCACGCCGTCGGTTTCGCGGACCTGCAGTGTGGGCAACGGCCGGGGTGGCACGGCCAGCTGGTAGCGCAGCAGGTGGCCATCCAGGGCGAAGGAGGTGGTGTGGCAGGGGCAGTCCAGCCGCCGGGCCGACGCGTTGAGGGCGAGTGTGCAGCCGAGGTGGGTGCAGATTCCCGACACGGCCGCCACGGCGCCGTCGGTGCGGGTGATGAACCCGGTCACCGTGCCGAGGTCGAAACGCTGGACCGCGCCCTCGGTCAGCTCCGTGCTGGTGCTCACCGTGTGCCACGTGCCGGTGTTCGGCGTGAGGGTCTCCTGCGCGGTGCTCGGTGCGGGCTTGCCGCTGGTGAGGGCGTGCTCAGCCGCAGCACCCGCCGCTGCGGCAACCGTGGCGATCCCGGCGGCCCTGGCGACCAGCGCGCGCCGGGTGGTGTTCGCTCCCAACCAGCTGGGCCGCGCGGGGGCAACGTGGGAGGGCCGGTCGGTCTCGGTGGCCAGTGCGGCGCTCAGCCGCTGGTGCAGTTCCTCGCGGAACTCCGCACGGGGTGTCGCGCCGTCCGGTTGGGCGGCCCGCAGCGTGATCGCCGCCCGCAGCTCGGGGAGGTCGGCCTCGCCCGCGCGGAACGGCCGTGGGCGCCGACCCGCCAGCAGGTCCGCGATGAACCGGCGCGCTCCCCGAGTACTCATGGTTTCACCTCCAACAGTTGCGCGGCTCGGCGCAGGGCCCGGTGCTGGAGCACCTTCGCGTACGTGACGCTCACGCCCAGCGCGGCCGCGGCCTCCCGCACCGAGCAGGAGTCCAGGAACCGTAACTGAAGGATCCGCCGGTACGGTTCGGGGAGCTGTTCCAGAATCGCCGCCGCTAGCCCGGCGGCCGGCGAGGGCGTCTCGGCCTGGGCCGGCACCGCTTCGAGGACGTCCTCATCGGTCAGCGTGGTGACCTCCCGGCCTAGCGTGCGCCGCCAATAACCGGCCAGCACCGTCCGCGCGGTGGCTAGTAGGTAGGCGCGCACCTCCGGCACGCTGGCCGAGACCCGCAACGGGCGTAGCGCGGCCAGGAACACCTCCGCGGTCAGGTCCTCCGCATCCGGCCGGTTACCGACCTTGGCGTACATCAACCGATACATCCGATCGACATTGTCTCGGTACACTGCTTCCCAGTCGGGGTAAAACTCACCACTGACCACACGTAACTGTGCCGCTTGCGTGAGGTGTTCGTCACTGCCCGATTCGTCACTGGCCCGCTCACGCCGTGTCTCTCGCACCACCTCCGCCATCCTCCACCACAGCTATCGTCCAGCCCAGTCACCGACCCCTACTCATGGATAGCCCTGTGGGTTACACCAGCCGGCGCTGGTTCCCCTGTGGGGCGCCTGCGATTAGCTCGGGATGGTGGCAATTCGTCGGGCGGTCCGGACGAGGTCCTGGGCGTCGGTGCCGGGTCGGGTGTCCAGGGCTGCGGCTAGCGGGATCAGTCGTTCCCGGCGGGTGGCGACGGAGTGCAGGCCGCGCACCTCCTCGAGGGCGTGGTGGGCCAGCGTCAGCCCCTGGGGCTCTCCCGCTCGGATGTGCACCTCGGCGAGGCGAAGCTCGGCCAAGGTGCGGGCCCGGCGGTGGCCCTCGCCGTAGCTGCCCAGCGCTTTGGTAGCGAACTGCTCGGCGGCCTCCAGCCGGCCCAGGTCCAGCGCAATCCCTGCGGTTGAAAGATCGGCGCCTGCGCGCTCGAACGCGCCGGGAGGTTCCCATCCGTCGTTCGCTTCGGCGAGGCAGCGGTCAGCCTGTTTGGGACCGCCCATGATGGCGTAGGCGGTCGCGGAACTTCGGACCAGCCGCGCGGTGAGGATCGGTAGCCGGGTGTCCTCAGTGTGTGGGCTCGCCGGGGTGGCGCGCCTCCCACATTTCGGACAGCGGACCCAATAAGGCTCAGACCGGCCCGTGATGGCGCTCATGGGATGGTCCAACACAGCGATGGCCCCTCACCCTTGGCCGGACGTGCCGCGATGGACAGTCCCAACCCCTCGGTCCGGGTGGTTTGGCTCTGCGGCGCGATCCGCAGGCCAGCCCCCGGGGGCCAGACCGTTCAATCCATCCTGCGCCGGCTTGCGCGACCACGCGGTAGGTGCTGAGCAAGCCGGGGACGTCTGCCTCAACCGCCGGCCGGAGCCTGATCTGCGCAGGACGACTGAGGCCAGCCAGGACGAGTGTAGGCAATGTGATCCACTCGAGTGCTCCCGCCTCCTCCCAGCCCAGCCGGCGATTGGGGGCGGCTACCGTATTGCTGTTGCTCTCGATCAATAGCCTGCGCTACCAGTCGGCCGTCCTCGTCGAAGATGCCCCAGGCTCGCTGCGCCCGCCATTCGGAGATCCACGCGGGGGGCGGTGTCCGATCACTGCCGAAGGTGGCGCGGCCCAGCTCCCACGCTGCGGCTAGATCCTCGTGCGTCAGCGGACGAACGCCGTGCTGCACACGGGCATCGTCTAGCGTCGAATCTGAACCACTCACGGTTGATGTCACTCACGAAGTCGCGCACCGAGTTCGCGTTCGAGAACTGCGATGGCCTCCGATCGCGCGGCGGCGATCATGTCGCCAGTAAGCGTGGCGTCTTGGGGGCGTAGCGTGACGCGCAGCGTGACCGACCGGTGGTGCTCGGGGACCCAGGCGCTGCGGAACTCGTCGACGAACGTGACCCGGTGGATCAACCCGTTGGCGCCCGCCACGGTCGCCTGGATTGTAGTCCATCTGATGCTGTCGGCGACGATGAACGACAGGTCGAAGTCGGCGTCGGGAAGCTCCGGGACCGGTTCGTAGCGGTTTTCCCTGGATTCGTGAACGGACAGCCCGTCCAGATCCAGCTCAAAGCAGGCAACCTGCACGGTGTCGATCCCCGCGAGCCTGCGGCATCGCTGGGTCAGCAGGCCAAGCGTGCCGATCTGCGTGCCGCCCGCGGTCACGGCTAGGCGGGCGGATCGGTCAGCCCACGGGGCAGTGCTGGCGTCGGTGAACTGCAGATTGGTGAGGTGGGTGTGGCGGCGCAGCATCTCCAGCACCCCCTTGGCCCGCTGGAACAGCGCCGGGCCGTCGGCACCGACGAACGCCCCGGCCGCCATGCGGGCCAGAGGCGGTAGTGGCTCGAAAATGCTGCGGTAGGCAACGAGGGTGCCCTCCGCGAAGGCGACCCCGACCTCGAACAGGTCGAAGGACTGCGCGTAGCGCAGGTTGCCCGCCACCGCTTCGAGGAGATTGGGCACCAGCGAGGAGCGCAGTGAGTTGCGGTCTGGGGCAGGCGCTCCCTCCAACCGTATCGTCTTGTCCTTGTCACATCCGGCGGCTAACAGCATGCCGTCCGCAGCCCAGGGGTAGGTGACGATTTCCTGCATACCGGCCCGCAGGGCGAGTTGCTCTCGGACGATCCGATCTAGCGGTTTTCGATTGAGCTGACGTACGGGCGTAAGAGCCACCGACAGTGGTGCTGTGGAGATGTTGTCATACCCGTAGATGCGCGCGACCTCTTCGACGATGTCGATGGGCAGCGAGACATCGCCGGTAGAGCGCCACGTCGGTGCGGTGAGGGTCAAGTGTCTGTCCGTGCCTGCGACCTCGAACCCCAGCGACGTCAGGATGCGGCGGATCTCGGCGACGTCCAGGGTCTGGCCGATCCGGCTGGTGAGGAAGTCAAGGTCCAGTTCGACCTGCGTCGGTGGGGTTGGGTCGAGGTCGACGTCCTGCATGTCGGCGACGATCGCGTCCGGTGCGATCTGGGCGAGGACGGTCAGGAACAGGTCGAGCGCCGCGTCAACACGTGGCGTGTCGAGCCCCTTCTCGAACCGCGCGGAGGCTTCGGTACGCGTCGCGAGCCGCTGAGATGACCGGCGGATGACCTCGGGTCGGAAGGTCGCGACCTCCAGCGCGAACCGCGTGCTGCCCTGGGTCACCGCGGAAGCCGAGCCGCCCATGATGCCGGCGAGGGCTACCGGTGTCTCGCCGTCACGGATGACCGGTGTGGACGCCTCCACCTCGCGACTCTCACCGTTAAGAAGATCGACCTTAGTGGTCGATCCGCATGTCGAGACGGAAAGCGGAAGGGTGATGCGATCGGCATCGTAGACGTGGGTGGGCTGTCCGACGGTGAACATGACGTAGTTGCTCAGGTCGACGCAGAGGTTCACGCTGCCTTCGCCGATGCGCGCCAACCGGCTGCGCAGCCATAGCGGCGCGGTGTCGTTCCCCGCTAGGGAGAACGTGACCACCACCAGCCGCTGGCACAGAGCAGCGTCGAGATCGCCGACCAAGCCGTCGACGCGCGGCGGGCGCTTGGCAGCGCTCAGCGGCTTCAGCTCCAAGCCGTAGATTGCGGCGAGTTCGCGAGCGATGCCGTAGTGGCCCCACAGATCCGGCCGGTTGGTCAGCGACTTGTTATCGATCTCCATCACATGATCGTTCCAGTGCAGGGCGTCGGCGACCGGGGTTCCGACAACAGGATCCGTTTCCGCTAGATCGAGTGCCGTCCCGCTCGGGCTCCCGGGAAACAGCCGTTGCAGCCGCAGGTCTGCGGCAGTGCAGATGACGCCACCACTGAGCACTCCAGCGACCTTGGTAGCGACCACCTCGGCCGTAGCATCGGCTCGACCCGCCACCGCCAGCTGCGCGCCGGGCAGCGCGACCGCGACCGTGCCACCCACCGCCACGCTCGCAGCGCGGGTGACCACGGCAACAGACTCGCCCACCCCGACATCGCACGTGGCGACCAGGTGCCCACGATCACCCACCGGCTCCAGCGTCAGGACGCGCCCGACCACGATGCCGACGAGGGACCCTGAGAGGTCCACCTGGTCTTCGACCTCGACCGTCCTGAGGGTCAGCTCGCGAGCGACATCGGCAACGTTGAGGTCCGTCGGCAGGTCGACGAAGTCACCCACCCACTCCAAGGAGATCTTCACGACCCCGCTCCTATGCGAACTGACCGAGGAACCGCAGGTCGGCGCTGTGCATCAGGCGCACGTCGTCGATCCCGTACCGCATCATCACCAGTCGGTCAAGACCAACATTGACGTAGAAGCCCGTCCACCGGTCTGGGTCGAGCCCGCCAGCACGCAGGACATTGGGATGTGGACATCCGCCCGGCATAACCTCGATCCAGCCCACCTGGCGGCAGGTGCGGCACCCCTTACCGGTGCAGACCTGGCACATCATATCGATCTCAAAACCGGGCTCGACGAAGGGAAAGAACCCGGTACGCATGCGCGTGGGCACCGGCCGCCCGAACACCGTATCGAGAATCGTGTCCACCAGGAACTTGCCGGACGTGAACGGGACGTCCTCATCAACAATGAGTACCTCGTACTGGAAGAAGGCGCGTTCGTGACGGGCATCGGTGCTCTCGTTGCGGTACACGCGACCTGGGTAGACAAACCGGAACGGGGGCGGATGCTCGCGCATGTATCGGACACTCGCGCCGGTCAAATGCGGACGCAAGCACAGCCGACCCGCACCAGCCTTGTCTAGACAACCCTCCAGCCAAAAGGTGTCCATGCTGTCTCGCGCCGGGTGGTCAGGAGGGAAATTCATATAGTCGAATTCGAACAGCTCACTACTGATTTCCGGGCCCTCGTAGACCTCGAAGTTCAGCGCCGCGAACGCGTCGTTGAGGTCATACATCAACTGAATCGTGGGGTGCAGCCCGCCGACACCCACAACCGGCGCCGGCAGCGTGACGTCCAGCGGTGTGGCGAGCGCCGGTTCGGAGTCGAGCAACTCCTGCTCCCGAACGGCCAATGCCTCCTGGACCTCCGCCTTCCCTAGGGCAACCCCGATCTGCTTGCGGTCCTTTGCCTCAAGCGCTCCGATTGAGCGGCGGACCTCCAGCAAAGCCCCTGCCCTGCCGACAACCTCACGGCGCACGTCGTCCAACTCAGCCATCGTCCGCGCGCCATGGATCTCCAGCAATGCCCGCTCACGTATGGTGGCAAGCTGCTCGAGTAGATCTCTCTCTGCCCTTGGGCCGCTCATTACGATATCTCACATTGTCGGGAGGTTGGCACGGTCACGCGGTGAGGGCCGAATCCTATCGGACGACGTCGCTGGGTGGGCCGCGCCACCGTCAGCTCGGGGTGGTGGCGATTCGTCGGGCGGTGCGGGCGAGGTCCTGTGCGTCCGTGCCGGGTCGGGCTTCCAGCGCGGCGACCAGTGGGACCAGCCGTTCCCGGCGGACGGCGACCGAGCGCAGGCCGCGCACCTCCTCGATGGCGTGGCAGGCCAGCGTCAGCCCCTGAGGTTCTCCGGCGCGGATGTGCACTTCGGCGAGGAGAAGCTCGGCCAGGGTGCGGCTCCGGCGGTGGGCCTCGCCGTAGCTGCCCAGCGCTCTGGTAGCGAACTGCTCGGCAGCCTCCAGCCGACCCAGATCCAGCGCAATCCCTGCGGTTGAAAGATCGGCGCCTGCGCGCTCGAATGCGCCGGGGGGTTCCCATCCGTCGTTCGCTTCGGCGAGGCAGCGGTCAGCCTGTTTGGGACCGCCCATGATGGCGTAGGCGGTCGCAGATTGCCGCCTCAGCCGTGTGGTCACGGTGAGGAACCGGGAATCACCAGCGGGCATGGGTGCCGAGGGGGACTTGCTGGGCGGGAACATGCGCAGCCGGAACTGTCCGAGCTGAAACAGCTTCAGCGCGTCGTTGGGGTGCCCGCTGCGGACCAGCGTCATTCCAGCGTGCCAGGCGGCGTTGGCGACTCCGTAAGTGTCTCCGGCCTTGCCGGCGAACCCGAGAGCGCGAATAAAGTGACCCCTACCGTCCAGCCCGCTGTCGTGGCAGGCCCAGCCGGCCTCGGTGTGCAGTTCCGCCAGCGCGAGAGCCAGCGCTGTCTTGACTGCCTCGCTGGCGGGCACGGCCAGCCATTGGGTGTAGCGGCGCGCCGCGTCGGCGAACGCGCCGGCGTGCCCGCCGTAGTAGCGCGCCCGGGTCACCAGAGCTCGGGTGAACGAGCGCAGCTCTTGGACGTCGGCCATGCCCAGCCCCGATGGCAGGGGATCGTCGGTGGGCAGGATCAGCTGTCCGCTCGGCTGGCCCTGGTATGGCTCTCCCTGTTGGTCTAGGGACCACACCATGACGGCAGTGATCAGGGCACGGCGTTTCGCGACCTCACCCACCTCCTCGTCCTCACCCGGCGGGGTGTCCAGTGCCCATTCACCGTAACCCACGCCGAGGCGCTCCCGAGGTATCCCCAGCCCGTCCGCGATGCGCTCCAGGACCAGTACGTTGAGGACCTGACGGCCCTGGCGGAGGATCTCGTTCACCTCCGACTGGGACTGCCCCGTCAACGCCGCGATCCGACGTTGCGTCACCCCGATGCGCTGCAACAGCCGGTACACTCTCCCGACGTCGCGGG
>JAFAPC010000047.1 GCA_019247305.1 Pseudonocardiales bacterium
GTAGGGCAGGTAATCGGGTAGCCGGATCTTGCGCAGCGTTTCCCGGCTGATGTCGGCGATTCCGTTGATACGCAATACGTCCCAAAGGCTTCGACAGGCTCCAGGTCGAGAACGGACACTTGACTTCGCGGGCTGGATGGCTTAAGCCGCTGACCCGTTTTCGCGGTGGCCGCTGCCATCCCCGTTCCAGGCGAGCACCGTTCCGGCGGCATCCACTGCGAGTGTTTCCTGGGAAAGTCTGCGAATCAGATCGCGGCTGCGGATCCGGTACATGCCCGCTGTCCTGGTCACCCCCAGCCGTTTGGCCCACCACCGGTCCAGATAGATCCAGTGATCGGGGCGCCGGACGCGGCCGGCAGCCGGTGTTAGCCGTGTCCGGCGCTTCAAGGTCCATCCCTGAGCATGATCGTGCCGGGCTCGGGAGACATCCCGGGACGCATAGCTGCATACGGTGTTCATGGGGTTGCCGTCCTCTCCTGGGCGTGGACGCAGTGCGGTCGCCGGATTGACAGCGCAGCGATGGACTCACGTGGTGCGTCAGCAGGTGAGCAGAACAACACCACCGGACGGCAGCACGATCAACATCCATCATCACCACCCCACCGTCCCGCAACCAGAGTGAGTTTCTTGGCGAAACTGACACTAGCGCGGTCAGTTCTTCCACGCAACCCACTCTGGTATCCTGGCTGTGGATAGGTGAGTGACATGCTGGCGCGAACGTATGACGATCAGGTCTGCTCCATCGCCCGCGCACTAGAGGTGGTCGGCGAGCGCTGGAGTCTGCTCCTCGTCCGGGACGCCTTCCTGGGGCGGAGCCGTTTCGAGCAATTCCAGACAAGTCTCGGCATCGGCCGCAACGTGCTCACCAACCGGCTTGGCCGGCTCGTCGAGGCCGGAGTGTTCGAGCGAATCCGCTACCAACAGCACCCCGACCGCTTTGACTACCGGCTTACCCCGATGGGCCGTCAGCTGCTCGTCCCCCTGCTGTCCCTCATGCGCTGGGGTGACGACCATCTGGCCGGGCCGGCGGGCCCGCCTCGCCTCGCGCAGCACGCCGAGTGCGGCGGCGAGCTGCACGCCACGCTGATCTGCCAGCAATGCCAATCCCCTGTCCCGGCCCACCAGGTGACAGTCGTCCCAGGACCGGGTCAGCACCCGCCCACATAACCCGCGCGCCCAGACCACCGAGTCGACACCAGCACAGCATCCTCATCGGCGGAGTGTTCGCCGCCCTCGCCGAATTCATCCGGGAGCTCATCGTGGAAGGCACTTCCGAAGGCCTCGACGCCGCCCGCGCCCGAGGCCAGCGACTGGGCCGGCCCCCCGTCATGACCCCAGACAAGATCCGCTTGGCCTCCCAACTGGTCGGCAAAGAATCCGTGGCCGCCATCGCCCGCCTGCTCGCCGTCAACCGCGCCACCCTCTACGCCCACGTCCCCGCGCTCCAAGACCGACGCCGCACCGCCCTAACCCGACCCGGGCGCATCGGAACGACCAGTCCCGCTAGCGAGGCGTGATCAGACGCGTTCCCGGGACTTCTCGTTCCGTTGTTCCTCCAGGGCCGTGACCAGCGGTAATCCTCTACCTTGCGGCTCACCGCGGCCACAGGAGAACTGGGCCGTGTACGGGTCCGCCCGAAATTCGAGGCCGCACTGGAAGCCTGCCGCCAGATCAAGGCCCACGCCCCGCACTGCCGAGTCATCCTCACCGTCTACGAGATGAAGCGCCTGGGCCGCGACTCCGCCGAACTCACCGCGCTGGCCGACCACCTCACCGCCCACGGCATCGCCCTGGAAATGCTCGCCGGGCCGCTGACCGGCATCTACGACCCCACCGGCACCGGCCGGGTGCTGTTCGCCTTCTTCGCCGCGATGGCCGAAACCGAACGCGAGAACATCCGCGAAGCCACCCTGGAAGGGCTCAACGCCGCCGCCCGCAAGGGCCACCACGGCGGACGGCCTCCGGTGATCACCGACGACATGCTGCACACCGTGCTGCGCCGCCGCGCCAACGGCGAATCCGTGGAGTCAATCCGCCCGGACCTGATCATCCCCACCGGCAAACGCAAGGGGCGCAACCCGAGCCTGGCCAGCATCTACCGGGCACTGGCAGAACACGACAAGGCTCAGTCCTACCCCGAGGCCGTCGAACAGGCCCACGCCGACTTCGCCGCGCTCCAGGTGGGCACCTGACCTGACCGTCCAACTGGATCACCACTGGTCAGCGAGCTGTCTGCTATATCCGCCCGATTTTCGGCCGTCACTACGGCGACCCCCAGTCGGCTGCTGCTGCTGCCACCGACCGCCCGAGCGTGTCGCGCTCGAGCGCCCACCAGACGGGAGCTCACCTACTTTCCGGGCAGCACACGCCGACCCCACCGAGTTCTCAGACGCGCTGTTAGTGGGTTACCGCGCCGGTGTCCGGGTCGAGCAGTATGGGTGTGGTGTGCGCTGTGGTGGTGAAGTCGAACATTCCGTCTGGACGCGATAGCGATGGGGCGGACCCGTCGTAGGAACTGTCACCGATCCGGCCGAGTGACCAGTTGTCCTCGATGAACCGCAGTATTGAGTCTTGGGTGCTCAGGCCGTGATCCACATAGTTGACCCTGCTGTAGGGGGAGAGGACCAGTAGTGGCAGTCGTGGGCCGTAGCCGCAGCGGTCCAGGTACCCATGCGAGGCCGGTGTAGTGTTGCACGGGGCGGAGTCCCGCGCCGGATCGTTCGATCCATTGACCAGTGGCGGCATCACGTGGTCATACCATCCGTCCGAATCGTCGTAGGTGAGGAAAATCGCTGTCGATGGCCATTGCGGGGACCGCTGAATCTTGTTGATCTCATCGACCAGGAAGCGCTGCTCGTCTGTCGGGGTGGAGTTGCCCGCGTGCGCGTTCCGCGACGCCGGTGGTTTCAGGTAGCTGACCGAGGGCAGGTTCCCGGCGGCGAGCGCGGCGTCGAAGTCGGTCAG
>JAFAPC010000066.1 GCA_019247305.1 Pseudonocardiales bacterium
GTGCACCTCGCCCGCTGGCGCGGCCAAGCACTGGTCTACTTCGGCGAGCCCGATTCGATTGCGGTCCTCACCGACGCCCTCAACCAGCTCGACCCGTCGTCGAATGCCCGCGCTGAAGCCCGCACTCGCATCGATCTCGCGAGAGCCCTCGCCACCCACGGCAACCGAGACGAAGCCCGCACCCACGCTCACCACGCTGTCCAACTCGCAACACAAATCGGCTCAGCACGCCTGCGTCAGCGCACCACCACCCTCCTAATCTGACACCCACCGCACCCCGTGATCTTCAGCCTCGGTTCTATGCCCCGACACGCGTCGGCGGTTGCGTCCGATCACAGGGTGGAACAGCACGGCTGGAGAGTTGACACGCTGGGGGCAAAGGGGACGATGAGCACCATGGATACCTCATCTCTTGCCGATCAGATCGAGGCCATGAAGGACGACCCCGATGCGTGGGGCGACCCGACTCCTGATGCCCCGCCTCGTCGGTCGGAGCGGCGAGCGCGCGCGACAGTCGTCAGTGTCCGGTTGACGGCTGAGGAACTCGCAAAGGTGCAAGCCTACGCCGAGCGCCGTCATCTGAGTCTGTCGGGCGCACTACGCACCGCGACCTTGGAAGCGGAAGAGGCATCGAGCCGAGTTGTTCCCCATCCGCGCTGGACTACCTCGCAGACATCAAACAGCAACGGCGGCGAGGAACTGATCTTCCGGGACATTCAATCGAACCTTCAATCGCGGCTCGACTGAGGCGCCAGCGCACTAATCCTCAGGGCGCTGCTCAGCGCCGGGTGTCTTGCCCTGGTTACATCCGTCCCTTTGGGTAATCGGATGTGGTGGCAGAGGACGGAGGGTGGTGGTATTCAGGGCGCTAGGCGGTGCGGGCCGCGGAAGAGGAAGGTGGATTCGCGGATGCTGTCCAGGCCAAGCAGCACCATGAGGATGCGGTTCAGCCCGGCGCCGAGTCCGCCGTGCGGTGGCGTACCGAAGCGGAAGCAATCCAGGTAGAAACGCAACGGGTCGAGGTTCATACCTTTTTCCTGGGCCTGCTGGACCAGCACGTCATAACGGTGCTCGCGCTGGGCGCCCGTGGTGATTTCGATACCCTTCCACAACAGGTCGAAGCTCTCGGTCACCTCTGGTTTCACCACGGGCCGCAGGTGATAGAAGGGTCGAATAGACACGGGAAACTCAGTGACGAACGCGAACTCGTGGCCGTGCATCTCCTTGACAATCGTCGAGAAGCCGCGCTCCCCTTCCGGATCAAGGTCGATCTTGGTCCCTGCGGGGTCCCAGCCGCGGTCCTGGAGCAATTTGATCGCCTCAGCCATGGTGTACCGGGGGAACGGAACGTCCGGCACGACGACCTCGGTGCCGAACAGCTCGGCGATCTGCGCACCGTGCCGCTGCCGCACTGCGGCAAGCGCATGGGCGAGCATGCGCTCCTCGAACCGCATCACCTCCTCGACGCCCTCAATCCAGGCGATCTCCACATCGATGCCGGTGAATTCGGTGGCGTGCCGGGAGGTGAAGGAGGGTTCGGCGCGGAACACCGGACCGATCTCGAACACCTTATCGATCCCGCCCGCGATCGCCATCTGCTTGTAGAACTGGGGCGATTGGGCCAGGTAGGCGGCGCGATCGAAATACCTGACCGCGAACACCTCAGCGCCGGACTCCGACGCCGTGCCCATCAACTTCGGGGTGTGCACCTCGAGGCATCCCTGGGCGTAGGCGAACTCGCGCAGGGCCTGCTCGAGGGTGGTCTGCACCTCGAAGATCACTCGGTGTTCGGGGGGGCGCAGATCGAGGAACCGCCAGTCCATCCGGTGCTCGATCCCGGATTCCTTATCGATCGGCAACGGTGTCTCCGCTTTGGCCACCACCTCGATCGAGGTAAGCATCAGCTCCAACCCGCCGAGTTTGACCACCTCGTTGGCCACCACGGTACCGGTGACCTTGACCGCCGACTCCGGCGGCATACCGTGCTCGATCACCTCCTCCAGTGCACTGCCACCCTCCGGCCGCTTATGGGTGACCTGCACCAGACCGGTGTGATCTCGCACGATCACGAACTGCAGCTTTCGCTGCAACCGCAACGAGTTGACCCATCCGCAGACGCTCACCTGCTGGCCGATGTGCGCGGCAAGATCACGAATCAGCGTCCTCGGCACCACACAACCCCTTGAAGTCCTGGTCAGAAGCCACAGCGCAGGTCCGACACGAGCCGCGCGTGTTGAGGGTAATGCACTCACCCGTCGCAGGGGCGGACACAGCACGCAGCACCGACACCACTGGATGGCGGTACGCCTCGCCCACCGGCTCCTTAGCGTCACTCCTGCGACGGACGACAATCCCAGCGCGCAGTCGGCGAGTGACATCCGGTAGGCAGGAGCCGCACTCGCCCTCCTTAAGAGCTCGGAACTCTGGCATGGTCGTTTCACGATCGCGGATGGGAATCTCGTGAGGTGCCCCTGATTCCCGGTGACCTGGCCCCGGGCAGGTCATTCAGGTGCACATGCATCCATGAGACCCTGCGGAGGCCCCTCTCAAGGTGCTTAAGCATCCATGAGACCGTGCTGGGGCTGGGCCGGATGAGAGCCCGTCACGTGGCCTGTCGGGGTGCATCGCGGTGATCGTGGGTGCGCCTCGCCGTCGTGTCGCCGAGTTCGACGTCAGGGCTGCTCAGGCCGCCCCCGACAGCTCTGCTGTCGAACTCGGCGACAGGAGAACGCCGACGATGCCGTCCCCCTCAGCCGGGCGCCCGGGAATCCTCACCGATGCTGACGGACTTCCGGCGACGACCACCACTAACTAAGTAAGAGGCACCCCGGCCAGGTCTCTTGGCCGAGGGTCGCACGGGGTGTGTCCGATCAGCAGGTCAGTGACTTGATCATGTTGAGGAACGCGCCGGCCGCGTCCTTGCTGACCACCAGCGTGGGCCGCTCGTCGGCGGGCAGTGCGGCCTGCTTGGTGTCGCGGTAGCCGACGACATCGCCGGCCCACCCGGTCTCCACACACATCGAGTTGTCGGCGCTGTACGAGGACGAGCGCCAATTGTCGATCACTGGATTTCCTTTCGCACCGTGGCGATGAGCGCCCGGGACCGCTTCGGGTTGAGCGCCAGGTGACGAAGATGGTTCATCACCTTGCCATAGTCCTCCACCGCGTCGGGGCTGTCGTAGTAGTAGGCGACTCGCCGCGTCTCCTCGTACGCCACCCGCCAGTCATCCTCGAACCGGAGCAAGCAGAACGCCCCCTTGAGCGCTGGATGCACCGCCACGTCGCGAGGAATCACCTGAAAGTTGACGTTGGGGCGTTCGGTCATCTCCAGTAGGTGATCAAGTTGGCCGGCCATCACGGCGGGGCCACCAACCGGCCGTCGCAGCACCTGCTCCTCAGCGACGCACCACAGCTCGGCGGGGCTCGCCTCGCGGGTGATGGCGGACTGCCGGCGTAGTCGCAGCGCCACGCTCTCCTCGATGTTGACGCCGAGGGTGATCGAGGCATGATAGGTGATCAACTCACGGGCGTACGCCTCGGTCTGCAACAACCCTGTGATCAGCAGGGGTTCGAAGATCTCGATCCCGGTGGCGACCGCCTCCAGCCCGATGAACAGCTCGAAGTCGTTCATCGATGATGAGGATTCGATGTCCTGCTGCACCGTGCCGTGCTGGTCCGGCTTGAGCCTCGCCACGGCCAGCAGCTCCAGCATCATCGGTATCCGATCGGGTCGGCCGAAGAAGTCCATCAGGATCTCCAGCGCGGGCTGGGACGGCAGGTTCTTCCCGCTGACCAGGTGGGTGAACCCGACCCGCGAGACGCCCAGTCGTTGACCGGCCTGCGCGTGGGTCTTCCCGGCCTGCTCGCACAGCCGGTCCAGCTCGTAGCGGAGCACGCGGCGAGCGACCTGGGGACCAAAGGTCACCTGCACGTCGTCGTCCCTTCGTTGCGTCACCCACCGTAGCCGTCACCGGACCACCTGCGATAGCTACACTGATCGTTACCCGTTCCTTATGGACAAGGTAACTTTAGCTACGATAGTCTGAACGTAACGTGTTCCTCATCATAGTGGCGGAACGCGTTCTGTAAGGCACTGGCAAGCGTGCCAGACGCAGGAGGAGGTCCCGGTGACGACTGCCCTGACGCGGCCCCGGGCCGCGCTGGAGCCGGACGACCACGCCAAGCGGGCAGCCCGGTGCGCTGATTGCGATTCATGAGATGTGGCGCCCGGTGTCCTGGCATGGACTCCGGCACCGGGCGCCACCCACCTATCCCCATCGATGAGGAGAGATGCACGGTGAGTGCACTTAGCACGCTGACAACAGGCCCGTCCGTCCAGGTGGGCGAGGCGGTGCGGGGCGATCTGATGCTGTTCGCGAACGCGGCCGTGGACGACTGGGTACAGATCGAGTTGGATGCGGCGAAGCTGCCGGAGGCCGAGACCGTCTCGATCCTGTTCGGCGACGAGCGGCTCATCCTGGAGTTTTACGACGTGGCGAGCCTGGAACGGCTGCGGGATCTCGCCGATGAGGGCGCGCGGCGATCGAGGCGAACGCCCAAGCCGACGCCGCCGAGCCCGAAAGGCCGGCGGCCGCACAATAGGTGAGGCCATGGACACGCGGCATCACCTCCGCACCGGGCTTCCGCGAGTCACCCGGCTTGAGGTGGAGTAATCTCGCGCCTTATGGCTGATGAGTCGAAGTCACTGCCGAGCGCGATCGATGAGATCACCGAATTGTTCGAGCGGCACGACGGCGCAGAGATGAGGTTGGCGCGGGCGCGGAGTGATGCGCCCCTGGCGTGTGCTCTGGTGATGGCGGCGTTGTGCTGGGATCAGCTGGACCGGCGGGGCTCGCGCACACCGGAGGGGTTGGGTGCGCAGGCGCGGCGGTTGATGGCCCTGTGGGGGCTGCGCGCCGAGGCAGTAGACGACGCGGAGCAGGTGAGCGCGGCCCTAGAATGGGCGATGCAGCACCCGGCGCTGCTGGAGCGCGACGAGCAGGGCAGCTACCGGCCAGTGTTTGGGGTGGCGTTCCCGGTCGGTTCGCGGTTCTGGCGGGAGCACTACCATGCCGCGGTGGCCTCCGGTGTGCTCACACCGCTGGAGCGGGTGATCCACGGCGACGATGATCGTGATGCGAGCCCGGCCGATCTCGATGCAGCCGAGGTGTCGTATCGGCTCGCTGTGGACAGTGATGACCCGGATGCGGCGGCGTTGGGCTCGTTGCGGCTGGCTGAGCTCGCCGAGTCGCGCGACCAGACAGAGCAGGCAGCACGCCGGTACGCCGACGTGGCGGCACTGCGGCATCCGGTGGCGTCGCCACCTGCGGTGTTGTGGCTTGCCCGCCAGGCCGCCCAGGACGGTGACATGCCTGCGTCGCGTGCTCTGGCGCAGGAGGCCCTCAGTTGCGGTGACAGATCGCTGCGGGCGGAGGCATGGGCGCTCCTGGCCGGTCTCGCCTGGTTGGACAAGGACACCGACGCGGCAGTGGCCGCGTCGCGACGGGCGGTGGAGGAGGCCGGAACGTGGCACTGGTCCTACACTCGGCGCTTGGCGGAGATGCTCGCCGGGTCCGGTCAGCTGGCGGAGGCGGCCGATGTGTACCGCACGTTGCTGGACGAGCCGTTGCTTCACGGCCCAGATGCCGGGCGGTATGTGCAGCTGATGACGGAGGCTGGCCGCAGTGATGAGGCAGTAGCTGTCCTGGAGCAGCACCTCGTTCAGGACGGACCCTTCGCTGGGGACCTGCTGTTGGCGCTCACCTCGGCCCACGCGGCTCGCGACGATCTCGACGCCACTCGGGAGGCGCTGGCCCGCGTCCGCGCCCATTGGAGCGCGACAATGCCGCAGGTGTCGGTGCGGGCCGATGTGATGGAGGCGTCGCTGGCCATCGCGGAGGATGACGACGAACGCGCGGCGCGGCTGTTTCGGTCGTTGACCGACAGCGACGACCCCCAGCGTCGGGAGCTGGCTCGCCCGCTGCTGATCGCTACCGGGGAGCAGTTCGCGAACCAGGGCAGGGTGTGCCTGATCCCCGGCGCCCGGCCGTTGCTGGAGTACCTGTCCGAGGCCGCAGGGCCTGAGACCGCCGCCTGGGCCGCCACCAGCCTGGCACACCTGGCCACCGTGGAAGGCCGTTCCGATGACGCGGAAGCCGCCGTCCGCCTCGCGGCCCGCCACCGCAGCCCCGATGAGGTGACCGTGCTGCGGGCACTGCTCCTGGACCGCGCCGGCCGTCGCTCCGACGCGCTCGCTTACCTCCTCGACGCCGCCGTGGCGGGGAACCCGCCGACCCTGGTCGCATTGTTGCCGACCATCGCCGCATTCGGGCTGCGCGGTCAATGGCCTGATGACCAGCAGCGTCTTCGGCTCCGCGCCGCCATCGATCATACCCTCTCCGCCAACCAGGGCGAAGACATCCGGAACCGGATAGCGATGGAGATGGCGCAGGTCGAGCTATATTCCTGCCACAACCGCGACCGAGCTCTCACGCTGTGGCAGCTCGCCGCCGAGAGTGACGACCCGACCGTCGCGGCGCAGGCCTGGCTCAACCTTGGCCTCCTCCAACAACGCATGGCCCCGATCACCGCAGCGCACGCGCTCGAACAAGCCATGCACCTGGCGGACCCCCCGACCGGCGCTCGCGCCGGCATCGAACTGGCAAAACTCGCCGAACGGCTCGGTGATAATCCCGTGCTGGCCCGGGCCTGCACGCGGGTGATGGAGCTCACCACCGGAGACGACCGGGCTCAGGCCGCGCTGCGACTAGGCTGGGTCAACCGGTACCACCATCCTGACGACGCCGAAGGCTTCTACAACGCCGCGATCGCCGAACCCGGCGTCCTCCCCGCCACCATCGGCACCGCACTTGCCCGACTCGGCGCCCTCTACGCCCTCCACGGCAACCGACCTATGGCCCAACGGACCTGGCGACGCGGTAAGAACCATCGCGACCCAAAGGTCGCCGAGGCATTCGCCACTGAACGGGCCACCATCGGCCGCGTGCGGCGAATAACGAGACCGACCCTATGACCTCCGGCCCGCCGGTGTTTCCACCCGGCTAGCCAGCGGGGTGCCCTCCACTCAGGTGGCGGGAGCGACGGACACCTCGAAGGCGATCGCCTGGGTGTCGCTGTCGTACTCGCTGGGGTCGTCCTCCAGCGCAAACACGATCGCGTCCAGGCACTTGCGACCCGCGGCGGCGGGTCTCAGGACTCCTGACGTGGTGATATAAATCATGAAAGGTGCCCCTTGACGCTGTAGGCGATCGTCAGGTCGGTGTCGGGGTAGGTGGTTTCGGTGGCGGTGAGTTGGTCGCAGAGGGCGGCCAGGGCGCGGCTTCGTCGACGCTGCGCCGCCACCGCCACAGCGTCACCGGGGTGACATCGAACCCGTCAGCAACCGCGACTGCCGAGGCGATATCGGTGTGACCAGCTGCACCGCCGTCCAGCCGGCGCCCGACTTCAGCACCGGCGCCGAAGGCGAAGGTGGCCATCCCCGAATCGTTAAATCTGACGTTTAATGCATTCGCTGACACTATCTGTGACCGGGTAGCGCCATCCGTCCGCAGTTCTGTGGTGAGCCCGCCGTGATCTACTCCGATGAACCATCTGCCGGTGGGGCTCTAAATAGCTAGCATATGGCGTGTATAACGGTAGACATAAATACCTTCCGGTTGTCCTCGCCGGTAGCCGCTTTCGTCGGTCTGCTGTCGGTGGCCGCTGGGCTCGGGGTGGGGCACCTGGTGGCCGGGTTGGTGTCGTCGAGAGCCTCGCCGTTCCTCGCGGTGGGCAACAGTGCGATAGACCTCACTCCGCTTTGGCTCAGGGACTTCGCGATCCGCACCTTCGGTACCTACGACAAGACCATTCTGCTGTTGGGTATGGCGGTGGTGATCGGACTGATCGGGGTGGGTGTCGGGTTGGTGTCTCGGCGTTCCCGCACACCGGGGCTGGTGCTGATCGTGGTGCTAGGTACCCTCGCCACCGCTGCGGTGACGACCCGTCCCAAGGCAGGGCTACTCGACTTTCTCGCCCCGCTGGCTGCTCTGATCGCCAGCGTGGGGACGTTCGTTGTCCTGCATGAGCGGGGTCGAACCAGCGGAGCGCAGGCAGCGGAGGGCGCGACGGTGGAGGCGTCTCGTCGCGCGTTGCTGACCGGGTCGGCGGCGGTGGTCGCGGGTGCGGGTATCGCGGCGGCTGGTGGTCAGTTGTTGGCTGGGCGCGGTGGTGTTGAGGCCTCACGTCAGGCGGTCGGGCGAATCGTGCCTACGTTGTCCCCACAGCGGATCCCGCCCAAGGCGGACTTCGCTGCGGACGGGTCGCCGACCTTCATCACGCCGAATCGGGATTTCTACCGGATCGACGTCAACCTCACCCTGCCGCGGCTGCGCGCCGAGGACTGGCGGTTACGGGTGCATGGGATGGTCGCTCGGGAGCTCACCCTGACCTGGAGAGACCTGATCTCGCGCCCGCTGATCGAGCGGCCCGTAACGATGTCCTGCGTGTCCAACGAGGTGGGCGGGCACCTCATCTCCACCGCCCATTTCACCGGCGTGTCGCTGGCCGATGTCCTCTCCGAGGTCGGTGTGCGGCCGGGTGCTGATCAGGTGTTCACCACCAGCGTCGACGGGTGGACCTGCGGCAGCCCGACCGCCGTGCTCGCCGACCCGGGCCGCCACGCCATGCTGGTGATCGGGATGAACGGTGCGCCGCTGCCGATCGAGCACGGCTTCCCGGTCCGGATGATCGTCCCGGGACTCTACGGTTTCGTGTCCGGGACCAAGTGGATCACTGATATGGAGCTCACCACGTTCGACGCGCAGCGGGCCTACTGGCTCCAGCGGGGCTGGGCACAGCGGGCACCGATGAAGACCATGTCCCGGATCGACAGTCCCGCCGCGTTCGGACGAGTCAGCCCGGACACTCCGATCACGGGTGTGGCGTGGGCACCGACCAAGGGCATCAAGACCGTCGAGGTACGCCTCGACCACGGCCCATGGCAACCCGCGGAACTCTCCACCGAAGTCAACCTAGACACCTGGCGGATGTTCCGGCTGCGCGGACCCTGGGAACCCGGCCACCACCTCGCCGAGGTTCGCGCCACGGACAAGACCGGATACACCCAGACCGCGGACCGGAACGGCCCCATCCCGGACGGCGCCACCGGATGGCATTCGGTCCAGTTCACTGTCTCTGAGCTGGGCTCTTCCCTTGGGCCAGGGTCATCTGGGGTGATTTGTGTCAATGAGGGCTGAGGCGTTATCCGCACCACAGCCGGCCCCGCTGGAAGTGCGGGTGGGTGAGCGACACTGGGTCGTGCCATTGGGCGCTTCGGCGACCATCGGACGTGACGACGCTGCCGAGATCCGGATTGCGGATCCGATCGTGTCCCGCCGCCACGCCGTCGTGGAGTCGACTTCGGATGGTTGGGTGCTGACCGACCACAGCCGAAACGGAGTTTTCCTCGATGGGCGGCGGGTGCGCCGGCTGGTGATCGCAGCACCGATGGAGGTTCGGCTCGGTGAGCCGACCAGCGGAGTCGTGCTGACTTTGATGCTGCCTGGTCGGCGGGAGGGCGGCGGTTTGAGACCGCCGACTCGCGGGCATCGATCTGGCGTGCATGAGATCCGGTCTGCGTGTGTGCGGATCGGGCGGTTGCCGGATAACGACGTCGTGCTTGACGATTTGCTGGTTTCGTGCCACCATGCCGAGCTGCACCGGTGCTCCAGTGGCTGGCGGCTGGTCGATCTAGCTAGCCCCAATGGCACCTACGTCAACGGTCAGCGGATAACGCAGGGCACGATCACCGAGGGTGATCTGATCGGCATCGGCCACGCGCTGCTGGAGTTGGTCGGGGACCGTCTGGTGACCTACGTCGATACCGGCGACGTCGAGATCAAGGTTCGCGACCTTGTCGTCACGATAGCCAATGGTCGACGGCTGCTCGATGAGGTGGGGTTCACCCTCAACAGCCGCGGTTTGCTCGCCGTCGTCGGACCCAGCGGTGCTGGCAAATCGACACTGCTCGGTGCGCTCACCGGCAGCCGCCCGGCCACCTCCGGATCGGTGCCCTACGGCGGACGAGACCTGTATGCGAACTACGACGAATTGCGTCAGCGGATCGGGTTGGTCCCTCAGGACGACATCCTGCATCCCCAGCTCACGGTGCGACGAGCGTTGTCTTACGCCGCGCAGTTGCGCTTTCCGTTCGAGACGCCGGCTGCCGACCGGGAGCGACGGATCGACGAGGTGCTCGCCGAGCTGAAGTTGACCGAGCAAGCCGGGCAACGCATCGCCACCCTCTCTGGTGGTCAGCGCAAACGCACCAGCGTCGCGCTGGAATTGTTGACCCGCCCGTCTTTGTTGTTCCTCGATGAACCGACCTCGGGTCTCGATCCGGGTATGGACAAGTCGGTGATGCAAACCCTTCGCGGGCTGGCGGACGGTGGTCGGACGATCGTCGTGGTGACCCACAGTGTGGCTAACCTCGATTTGTGCGACCGGCTGCTGGTGCTGGCGCCTGGCGGCCAACTCGCCTACTACGGTCCACCGGCGGATGCGCTTGGCTACTTTAGTCAAGCCGATTTCGCGGATCTGTTCCAGCTACTGGACCGCGAGCGGCACGCAAACTGGACCGACCGGTTCCGCCGCTCAGAGTTGTACCGACAACATTTTGGCGCAGGCCTCCGACGTGGCCGGGCTTCGCCAACGACTGGCCCAGCAGTCGGACCTCGGCAACAGCCCCCGTTCACCCAGTTCGCCATTCTGTGTCGCCGCTACCTGGCCGTGATCGCAGCGGACCGTCCATACGTTGTGTTCTTGGCCATGCTACCGTTAGTGCTCAGTCTGCTCGCCCGGGCGGTGCCCGGCAGCGCAGGCCTTTCGATTTCCCGGGGTGGGGATCAAACGGGCCCGCTGCTGCTGGTTCTGATCATGGGTGGCTCGCTGATGGGGGCGGCGGCGGTGCGTGAGTTGGTCAAGGAACGCGCCATCTTCGACCGGGAACGGACAATTGGCCTTTCACCAGCCGCATACCTGGCCTCCAAAATCGCGGTGCTCAGTACGGTCGCCGGTGTGCAAGCGGCGCTGTTCACGGCGGTGAGCATGGTCGGCTTACCCGGACCCGACGGTGCCGTCGTGCTGTTCTCCGGCCGTGCCGAAATCGTGCTCGCCGTGATCGCGGCCAGCCTGGTCGCCATGGCCGTCGGCCTGGTGATCTCGGCGGTCATTCCCAACGCCGATCGCGGCATGCCGCTATTGGTGCTCCTGGTGATGCTGCAACTGATCCTGTGCGGTGGACTGTTCCCGGTACAGGGCCGGGCGGGGCTTGAACAGGTGTCCTGGCTAGTGCCCGCGCGATGGGCCTACGCCATGGGAGCGTCTACCGTCGACCGCAATAGGCTGCGGCTGCTGCAGCCGGCCATGCAGCGGCCGGCCGACAGTTTGTGGGACCACACGGCCCGCACCTGGACCTTCGACACGCTCTCACTGGGCGCGATCGGACTCACACTGGTTCTCGTGACAGCCTTGCTCGTCCATAGGGAACACCTGCACCGCAGCGGCCGCTAACACACCGCGTTCAGACGCTTACTGGACAGATGGATAGATCTTTTAAGTGTCTAGCTTCTCGTCTTTTCTATCCAAAATCGACATCAGAAAAGCATTCCGCGTAGTATGCGATGAACAGTCAACGCGGCGTTGGGCGCCTCAACCACTTGGAGAGAAGCCATGTCGTTTGGATCAGCGGATCGACCAATCTATACCGACGGTCGACCCCCTGCTGGCCGGGTGGGCACTGTGGTCGCCGTCTGCGGCGCGGTCTTGTCGCTGCTGTCGTTTTTTTTCTTACCATATGTATCGGTATCCTCATTTTCTGTGACCGGTGCTGAGTTGGCTGATCTCAGCGCAGATGCTCGTCAACTGGTCTACGGTGGATCAGGAGGAGAGTGGCTGCGTGCGTGGTGGCTCCTTCCCCTCGCCGCCGTAGCAGCGCTCGTCATCGCGATCCTGGAGATACGAACCGCGACGATCCAGGCGCGTAACGTGCTTGCGGCAGCATTAGTCGGCATCGGGGCAACAGTCACTGTGGGGTTGATCGCGACCTTTTCCTATCTCGCACGCAAGAGCGACATCGCCACCTCAGTGGTCGGCCCAGGGCTCATGATTGACCGAGGGTTTTGGCTCACCGCGATGGGTACGCTGTCCATAGCGGCGGGCGGCGTGGTGATGTACAACCACCATCCGCGTACCGCTGCGGAGCCGGCCACAGACCAGCCCACACTACGAGACTGGATCGTTGAGACCCATTCCGCTGCCGGAGGCTCGCCGATGGGTCCAGACGCCGGTAACAAGCCGGTCACCTCGTTCGGATCCGGACACCAACAGTCGGAGTTCGGTCCCTACCGCCTCGAATGGCTGATTGCCACCGCCCTCGTCACCGCGATAGCCGCCACGGCATACGTGGTATACGTGCTGAAGCCGTCAAACGTCGATGCGGGCCATGCGGGCACCGGCGTGGCGCCGCTGGTGCTGTCAAAGCGCCAGGTCAAAATTGGCGACACCTACTACGCCAACGTCTCGGGGTTCTCGCCCGGGGAGAAGGTGCGGTTCTCCTGGACCGGCCCGACCAACGGCGGGATGGGCGACTCCTTCTTCACCGACTCGAGCGGCAGCGGCTCGCATCGAGTCTTTGAGAGGGACCCTCCAGGCAACTACACCATCACCGTCACAGGGCTAACGTCGGGGCGTACCGCCTCAGCTGAGCTGCAGGTCGTTACCAGCACCGACACCGACGAGGTCCGGTTGGTGCTGTCAAAGACCCAGGTCAAAATTGGCGACACCTACTACGCCAACGCTTGGGGATTCTCGCCCGGGGAGAAGGTGCGGTTCTCCTGGACCGACCCGACCAACGGCGTGATCGGCGACTTCCCCGCCACCTCGGGTGGCAGCGCGTCGATCGGAGTCTTGGAGAGGGCCTTTCCGGGGGATTACACCATCACCGTCACAGGGCTAACGTCGGGGCGTACCGCCTCAGCTGAACTGCAGGTCGTCAGCGGCTGACTGTTGATCTTAATAAGCTTCCTGACGACGACAAGAGGTTGCAGCGACTGATTCTGGCTCTGCGCGCCCAGATTTCAGCTCCTCCTGTTGATACGGTTGATGAGCTGACCAAGGTTGCAGCGCAGGAGCGCCTCGTTCGTTTTGGAGACCGAGGCGCAAGCATGCCCCATTAAATGGGTTCGAGAGCAGGATAGCAAACTAATCGCCGCAAGCAAACATGCCGCGTGGATCTCCAGTGGAGCAGTTCTTGGGGCGGTACTTGGTGGCCCTGCGGGCGCGTTTGTCGGTGGCAGTGCCCTTTGAACTGGAAAGGTCGGAGTTGCTGAGGCTCCGGAACTCACCGTCGAAAGCGCACCTCGTAGAGGCGATTGTTGCATACTGCGGCCAAGACCCGTGTGCGTTTCGGTGCTGGTGCGCGGCCTTGGCGCGCTAGTCGCCACCGTGTCCACGCCGCTGGCCCCGCCGGCACGGTTGCGGAGCGGCCCACGCCGGCGCGCACCCGCGGTGCGGCCACGCTCGTCACCGGTGCCACGGGCATGATCGTGGTGCGCGCCGACTATGCCTACTACGCTGCAGCGTTCGTCGCCGCGTGCCGCCGCCACCAGGCCCGCTTCTCGGTCACGGTGCGGATAGACCCCAAGATCCGGCGCACCATCACCAGCATCGATGAGGAGGATCGAGTGCGCTTCACCGATCACGAGGCAGGGGCCTTGCCGGAGCCGGTCGAGGCGCTGTTGCTGCACTGGCAAGACCTCTCCGGGGCCGAAGCCGGGGCCATTGAGGATATCGCGGCCGTCTATCAAAACCAGCCCGCGGGTCGGCTCGTCGTCCTGGGCGCCCTCGGCGCCGGCAAGACCGTCCTTCTCTCCCGCCTGGTCCTAGGGCCCACGCACTCGACGGCACGTGGCGCAGCCCCCACGTGCCAGCCCCAGAACCGCGGACAGAATCCCTGTTTCTGCTGGTCACGCCCAGCCATGGCTGGTCAGCACAAGTGCCCCCGGTGGGAGTCGAACCCACACTGGACGGGTTTTGAGTCGGCAAATTCACCCGTCAGGGGTAGACGACCAGGGACTCTGGTGCCTTGCTAGACGACTCAGCGGGCGACAGAGGCACCCGTGAAACCGAGTTCATGGACAGATCCATGGACAGGCGCCCAGGAGAGGAGTCGGCAGCGACGACTGTCAACGGGTGGCGCGGCACTAGTTAGCCGGTGTTTGAGCTCTCCTCGTTGAACTGGGATTTTACAAGATCTCAATGCAGAGTCTATGCAGGCAGAAGGCCGTTTCCAATCACGATCAACAAAAATTGACAAAACGGACACATGTCGGGAGTGGCAGGTGCCTGCGTCCTACGCTGCTTGCGTGGCTTACCAACGCGGCACCGGCGGGTGGCAGAGGTTCGGGGAGCAGACGGTCTATGACAATCGGTGGGTGCGGTTAGGGTTGGTGGATGTGGGTGCGCCGAACGGGGAGCGATGGACAGAGATCGATCAAAGATCATCAAAAGAGACCGTCTGTGCTAGTCAGTGGTGGTGGCTAGGGACGGGGTCGAACCGTCGACCTTCCGATTTTCAGTTCAAAGTTCACCTGGTAGGGGTAGTACTACCAGGCACTTCTCGGTCCCTGCCGCTGCAAGTTGGGTACCAGGAGTACTTCGTGGATCACAATTATTGGACAGTCCGTTGGACGCACCCCCAACCGGCGAACCCGATGTGCGCTGGCTTTGGCGATGGCCCGGCGGGTGTGACGCTGTTCCTGCTCAACCGCCCCCGTCCGGGGTGCCGGCCGGGACCGGATCCTGGGCCCGGTGAGCATAGGGACCAGGTGGCGCTCGCCGGCCCCGGTTAGGCCACCGGGTCGACTCGTCCCAGGTGCGTCGCGGCATGCGACCGAAGATTGGATGCCGACCGAGGCGTTGACCGGTCACTTCGAGGACCACCAAGCCTTCCTTGGCGCGCCTCGTCCAGACGAGGCTTCAACATATCGATGCGCTCAACGCCCAGATCGAGGCCCTTAGCGCCCGCATCGATGCCATGATCGCCTTTTCTCTACCACGTCCAGGGGTTCGATGAGATCACCGGAGTCATGCTGACCGCCGCCCAGGAGCTGATCACCGAGATCGATGTCGAGGTGACCGTCCCCCACCGCCGCGCACCTAGTGTCATGGGCCGGCTCATACCCACCCTTGGACTTCAAGACCTGCCGCACCGCCCAATCCGCAGCTCGGCCGGGTACTGCCCTGACGATCTTCCAAGACCCCTATCCTTCTCAGAGGTGGAGCCTCCAGACACACCGGATCGCTTCACATCGAATCCACACCTCGGGTGTCGAGCCCCTCGGGGGTTGGAGCGTCCCGACCGGCTCGTGCGGATCGAATGGCAGCGTGGTGGATTGCTAGAGAGGGCTACGCTGCGCTGGCCTTGGTTCGCTGTAGCCTGTGCCCGGTAGCGGGCCTGGAATCTGGTGTGGAGCAACCACGTGAGTCCTCAGGCGCTAATGTCGGCGCTGGATGGGGCGGTCGACGGCGTGTCCACGCCCTATTCCTGCGGATGGCCTCGGAGGTGCAGTGGCGAGGGTATTTGTGAGCCATGCGAGCGCGGACCGGGGTCTGGCTGGTGAGCTTCATCGTTGGCTTGTCGGTGATGGCCACCAGGTGTACCTGGATCAGGATCTACGTGATGGCATCGCAGTAGGCGAGGAGTGGGATAGGCGGCTGCATGAGCGGCTGCGGTGGGCCGATGCGTTAGTCTGTGTGGTCACGTCAGCCTATTTGGTCTCCACCTGGTGCGCGGCTGAGGTCGCAATCGCTGCATCAAGGGGTGTTCGGCTGCTGCCTGTGCAGGCGGAGTCGGGCGTCGCTCATCCTCTCCTGAGGTCCATCGTGCACGCCGACATGACCCGGGACTCGGTCGCAGCCCGCGCCGCGCTGTTCGAGGCGTTACGCCGGATTGATGCCGCCGGGGGTCTGGGCTGGCCGGATGGTCGTTCCCCCTTTCCGGGGTTGCGTCCGTTGGATGTCTACGAGCATCAGGTGCTCTTCGGCCGCAAAGGCGAGGTGGAACGGCTGGCCAGGTTGCTGCGGTCCCCAGCCGAACGGGTCGAGGGGAGGGTGCTACTGGTGGTGGGCCCCTCAGGGTGCGGCAAGTCCTCGCTGGTCCGGGCCGGGCTGCTACATGTGATGGCCGAGGAGCCGGGTTGGCAAACACTGCTGCCAATCCTGCCGGGCGCTGATCCCGTCGCGGCATTGGCCCGGGAACTGGCCGTTACCGCACGCCGCAGCGACCTGGGCTGGACGGTGGACGATATACAGCATCAGCTCACTCAGCACGGTCTGGTGGAACTCGCCGACGAGCTGCTGCTAGCGAACCCGGGCGGTCCGGGACGGTGTCTATTGATTGTAGTGGATCAGTTCGAGGAGCTGCTCACCCAGACCAGGCATGCGGACCGAGCTCGATTTGCCGAACTGCTAGGCCCGGCGCTCTCGGGTCCGGTGCAGCTGGTCGCGACACTGCGGTCAGAGTTTTTGGACCAGCTGCTGGTTGACCCCAGCCTGGCGGCGCTGCCAACCCGGACCTACCCGCTGCGACCGCTGCGCCGCGAGGCGCTGCGGATCGTGATCGAAGGCCCGGCCCAGCTGGCCGGTATAAGTGTAGACGACGACTTGGTGGCCCGGTTGGTCGCCGATACCAAAAGCGGGGAGGCGCTGCCGCTGCTGGCGTTCACCCTCGCCCAGCTCGCCGACGGGGTCAGCCGCGGCGGTCAGCTGTCGGCCGTACGCTACAACCAGCTCGGAGGCGGTTCACAGCAGATACCGCTGGCCCAAGTGGTGAGGAGATCTCATCGATCCCGATCCGGCGCAGCCCCGCCAGCCGGTCCCGTGTCCCGGCCGCCTCGGCGACGACCCGGATGACAATCGCGGAGACCGAGCGCCAGGTGATCCGCAGCAGCACCGCCAGCGCCGTGTGAGCGGCCAGCCACGCCGCGGTGTCCTCACAGGCGGTCGTAAACCGGGACCCGTGCCGCGCCCAGGGCACCGCGGCCACCACCACACCATGCTCCGGGCAACTCACCCGAGGTGCGTCGGCTTCCAGGTACACCCGTGTGGTGCCGGCGTCCAAGCCCCGCCACCGGCGCCGTCCCTCACCCTGGTCATAACCCGGCGACCGACGCCCACACCGCCCGCACCGATTCCGCCGCGACCGGACCGGCCGCACCCGGGCCACCAGCACTTCCTCAGCCCCCACCTGCTCCAGGTCCACCCCCTCGATGACCGTGTGCTCGACCCCCAGCACCGCACGCCATACCCTGGCAACGCGCACGCCATCCCCCACATGATCGCTCCTGTCCGTGACAAGCCAGGAACTCTCAGTGAGAGGACGACGTGCGCCCTAAACGATCATAACTCTAAAACGATCACGCTCCTGCACCCACGGGAACGGCAGGAGAGCCTTTATTGTAGCAGATCTTGAGGCCGAGCTGAGGGCGAAGTGGTGGCGAATCAGGCCTGGTCGGATGCCCAGAAGGTGGTCAGCGTCGCCCACTCACCGGGCGGCCATTTGGGCCTCCCGGTAGCAAACGCCGAACTTTCAACGAGTATCTACGTTTACGCAGGTCACAGCCCTGCAGACGATCTTCGTGTGTCGAGCCCAAGGATCCCGGTCCAAGCTTCTGACCAGCGTAAACGGAGCAGATCGATGATTTTTCGCTGGAAACTACCGGGAGGCCAACTTGGCACACCACTGCCGGACCGTCTCGTGGCTGACGATGATCCCCCGTTCCAGCATCATCTCCTGCACCTCACGCAGGCTCAACGGGAACCGGTGGTAGAGCCACACACAGTGGCTGATGATCTCCGCCGGGAAGCGAAACCCCTTGTAGGACCGCGCCTTGTCCCCCACCAGCCCAGCCCCCCTCGACCCTCCACACAGACGACCCGCCGATCATCCCAGCCGCCAGGCCACCACCCAAGTTGACAATGCCCTTATCGGCCAACAAGTTGACAGTGCCGTCCCATTGAAACCGCCCACCCGTACTTGGTGCGACCTATGCGACGGTGGGAATGAGCTTGGACACGTTCAGTGGTGGGAGTGCCAACGCTTTGCGTTGAAGGGCGCGCATTTGTTTCTTATACGAGGATCGGCGCATCATGTCTGCGACGCTCGTATACACGTCGGCGGAG
>JAFAPC010000198.1 GCA_019247305.1 Pseudonocardiales bacterium
ACAGAAGGCCACTGAAGACCTTCTTGTCCTCGTTTCGTGCCGCCATCGGCCTGTACTTCTTCAAGGAGGCTTTCGCATAAGCCTCATTGGCCAAAGTCTGCCACATTTGAGTGGATCACAACTACAGATTGACCTTACACTTGAACCGCCCGTGGCTACTGGGTCATGGCTCGAAAAGACCTCACCGGACGGCTATTATAAAGGTGCTACCTACCATGGCACATTACAGATGATCATCGATCCGAGCGGACGCAGTATGCGTGGCATGTGGCTGGGATTCGATCTCGACTTCACGATAAACAGCGGACAATGGGAGCTGACCTTAGAGGAGAATTCCATCGCAAAAACCACTCGACGTTCCTATAGCATGAAATTATGAGATGTCCGAATCTCTTTAGTTGTACCTAGCCGGTAATAACAGCCACGATATTTTTACCTGAAGTGAACACGCCTCGTTCGACAAGGGAAAATATGCCATACATCATCTTCGCGACATATACCCAATCGAGGATGAGTCCGTGCAATTTGGTGAACGATGCTGCAAATTCTTCGAGTTGCGGAGTGTGGCGGGCAAACCCACCAAAATGGAATTCGGTCTCAATTGACCAGTTATCGAGAACGGTGTCCAGTGATTGGCGTTGCAACCGGGCAACTTCATTGACCAGAAACATACCTTTTTTGAGTGCGGAAAACCCTAGAGCTCGCTGCCCCGGATGAAGCGCTGTCGAAATTCCTGCAAGTGTGCCACCTGTTCCACATGGGCAACAAATAATGTCAAACTCGATATCTATTTCATCTACCAATTCTCTACAGCCCTTGACCGCCAAAACGTTACTCCCACCTTCGGGGATGAGGTAGAAATCTCCGAAGCATTCCCGAAGATTTGCGACGATGGACGGGTCAGTTTTTTCTCGATAACGCTCGCGATCCATGTAACTAAGCCGCATTCCATGATTTGTAGCGTACACGAGTGAATTGTTAAGGGGAATGTGCTCTTCGCCACGAATGATCCCGATCGTGTCGAAGCCAAAATAGTGACCAGCTGCCGCAGTCGCTCGGATGTGATTCGAGTACGCCCCACCAAAAGTCAGCAAAGTACTCATGCCTTGCTTCCTAGCGGCCTCGAGATTGTACTTCAGCTTGCGCCATTTATTGCCCGGCAGATCTGGATGGATCAAGTCATCGCGCTTCAGATACAAGCGTACTCCCCGTGACGCCACGCGCTCGTCGCACATCTCGACAAGTGGGGAAGGAAGTCGCAAAGCGATGTCTCGCATATCAGTCAGGATAGGAGAGCGGGACAAACCGTGGGAGGCGGGTACGGCGACTGGAGCCTGGCGATCTCCGTGTAGTTAATCTTCGGCGCCATCACTGCGGCCCTCGACCCAGCCCGCCGACCCTGATCAGGGGCCGCCCACCGTATGCGCCTCCCAGGTTTGTCCCGCTCTCGCTCTTCATGCCGCAGGCCATCGCTAGCCGGGCGCCTTCGTAGAGCGCACTTGGTCGAGCGGCATGGTCGTTTCAAGATCGGGTGCGCCTTGGAGGTGCACAAGCATCCATAAGGCCGTGTAGGGGCGGTTCTGGAGGTGCACATGCATCCATGAGACCGTGCGGGGCGGCTCGGAGGGTGCATCGGCGTGTTTGGGGTGGGTCAATCTGCTGGGGGCAGCTGGTCTACGTGTGGGCCGCGTCTGCTCTGGTCGTCGTGGGTCAGGGGTCGATGCGGGCGAGGGGATCGGGATGGGTGCTGGCACCGCAGCAGACCGCTGACCCCAGACTTATACGATCTTGAAACGGTCGTGGGTCGAGCGGCGCGGGAAGCCAGTACGGAGAAACTGCGTCGCTATCCAGTCGACCGACCGGATGCAGCAGGGATATAGCGCTTGGCTGCATTGCAAACCCGCCAAGCCAAATGAGGCACTTTTTAATCACTTGAGCAGGAACAGCCTTATTTGTACTGGTCGCTCACCGAGGACGGGACCGGAAATATTGAGAATCGAGCCTTCCAGGATGTCGGCAGAACTAATCTGGAAGGAAACCCTTAGCCCTATGTTGTCATCGGCCATTGCCAGTCCCTGACCACTAGGGTGGAGTGTTTCCCCAGTTCTACAGGCTATGCTGACTGTAATATCACTCCGCATCTCGTTGATCGCAAGGAGATCGTCCGAATCATCGATGTCGAACGCGGGGAAGATCACGGCAACGTGGAACGTTAACGAGCTCCTATTGTATACTGGGGGAAACCCGATAAGCCGGACGTCATCATTCGAGTCAATTTTCACGTAGGCAATGCCTGCCGAAGAGTTACTGAGGCTGACACCTAGGCTTGGTTCTTCCTGAAGATCGCTCAATGTTCTAGCCTAACTCAATCATTTGCACGTGATCGGTACTGGGTTGCCGACGACATCCGGAACCGTTATCCCGTTAGCTTCGAGGTGCCTGGACACTGGTCGATATGTCTCCGTTTCCCCGTGTACACACGGATGGTAGGCGTCGGACCGACTAAAGTACGCGGCGTTCGTGACGATCGGATGCGGAGTGGTAACGGTGGTGGCGAGGTGTTCGTGCGTCCGACGCGGTCGCGGCGGAGGGTGGTGCTCATCGTTGCCGATCGCCCAGTTCGCCGCGCGCGGGCACGCAGCGGGAGCGGGACAAACCGTGGGAGGCGGAGATCGCCAGGCTCCAGTCGCCGTACCCGCCTCTCACGGTTTGTCCCGCTCTCCCGGATAGCAGAGATCGTCAACTGCCCCACGCGGCGCGTCAGCGTGATCGGCTACTGACGGCGACGATACCGTCAGCGGCCCTGGGTCAGACATCGAAGAGCCCTGGGTCAGACGTCGAGAATGGGTAAGTCAGTCCCGGTCGACTGGAGGAGATGGCAATGTCGGCTCGGTCGCTCGTCAGCACGGCGGCGGAGCGGGCGACGGCTGCGGCGACGACCGCCCCATCGACGACGTCCGAGGTGCACGCTTGGGCGAGGATCCGACCGACGTGGTGTGCGGTGTCCTCGTCCAGTTCGGCGATGTCACACCCGCGGAGCAGACGACGAAGCTGAGCCTGGCGGGGCGAGCGGCTGACCTGGGCGATCACGGCTGCAGGGATGACCGGAATAGTTCCCTGCTTCAGCCGTACCCGGTGGTCAGCCCACACTGCACGGTCGCTGCGCTCGGCGGCGATCAGCACTCCAGCGTCGTAAACGATCCCGCTCACGCCGATTGACAATCGGCGGCAGCCCCTACCCGGCGCCGAGCGTCCGCCAGCTCAGCGGCCGTGAGCGAACCGTGCTCAGCCTCCCATTCGGCGACTGCGGCGAGCCCGTCACGAATCTTGAGCGCCCGGCGGGCAGCGGCGGTCATCCAGGAAGACACACTGACGCCCTCGGCCTCGGCGGCTTCGACAACCTGACGGTAAACGTCGGGATCGACGGTGATGGCAAGCTTCGGCGACGGGTTCCCTCTGGGCACGAAAAAACAATACTACTGTTATACTACCAACGCAAACGACGGGCGCGCTATTACGTCACTGCTCGGTCGCCGCAGGTCAGACGGTGAAACCTAGCGCGCGGAGTTGCTCGCGGCCATCTTCGGTGATCTTGTCTGGGCCCCACGGGGGCATCCAGACCCAGTTGATCCGCACGTCCTCGACCAGTCCCCCGCCCGGACCACCGACGAGCGCGGCGCGAGTCTGGTCCTCGATGACGTCGGTCAGCGGGCAGGCTGCGGAGGTCAGGGTCATGTCCAGGGTGGCGACGTTGCCCTCATCGACCCGGATGTCGTAGACCAGGCCCAGATCGACGACGTTGATGCCCAGTTCCGGATCGACCACGTCGTACATGGCTTCTGCGACGTCCTCGACGGTGGCCAGCTCGCCCTCCGGAGGGGGTGTCGGAAGCTGAGGCATCCCGATGGCACCGCGCACGACGTCGGGTTCCTCATTCAGGCTCATTGTTCCTCCGCTCGCCGGGAACCGTTGGCTGAGCTGCCGGTCGCTGCCCGCCCGAGAGCATCCTTGAACGCCATCCAACCCAGCAGGGCGCACTTCACCCGGGACGGGTAGCGCGACACGCCGACGAAGGCGACTGCGTCGGCGAGCACGTCCTCGTCGGGCTCCACCTGACCTCGACTCTGCACCATCTCCACGAAGGCGTCCATGGTGGAGCGCGACTCCGCCACGGTGTGGCCGACCACCAGATCGGTGAGCACCGACGTCGCGGCCTGGCTGATCGAGCAGCCGACCGCGTCGTAGGACACATCAGTGACCCGGTCGCCATCCAGCGCGACGCGTAGCGTCACCTCGTCCCCGCAGGTGGGGTTGACCTGGTAGGACTCGGTGTCGAAGGGCTCCCGCAGCCCGCTGCGGTGCGGGTTCCGGTAGTGGTCCAGGATGATCTCCTGGTACATCTGTTCCAGTTTCATGCCCTCACCCCCAGAAGAAACGGCGCACCTCGTGCACCCCGGCCAGCAGCGCATCGACCTCGGCGGGGGTGTTATACAGCGCGAAGCTGGCCCGCACCGTGGCGGCGATCCCGAAGCGGCGGTGTAACGGCCAGGCGCAGTGGTGCCCGACCCGCACCGCAATTCCCAGGTCGTCAAGTACTTGTCCGGCGTCGTGCGCGTGCACGTCGTGGAGCACGAAGGACACCGCGCCACCCCGGTCTGTGGTGTCCGGAGGACCGATGATCCGCAGCCCCTCCATCTCTGACAGGCCGGCCAACGCACGGTCGGTTAGGGCACGCTCATGCGCGGCGATCCGGTCCATTCCCACCGCCGACAGGTAATCCACCGCCGCGCCCAAGCCAACCGCTTGGGAAGTCATCGGGACACCGGCCTCGAAACGCTGCGGTGGCGGAGCGTAGGTGGAACCTTCCATCTTCACCAGCTCGATCATCGACCCCCCGGTGAGGAATGGCGGTATCACCTCAAGCAGCTCGCGGCGGCCGTAGAGCACGCCGACCCCCGAAGGCCCCAGCATCTTGTGCCCGGAGAACACCGCGAAGTCAACGTCCAGCGCGGCGAAGTCGACCGGGGTGTGCGGCACTGACTGGCAGGCATCCAGCACGGTCAACGCCCCAACCTCGCGAGCCCGACGGACCAACTCCGCGACCGGCGGCACGGTGCCCATCACGTTGGACTGGTGGGTGAAAGCCACCAGTCTGGTGCGTTCGGACACCTCCAGCGAGTCCAGATCCAGTCGGCCGTCGTCGGTCACCTGGTACCAGCGCAGGGTGGCACCGGTGCGCCGGCACAGCTCCTGCCAGGGCACCAGATTGGCGTGGTGCTCCATCTCGGTCACCACGATCTCGTCGCCAGCCGCCAGAGCGAAGCGCGCTACCAGCTCCTGTCCGACCGAACAGTTGCTCAGCGCGTAGGCGACCAGGTTGATCCCCTCGGTGGCGTTCTTGGTGAACACCACCTCCCCGGGTTGGACACCGACGAACGCCGCGATCCGGGCCCGGGCCGACTCATAGGCGTCGGTGGCCTCCTCGGCGAGCTGGTGCGCGCCACGGTGCACCGCGGCGTTGTGCTGCTCCAGGAAGGCGCGTTCGGCGTCGAGTACCTGCCGGGGCCGCTGCGAGGTGGCCCCAGAATCCAGGTACACCAGCGGTCGACCGTCCCGTACCGTGCGGCACAGAATGGGGAAGTCAGCGCGGATCTTCTCCTGCTCGCTCGCCGTCAGCGGCCCCGCACTCAGTGACTCAGGACCCAGTGACGCCGTCACGGTGACACCCCCGTCACCTCCTGTCGGCGGGTGAACCGCTCGTAGCCACTGGACTCCAGTTCCTCAGCGAGCTCCTGCCCACCGGACTCCACAATCCGCCCGCCCGCGAAGACGTGGACGTAGTCCGGCGTGATGTGCCGCAGGATCCGGGTGTAGTGGGTAATCAGCAGCACGCCGACATCCCCGCTGGCCCGGTAGCGGTTCACTCCGTCAGAGACCACCCGCAACGCATCGACGTCCAGGCCCGAGTCGGTCTCATCCAGCACTGCGATCTTGGGTTTGAGCAGGGACAGCTGCAGGATCTCGTGGCGCTTCTTCTCGCCACCGGAGAAGCCCTCATTCACACTGCGCTCAGCGAAGTCGGGGTCGATATTCAGCTCGGACATCGCCGCTTTGACTTCCTTGACCCAGGTGCGCAGCTTAGGCGCCTCGCCGCGAATCGCGGTGACGGCGGTGCGCAGGAAGTTCGACATCGAGACGCCCGGCACCTCGACCGGGTACTGCATGGCGAGAAACAAGCCCGCTCGGGCCCGCTCGTCGACCGACATCGACAGCACATCGACGCCGTCGAGGAGCACCTGCCCTGAGGTGACCCGATAGCGCGGGTGCCCGGCGATCGAGTAGGCCAGGGTGGACTTGCCCGACCCGTTGGGGCCCATGATCGCGTGGGTCTCCCCCGCCCGGACGGTCAGATCAACGCCGCGCAGGATCTCCTTCTCGGGGGTCTGTGCGTCATCGGTAGGCACCGCGACGTGCAGGTCCTTGATCTCCAGGGTGGTCATCGATGGGTTCTCGCCCTCACGCTAGCGGTTGGTCGGAGTAGAGGAGTCGACGTAGACGTCGTCGCCCTCGATTGTCACGGCATAGGTGTCCACCGGTTCGGATGCCGGTGGGGAGGACGGCGCTCCGGTGGCCAGGTCGAAGCACGAGCCGTGCAGCCAGCACTCCAGACCCTTGCGGGTCACCTCGCCTTCGGACAACGCGATCTCGGCGTGTGAGCAGACGTCGGCCAGCGCGTAGACCCGCTGGCCCTGGCGGACCAGCACCACCGGCACGCCCTCCACCTCGAAGCCGGCGGGCACGTCGTCCTTAAGATCGCTCAGGTTGCAGACCCGGACCGCGGTCATCCCCCCACTGCCTCCAGTTCAGCCTCGATGGCCGCCGCCAGCCGTTCTCGGACCTGCATGACGGTGATCTTCTGTAGGATCTCGCCGAAGAAGCCCCGCACGACCAGCCGGCGGGCCTGCTCGGCGGGGATGCCTCGGGAAGTCAGGTAGAACAGCTGCTCGTCGTCGAAGCGGCCGGTGGTGCTGGCGTGCCCGGCGCCGACGATCTCCCCGGTCTCGATCTCCAGGTTGGGCACCGAGTCGGCTCGGGCGCCGTCGGTGAGCACCAGGTTGCGGTTGACCTCGAAGGTCTCGGTGCCCTCGGCGGCGGCCTGGATGAGCACGTCGCCGATCCATACGGTGTGCGCGTCCGGCTTTCCCGGGCTGCCCTGCAGCGCGCCCTTGTAGGCGACGGTGGACCGGCAGTGGGGGACAGCGTGGTCCACCAGCAGGCGGTGCTCCAGATGCTGTCCGGCGTCGGCGAAGTACAGCCCGAGCAACTCCGCGTCGCCGCCGGGCTGGGTAAACGTGACCGTCGGGGATTGCCGGACCAGCTCGCCTCCCAGGCTCACCGTGGTGGCACGCAGTGCCGCATCACGGCCCAACCGGGCGTGCTGCGCACCGACGTGCACCGCGTCATCGGCCCAGTCCTGCACGCTGAGGAGGGTCAACCGGGCACCGTCGGCGAGGACAACCTCGACATTGTCCGCGTAGCTGCCACTGCCCCGGTAGTCGAGCACCACGACGGCTTCGGCGAACACCTCAAGACGCACCTGCAGGTGCCCGTAAGCCAGTGCCCCGGCTCCCGGCCCGGTGACCGTGATCATCACCGGGTCCTCGATCCGGGTGTGCGCCGGTACCGTCACCACGGTGGCCCGCGCCGCGGAGCTCCAGGCCTGCGCGGCGACCCGGTCGGCGGGGACGCCGCCATCGCCTAGGCGCGGGTCGGAGCGGTCCACGTCTTCGACGGTGACCTCGCCGGCTGCCTGCACGCTGATCTGCGCGACGCCGGTGGTGGCGGCGCCTTGGTGCAGCCCGCGCAGCCGCCGCAGCGGGGTGAACCGCCACTCCTCCTCGCGCCCCGTGGGCACCTCGAAGGCGTCAACGTCGTAGGAGGTGAACCGCTGCCCCCGGGAGACCATCGGCACGTCGCCATGCGAGTGCGCGGCCAGGCCGCGCTCGCCCAGCCGGTCTGTGGTAGCCGTCATCTCAGCCGACGGCCCCTTCCATCTGCAGTTCAATCAAGCGGTTGAGCTCCAAGGCGTATTCCATGGGCAGTTCACGGGCAATTGGCTCGATGAACCCGCGCACGATCATGGCCATCGCTTCGTCCTCGGTTAGCCCCCGGCTCATCAGGTAGAACAGCTGATCATCGCTGACCTTGGAGACGGTGGCCTCGTGGCCCATCGACACGTCGTCCTCGCGGATATCGACGTAGGGGTAGGTGTCCGAGCGGCTGATCTGGTCCACCAGCAGGGCGTCGCACTTCACCGTGGACCGGGAGTGGTGGCTGCCCTCGTTGACCTGCACCAGCCCGCGGTAGGAGGTGCGGCCACCGCCGCGAGCCACCGACTTGGACACGATCGTGCTCGATGTGTGCGGCGCGGCGTGCACCATCTTCGCCCCGGCGTCCTGGTGCTGGCCCTGGCCGGCGCAGGCCACCGAGAGGACTTCGCCCTTGGCGTGCTCGCCGATCAGCCAGACCGACGGGTACTTCATAGTGACCTTGGAGCCGAGGTTACCGTCGATCCATTCCATGGTCGCGCCCTCGGCAGCGGTGGCTCGCTTGGTCACCAGGTTGTAGACGTTGTTCGACCAGTTCTGGATGGTGGTGTAGCGGCAGCGGGCGCCTTTCTTCACGATGATCTCGACGACCGCGGAGTGCAGCGAGTCCGACTTGTAGATCGGCGCCGTGCAGCCCTCGACGTAGTGCACGTAGCTGCCCTCGTCGACGATGATCAGTGTCCGCTCGAACTGACCCATGTTCTCGGTGTTGATCCGGAAGTAGGCCTGCAGCGGGATGTCCACGCGCACGCCGGGCGGCACGTAGATGAACGACCCACCCGACCACACCGCGGTGTTCAACGCGGCGAACTTGTTGTCACCAGCAGGAATCACGCTGGCGAAGTAGTGCTGGAAGATCTCCGGCTGCTCGCGTAATCCGGTGTCGGTGTCGAGGAACAACACGCCCTGCGCCTCAAGGTCTTCACGGATCTTGTGGTAAACGACCTCCGACTCGTACTGCGCGGCCACACCGGCCACCAGCCGGGCCTTTTCCGCCTCGGGGATACCCAGCCGGTCGTAGGTGGCCTTGATGTCCTGGGGCAGCTCGTCCCAGGTGCTGGCCTGCTTCTCGGTCGAACGGACAAAGTACTTGATGTTGTCGAAGTCGATACCGGACAGGTCAGCACCCCAGTGCGGCATCGGCTTGCGCTGAAACAGGCGCAACGCCTTCAACCGGGTCTCCAGCATCCACTCCGGCTCGTTCTTCTTGGCGGAGATGTCGCGGACCACGGCTTCGGACAGGCCACGCTGCGCGCTGGCGCCAGCGAGGTCGGGGTCGACCCAGCCATACTGGTAGCGCCCCAGGCTGGCCAGCGTCTCCTGCTGGGTGAGCGGGGGGCGCAGGGCGGTCTGTGCTCGCACATCCTGCTCAGGGGCAGTCGTCATGCTTCAGACGCCTCCATCCGGTTCAAGGGTGCCGGGTCCGGGGTTACAACAGTTCTGCGGGCACCTTGCGGTACCCGAGTGTCGGGAACGTGCGTCGTGCATACCGCGTCGCCGCGGGCGATGGTGGCAAGCCGCTGGACATGGACACCAAGCAAGTCGGCGAACGCTGCGGTCTCCGCTTCACACAGTTGCGGAAACTCCGCCGCGACGTGCGAGACCGGGCAATGGTGCTGGCATAACTGCGCGCCCGCACCGACGTGCTCAGCGGAGGCCGCGTAACCCTCGCTACTCAACGCGACCGCCAGCAGCTGCGCCCGCGAGACCGGGTCGGCCGCGGCCACCACCGTGGTCCGGTGCCGAGCCACCAAGTCCATCACTCGACGTTCGGCGAACGAGCGGACCGCCTGCTCGCCGTCGCGCTCGGACAGAAACCGCAGCGCGTCCACCGCCAGGTCGTCGTAGGTATGCTCGAACCGAGCCCGGCCGGCGTCGGTGAGGAAAAACACCTTCGCCGGGCGACCCCGGCCACGAGGACCTCGGCGCGGTGCCGAGCGGTAGCTAGCCTGCCCGTCCGCCAGTAGGACGTCCAGGTGGCGACGCACCGCAGCGCAGCTCAACTCCAGGGCATCAGCGACCTGCGCGACTGTCACCGGACCGTGCTCCAGCAACATCCGTGCCACCGACTCGCGGGTACCACGGTCGGTCCCACCGTTTTTCACAACGTCTATGTTACGTATTTCCGGGGGCGGGCGCAAAGCACATCGCGGGGAAGGCCATGTACCAGCTACTGTTCTCGATCTTCTTCCGGCGCGTCCCCGCGGAGGCTGCGCACTCTCTGGGCTTCGCGCTGATCCGCGCGGTGGCCTCGGTTCCCGGGCTGGGATGGTTGCTGCGCCGCTGGCTGGCTCCTCGGGACCCCGTGTTGCGCGTTCGCGCGCTCGGACTCGATGTGCCCGGTCCGCTGGGTCTGGCGGCAGGCTTCGACAAGGACGCCCGGGGAGCTGACGCGTTGGGCGCCGTGGGGTTCGCGTTCGTCGAGATCGGCACCGTGACGGCGCACCCACAGCCGGGCAACCCGAAGCCGCGGCTGTTCCGTCTCGCGCGAGATCGGGCGTTGCTCAACCGGATGGGATTCAACAACGCGGGCGCGGCGGCGGCCGCCGCCCGACTGCGCGCTCGTCGCTCTCGTCGGGGTGTGGTGGTCGGGGTCAACATCGGGAAGACGAAGGCCGTCCCGGAGGACGAGGCGGTGGCCGACTACGTGGCCAGCGCGACGGTGCTGGCCGAGGTCGCGGACTACGTGGTGGTCAACGTCAGCTCGCCCAACACTGCCGGACTGCGCGCTCTACAAGCGGTGGAACGCCTTCAGCCCCTGCTGGTGGGTGTCCGCGCGGCGCTGACGGAGGCCAGCTCACGGCGGGTGCCGTTGCTGGTGAAGATCGACCCAGAGCTGGCTGAGGAGGACATCGACGCGGTGGCCGACCTTGCGCTGGAACTCGGGCTGGACGGGATCATCGCCACCAACACCACGATGTCCCGAAACGGACTGGCTACTGACTCAGTGCAGCTCACAGCGCTGGGGGCGGGTGGTCTGTCCGGTGCCCCACTCAAGGACCGTTCCCTGGCGGTGCTGCGCCGGCTGCGCAGCCGGGTCGGGGATCGGGTGGCCCTGGTGGCGGTTGGCGGGATCGAGACCGCCGACGACGCCTGGGCGCGGATCGAAGCTGGCGCCACACTCCTGCAGGCCTACACCGGTTTCGTCTACGGCGGGCCGCTGTGGCCGCACCGTGTTCACCAAGGCCTGGCCCGCCGGGTCCGCCAGGCAGGCTACGCCTCGATCAGCCAGGCCGTCGGCTCAGCCATCCCCGAGGGCAACGAGAGCAGCTAGACAGCTACGCCGGTGGCCGAGCGGGGACCCGTTCTGGTTGTGCGGCCGAGCCCCTCCTTATATCAGAACGTCGATCTGGCTAGCGTGGTACGCCTGAGCCGTGCAGGGTGGTGAATCCGGGCTCGGTGCTGGGACCGGGCACCCAGCTGATGATGCGACTGTTGCCGTGAATTCGTACGGCCCGGGTTGCCCAGTCCTGGGCTTCGGTCTCGTCGGCTGGGCCTCGGCCGTCGATCCGGGCGAGGACTTTGATCAGTTTCCACGCGTCGGTGTAGCGACGGAGGAGGTAGTGCTGGACGCTGATTGCGTCGAGGATGTACCAGGCGTTGAGGTCACCGGATGGCTGGTCCCAGGGCAGCAGCCTGTCCTCGGGAAGGTTGATCTGCGAGAGTGCCCAGGCTTGGGCTTGTGCGATCGGCAGTGACCGGTCTGTGGTGGCTAGCAGTTCGCCCACGGTGGCGTGATGGGTACCCCAGTGAAGCAGGTAGACGCTCAACGAACTTGGCGCAGCGACCTCTTGGAGCGGGCGCAGGGCTTCGGTGCCAGCCAAGGCGACCCAACCCATCGCAACCTGGCCCGACTGCATCAGCGCCAGGAACTGCTCCGCTGCCTGCATCTGAGGTGGATCGGCCGCAGTGGAAATGGCCAGGATGATGCCGCCCAGTTCTCGCACCCGCTGGCTGGTCAGACTCGTGCACCCGCCGCTCCACGTTTGGCCGGTGTCGTCGAGGGTCACGGTCAGCTCGTCGCCGTCGAGGATGGCCACGATGTCGGGAATCGGGGCGTCGAAGACAAAGTCATGTCCGGGGCTCCGTAGCCCCACCTCCCGGTAAAAGGGCACGGTGTTGACGGTCCAGTGGCCATCGTGGGAGGACAGGAGCACCTGTTCCAGCGATGGGTTGACCAGGATGACCGGCCGGTCATTGCGCTTTCCGTCCTCTTTGAGCGGGAGAAGGAATGACTGCGTGGCGTAGGACAGCAGTGGCCGGGAGGAAAGGACGGGCGTGGTCGTCCACCCTGGCGGCTGGCAGCGGGCGTGGTGCAGGCTTGCCGAGGCGAAGGTAATGAGATCGTTGACATGCACAGTGGGCCGCGTCTGTCCGAGATCCCAGCCGCAGGTCTGGCAGTCCTTCGGCCACAGGTGCAGCGCCAGCTCGGCTAGACCCTCGCGTCCCAGGTTGATGGCGGTCTGTTCGTCAACGACGAAGGGATAGTCGGCGTCGATCATTGGCGCGGACTGGCGTCGGTTCCGTAGGCGTTTCCCCTTGCCCATCCTGCGATCGCCTCCCACGACGAGCGTGCGCGCACTTGGGTGCGGTTACCGAGAGTGACTTTCCCGTACCCCGAGTGACTGTGAGGAATCACCCTATACGGGCTCGTCAGCATATCGTACTGTTGGATTTTCGTCCCTAAGGGGCATCGGTCCTGGCAAGGCGATCGCGGGTAACGAGAAAGAGGTGAGAGCGGGATGGCTGGCAGGCCGGACCACCACAGCGTCGAGGTAGTGAGCCGGGCACAGCTGCGCAAGAAGAGCCAGATCACCCTGCCTCAAGACGTACGGGATGCCCTACACCTGTCCGAGGGTGACGAGGTGGAGTTCACCGTGCACGCCGACGGTGAGGTCACCGTGCGCGGGATGACTGTCATTCCAACTGAGCAGCGCTGGTTCTGGGCCGAGGACTGGCAGGCCGGCGAACGCGAGGCCAGCGAAGAGATCGCAGCGGGCGACACGACCGCGTACGACTCAGCTGAGGAGTTCCTGGGTCATCTAGACGAGCTCGACGCGAGTACCTGATGCCGACGTTCGAGACCACTCAGCGCTTCGACCGCGATCTGCACAAGCTCACCCGTGAGCAGCGACACCAGTTCCGCAATGTGCTCGCAGCCGAGTTCATTCCCGGGCTCAAGGCGCAGCAGTTCCGTCCTCGGCTGCGAGTCAAGCGGGTCCGATCGACCGCTAAGGTATGGGAGATGAGCTGGGCACCGGATGGCCGGGCAACCTTCGAGTACGGCGCCGAGCGACGACCCGGCGAGCCGCATGTGATCTGGCGTCGCATCGGTGCGCACGACATCTTCGGTTGTCCTTGACGTCGGGTCAGTCGCGGCCGCGTAGCCGGAGTACCTCATCGAGCTGTTCTTGGTTGAAGACCATGATGTTTCGCTGGGTCAGCGCGCGCAGTAAATCATGGCGGCCGGCGAAGTCCTCGACGTCGACCGACATTGTCGAGACAACGATGCCCACGCCCACCTTCGGGCCGTTGATCGCGATATGCGTAGCCAACGATGCCGCGTCTGGGTCACGCAGCACTTCGTGTGCGTCATCGACAGCTAGCAGCATGCCCGGATACTCCGGGCTCGGGTCGCGATAGCGCTCTCCGTGCGGTGTCCGAGCATCGACCGCGCGGACGAACGCGGCGAGCAGATCGCTAGCCTCGGTCCGGGTGGTGGCGACACCAACCGCTCTCTCCCCGAAGAGCTCTGCCAGCCTGTTGCGATTGAGAGGATCGACAAGACCGTAGTGAAATACCGTCGAGTACAGCGCTTCCAGGATCAAGATGCTGAGAATATTGGTTTTGCCAGTGTCGGCTGGTCCGGCGATCAGGCCGTTTTCCACGCCGACGCCAGGGGTGTGGAGCCGCCAGTAGATAGGCCCATCCATGCCGGTTCCAAGCTCGAATCGGCCAGTGTGAAGGTCGTAGGTGGGCCCGCGGTACTCGACCATCTCCGGTAACCAGTCCATGTCACGGGATTCATCGGCGTGGGTGAATTCAGAATTCACCATGACGGTGTGGCCGGTCAGATTCGGGGGAGGTTCTCTCGTGCACAGCGCCGTGAAGATCAGGGCGATGTCGCCTGAGTCGCGAATGCGTTTGAGTGGCTCGGGGTTCTCCAGCTGGCATGGATCGACTGCAGTCGAGACGCCGAGGACGACTCCGTTGTGGCGGCGGATCTCGTTAGCGATCGCGCGGTGGTTGGCATCGAGGGGAGCTATCCAGTACAGCTGACCGCACCGCACGATCAGCCTATCGTCGGTCAGCCACGCGGTCACCACGTCGGAGGTGCTGCGAGCCAGTTCAGACGAGGGTGGTTTCAATCCAAGTGGTCGGTAGAAATCGACCGTGGCCGCCCTATAGCGGCCAGAGCTGGTGGCAGTGAGGGTTACTTCTTCCAACCCGGGATTGACGACCAGCGTCGGCAGAAAAGTGTCGAGACTGGGATCGCCGAACGGCATGCCAACCAGTGCAATCGCGGTAGTCAAGTACCGGCGGGGCAGTCCGGGCCCCGTACGTGACCAGCGGGGACGCTGGCACCTCGAGTGATGCAGCGTCGCAGTGATCGACAGTCCGTCGTCCACGATCACGACAGCCGGAACGTCCGTATCAAGGCCAGATCCGCATGACTGGCACTTACCCAACCAGAGGTTTCGAGACAGCTCTTCCAGTCCGCGAGGACCAAGCTCCAAGCGGGTGAACGGATCTGCCCGCAAACTCCTCAGTGCCATGAAGCAATCATCCCAGTGAACACGGAAACGTCTAATGACTACCACAATCGTCAGGGCTCCCGGGTACGGGTCGCCGACGCCACGAACGTGGTGGTCGACCTCATGCGGGTGCGCGCGGTCATCGGCCGTATCGCCCTTAAGTTCGGCGAGCTCGCCGGGCGGCCGAGCTTGACATCGCCCTGGGCTACCCTGCTCGGCGTGGTGACCGGGAAGGCGCGTGGTGTCGGTGCCAGTTCCTGGGCACCGGAAACGCTGGTCAGGACCCAGTCTGGGGCCTCGTCCTGCGGTGGCGGGCTGGATCTGGCCGAGACCCGCCAGCTTGACACGGTGCGCCGGTTCGGCACCGTCGGCGCGCTCCTCATGGGCCTGGGCTCACTCGGGGCGGGGACGGCTCCGGTGCTGGGCAATCCAGTGGTCGGTCGCCCGGTGCTGGGCCTGTTCCCTCGGATGCCCACCGCGTCGCTGGCCCTCGCCTATACCGGCATGGTCATGGTGGTGCTGGCCTGGTTGTGGCTCGGCGCGCTGGCCGCTCCCGGACGGCCCCGGCTGATCTCCCGAGCCCAGCTGGACCGCACGATGCTGATGTGGGCAACGCCGCTGCTCCTCGCCCCGCCGATGTTCAGCCGGGACGTCTACAGCTACCTGGCGCAGGGAGCGATGGTCAACCGCGGGCTGGACCCCTACACGCTGGGTCCGGCCGAGGCACTGGGTGTGGACCATCCCCTGGTGCGGGGGATCCCCACAATCTGGCGCAACACGCCGGCGCCGTACGGCCCGTTATTTCTCACCTTGGGCAGGCCGATCGATTGGATTGCTGGCGACGACGTTGTGCTCGGCACCTTGCTGCACCGCAGCCTTACGGTGGCGGGCCTCGTGATGATCATCTGGGCGCTGCCCCGGTTGGCCCGCCGGGTGGGCATCTCGCCGATGTTCGCGCTGTGGCTCGGCGCCGCCAACCCGTTGGTGTTGTTTCACCTCATCAGCGGGGTGCACAACGAGGCGCTGATGATTGGCCTGATGCTGGTTGGCCTGGAGCTGGCGCTGCGCCGGCCGGAGATCGGACCAGCCCTGCTCGGCGGCACCACCCTCATCGCAGCCGCAGCCCAAGTGAAGGTACCCGCCGCGCTCGCGCTCGGTTTCGTCATCATGTGGTACGCCCGGCATCACGGCGGTGGGCGGCGCGACGTGGTGTGGGCCGCAGTGGCGGTCGGCGGGGTCGCCCTGGCCACCACTGTGGCGATCGGGCTGGGCACCGGGCTCGGGTTTGGCTGGGTGGGTGCGCTCGGCACGCCGAACGTGGTGCGCAGCTGGATGTCGGTGGTGACCGAGTTCGGCCTGTTAGGCGGGTGGATCGGCAGCCTCCTCGGGTTGGGTGACCACATCACCTCGGTGCTCGCGCTCACCCGGTTCACCGGACTGGCCGCCGCTGGTGGACTTTGCCTACTGCTGTTGTGGCGTTGCTGGAAGGGACGCCTCGATCCGCTAGCCGGGCTCGGGGCCGGGCTGGGTGCTGTGGTGCTGCTGGGACCAGTGGTGCATCCGTGGTACGTGTTGTGGGCGGTGATCCCGTTGGCGGCGTCCGCCACTCACCTGGCTTTCCGCAGCACCGCGACGGTGGTCTGCGCGGTGCTCGCCGTGGTGGTAGCGCCCACCGGCTCAGATTTTCTGTTCCGGGCCTGGGTGCTGCCCTCGGCGATCGCGGCGGCTGCGGTCACCCTCGTGGTGCCGGTGGCGCTGGTTCGCGGGCGCACTCCCCCGTTGTGGGGGGCGTTCTCCGGGGTCCGTGAGGCCAGTGTGCCCCAATCCGGGGGCGCGACCTAGGCTCTGTGAACGTGACCCCGCTCGCGCCATCGGCTGCTGTCGAGGTCCGCGGCCTGGTTCGGAGCTTCGGCACCCTCCGGGCCGTGGACGGTCTCGACCTGCGGATGCAGCCAGCCACGGTGCTGGCTCTGCTGGGGCCCAACGGTGCCGGCAAGACCACCACGATCGAGGTGTGCGAAGGGTTTCAGCGCCCCGATGCCGGGACGGTCCGCGTGCTGGGGCTGGACCCGATCGCCGACGGTGCCGCGCTGCGCCCCCGCGTGGGGGTGATGTCCCAGGGCGGCGGGGCCTACCCGGGCGTGCGGGCCGCTGAGATGCTGCAGCTGGTCGCGGTCTGCGCGGCCCAGCCGCTGAACGTCGGATGGCTGCTTGAGGTGCTCGGGCTCACTGGCGTGGCGCGAGTCCCCTACAAGCGGCTCTCCGGCGGCCAGCAGCAGCGGCTTGCGCTGGCCTGCGCCCTGGTCGGACGCCCGGAAGTGGTCTTCCTCGACGAGCCCACCGCCGGTATGGACCCGCAGGCCCGACGGCTGGTCTGGGACATCATCGAGCGGCTGCGCACCGACGGCGTCAGCGTGCTGTTCACCACGCACCTGATGGCGGAGGCCGAGGCGTTGGCCGACCAGGTGGTGATCATCGACCATGGCCGGGTGGTGGCCCAGGGCAGCCCTGCTGAGCTGACCTCATCGGATATGGAGCGGCAACTTCGGTTCGAGGCCCGGCCCGGCCTGGAGCTCGGCCCGCTGTGCACCGCATTGCCCGAGGGATGCCGGGTCAGTGAACCGCGCCCCGGGGGATACCTCATCGAGGGCCTGATCGACCCGCAGGTCATGGCTACCGTGACCGCATGGTGCGCCCAGCAAGGGGTGTTCCCCGAGGACCTACACGTGTCCAAACGCAGCCTGGAGGACGTGTTCCTGGAGCTCACCGGACGGGAGCTGCGACCGTGACTTTCTCCCCCGGCACCTTCGCACCCGCCCCGGGCCGGGGCCGGCTGTCGCGGATGCTGCTCACCCAGGCTCGTACTGAATTCGTTCTAACCCTGCGCAATGGGGAGCAGGTGCTACTCACGCTGCTCATCCCGCTGGCAATGCTGGTCGGGCTCACCCTGCTGAACGTGGTGCCGGTGCCCAGCCCGCGGGTGGACAACGTCACTCCACGTATTCTGGCGTTGGCCGTGATGTCCACCGCGTTCACCGGGCAGGCCATCGCGCTGGGCTTCGACCGCCGCTACGGGGTCCTCAAACGGTTGGCCGCCACCGCATTGCCACGCTGGTCCCTGGTCGCTGGCCGGATGCTCGCGGTGCTCGGGGTGGTGCTGGTGCAGCTCGTCGTGCTCGGCGCGGTGGCCCTCGCCCTGGGCTGGCACCCAGCACCGGCTGGGGTGGCTCCCGCCGCGCTGCTGACGCTGGCCGGCACTCTCGCGTTCGGCGCGCTCGGGGTGCTGCTCGGGGGGACGCTGCGGGCCGACGTGGTGCTCGCGGTGGCGAACACGGTCTGGTTGGTGCTCGTCGTGGCGGGCGGCATCGTGCTATCCGTGCACGCCTTGCCCGGATCACTCTCCGCGATCGCCGCTGCACTGCCCTCCGGTGCACTGGCTGAAGGCCTGCATACCGCGCTGGTCACCAGCGCCACCCCCTGGGACGCACTGGGGGTGCTGCTGGCGTGGGCCACCGGCGCCGCCGTGCTCGCCGCCCGAACTCTGCGCCTGTCCTAAACCCACTCCGCGAGCTCGGTGAACCTACAAGTCCCTATAGCACACGAAACCGAGGGGGGATACGGCATCTGAGCACCATGGCCGGCACGTTGTCGCCAGGCTTACTCAGGAAGCCGGGGCCGGCCGCCGGCCACGCCGACTTGCCGCAGCCAAGATCGACCTAGCCCTTGCCTTGCTCCTGACCGACTGTCTCGATGAGGCCTGCGCCGTCACCCAGGAGTCCATGCTTTCCGGTCGCCTGGCGGCCTCGAACCACTGGCGGGCGCTTGAGGTGGTCCGGGCTATCGAAACGCGAGGCCTGCCAGAAGCATCGGACCTGCGGGAAGCGTACGCGCTGATACGGCGGGGCGGGTGACTCCAACTACGGCGCACCGGGGAGGTTGTGTAGTAGCGGTCAGTTGCGGGGCGATGTGGCAAGCTCGGTTGAGCGCGTCGGGGACTTGAACCCGGCCGCCCGTGCAGGGTCCAAGGGTCACGCCTCACGTCGTGGTGACGACGCGGATACTGTGGGTGCACAAAAACGAAGGGATGGAGGCCGGCGATGGGCAAGCATAACAAGGATGAGGATGATGCCGAGGACGAACGCAAGGACGACACCAAAGACGACGGCAAGCACAATATCGGCGATGACAAAGCGACCGGCAAGCAGCCAGGCGACATCAACCCCCGGGACTACGAGAAGCGGTGACCACGGCCTCTAGCGCCACGCTGGTCGACGAACTGCGCATAGCAGGCAAGATGCCGACCCAATGGGTATCGGCTTTTGGCGCAGTGCGGCGAGAGCAGTTCATCCCCGACCGGATGTGGGTGGATGAGGGCGTCGACGACATCGAATGCGTACCCCTCGATCGGGCCGATGAGCCGCAACGCTGGCGAGCCGCGGTCTATTCGGACAAGGTGATCGTGACCCAGTTCGATGATGGAGCGACGGTGTGGCCGCAGGTCGGATACCGGCCCACCTGCTCGTCATCGATGCCCTCGGCGATGCTCGGGATGCTGGAAGTCCTTGACGTTCATGCGGACCACCGGGTGCTGGAGATCGGCACTGGTACCGGCTACCACGCCGCGCTCCTGGCGCAGCGCGCCGCGGCGGTGACCACGGTGGAAGTCGACCCCACGCTGGCCGAGTACGCCCGTACCGCGCTGGCTGGCATGTCCACCGTGCGGGTGGTCACCGCCGATGGAGCTACGGGACACTATCCGGGCGCACCGTTCGATCGGGTGCTGGCCACCGCGTCGGTTCGCCTGGGCCAGTTCCCCTACGAGTGGGTCGCCCAGACCCGGCCCGGTGGGGTCATCGTCGCCCCCCTCCGCGCTGACCTGGCCTCCGGGCCGCTGGTGCGGTTCACTGTCGGCGAGGACGGAACCGCCACCGGGCGAGTCGCCCCGACCCGGGTGGAATTCATGGAACTGCGCGCGCACCGCACGCCATCCCGGTGGCGGCGGCTGCGTTGGGACGATCCGGCCGCCGACCTCACCCACAGCAACCTGCAACCCTGGACAGCGCTGCTGACCGAAGCCCCCCGATGGGCCATCGCGGTCGCAGTCCCGCAGTGCAAATTCGACGTCTGGAAACGCACAGCCGAGCGTCCCCATGGGGTGGCCTGGCTGGTGGACACCTGCTCGGGCTCGTGGGCGAGCGTCGTACCGGGCGATGTCGAGGGCCATTACGACGTCCGCCAGCACGGGCCGCGCCGCCTGTGGCACGAGGTGGAAGCCGCGCACCGCTGGTGGCGGCACAGCGGTGAGCCGACGCTGGAGGACTGGGAATTCGTCGTCACACCCGACCGGCAGACCGTCCGACTTCGCCGCGCTCAGTGAGCGGTTTCTTCACGTCCCGGTAGGTGAGCGTCGAGGGTTTCCAGGCACACCCGAACCTGGGTTTCTTCCGGGGCGCCCAGATCATGGAAGATACTCAGGGCTTCACGCCAGGACTCACGCGCCTCAGACAGCCGACCCATGGCCTGGAGAGCCTCACCCAGGTGATGGAGCTGAAATGCCGCCCGAGCACCGCAACGCGGATTGGACTAAAAATATTCGAACAAGGTTGGCAGCGTTGCGAGCGCTGTAAGTTGTCGCGGGGCTGACGTTGGGCGACTGACCCACCTTACCAACATCGCAGCCGGTCGAACCGAACACCAGGAACACCGGAGGTTGGCGGTATGACTTTGTAGTCAAGTTCATCGCGCAAGACTCGTACGGCCTCCTCGGGATCGTCACGGACCATCGCCGCAAGTTGGCGGCGACGCCACTTGACACGGCCGTTCTCGATGGCCTGAAGGGCGCCTGGCATCGCGTCAAACAAGAACTCCTCGACAAGCAGCTGCAGCAGATCCTCCAGGCAGGGCCGCATACGCGCGCCGCCGACGGGCAGGTGCAGCTTGCTTAGCTCACCGCTGTGGTCTGGGTTGTTCCGCACCAGCAGGTTCGTCATCGCGCAACGCTCGGCGTGGACATTCCAATGGCAACCCGGCGCGGAGTGCATACTGCGGTCGAAGTCCAGACGCAGCAGTGGGTGGCGGTTGACCCGCAGTTCGAACTTGGATTTGGCCACGGCTGGGTACCGGTCAGCTGAGTCCGCAACAAGCCGAATCTGGATGAATAACTCAGCAACCTTGAGGCTTATTCAGCGATCTTGATCGACGGCTGATCGTTGCAGCTCAGCAGGTGTCTCACAAGATCGATAGTGCCGCCCTGAATAAGCCTCCTTGTTGCCCTGATGCAGCAGCGAAATAGTTTTGGCCTCCTTCGCCTTTGCTGTACCCAACTCGACCGCGAAGACGAAGCGAGAGGCTGTAACTGTGACCTGGCGCAGTTCTGGATCAGTGCTCTCCTCGTAGGCCAACACGGCGTCGAGCAGCTGCTGCAACTCGTCCCCAAACGCACCGGCTGCCGCAGCCAGGTCGAAAGTCACCCGGCAGAGTTTAGGCGCCCAAGAGGAAGGCGACTGTGTCGACCTCCTGCCACGCATCACGCTCCTCCGGCGTGGCGCTGCCGGCCTCGACACGTGCCCGCAACTCGTCTTCGGTGAGCCGAACCAACGACAAAGCGCGCTCCCGCCGGGCGCGCAGCTCCGCCGGCTTAGCCTCGACCACAATCGCGTCCACGTGCTCACCTCCTCGTTCTGCCCGACACCCACAGGATGCCTTATTCTACCGACAACGAGACAGAGCTGCGTGGGTAGTTGCTAGGAGAGGAATCTCACCACGTGGAGTTAACCGCCGTGTGCGGTGGCCGTCACTGCACCGAGGACGACCAGGCCATGCCTACCGTGTCGGTCAGTTCCTGGCACACCACGGTGTGACGGTGCTCTGTGGCGATGACACGGGCGTCATGACCGCCGTGGCGGCCGGCGTCCGCTTGATCAACGGCGTAGTGATCGGTATCCAGCCCAACGACAGCTGGTCAGTATACACCTGCTCGGGCTTGTGGGCGAGCGTCGTACCGGGCGATGGTGAGGGCCGCTACGACGTCCGCCAGCACGGGCCGCGCGAAGTGGAAGCCGCTCATCGCTGGTGGCGGCACAGCGGTGAGCCGACGCTGAAGGGCTGGGGATTCGTCGTCACACCCGACCGACAGACCGTCCGACCAGCCCGCCCTTGATATTATCCCAGCGGGTGAACCCTACCCGCGATAGCGGGTCGACCGACTTCAGCGCGAAGCCGCGGGGTCACGCATCGGTCAGACCGCCACCAAACCTCGGGCTCGCTCCACGAAGTCGCGCACTGCTGGCACCTTGCTGTGCGGTTTCATCTCACGGTACAGGCTGCGCAGCCGTGCGACACTATACGTCGAGTGAAGACTCTCTGCTATGTCGATCGCCTCCATGCCCCGGGCAGCGGCGTTGTCGAGGTCACGCTGCTGACCTGGCCGAGCCAGCGCACCCGCCAAGTGCGTCACATACGCCTGCCGATTACGAGGAAATGACTCATCAAACAGCGCAATACCCTCGTCAAGGAGCGTGATTGCCTGGCCGGTGTCCCCCAGCTGCAGCAGACATTGACCTGCGTAAGCGGTGATCTCCGCTGAGGTTCTTGATGTGCGTACGAGCCTTCGACAGGGCCACAGTGCACCCGGAAGCATCGCGCAAGACCGTGAAGGCGTCGGCTTGCGTGATATAGAGCTCAGCAAGCAAGGCTGGAGTCTCTCGACCACGTATGCCAGCTAGCGCGGTATCGATCAGCGTCACCGCCTCAGCAGGCTGCGCTTGACGGGTGGCCTGAGAGGCCATGAAATGGAGAATGTGCGCGCCAAGTGGGCGGTCATTGACCGTGTGCGCGGCGCGTAGGGCCGCAATGTAGTAGCGTTGGGCTAGTTCCGGCTGCCCGGAGTCGTAGGCGCTCCAGCCAGCAAGCTGCCCGAGTTCGGCGAGCGCGATATGGAGTTTGCGGCCGGTGGCCTCGTCATAGGACGCTCGATCGAGCAGCCCGGCGACCACCTTGAACTCCTGCTCAGCCAGGGAGAACACCGTGCCGCCGCCCGCGACATCATCCATCGCCCGCAGCTCGGGGACCATGGCTCGCAACCGGTCGACCAGCGTTGCCGACACCCGATGCCCCGACAACCCCGAGATCAGCGGGCCCGGCTCACGCACCAGCCACTGATGCGCCGGCGCGGTCAACGCCATCCCGCTCAGCAACCCGAACCCTCGCCGCTGCATCGGAAGATCACCGCCCCTCAGCACGACAGCCACTTCCACGGTACCGCGATGATTCCACGCCGGCACGAGGACTGGATCATGCTCGGGATCAACGGGCAGTCCCTCAGCCTCCGGCGGCTCCAGGCTGTCTGATCCTTCCTCGACCGGCTGTCCTTCGGCGAGCATGGCATCCAGCTCGTCCAACGAGACCTGGAGAGCCTCGGCGAGCTTGGGCCGACACCACGGCTGCGGAACGGTCTCACCCCGCTCCCAGCGCCCCACCGTGGTGGGCTCCACCCCCACAAACCGCGCAGCGTCTCCTGAGTGTGCCCCACAACCTCACGGCGCTCAGCGAACTTGCGGCGTTTCTCTGACATGGCAGAACCAGGCCCCCTCCCCCGGTGGAAAAATCCAGCGTAACGGCCTGCTGACGGCACACGGCACCCGGCTAGTTGATGGTGGTCTGCTCCGCGGCGGCCTCGGCGTCCAGGCGAGCGCCGAGACGGGTGAAGGCGGCTCGCGCGGCAGCCCGTTCGTGCCGGGCCGCTTGCAGGTGGCCCGCTCGGTCCAACGCGGTGGCCAGCAGCATCCGGGCGCGGGCACCCTCGTACGGCGAACCGGCCTCACCCCACAGCGCGACGCTGCGGCGCAGCGGCGGCAGCGGGTCGCCTTCACCGGTGGCCAACGCCAGTTCGCCGCGAGCGTACTCGGCTGCTGCGAGCAGCGCCTTGCTGTCGTAGGTCTGCGCCGAGCTGGCCAGCTCGGTCGCGGCGGCGCGGGCCGTGTCCAGATCGCCCGCGGCCAGCGCGATCGTCACCTGGTCGGGAAGGAGCCGGCTGCGGTCCAGGCGGTCCCAGTCGCCGCCGGCCAACGCCGCGTTGATCAACGCGGCTGCCTCGGTGGGGCAGCCGCGCAGCAACCGCAGCCGGGCCAAACCGGGCAGCGGGCTGGCACCCAGCTCTTCGGCCTTGGCGAAGGCCTCCTCGGCGCTGGAGAGGTCACCCATCCGCAGCCGAATCTCACCGATGCTGGCCACGGCGAAACCGGCATGGACCAGGTCGAAGCACTGCATACTGGCGCAGGCCTGGCGGGCCTGCTGCTCGGCCAGCGCCCAGGCGCCGCGACTGATCATGATTGCGACGCGGTGGGTCTCGCAGTCGCCAGGCACCGCGGTCAGCCCAGTGTGTACGAAACAGTCTTCGATAGCTTCGCTCCACTCATCAGCCCGGCGGTAGTCACCCAACTTGCAGCAGCCGCGGATCGTTTCGCAGAAGACAGTGACCGTGTGGATCGTCGGAAGCTCCCCACTGACGGCCATTATCATCGCCTCATCCAGCAGCGCCAGTCCCTGCGCGACCTGGCCCCGGTGGATGAGCACCGTGCCCTGGAACGCCATCCCGACCGCCTGTAGGCCGACGACGCCGTGTCGGACGCCAGCCTCATAGGTCGATTGGGCGGCGGCCAGAGCAGTCTCACCCTCGCCCCTGACCAGCGCGACGAGGGTGGCCATCCAGGACAAGAAGCCGTGTTCAGCGCAGTCGGGCTCGTGCTCAAGTAGCCGTTGCGCGCGCTGGAACCAACCGCTGGACACCGCAAACTGCCGGCGACCTCGGTGTTGCATGGCGAGCATGACGGCGGCCCGGGCGGCCCGGCGGTGATCGCCAGCCTGGAGGAAGGCGTGGTACGCACGCTGCCGGGCGGACAGCGACTCTCGGTAGCGTCCCAGCCAGAACGTCGCCTCGGCCAGGCCATCGAGGTCCGCCGCGGCCAGCGGCGCCGCCCAGTCCGCGGCGGAGAGCAACTCAAAGGCGCATTGCCAGTTGTGCGCGGCCAGGGCAGCGCGCGCTGCCGGCAACCTCTCCTCAGGTGCTGGCGTCGCCGCGGGGATAGGCGTCGCCGCGGGGATAGGCGTCGCCGGGGAGCGCTGTGGTTGCGGCGGACACCAGTCCAGATCGGGATGCTGGGCGAGCACGGCCTCCTGCAACCGGGCCAGCTCTGGGCTCGGGTCAATACCGAGCTGTTCGCGCAGCTGCTCACGCAGCCGCGCGTAAGCTCTCAGCGCCTCAGCCTGTCGACCGCAGCGATACAGCGCGCGAATGAGCTGGGACCACAGCCGTTCACGCAGCGGCTGCTCGATCACCGCCTGGCTCAGTTCGCCGCACAACGCCGCATGCTGACCCGGCGCGAGCTCGGCCTCCACGCGGTCCTCCACGGCAGCGGCGCGCAGCTCGGTCAGCCGGGCGATCTCGGCCTGGGCAAAGAGCTCGAAACCGAACTCGGCCAGTGGGTCACCGCGCCACAACGCCAGCGCGTCACGCAGTGTTTTGGCCGCCCGCTGCGGGTCGGCGGTCAGCGCGTCGTGGCCATCACGGGCCAACCGCGCAAACCGCACGGCGTCGACCGCTTCCGGCGGGATGGTCAGCATATAGCCGTGACCGCGGGTACAGAGTACGCCGCCCTGGGCCCGTGGGGCACGATCAGGTTCGAGCGCTCTGCGCAGGTGGGAAACGTAGGTTTGCAACGTGTTCGCGGCGGTGGCCGGTGGTTCGGCGCCCCAGAGCACCTCAATCAACCGGTCGGCTGAGACCACCTGGTTGGCGTGCACCACAAACGCAGCCAGCAGCAGCCGTTCCTTGGCGCTGGACACCTCGATCCGACGGTGCTGATCCAGGACTTCCAGCGGACCGAGAATCGCGAACTTCACGAGTGCCTCCCCCAGACCAGGCTTCAGTCGCGCTTCAGTTGCTTTCCAGCCGTCCCCCCCAAGCTGCCTACTCAAGATCTCTCCAGGACCCTCAAGGTTTCTTTTAGGACACAGGGGCAACAATGGCCGAGAGCATAGACGCTGGCGAGCGACTGACTAACAAGCTGTACGAGCCGGCCCCGGCGAGCGGAAAACCATTCACCACGGTGGCTGGATAATGAGTCACCCCGAGCCGGCCGGCCCAGCGGCCGCAATCGCTGCCGCCCTGACCGCGCTGGGAGTGGGCCCTGACGATCGGGTGCTGATCATGCTTTCCGATGGTCCTGGCTTGGCCGAGGCTCTCTTCGGCGTGACACAGCGGGGCGCAGTGGCGCTGCCGGTGAATCCGCAACTGGCCGCAGCCGACGTCGCAGCGATCGCCGCCAGGACAGGTGCCCGGCTGGTGCTGGCTTCGACGAAACCGACCCGTCGGCTGGCCAACCTGGGCGCCGCGCCACCGGTACTGGTGGAGGGGGTCCGAGAACTCTGGGCAACCACGCTGCGGCCGCCCAGAGAGGGCGACGGGGACCCGCCGTTCAGTTAAAGGGGGAGGCGGGTCCCCGTCACACCTTGTGAAGGAACTGGGCACGCTGTTCGTCCAGCAGGTCGGCAGCCAGCCGGGCCAGCCCAGGGTGCTCGATGAGTTCGGGATCCGCCTGAACCAGCCGCTGGGCGGTCTCCCGCGCTTGGCTGATCAGCGCTGCATCGCAGCGCAGCGAGAGCAACTTGAGTCCGGAACGGCGGCCGGATTGCACCACGCCGAGCACATCCCCTTCGCGGCGCAGTTCCAGGTCACGCTGGGCCAACTCGAACCCGTCGGTGGTGGCGGCCACGGCATCCAGCCGCTCCCGGGCGGGGTTGCCCTCCGGGAAGTCGGTCACCAGCAGGCACAGCCCGGGATGTGATCCCCGGCCGATCCGACCGCGTAGCTGGTGCAGCTGGCTGACCCCGAACCGCTGCGCGTCCATGATCACCATGACGGTGGCGTTAGGCACGTCCACCCCGACCTCGACGACGGTGGTAGTCACCAGCACGTCGATGTCACCAGCGGTGAAGGACCGCATCACGGCGTCCTTGTCGGTCCCGGACAGGCGGCCGTGCAACACCCCCAGCCGTAACCCGGCCAACGGGCCTTCGCCGAGCTGGAGAGCCAGGTCCAGCACGGCCAGCGGCGGGCGCTCGCTGGCCGAGCCGGTCGCGTCGTCGCGGGGCGTGTCCTCGCCGAGGGCGTCCTCACCGCCGATCCGGGGACAGACCACGTAGGCCTGCCGACCGGCGGCAACCTCCTCAGTGATCCGCCGCCACACCCGATCCAGCCAGCCGGGTTTCTCCCCGACCGGCACCACCGTGGTCGAGATCGAGGACCGGCCGCGGGGTAGCTCACGCAGCGCGGAGACCTCCAGGTCACCGTAGACGGTCATCGCGACCGTGCGCGGGATCGGCGTCGCGGTCATCACCAGCACGTGCGGGCTGGTGCCCTCCGGCGCCCTAGCGCGCAGCGCGTCGCGCTGCTCGACGCCGAAGCGGTGCTGCTCATCGACCACCACCAGGCCCAGGTCAGCAAAGGACACCCGATCCTGGATCAGGGCATGCGTGCCGAGCACGATCCCGGCAGCACCGCTGGCCACGTCCAACAGCGCCTGCTTACGGGCCCGGGCTGGCAACGACCCGGTCAGCAGGACGATCCGGGTGGCCTGCTCGGCTGACCCCAGCTCGCCGGCGCGGCCATGCGCCCCCAACAGGGCGCGCAGTGACCGGGCGTGTTGCGCGGCGAGCACCTCGGTGGGCGCCAGCAGCGCCGCTTGCCGTCCCGCGTCGACAACCTGCAGCATCGCCCGCAGCGCCACGACGGTCTTCCCGGATCCGACCTCACCCTGAAGCAACCGGTTCATCGGGTGCTCACCGGCCAGCTCGGCCGCCAGCAGCTTACCCACCTCGTGCTGCCCAGCCGTCAACGTGAAGGGCAGCGCAGCATCGAAGGCGGCAGCCAGCCCGCCGTCCCGGCGCGGGCAGGCCGGCGCGGGTCGGCGCGCGGCCACAAGGCGGCGCCGCGCGAGGGTAAGCTGCACTGCCATCGCCTCATCCCACTTCAGTCGGCGCTGCGCAATTGCGATCTCAGTACGGTCGTCGGAGCGGTGCACGGCCCGCAATGCCGCATCCAGCCCCAGCAACCCGTGCGCTACCCGCCAAGACTGCGGCAGCGGGTCGTCCAGGTCATCCAGGACATCGACCACCTGCCGGATACAGAGCTGGATCGTCCAGGACGGCAGGTCCTTAGTGGCGGGATAGACCGGGATCAGTGGCCGGGAGAACTCCGCGAGCTGGTCGGCGTCCCCGTCGAGTAGTTGGTATCTCGGGTGGGTGAGCTGCAGGGTGCGGCCTTTGCCGTAGGTCGTCACCCGGCCCGCGAACAACGCCTTGCGGCCGGGGGTGAGTACCCCCGGCAGATGTTTCTGGTTGAAGAAAGTGAGGTCCAGCTCTCGGGTGCTGTCCCAGATCACCGCGTGCTGGATGGTGCCCGCCCTGCGCTGCATCCGCCGGGAGCTGCACCGACGGACCTCAGCGACCACCGTGACGTCCTGCCCTGGTGTCAGGTCAGCGATCGGGATGAGCTGGCCCTGATCAGCGTACCGGCGTGGGTAGTGTCGCAGTAGGTCCCCGACGGTGTGCAGGTCCAGCTCCTCGGCCAGCAGTGCCGCCGATTTCGCGCCGAGCACCCCCTCCAGCGCGTCATCCATCCCAACAACGTCCCTCAACGAGCTGCTCACCGTCGAAGATTATCGATCCACAGCGGTCCCCGGTGCGCAGCGCCAGGCACCGGGAGCTACCCTTGTGGCGCCCGCCGTCGAAGCGGGCGTGTCATCCTCGTGACGAACCTAAGGAGTGTGTGACGTGGCTGCCGTGTGCGATCTCTGCGGCAAGGGGCCGGGCTTCGGCATGTCGGTCTCGCACTCACATCGGCGGACGCAGCGCCGGTGGAACCCGAACATCCAGACGGTCCGGGCAAAAATTGGTGCTGGCCAGCGTCGGCGTCTCAAAGTCTGCACCTCCTGTCTGAAAGCAGGCAAAGTCACCCGAGCCTGACCGCTAGAGTCCGCTTAAAGTCGGCGGCCTACCGAGTCGTCGCCGAATGGACCAGCGCCGGAGATCGAGTTCTTGAGTTCTCGCGGCAGGGAAAACACCAATTTCTCCTCCGCTGTGATGACCTCCTGCACATCGGCATATCCCCGCTCGGCGAGAAAGTCCAGCACGCCGCGGACCAGCACCTCCGGCACTGAGGCGCCACTGGTGAGGCCAACGGTGTGCACCCCATGCAGCCAGGCCGGGTCGATCTCCCGGGAATAATCCACCAGGTAGGCCGACCGGGCACCGGAGTCCAGCGCCACCTCGACCAACCGCACTGAGTTTGACGAATTCCGCGACCCCACGACGAGAACCAACTCGCACTCAGCCGCCATCGCCTTGACCGCTATCTGCCGGTTCTGGGTGGCATAGCAGATGTCGTCGCTGGGGGGGTCGGCCAGCTCGGGAAACCGTTTCCGCAGACGTGCCACAATTTGCATGGTCTCGTCCACCGACAGCGTTGTCTGGGACAGCCACACCACCCGCGAGGGGTCGCGCACGGTCACCGAATCCACCGCATCCGGGCCGTCGACGAGCTGGACCTGCCGGGATGCCTCGCCAGCGGTGCCCTCGACCTCCTCATGACCCTGGTGACCGATCAGCAAGATATCGTAACCGTCGCGGGCAAACCGCTTGACCTCCTGATGCACTTTGGTCACCAACGGGCAGGTGGCGTCAATAGCGCGCAGACCGCGTACCGCGGCCTGCTGGCGCACCGCCGGGGACACCCCATGTGCGGAGAAGACCACGACGGCGCCCTCAGGCACTTCATCAGCCTCGTCGACGAAGACCACCCCGCGGTCCTGAAGGGTCTCCACCACGTGTCGGTTGTGCACAATCTGCTTGCGCACATACACCGGCGCCCCGTGTGCCTCAAGGGCCTTCTCGACAGTGACCACCGCGCGGTCAACCCCGGCGCAATAGCCGCGGGGCTTGGCGAGCAGCACACGCTTGGGCATGCCCTCCACCCTACGGGCGGTGTCGCTACCGGCTGGGTGGCACCCGCGCGGGTTCGCCTCGTGCACCCGGGTAGGCACCAGCCCGGTCGCTGAGGCAGGCTTGACGACCATGAGCCACGTACCCTTGCCTGTCCGGGTGGCCATGGGATTGGTGGTCACCGCCCTGGAACGCGCCTGCAAGCTGCCGGAGCAGCTCGCCGATCTCCCTGTCACGGCCGCCAGCCGTGCCGTGCAGGCCGGGATGCGGGTGCAGCAGCACCTCACCGAGCTGGCGATCAAGGGCGATCAGGTGTTCTCGCTATTGCGCCCGGTCGAGGACACCCCGGCGTGGGCCAGGTTTGATGAGGACGACGAGCCGCAACAGCCGGACACCGAAGCAAGCGCACCCACCGCAGACGAGGTCGGCACGACCGACGAGGCCAGCCTGGCTCCCTCGGCGCTGCCCGAGTACGACACGCTGTCGATAGCCCAACTACGGGGCAAGCTGCGAGAGCTGTCACTGCCCCAACTAGCCGAACTCCTGGAGTACGAACACCTCCACCAGGATCGGCCTGCGTTCGTCACGCTGCTGTCCAACCGGATCTCCACGGTCCGCTCCCACCCGACCGACTCCCCGTGACCGAACCCGTCACCAGCCCGGAGACACCCTGGCCGGTCCGCACCGTCGCCCGCAAGATCGCGGCATGGATCGATCGGTTAGGCGCGGTCTGGGTCGAAGGGCAGATCACCCAAATCAGCGCCAAAGCGGGCACGGGAACAGCGTTTCTCACGCTGCGCGACCCAGCCGCCGACGTATCGGTGACCCTGACCTGCCCGATCGCGCTGGTGCGCGACCGGCAGCCGCCGCTGGTGGATGGCTGCCGAGTCGTGGTGCACGGTAAGCCGGCACTGCACCTGAGCCGAGGCACGCTGAGTCTGCGCGTCGATGAGATCCGTGCGGTCGGCATCGGCGAGCTGCTCGCCCGCATCGAGCGGCTGCGACGGATCCTCGATGCTGAGGGCATGTTCGACCCTCGCAGAAAGCGCCGGCTGCCGTTGCTGCCCGGCTGCGTCGGACTGATCACCGGTCGGGCCAGCGCGGCCGAGCGCGACGTGATCAGCAACGCCACAGCCCGCTGGCCTGCAGTGCGTTTTCAGGTGCACAACGTGGCGGTGCAAGGACCGCTGGCGGTGGGCCAGATCATCGACGCACTCACCGAGCTGGACGCCAACTCCGCGGTGGACGTGATCGTGCTGGCCCGGGGCGGCGGGAGTGTGGAGGACCTGTTGCCGTTTTCCGACGAGGCCCTGTGCCGCGCAGTATCGCGGTGCACTACCCCGGTGGTCTCGGCGATCGGCCACGAGCCGGACACCCCGCTGGTGGACCACGTTGCGGACCAGCGTTGCTCTACCCCGACCGACGCCGGCAAGTGCGTGGTACCCGATGTCCGCGCCGAGACTGCTGCGCTGCACCAGCTGCGCAGCCGCTGCCGCCGTGCCCTGCACGGCTGGGTGGACCGGGAGCGGAGACTTCTCGACGCGCTGCGAACTCGCCCGGTGTTGACCAACCCGATGCGTCCGTTGGCCGAGCGTGGCCAGATCGTGGCCGACTTGCGCGCCCGCGCTGACCGAGCCATGCTCGGCGGGCTGCGAACGGCGCAGGACGGGCTCGAGCACACGGCGGCCCGCTTGCGGGCCCTCGGACCGGCAGCCACCCTGGCCCGCGGATATGCCGTGGTGCAGCGGGTCAACGGTAGCGCGCCGCCTTCTCGGGCGCTGGTGCTCCGATCGGTCGCCGACGCCCCTGAGGGCACCGAACTGCGGGTGCGGCTATCTGATGGGGCTCTGCATGCAGTGGTGACCGGGGAGGCGCTGAGGATGGCATGAACGAGAGCATGAGGGAAACCGACGATCCCGCCACGCTGAGCTACGAGGCCGCTCGGGACGAGTTGACCGACGTGGTGCGCCGCCTGGAAACCGGTGGGCTGAGCCTGGACGACTCACTGGCGCTGTGGGAGCGCGGCGAGCAGCTCGCCGCAGCCTGCGAGCAGCACCTCGCCGGCGCCCGGCAACGGATCGAGTCAGTGATCGCCACCCGCGAACAGCAGCCTGGTGAGCAACCGCTCACCACATAAAAGTACGCTCACAAGGTAGAAGTATCTGGGAGTATTGCGGGGGTTCGCGGTCTGGCCCGCCGTGCATTCCGGGAGGGCTGATGAGCGCTATGTCGCCGTCGCGGCAGAACCCGACGCGCGAGGAACCGGACCGCAACCTCGCCCTAGAGCTGGTGCGGGTCACCGAGGCCGCGGCGATGGCCGCCGGCCGCTGGGTCGGCCGCGGCGACAAGAACGGAGGCGACCAGGCAGCCGTAGACGCCATGCGTAAGCTCGTGGGCTCGGTGTCGATGCGCGGCGTTGTGGTCATCGGCGAGGGGGAGAAAGACGAGGCGCCGATGCTGTTCAACGGCGAGGAGGTCGGCAACGGGCAGGGGCCGGAATGTGATGTCGCGGTCGACCCGATCGATGGCACCACGCTGATGAGCAAGGGCATGCCCAACGCGCTGGCGGTGCTCGCGGTCTCCGAGCGGGGCACGATGTTCGATCCTGCTGCCGTGTTCTACATGGAGAAGATCGCCACCGGGCCGGAGGCGGCCGAAGTCATCGACCTGTCGGCACCGGTGGCGGAGAACATCAAGCGGGTCGCCAAGGCCAAGCGGATGGGCCTCTCCGACATCACGGTGTGCATCCTGGACCGACCACGCCACAACGACCTGGTGCGCCAAGTCCGCGAGGCCGGTGCCCGGATCACGTTCATCACCGATGGGGACGTCGCCGGCGCGATCGCCGCAGCCCGCCCGGAGACCGGCGTGGACCTGCTGATCGGCATCGGCGGCACCCCGGAAGGAATCATCAGCGCGGCCGCGCTGCGCTGCATGGGGGGCGCGATCCAGGGCCGGCTGTGGCCCCGCGATGATGCCGAGCGCCAGGCTGCGCTGGACGCCGGGCACGACGTGGAGCGGATCCTCACCACCGAGGACTTGGTCCGCAGCGACAACGTGTTCTTCTGCGCGACCGGGATCACCGATGGTGAACTGCTTCGCGGGGTGACCTATCACGCGGGGGGATGCCGGACGCACTCTATCGTGATGCGCTCCAAGTCCGGCACGGTGCGGATGATCGACAGCGTGCACCGGCTGACCAAGCTACGTCAGTACTCGACCGTGGACTTCGACCAGCTGCCATGCCCATGACCCACCCCTACCGGATTGAGCGCGACACCATGGGCGAGGTGCGCGTGCCCGTGGATGCCTTGTATCGCGCGCAGACGCAGCGCGCGGTGGATAACTTCCCGATCTCCGGGCGGGTCCTGGAACGATCCCAGATCCGCGCGCTGGGGCTGGTCAAAGCTGCCTGCGCGCGGGTGAACGCCCAGTTTGGGGTGCTTGACCCGACACTTGCTGACGCGATCGCCTCGGCCGCCGACGAGGTAGCGGCCGGCGAGCACGACGCGCAGTTTCCCGTCGATGTGTTCCAGACCGGCTCGGGCACCAGCTCGAACATGAACGCCAACGAGGTGATCGCCACCCTGGCCAGCCGAACCGCCGGCTGCGAGGTGCACCCCAATGACCACGTCAACGCCTCGCAGTCGTCCAACGACGTGTTCCCCACCACGGTGCACCTCGCTGCCACCGAGGCCGTCGCGCACGACCTCATGCCTGCGCTGGCGCACCTGGCTGTGGTCCTGACCCAGAAATCGCGCGACTGGGCCGAGGTGGTCAAAGCGGGCCGCACCCACCTGATGGACGCAGTGCCGATCACGCTCGGCCAGGAGGCTGGTGGGTGGGCCTCGCAGGCTCGGCACGGCGTCGAACGGCTGGCGAGCTGCCTGCCCCGGTTGGGCGAGCTGCCCATCGGGGGCACCGCGGTGGGTACCGGGCTGAACGCCCCGCCCGGTTTTGGTGCCGCCGTTGTGGAGCAGCTGCGAGCCGCCACTGGCCTGGACGCGCTCACCGAGGCCCGTGACCACATCGAGGCCCAAGCGGCCCGGGACGGCCTGGTGGAGTGCTCCGGGGCGCTGCGCACCGTCGCGGTATCCCTCTTCAAGATCGCGAATGACCTCCGGTGGCTCGGGTCCGGACCCCGCACCGGGTTGGCCGAGCTACGGCTACCCGATCTACAGCCCGGTTCATCGATCATGCCGGGCAAAGTTAACCCGGTGATCTGCGAAGCGACCATGATGGTCGCCGCGCAGGTGATCGGCAACGACGCGTGCGTGGCATTCTCCGGCTCGCAGGGCAATCTGGAACTCAACGTGATGATGCCGGTGATGGCGCGCAACGTGCTGGAGTCAGTTCGGTTGCTCACCGCAGCCGTCCGGTTGCTCGCTGACAAGGTCATCGAGCACGCCCAAGCCGACGTACAACGCTGTCGCGAGTACGCCGAGTCTTCCCCCGCAATCGTGACCTCGCTCACCCGCTACCTCGGCTATGAAGAGGCGGCCGCCATCGCCAAGCAGGCGCTACTCCAGCGGAGCACTATTTGCGACGTGGTGCGCGAACGTGGTCACCTGAAGAATGGCACTCTCACCCCCGATCAGCTCAATGAGGCCCTCGACGTCCTGGGTATGGCTCTTCCCCCGCGTTCTGGCGACAAACTTCAGTAATGCGAGTCACGATGATGGCGGTCCACTCCGAACTTGGGAACGCACAAGGGGCTTCTTATTACGTTGGGTACGTCATGGGGCTGCGCCCCGCGCTATACCACCACACGGGGGCAGCCACCAGCTGTCATGTCCTGACCATCGCGGGCGGTGGGTGCTCTTCGCAGGGAACATTGCTACCGTAGTACGGCAGTAGATCATCCCGAACCCAGCCCTGGTCCCCGGTGGCGGTGTTGCGCAGGAAGGTCCACGTGCCCCCATCTCCCGGGATGTAGCAGAGATACTGGGCGCGCTGGTCGTGCAGCCCCTGACCGGTCTGTATGCAGCCATTACTGGGACCACTGCGTAAGGTCACGGTATTGGGCGGGAAATTCACCCAATGGTGGTCCTTGTCGGGGTAGCTCAGGCCACAGGACACCATCGTGAAAGACCCCACTCCCGGGGGGTGTTTCTCATGTGGTGGCTGTGTCTCCTCTCCCGCATTAGCTGGCGCTGCAATGGCGAGTGTGGCAGTGACCGCGGCGAGTATCGAACCGCCCATACGTGCGGAGGTCCAAAACATCAAGAAAGCCCCTCTCTCGCTGACCTCATGGAAATCTCAGGTCCCCCGCCCAACCGTCACCTGAGACCCGTTGCGTTGCAGTGACCACGCTAGGTTCCTCCGCTTTCCTTCCGCTTTCCGTTCGCTTGCTACCGTCACCCACGGTCGCGCCAGGCGCCGCGAGGGATCACCCGAAGGAGCCGATACGAGCGCAGACCCGGGTCTGCATACCAATTGGGAACCAGTTCTGGTTACCAACTGATATCATGTGGCTACACTCGGTGTCAGACCGGCTGTAAGGTGGCCGGCTGTGCGGGGAAAGCCTGGGGGGTGGCGACATGGACTTCGAGGTACTCGGCCCACTGCGGGTGCGGCAAGGGGGGCAGCCCGTCCAGCTTTCCGCGCCCATGCCCCGCATGGTGCTCGGGGTCCTGCTCACGCGAGCGAACACACCGGTGCCGGTGGATGTTCTGGTGGATGCCCTGTGGACCGGCCAGCGAGACCCGCGCGCCGCCAAAAAGCTGCAGCTGCACGTGCACCGGTTGCGTCGGGTGCTGGGTGATCCGGCCCGGATCAGCTTCGAGTACGGCGGCTACACGCTGCACGTACACCCAGGCGAACTCGACGTCGAACGATTTGAATCCGCGCTCGCCGAGGGAACCGATGCCGGGCAGCCGGCTCGAACTGTTGCGTTGCTGCGCAGGGCGCTCCAGTTATGGCGCGGGGATCCCTTCGGTGATATCACCGATCTGCCGCTGCTGCGCGCCGAGGCCGACCGGCTGACCGAGCGCCGGCTCACCGGTCTTGCCCAGCTCTATGCCGCCGAGCTGGCCTGCGGCCACGCCAATGAGATCATCCCCGAACTTGTCGAGCTGGCTGCGCGGCACCCGATGCGGGAGCAGCTGCAGGGGCTGTTGATGACCGCGCTCTACCAGGCAGGCCGGCAGGCCGAGGCGCTGGAGGTCTATCACCGCACCCGGGGTGCCCTGGTTGAGCAGCTGGGGCTGGAGCCCGGGAACGAACTGCAACGGCTGGAGCACGCCATCCTGACCGGCGACCCGATGCTGGAGGCCCCGACGACGCCCTCGATCACTCCGGCGCAGCTGCCCGCCGACATCACCGACTTCACTGGCCGTAGAGATCAACTCGCCACCGTCCAGCACCTGGCCGCCGCAGCGGACCGGTCGGCAACGGCGCTTGTCGCGATCACCGGGAAGGCTGGGGTGGGAAAGACGACGCTGGCCGTGCACGCCGCGCACCGGCTGCGGGTGCATTACCCCGACGGGCAGCTGTTCGTGAACCTCCGTGGTGTGCAGGCACCGCCGCTGGCACCGGCGGACGTGCTCGCCCGATTCCTGCGTTCGCTTGGGGTGGACCGCATGGCGATCCCCGACGACGCCGAGGAACGTGCCGCTTTGTATCGCAGCCGGTTGGCCGACCGGCGGCTGCTCATCCTGCTCGACAATGCAGAGTGCGAGGCCCAGCTGCGACCGCTGCTGCCCGGCACCCCCGGCTGCGCGGTGCTGGTCACCAGCCGGACCCGGCTGGCCGGTCTGAACGGGGCCCGGCTGATCGATCTGGACCTCTTCGAGCCTGACCAGGCGCTTGAGCTGCTGGCACGGGTGGCTGGGCCGCAACGGGTCGCGACGGAACCTGCGGCAGCCAAGGAGATCGTGCGGCTATGCGGTTTCCTGCCGCTGGCTGTCCGGGTCGCGGGAGCGCGGCTAGGCGCCCGACCGCATTGGCCGTTGTCCCGCCTTGAGGCTGACCTGACCGACGAGCACCACCGCCTTGAGGCACTGCGACTCGGAGACCTGGAAGTGCGGGCCAGCCTCGCCCTGAGCTACGAAAGCCTGGACGCGACCGCTCGGCGCGTCTTCCGGCTCCTCGGGCTGCTTGAGATCCGCGATTTCACCCCGTGGGTGACCGCCGCTCTGCTCGACGTCCCCCAGGACAAGGCTGAGGAGTTGGTGGACACTCTGGTCGATATGCACCTGCTCGACGTGGTCGGGCCCGATGCTTCGGGACGGTTGCGTTACCGCTTTCATGATCTGCTACGCGCCTACGCCCGGGAAGTGCTCGCCGCCCACGAGCCAGAAGCCGACCGACTCGCTGCGCTGAACCGGGCGTTCGGGGGTTGGCTTGCGCTAGCCGAGACGGCAGGGCGGTCCATGGCCAGCTCTGCCTTCGCCGGAACCGTCGAATGCGGGAGTTGTTGGCGCCCCGACGAGTCGGTGGTCAGATCCGTGGTCACCGACCCTTCCGGCTGGTTCCAGGCCGAATGGCCAGCCCTGATCGGCGCCGTCGAGCAAGCGTACTCGGTTGGGTCAGACCAGCTCGGCTGGGCGCTGGGCGTACGCCTGGCCAGGATCTTCCTTGTTCGTGGGTACTACGAGGACTGGCGGGGCGTCTGTGAACTGATGCTCGCTGGCGCGCGGAGAGCGGTCAATGGCGGGCGGAAAGGTACGGTGCCGCGTCGGCCAGGCGAGTTGCACCGACTTCAGCACCGCCTCGATGAGGCGCTAGAAGGCTTCGCCCAGACGCTCACGGCGTGCGGAGCCCCCGGCGACTACGCTGATCGTGCCCTGGCCACCGGGCGCATCCGCACCGTCCACGATGATTCTGGCCACAAAACCGGCCGCTTCGACGAGGCCTTGTCCCGCCTGGAAGCCGCCCTGAGCTACCTGCGCGAGTTAGCTGACCGCCACAGCGAGGTCTCGGCGATGCGCACGCTCGGTACCGTGCATCGGCTGCAGAGATGTCATGAGAAAGCAGCCCGCTGCTTCCAGCAGGTGCTGGACGCCCTTGACGTTTTCTCCGACCCCGTTCGAAACGTGGCTCTGGTGTCGTCCGGAGCTGCCAGCGGTGTCAGGTTGGCCGCTCTGCACGGCACCCCGTATGCGGGTTGGTAGCCCTTGAAGAGCGGCCACACCCATCAGTGCGCATAGCCCTCCAGCATCTCGGTGACCAGCGCCGCGATCGGCGAGCGCTCCGAGCGGGTAAGGGTGACGTGGGCGAACAGCGGGTGTCCCTTCAGTTTCTCGATCACTGCGGCCACCCCGTCATGCCGGCCCACGCGCAGGTTGTCTCGCTGCGCAACATCGTGGGTGAGCACGACTCTGGATCCCGTGCCCAGCCGGGACAGCACCGTGAGCAGCACGTTCCGTTCCAGGGACTGCGCCTCGTCGACAATCACGAAACTGTCGTGCAACGACCGTCCCCGGATGTGGGTCAACGGCATCACCTCGAGCATCCCGCGGTCGATCACCTCGTCGATGACGTCCGGTGAGGCGATCGCCCCAAGGGTGTCGAACACAGCCTGCGCCCAGGGCTGCATCTTTTCGCTTTCGCTGCCCGGCAGATAGCCCAGCTCCTGGCCGCCCACGGCGTAGAGCGGCCGGAAGACAATGACCCGCCGGTGCGTGCCGCGCTCCATCACGGTCTCCAGGCCCGCACACAGCGCCAGCGCCGACTTGCCGGTCCCGGCCCGGCCACCGAGCGACACGATGCCCACCTCGGAGTCGAGTAGCAGGTCAAGGGCGATGCGCTGCTCAGCCGAGCGGCCGCGCAGGCCGAACGCCTCACGGTCTCCGCGGACCAGCCGGGCGCGCTTGTCCGCGGTGATCCGGCCCAGCGCAGTCGCCGTTCCCGCGAACAGCCGCAGGCCAGTGTTGCAGGGCAGACCAGCGACCTCCGGATGGTCGGTGAGATCGGCACTGCCCTCCTTGTAGAGTTCCTCCAGCACCGAACGCCCGACCTCAACATCGCTCATCCCGGTCCACCCTGAGGGCACCACGTCCTGCGCGCGGTACTCCTCGGCGGCCAACCCGACCGCCCCTGCCTTGACCCGCAGCGGCATGTCCTTGGTCACCAGCGTGACGTTGCCGCCGTCGGCGGCCAGGTTCAGCGCACAGGCCAGAATTCGGGAGTCGTTGGTGTTGTCGGTACGGAACCCGGCGGGCAGTACCGACGGGTCACAGTGGTTCAGCTCGACGCGTAGGGTGCCACCCAGCTCACCGATCGGGATCGGCTTATCCAGCCGACCGTGAGCAAGACGCAGATCCTCCAGCAGGCGCAGCGCCTCTCGGGCGAACCAGCCCAGTTCCGCGTGATTCCGCTTGCCCTCCAGTTCCTCGATGACCGCGATGGGAAACACCACCTCGTGCTCATCGAATCGGAGCAGTGCCCAAGGATCGGACAGCAGAACCGAGGTATCCAGTACGTAGGTGCGCAAACCCAGAGCAGTGGAGTGTGGCGAGCGAGAAGCGATCACGGCAGCTCCTTGGCGTGCGCGGCACCCGCGCCCGCTGTTCGGTGGGCCGGCCGGCCTCCGATTGATCGCTACCGCGTCCGCCCTGGTGGGGCTTAGCGGGACCGACCACGAGGGCCAGGTGCCGACCCTCCCGTGCTCGCCGTGGGCGGTGTACCCGCCCGCTCGACAAAAGCCACGATCAGGGCCTCCCGTGGCGAGACGCGCTAGCACATCCCGCTGTCACCGCACGGTACCGGGGTGCGGCCGTCGTGGCAGGCATCCACCCAGGTGAATCACGCGCGTCTACTCCCTGAGCCTGCGCCCCTCAGCTCGGCCCGCACCACCGAGGGAACGAGCGGCTCATCAAGTAACCGCAGGTAGCGCGGGGCCAGTGGCTGCGTCAGCGGGCGGTCCTCCAGCCAGGTACGCAGCAGTCGGTAGCCCTCCACATACGTGGTGGTGTAGGCCCGCCACAGCGGGTCGGAGAGAAATCGCACCATCTGCTTGGCCCGCGCTTCACCGACCAGCAGCCAGCGCTGCAGGTACGCCAACACCTCCGCCGGGTCGACGCCTTGATCGTGCAGCATGAGCGCGGCGTCCTGGCGGACCCCGAGCAGATCCACCGCAACCGCCTCGAGACGCTCGGCAAGCTCACCGTCCATCCGCAGTCCCAGATCGCCGAGGATCTCCGCAGCCCACGGCCCCCATCCAGGACCGACCGCAGCCTGCAGCCCGAGGTCGGCCAACCCTTCGGCCATGAGGCACTGTGGCGTATTCACCAAGAAGATCGTCTGCTCGGCGTGGTGCTGCGTCCGCACCAGGCCGGCTTCCTTGCGGCAGTGTTCGGTGTGGTGACCTGGGTAGGCTTCGTGCGCCACCAGATGTGGCAGGTTAGCCATCCGGTGCCCGAGATCGGCGTTGATGGCCACCCGCGAACAGAAATCACCGAGGTAGTAGTTGAATCCGCTCCACGGCTTGTCGGTGACTATCTCGTAGCGCACGGTCTCCTGCGCAGGCAGCCCGAAGCGCTCCCGGACCCGATCCCGCAGCGCGCTGGACAACGCCTGCACGGCGGTCTCCAGCCGCTCCGGCGCAATCTCGTCGCGGGCTCGATACGTGGTCAACCGATCGATCACGGGATCGGTGCCGGGCAGCAGCCGGTCAATCTCGGCATGAGCCTGGCGGTAGACCTCGGGATCACCCGGTTCGATGACGACGTCGAAGTATGCCGCCACCTCCGCCACGAACCCGACCCGCTGACCAGCCAGCACACGCCCGCTGCACTCCAGGGCCCTCAGGTGGGCATCCAGGAAGCGGGCCCGCGGCTCAGACAAGCCGGAGGAGGGTAACTCAGCCCGCAGCGCAGCCGCCCGGCGGGCCAGCGCCGCTGGATCCGGCCGGGGCTCGTTGTCCACCTGGTGGCGCAGCGCCGGATCGCCGGTGTAGGCGTCGACGAAGCCCTCGATAAGCCGGTTAAACCGCAGGCCCAGCAGCAGGTACTCGCGGACGAGGGGCGGGGGGATACTCATGGGATGAGTATCCCGTGAGTGGCGTTGCGAGCTAGGGCTCGCAACGCCACTCACGGGTCTACGAGCCGAACCGGCGATGCCGGGCGGCGTAGTCCCGCAGCGCACGCAGGAAATCCACCTTCCGGAACGCCGGCCAGTAGGCATCGCAGAACCAGAACTCTGAGTGTGCCGACTGCCAGAGCAGGAAACCCGACAGCCGCTGCTCCCCCGAGGTACGGATGACCAAGTCAGGGTCGGGCTGGCCGGATGTGTAGAGGTGCTCGGCGATCTGCTCGACGTCGAGCACCTCGGCGAGCTCCTCCATGGTGGTGCCGGCCTCAGCGTGCTTGAGCAGTAATTTGCGCAACGCGTCGGCGATCTCCTGACGGCCGCCGTAGCCCACCGCAACATTCACCGCCAACCCGGGCCGATCCCGGGTCCGAGCTGCCGCGCTGGTCAGCCGCTGCGCCATCTCCGGCGGGAGCAGATCGAGCGCGCCGACGACCCGTACTCGCCAGGGAGTGTCCGGTGCGCACAGCTCGTCAACGACATTGGCAATGATCTCCAGTAACGGCTCCACCTCCTCCGGCGGCCGGTTGCGCAAGTTATCCGGGGACAGTAGCCAGAACGTCGCGATCTCGACACCGCTCTCCTGGCACCAGCCAAGCAACTCGATCAGCTTGGCGGCACCAACCCGGTGACCGTCACTGACGTCCGCGAACCCGGCCTCCTTGGCCCAGCGTCGATTGCCGTCCATGATCACTGCAACATGGCGGGGACGGTTGCCACTGCCAAGCTGGCGGGCTAGCCGCCGCTCGTAAGCGGCGTAGACGAGATCCGGCAGTCTCACAAGTCGGGAAGGTTACGCCCGACATCGGTCAGTCAGACTTCAGCGTGACGGTCACGACCAGCGGCCGCCCGTTGCGAATCAGCGAAATCGGCACCCGTTCGCCGATAGCCCGCTCGTGAATAGCGACGGTCAGCACCTCGGCGCTGTTCACGGCCCGGTTGCCGACCTTGGTAATCACATCGTCCTCCAGGATGCCGGCCTCGGCGGCGGCGCTGCCCTGCTGGACGTTCTGCACTCGGGCGCCGTCGGAGCGGCCGTCGGTCACCGAGGCGGCGTTGACGCCCAACTCGGCGTGCTGATAGTGCCCGGTGCGGATCAGTTCCTGCGCGATCGTCTTGGCCGTATCGATCGGGATAGCGAAGCCGAGCCCGATAGAGCCACCGCCTTCGCTGGTGCCCAGGGTGCGGATCGCGGTGTTGATGCCCACCACTGCTCCGGCGGCGTCCACCAGCGCCCCGCCAGAGTTGCCGGGGTTGATGGCCGCGTCGGTCTGGATCGCATCGATCACTGCATTGCCGTAACCGCCATCCCCTTCCAACCGCACTGGCCGGTTCACCGCGCTGACGATGCCGCTAGTCACCGTGCCAGCGAGGCCGAGTGGAGAACCGATAGCGATGACCGGGTCACCCGGCTGCAGCATCGATGAGCGGCCCAGCTGCGCCACCGTCGGGTGGGCAACTTCTACCTTGACCACCGCAAGGTCGGTTTTGGGATCCCGGCCTACGATCCGCGCTGGCAACCGGGTCCCGTCACTGAACACCGCGTCCAGGGTGGCCTGTGGGATGTTTGCCGCCGGGGCCACGACGTGGTTGTTGGTCAACAGGTAGCCGTGGCCGTCAATCACCACACCGGAGCCAAACCCACCCTGGTCGCCGACCCGGAACTCTAAGGACACCACCGCAGGCAGCACCCGAGCAGCGACCGCCGCCACCGAACCCGTCGGACGATCGATCACTGGCTGCACTTGCGCCAATGTGACATCCGGATCGTTGAGCAGAGTGCCACCCTCTGCGGTGAGCCGGCCCACGAGTCCACCGACCGCGCCGATCAGCAGGGCCACTGCCCCCAGGAGGGCGAGCGCACGGTTGCTTACCCGACGGCCGAACAGCACTTCCGCTAGGCTCAGCCGAGCTCCTGGCCGCAGCGGTTCATCGGCGTCGGGGTGACGTTGCGCAAGTGCGGGGGCGCCCAGCACGGCGCTCGCCCAGGGATCCCGCCACGGGTCGCGTCCGGCGCCGTGCGGCCAGAGGTCGTCTTCCCGGTCCGCTCCGCCCGAAGGCTGCGCACCAGTGCACCCGGGCGGGCGTTGCAGCCGCTCAACGCAGCCTGACGGCCGACCGAACGCTGCCGCCAGCGCCTCCGGGGGCGGCGGCGCTGCGGCCCAGTCACGCCTACCGCCGGCCGGTTGATCAGCAAACGCTCCGAGCACTCCCGGTGGTCGGCCGAACGCTTGTGCCGCATCGGGATCGACGGCGGGCCGCTGCGCTGGCTTCGGGACAAACTTCGGCCGCCCCGAATGCCCGTCGGTGGTAAAAGGCTGATCGGAGGCGTGATCCTGCGGCGTGGCCATGATCTCCTGGGGGACTGTGCGCTAGCGATCACCTAGTCTGCTCGCACCCTGGTGAAATGTGCGTAGCGCTGTTACCAGCCGATCCAACGACCGAGTATCGAAGGTCCGCCACCCCAACGCTGGCTTGAACCCAACGGCCAAGTCCGGGCTCGGCCCAGGCGCGAGGCCTCGACGACGGTGCCCTCAGCAGTGACCGCCCGCCCGGCTGGAGTGCCGGGCAGACTGGCAGTGTGCGGGATGTCCCGCAGCGCGGCCAGCAAGTCGGCTGGAACCGGAGGGCACTGCGCCGAACGAACCACCTTGCTGGTCTGGCATTGCGTGGCGACCTCCGCAGCGCAGGACTGGCACACGGTGAGGTGCGCAGCAGCCCGGTCACGCGCGATGGGGGCGAGTTCTCCGTCGACGAAGGCCACGACGGCATCCATAGCCAGGTGCTGTCCTGCGTTCAGGCCGGCTACCAAGTCGGAGAAGCCACGACCGCGCAGGTCCGTCATCCAGCCTCCTTACTCAGCCGGGGTGCGCCGCTGTTCGAGCGCCGCCTTGAGCGCCTGCCTGCCACGGTGGATCCGGCTGCGAACCGTCCCAAGCTTGACCCCGAGCGTGGCACCGATCTCCTCGTAGGAAAGGCCCTCTACGTCACAGAGTACGACAGCTGCCCGGAATTCTGGGGCGAGGCCGTCCAATGCCTCCTGCAGATCCGGATCGAGATGAGTCACGGCGTAGACCTGCTCCGGGCTAGGCCCACCACCGACGAGCCGGTCGGTGTCCTCGGGTAGGCCCTCCATCCGCAGCCGGGAACGTCGACGGACCATGTCCAGGAACAGGTTGGTGGTGATCCGGTGCAACCAGCCTTCGAACGTGCCAGGTTTGTAGGATCCCAGGCTGCGGAACACCCGGATGAAGGTCTCTTGGGTAAGGTCCTCGGCGTCGTGCTGATTGCCGGAAAGGCGGTATGCCAACCGGTACACCCGGTCGACGTGCTCCCGCACCACCTCGTCCCACGAAGGCGGCACCCACGCCTGGCCCGCCCGAACCGTCGTGTCGTCGGGCGGGACGGCGGGGGTCTCGTGCCCAGGAACAAGATCGCGAACGAGGATCTGGGTGGCCATCGACTGGGTCTCCCACTTTCGGGTTGACGATGGGGCGTCGGTCGCAGGGGCAGGACACGAACAGCTGGTGCAACGCCGGGGTAGCTTTCAATGTTTCACCGCAGGTTCCCTATCGGGAGACCTACCAGCCGGCCCCCAGGAGATCCCGCTTCCATGATGGCGCGCCAGCGTATGCCCCGGGTAAGGGCCGGCTAAGAAGATCCTGAGAGTGGCCCTGGGGATTAAGGCCGCTGAGGTCCGCGGCTGGCGCGGCGTCGCCCAGACGGCGCAAACGGCGACGCTACGCTGCGCAGTATGAGGTCGACCGGCAGCGTCGAGGGGCCGCCTACTTCCTGCGGCAACGCCGTGCGCGAGTACGTGGAGAGCTTCGTCACCGAGGACGAGGTACTGACCGCGGCGCGCGAACGCGGGCAGGAGCTGGGCTGCACCCCTATCAGCGCAGACAGCGGTGCCGCGCTGCGGTTTCTGGCCAGCGCACTCGCCGCCCGTGCCGTAGTCGAGATCGGCACCGGCGCGGGCACCAGCGGGCTGTGGCTGCTGCGCGGGATGGCCCCCCACGGGGTGCTCACCTCCATCGACGTCGAACCTGAGCACCAGCGCGCCGCTCGGCAGGCGTTCGCCGACGCTGGGTTCCCGCCGTCTCGCTACCGGCTGATCATGGGACAAGCTCTGGACGTGCTGCCCCGGCTCACCGACGGGGGCTACGACGTGGTATTCGTCGACGCCGCGAAGCCCGAATACCCGCGCTATCTCCAGGCCGGCGTGCCCTTGCTGCGCCCCGGCGGGGTGATCGCGTTCGACAACGCCCTGGGCAGCGACAGGGGGAGCGATCCGGCAGGGCGAGATCCAGCCTCCGCTGCCCTGCGTGAGGTCAGCGCGATGGTGCGCGAGGACACGACGCTCATCCCCCTGATGCTGCCGCTGGGCGATGGACTCCTGCTCGCGCTGCGCACGTCGTAATCGGTAGGCCGGTCGCTATTCGGAGCCGAATTGCGGTCTGCGGCGATGCAGGGTGGCCGAGAGAATACCGTAGAACCATGCACCATGGCGGAGCGCTTGGTACTGGCGTATCGACGCGATAACGTTGCCGTGCTGGATCTCCGAGCGAATTCCCGTCACGCGACCGAGCACGGCCAGCGGATAGGTCCAGTACGCCATGCGATACAACCGACGCAGGGATGGGCGGGTGTGCACGGTCACATCGTCGAGGCGGGCATCGGTAAACCCGGCGGCAGCGAGGTGCGCCAGATGTTCGGCGGGCGTGTCGAGGTCCAGCATCGGCCAGCCGTCAAACCACTCATGCAGCAGTCGCTCGCCGGTCGGGTCCAGCGGGCGAGCGGCCCGGATGTACTCGGAGATGACCACCCGTCCACCAGGGCGCAGCAGCCGAGCGGCCTCCTGGTAGAAGGCGGCCTTGCGGGGCGCGTGGCAGAGGCTTTCCACCGCCCACACGACGTCGAAACTCGCGTCCGGAAAGGGCGTCGCGGTGAAGTCGGCCACCTCAAAGCTGACGCGGTCGCTCAGCCCGCGCCGAACAGCGTGGCCGCGCGCCATCGCGACCTGCCGGGGAGCCACGGTAATCCCGACAACTCGGGCGCCGCGCTCAGTGGCCAGCCACAGGCTGCTGCCGCCGACCCCGCAACCCGCATCCAGGACCCGCTCACCGGGCTGGACCTGCACCCGGTCCGCCAGGACCCGGTTCATGTTCTTCAGCGCATCGGTATGGCTGCGGGTGCGCTCATCGGTATAGCCGAAGTGGACTGCCAGGTTATCCCGGTTAAGCCACAGCATTCGGTAGTCGAGCCAGGTCTGATCGTAGTACCTGACGATCGCCTCAGTGAGCGAGCCGGCCGGCTGCTTCTCGGGCGCCTCATCGGGGTCTGCCACGTCTGGGGCTGTCATCGGTTCCTCTCCCACGGCTCCCACGGCGTGAGTCTGTCCCGAATTGGACCACACCGCGCGGAGCACACCGCAAGGTTCAGCGGCGGCGCGCCAGGAACACGGCCGCGAGCGGCCACAGCGCCTGGGCCCCGGCGAGGACCCGCTCGGACAATCCGATCCTTGGACCCTCGACGACGTAGTCGAGCCCAAACCAACTGAGGAGCCCGAGCAGGCCCGTGGCAGCGGAGCACCAGACGGCAGGCCCAGGTTGAGCGCCGCGCCGCGCCGCCAACGCGGGCCACAGCGACAACGCAGAAAAGGCAATCGCTGCGGCGGCGACGTGCGCCGGCGAATCGCCGGTGACCGGTAGCGGTAACGCGGCCAGCGAGACGGTGGCGACCCCGCCAACGGCGAGCAGCACCCGGCCTGGGACAGCTGCTGACGCTAACCCCGCGGCTGTGATCATGTGGCACACACCGACCCCAGCAAGAGCCGTCGTCATGATCCAGGGCTCAGTGGCGCCGCGGGCAGCCAGCGCACTGATCGTCTGCCTCACCGGGTCGAAACCGCCGCGCTGCCGGGCGGCGGCGAGTTGCCAACCACCGATCAGCAGCACCGGCGCACAGGCTGAGGACAGCACAGCCCACCAGGGCACGAGTCGCATCGCGCCACGCTAACCCACCGGCTTACTCCGCATGGGCTCCCTTGCCCAGCACGACAACACCCCCACCGCTTACCGTGTAGCGCTCCCGGTCCAGCTCGGGGTCGACGCCGACCTGGGCGCCATCGGGGATGATCACGTTCTTGTCCAGGATTGCCCGGCGCACCACGGCTCCCTTCCCCACCCGCACGCCAGGCATCAGCACGCTACCCTCGACGTAGGCACCCGCTTCAATCACCACGTCGCTCGACAGCACTGAGTGGTTCACCTGGGCGGCTGAGATGATCGAGCCCGCCCCCACGATCGACTCTTGGGCCGTGCCACCCTGGACAAACTTCGCGGGCGGCAGCGGGGGCATCTCGGTGCGGATCGGCCACACCTGGTTGTACAGGTTGAACACCGGATGCACCGATACGAGGTCCATGTGCGACTCATAGTAGGTGTCCAGCGTGCCGACATCGCGCCAGTAGCCGCAGTCGCGATCGGTGGCGCCGGGCACCACGTTTTCGGCGAAGTCATAAACTGCCGCCTCCCCGACGTCCACCAGCATCGGGATCACGTCGCCGCCCATGTCGTGGTCGGAATCCTGGTTGGCGCTGTCAGCGTGCAGCGCAGACACCAACAATTTGGTGGTGAAGACGTAGTTGCCCATTGAGGCGAAAGCGACATCAGGATCGTCCGGCGTGCCCGGTGGCACCGCCGGCTTCTCCAGAAACTCGGTGATCCGCCCGGAGGAGTCAGCGCCGATACACCCGAAGGCGCTGGCCTGCTCGCGCGGTACCCGGATTCCGGCGACGGTCACGCCCGCGCCGGTGGCGATGTGCTGCTCCACCATCTGCGAGGGGTCCATCCGGTACACGTGGTCGGCGCCGAAGACGATGATGTATTCTGGCGCTTCGTCATACACCAGGTTGAGTGACTGGAAGATCGCGTCCGCGCTGCCGGTGTACCACCGCGGGCCGAGCCGCTGCTGGGCAGGCACCGGGGTGATGTACTGCCCCAGCGTCGACGACAGCCGCCACGTCGTGGTGATGTGCCGATTTAGCGAGTGCGACTTGTACTGGGTGAGCACACAGATCCGAATGTAGCCCGCGTTGACCAAATTGGAGAGTACAAAGTCGATCAACCGATAGCTGCCGCCAAACGGCACGGCCGGTTTGGCCCGGTCTGCCGTCAGCGGCCACAGCCGCTTTCCCTCACCGCCGGCAAGCACGATGCCGAGCACATGCGGCTGCCCCTTCACGGTAAGCTACCCTAGCGTCGATTGGGCTGGACAGCCACGCGAAGCCCACCTCCGGTCATCGAATGTTCACTGGTAAGTCCCGGTGACGGTACTACCAGTGACCGGTGCTGGCGGTGGTCTGATTGCCGGTTCGGCCTGGTTGCCGGCCCGGCTCGGGGGCGCGCTAGCCTGACGCAGCGTGCGTATCGGAGTTCTGACCCGGGAGTACCCGCCCGACGTTTATGGCGGCGCCGGGGTGCACGTCAGCCACCTGGTGCCTGAGCTGCGGGCGCGGTGTGAGGTCGAGGTGCATTGCTTCGGCGCTCCCCGCTCACAAGCCCACGCTCATGCCGTCGCACCGGGGCTGGCCGGCGCGAACCCCGCCCTACAGACCTTGTCAGTGAACCTGTCGATGGCTGACGCGCTGGGCGGAGTGGACCTCGTGCACTCGCATACCTGGTACGCCAACATGGCGGGTCACCTCGCGCGGACCCTGCACGGCGTGCCGCACGTGATCACTGCTCACTCGTTGGAACCTCGCAGACCGTGGAAGGCCGAGCAGCTCGGTGGTGGCTACCGAGTGTCATCGTGGGTGGAACGCACCGCCTACGAACACGCCGACGCGATTATCGCGGTCAGCGACGGCATGCGTGCCGACGTGTTGGACTGCTACCCGGCCGTGCACCCGGAGCGGGTGCACGTAGTACGTAACGGCATCGACGCCAACACCTACCGCCCAGTCCAGGAAACCGATGCGGTTCGCCGACTCGGTGCCAACCCGATGCAGCCGATCGTCGCGTTCGTGGGGCGGATCACCCGCCAGAAGGGCGTAGGACACCTGCTGGCGGCGGCCTACCATATCGACCGCGGTGCCCAGTTACTGCTGTGCGCGGGCGCGCCAGATACCTCAGAGATCGAAGCCGAGGCCCGCGCCGCCGTGGCGGAGCTGTCTGCGGCCCGCCCTGGGGTGATCTGGGTGCCGGACATGCTGCCCATCGAGGACATCCGGCAGGTGCTATCGGCGGCCACTGTGTTCGCCTGCCCGTCGGTTTATGAACCCCTGGGAATTGTTAACCTCGAGGCGATGGCCTGCGGCACAGCAGTGGTCGCCTCGGCCGTCGGGGGAATCCCGGAAGTCGTCGACGATGGCGTCACCGGCCTGTTGGTGCCCTACGACGAGCAAGACCCGGAGGGGTTCCAGCAGGGGCTGGCGCATCGCGTCAACGAGCTACTAGCCGATCCAGACCGGGTCGCGGCCATGGGTCAGGCCGGGCGCAAGCGCGCCATCACCGAGTTCTCCTGGTCAGCGGTCGCCGACCGCACCGTAGGAGTCTACGAGCAGCTCCTCTCCTGATACTCGCCGGTGAGCTGCTCTGGCAGGGCAGGTCAGGATCGATGAGCGTTTGACAGTGCGGCTGAGGGGGTCGCACGCTGCGGTGAGAGGCGATCAGCCGCGAGTGAGGGGATCGGCCATGACATCAGCCGAGCAGGTCATCACCGAGTTCCGTCGTGCCCCGGGCGCGGCTGGTCATTCTCAGGAGACTCGGCAGGCGCTGCGGGAGGCGTTGCGAGCGGTGGACCTGTTGGACAGTCTGCCGGGCTTGTCGGTGGCGGAATTCGGCGATGATGAGGCGCTCCTTCTTGGTGCTGATGGGCGGGAGATCGCTACGTGGCGGCAGGACTACCCGTATGGTGAACGGATGAGTCGCGAGGAATACGAGTGCACCAAGCGGTCCCTGCAGATCGAGCTGTTGAAAATGCAGTCCTGGGTCAAAGACAGCGGCCAGCGGGTCGTGGTGCTTTTCGAAGGCCGTGACGCGGCGGGTAAGGGCGGCACCATCAAACGGTTCACCGAGCATTTGAACCCGCGCGGAGCTCGGGTGGTGGCGCTGGAGAAGCCGACCGAGCGGGAGCGCACGCAGTGGTATTTTCAACGCTATTTCAGTCAGTTGCCCGCTGCGGGGGAGATCGTGTTGTTCGACCGATCCTGGTACAATCGCGCCGTCGTCGAGCGCGTCATGGGTTTTTGTACCATCAGCGAGTACCAGGAGTTCATGGCACAGACCCCAGGGTTGGAGCAGGCATTGGTGGACACCGGCCTCCATCTGATCAAGCTATGGTTTTCCGTCTCTCGGGCCGAACAGCGGACCCGGTTCATCATCCGGGTCATCGACCCGCTCCGGCAGTGGAAACTCAGCCCTGTCGACCTGGCCGCCCTGAACCGGTGGGACGACTACACCCACGCAAAAGAGGCCATGTTCCAGCACACCGACATCCCAGCGGCACCATGGACCGTCGTGAAGAGCAACGACAAAAAACGTGGCCGAATCGCAGCCCTCCGCTGGGTCCTCGCTACCCTTAACTACCCAACCAAAGACCTCACCGTAGTCGGCACACCCGACCCCCTCATCGTCGGCCCACCAAGCCAGGTCTACGAGCAAAGCGAACGTACCAACTAAACACGCCAGATCGGAAATTACCGGCTCGCTGGCGGATGCCCGGGCAACGGGTCGTGGGGCAGCAGTTCCAGCCGGATTAGCGAAGGTTCAAGTGGGATTACCTGGACCTCGGCCACACCGAGTCCGTACGCGATCGTCGGGGCGTGGGCGGAGAAATCCTCAGGCGACTGGCCCGGAAGGATGCGAATGTCCAGCACCTCAGGGGGCCCGGGAGCCATCGAGACCACCTGCGGAATATGCACGATCTGACCGCCGGCGATGCTGTTGCTAGTTTGGGTCAGCCCGAGCCTGGCGATGATTTCCTCCACACGCCGGGCAAGCTGCTCATCCCAAACGTGTTGCTGTTGTTCCGAATCTCGACTGTGCCGCCGCTCCCGCGGGTGCCATAACCGGGACAGCCACGAGGTGGCCGCTGCACTTCCGGAGCCGCGCCGGTGCTTGATCACCACGTCCGGGCCATGCGGCAGTAGGCTCTCATGACCGTTGTCTAACCACTGCACGAGGTAGACGATGCCATCTGGATCGTTACGGATTTCCCGGATCTCACCATGCCGCACTGGCCGGTCTAGCTCCTGAGATATGATCATAATCTCGTCACCGATCTGGGCGGACATCGGTGCCTCCTACGGGCTTTCGACCGGTGCCGGTTAACGCCAACCCGCCGGGAAGAACAGTCCTGCGGCATATCGCTCCCCGCAACGACTCACTGTGGACGGGCTGCACGTTCGGCCTCGGACCAAATGTAGCAGGTGGGGGCCGGTAGACCTCGCCCGTACCGCAACGTCACACCCTTGACGTCGGATGTTCATCCGGACTCGCGGGTGCGCCCGCTAGCGTCGTGTCAGCGTTGTTTCTGATGGCGCACCCGGTCGACTGTGACCACGTACCGCACCCGCTGCTCGCCCTCGCTGCGGAAGGGATACCGATCCTGGCCGAGGTATTTTTTGGCTAGCCGGTCGATCTGCTCATCCGCGCCGTCGGTGGTACGGGTCGCGGTGCCACGAACTTCGACGTAGTCGTAGGGGTTGTCCCGCGCGAAAACGACAACAGTGACCCGCGGGTCGGCATCGAGATTACTCGGCCAACGCCGCCCGACGGCACTGTTGACGCTGAGAGCGCCCTCCACGATCTCTTGCCACACAACGGTGCTATGAATGGATCCATCAGGGTTAAAGGTCGAAAGCACGGCATAGTTGGGCGCGTCCAGCAGCGCCGTCACCGCAGGGTCATCGAGAGTCGCCATGCACCTAAGCGTACGACTACCGGCCAGGGTTATGGCGAGTGCCGGGCAGCGGCGTGGTGGGAGGTGACGTGTGGTGGCGGCCCGAGCAGCGGTCCAGTGGCACCATGCCCTCGCCGAAGGGCACGTGGCTCATGCGCTTGGGATGCCAGCCTGGTTCGACCACGACGACTTCACCACAGGTTCTGATCGGATACATGATCATGAGGCTGGCGCTGGTCGCCCAGTGGTTGCGCGCGGCACGCGAGCATCCCGAGGCCCGTCCCGGCTGGCCTGCCCCCAGACCCAACCTGGGCACCCCACTTTTTCACACCGCGCTTCACCTACGCACTGGCATCATTTTTTCGTGGACTGCGGAGTTTTTCTCGGTGCGCTACTGTAAGTCGGCGGTTTTTGCTCTTTCTGCGTATCCAGCCAACATTTGCATCAGCCGCGCTGCCCCTGGGGGGTCTACGACTAGGTGTACCGGCAGCATGCCGTTGGGGATGCTGATTGTCAGCAGTTTCCCGGTGTCTTTGATAATCTCCGCTGTTGCATTGTTGGTGACTCTGGCTTCCACCAGCATCAGCTCATACCCCACTTCATAGATTGCGTGGACAACGATGATGGAAAGCACCGCAGGGATCCGGGTAGCGTCTCGGAACCTGGCTGGCCGAGCGCCCTGGGTGGCAGGGTGGTGGGCACCAGCGGCCCTCGACGGTGTCCAGGAGGCGCAGGTGCTGGGGTGGGATGGTCACCAAGCGCTGCCATCCCTGGACGAAGACGACATAAACCCGGTCCCGGTCCCGACCGATAATCTTGCCGTAGTGATGCAACCAGGCACGCAACGCCCCATGATCCTCATCCACCGAAACCTGCTCAACCCGATCACCCAACGACAAGGTCCTGCCCTCAGCATCCTGCAACGGACAATCCGACACAGGACGGGAAGCGCCCCCGGCACTGCGCCGAGAGTTCTCCGGAGCGGATCAAGGTCGTGGGGTACGGGGCTCCATGGTGGATGTCCTCCTTGAGGGATTGGTGAAGGGCCGGCTGGCCACGGGGAGCCGGAACAGGGGCAGGGGGGCTCAACCAGCGGCCAGCCGGCGATGAGAGGGACGCGGCCGGTCGCGGCGGCCAGAGTCCCGGTTTCGCTGTCGTGAAACCACGCTTGGACGGAGTGAATCAGGGCGACCTGGGCCTGGTCGCGTAGCAACCGTTGGTGGCCGCCGGGTCTAGCAGGCCGAGCATGGTGCGCCGGGTGGTCACCGCGTCCGGCCATCTCCTGCTGAGTCCAGCCACGCTGGAGGCGGTACTCGCGTAGCCGCGGACGCCCAGTGTCAGCGGTCACGACTGAACACCTCCTTGCGGCTGGGAACCCGGTCGGCCGGACTCGTCGGGCAATGGGAGAAGCATCGCGACCAAGGAGGCCTGCGGACTAACAAGCGGTGGCTGTACAAGCAGCACTTGTCGGAGATCTGTCAAACAAGGCCGGCCAGTGCGTCGGGCATGTACTCGCGCCAGTAGTAATCCCGCCAAAGTCGTCGACTGAAATAGTCCAGGGTGTCGCTCTTCTGCTGGCACTGTCGACAATAATAGAGTCGCCTCTTGTCTGTACTACGCAAGGCGCTGCGCCATCTGGATGCCGGCCCAGGACGGCGTTTTCCAGAGAGATGGAACTCACCGCAACAGGACCGGGCGGTGGCGCCAGGCGAGTTTGAGTAGCGCGGCGCCTGCGGCCTGGGTGGGCTCGTGATGGGCGTAGCGTTGCACGGTCTCGGCGGTGAACGGCATGGCCGGGACGATCGATCCTTCCGTGTTGGTGTGGGCGACGTGGTGAAACAGTTCGTCGTATAGCGGTGAGTCGATGACGACGACCGTGAGAATGTCGGTGGCGAAGGTGAGCGGATCGACTCCGATCCCGAGGCAGCAGGCGCGCACGTGGCCGGTGTGGCGTGCTCGGGTTAGTCGGGCGGCGAAGGGCCAGGCGTCGTAGTCGATCGGTCCGCGGCTGGTGTGGTAGTCCTCGGCTTCGCCGCGGAGCTCTTCGGCGAGTTCGCGAATCATGCAGCGCCATAGGGAGAAGTCGTTGCTGATATTCCAGGGTTCCTCGCCTGCGGGTTGGAAGACGCCGACCGGCAGGACCTGGTACAGGCCCCCGGCGTGACCGACCGTGGCCCCATCCCGGCGGTGCAGCGGGAACGTCGCCGCGCCTGCGGCTCGGTTGTGTCGGAGCGTGAGCGTGCTCAGCGCGACGTTCATCGGGCGGCGGGTCGGGTCGCACGGGTCACCGATCGCGTCCCGGAAATCGTGCGCCGTAATCTCGCCGAGTGTCGCTGCGGTGTACTCGTGCGCAGCGGCGTCGCCCACGTCAATGCCGTCGAAGTAGACACCCCGACTGAACACCATTCGCGGGCCTGTGGATAAATCTGCACTCAGCAGGCGGTAGGTGCAGCGATTCTCGAAGATCCCCGGCCTGTTCAGTTCAGCGACCACCTCGGAATACGTGCGGTACCTACTCCCGTCGGCCCGTACCGGGAGCAGCCGCCGGACGGTCGGGTCGGTACCGGTGATGCCGCTGAATCCCGCGTCCGGGATATAATGTAACTCGATCTGGTCGAGCGGGATCGGATAATCCGGCAGCCAGCACGGTGTGCTCAGCAGCGGCGTGCCCTCCACCGCAGTCGATTCCGGATAATCACGGGCGGCGGAGACGGCCAAGCCGTACCGATGTTCGCGGAAGTGAGCCCGGACCCTGAGCCAGAGCTGTTCGCTGTCGGTGAGCTGCCTGCTCAGCGTGCCTCGGTTCGTCACAGGTCGGCTGGTCATAGTCCGAGGATGCGGTCACGGTGGCGCCAAGCCAGCGCCAGGCAGGCCGCACCCGGTGAGGCCATCGGCTCAGAGGTAAGCAGTCGCCGCACCGAATCCCGGGTGAACGGGATCCCCTCGGTGGCTCGCCCGTCCCCAATCGCGACGATTTCGCCTTCCTCGTTATAGCGAGTCGCAGACCCGAAAGCATGAGCGAACACATCATCGTCAATCACCACAACGGTCAGAATCGTGGCCGCAAGAGTCAGCGCGTCCAAGCCGAGACCCAGAACAAACGGGACCAGGGCGCCGGCTGCTTGGGCGTCCTCCAGCTCCCGGTACAGTGGCCAAGAGTCGTAGTCAATTGGCTTGCTCCGGGTGCCGTCGTGCTCCGGTGTGCCGAGCAGCTCCTCAGAATACTCCCGGACGATATTGCGCCACAGGTCGAAGTCATTACGCCGATCCCACAGCGCGACACTGGCCGGCTGGAACTCACCAGCCGGGATCACGTCGTACACCCCTCCGGCGGTGGCGACCTTCGCCGGATCACGCCAATGTAGCAGGAAACTCGGCTCGGCCGGGTAGCGACGTAGCCGGATCGTCAGCGTGGCCACTGCGGGAATGATCGCGCGACGGGCGGGGTCGAACGGGTCACCGATCAGGGCCCGAAACGGCAGCGTCTCGCGCAATGGCTCGGCAGAGTCGGGAACACCCTTGTACCCGTGGAGGCAGGCGATGGCCAGCTCATGACCGAGGGCCTCGCACATGTCAATCTTGTCGAAATACACCCCAAGCCCAAAGTGCAGACTGCCCGCGCTGAGCTGCTCACCAAGCAGCCGATAGCTCGGTCGGGACTCGAACAACCGCGGCGGATCAACATGCCGCATCGCCGAGGTGTAGCGGTCGAACCACTGGCCCGGGGCACACAGCGGACGCGTGGGACGAGTTTCCGCTTCGCCTCCGTCGATGGCGACGCCGTGTTCTTGCTCGTCCAGACTCAGCCGCAGCGAGCGCAGCTCCACCGGCTCGTCCGGAATCCAGCCGGGGCCGGCGATCAGCGGGGTGTCCGGCACCCGCTGCTCTGCCGGGTACAGCTCGACGGCCAACCGCGCCAGCTCGCAGCGGTGCTGGTTGAGCCACCGACGCTCCTGCCGCCACCGCGCCTGATCAACCGCAACGGCCGCGTCCAGCTCGGCGCGTGGCCGGCTCGGAGACAGCCCGAGCTCCTCAGGAGGAATCCCGAGCACAGCTACCGCGCGTTGTCGCTGCTCATAGGACATCGTCTGGCGGCCGTTCTCGATCTGGCTGAGGTTCTGCTGCGTCATGCCGAGCAGCCGCGCGGTCTTGCCCTGGTTACAACCCGAGGAGACCCGCCAGGCACGAATCACAGCGCCGGTGTCGTCAGCCGGCGCGCCGGCAGGTCGGCAAAGCCATTCCCCGGCGGCTGGAATCGCCTCGTCGGCGTGGCGACAGCTGGCGCACACCGGCTCTGGGTTGTACCGACTCAGCACCGCACCGCACCGCGCGCACTGCCCGACTGCCGGCGTCTCGGCCGTCACCGTTGGCCTCCCCCTCCGCTGAAGTAGCCAGCATAGCTACCCTTCTATGACTGTTCGCGGTGATAGCTGACCGCGCCCTGGAGACCGGCCTTGAGAATCTCTGTCTCAGATTCGGCGTCTTCCCGCACAATCGTCAGACCACCAGCGGCTTCGTAAAGTACGTACCGGATGTCGTCTAGCTGCAAGACACCTTTCTGTCGTAGTTGAGCGAACAAGTCATTTTCGGTTAAGCCACAGCGGCGCAACTGTCCGTGTTGAACTCGGCCGTGCTCGACAAGCACCCGGATCCGGTGCTCGAAAAGCTTGCCGAGCGCGGCGCTGAACCGCAGAATGCTCGCGAGCCGGTGCAACACGATGAGGGTGATGAGTGCCGCGGCGCCGGTGATGAACGACTGGGTACTGGCGATCGCCGTGCGACCGACGATCGCTCCGATCGCGACGGCGGTAATAAAGTCAATGATCGACCACTGGGCCAAAGTGCGCCGTTCCCCGAGACGCAAGAAGACTAGTGCAGTGGCATACATTAGAGCGGCCTTGGCTGCCGCGATTCCGATTTCTTGCCAGTCGCTGCTGACCCACCACATGTGGACTCCTCCCGTCCATCAGCGTGCCCAGGACCGCCGCCGCGAGCTACGGGGGTTCGCCTCAACCGGTCCAGACTGGACTCGTCAAACATGCTGTCAGTCTGGCTCCAACGCAGGAGCAGCGCGACCATGACCACGAAAAGGGTGAGCTCGCCGATGGCCAGGGCGAGCATCCCAGCAAATCGTTGATCAGCTAATAGGTTGGGCACCCAGGGTAGTTTCAGTGCCTGGTAGAAGTTTGCTGCGGCGATGCCGTTGCCGATTACCCGTCGGGTGTTTATGAGGGCCGCAGCGAAGACGATGTCCGCGGGCATTGCGGCCAGCAGGATACCTAACCGAGCGATATTCGGTAGCGGTTCCCGTGTGGTATCTACGCCGATTACCGACCAGAGGAAGAGGTAGCCGATGACCAGGAAGTAGGCATTGATGACCAGGTGTGCCCAGTGGAACCGCACGGCGGCGTCGAACAGGCCGGTGAAATAGAGCGCAAACGGAGATCCCGCGAACAGCGTCAGCGTCACCACTGGATGCGTCAGGGCCCGCGCCACCTGTGAGGCGCGCAGGGTTTCCAGCCAGTCCCGTAATCCGGGCAAGGCGGCTGATCCAGTCTGTGGAGCCGCTGCGTCCAGCAGGGTCAGCGGAGCTCCCAGCACGAACAGGGCCGGAACCAGCATGGAGATCAGCATGTGGCTAGCCATGTGCAGGCTGAACATCGCGGCCGCGTAGCGGCCAAGTCCCGAGGAGGTCGCCAGCAGCAGCGTCAGGCACCCCGCCAGCCACGCCGCCGTCCTGGTCATCGGCCAGCGCTGGGCGTAGCTATGGACGTGGCGAACACCGACCAGGTATGAGACCGCAAGGAGCGCTACAGCCGGGCTGAACAGCATGTCGACCCGCCAGGCGGTGATCAGCCGCCATGGTGTCGGTGGCCCAGACAGGTCATAGCCGAGCAGGGTTTGGGCAGTGGTGAAGGCGCGGCTCAGAACATTTGGCACGGACAGATGCGTCAGGTCGACCGACATACCCAGCACTCCCAGTAGGAGCAGGATGTCGGCACAACCGAGCCGGATCACTCCTGGCCACCGGGGCGGTGTGGCATCGAGGTCGCGCGCCGCGCGCCGACGCAAGGCTTCGCCGGCAACACCCAGGAACGCCACCAGCCCCACCTTGGTGAGCAGCAGCACGCCGTAGTCACTGGTGAGCAGCGTGTCCAGGGGAACGAGCACCACGCCCAACACGAGGCCAGAGGCGACCAACACGACCCAGCACCACCGGGCTAACCGCGCATATCGCCTCATCACCAGCTCTAGCGCAAGTCCGCCGCGACGTACCTGGCGCAGGACGGCGAGTGCGGTCCCGATCCACAGCGTGGCGGTGGGAACGTGGATCACGATGGCGGCCAAGGCGAGGTCGTGTCCGCTGTCGGAGGAGCCATGCGCGGTGGCCAACGGCGGCAGCACAGCGATGACCGCCAACCCGCCGAGAGCGAACACCGCCCGCCAGGACAGCACGGCCCGGCATCCGGCCGCGACCATCGCCGCGACCGCCGCCGTGATCAGCCATGCCTTTGGTTGTTCCAGCGCATCCAGTTGAGTGAGAAGGTGTCCGGGTGCGATGACCCGGGACAGCGCCAACCCCACGGTGTCTGCCGCGGAGAAGGGAACGAGCAGCAGCGCGCTCATCCCCCAGACCAGCGCGGCGTGGGTGGCGATGCGCAGCTCGCCGTAGGCCTGCGCGGAGATCAGCCCCGAGGGCTGCGGCCGCGTGCAGGACGCGGCAAAGGTCAACGCCCCAACACACACGGTTGCGGCCAGATCGGCGAGCAGCCGCAGCAGGGGAGTCCCCAGCATCACGACGGGACCCGGATCCGGATTACCGACCGCTGTGTAAGGTCGCGCGCCGGCCAGCGCGCTGACCACGATGACCAAGACGGCGGCCAGCAACGCCCCACCGACCAGCGGCCACCACCATCTGATCCCGGCAGCGCTGAGTCTATGGACAGTACCGTGTTCGCTCACGACAGCCTCGCGTGCACCCCCCTCAGCGGTAAGCAGGAATGTGCCCTCAGCGTCACATTGTTCGTCTCGGCGATCTGGTGACGGCGTCCGGGTCAGCGACTGTCCTGGCGTGGGGTGAAGCGGCCGTGCGGGCAACCACGGCGCTTAGTGCTCGACCACCCTGGCGAGACCATCGCAGTCCGCGACGGTCACCGTCACAGCTGGATGACGCACCAGCCCGAGAGGGTCCAGGCCACGCACCGGTGTGGCGAAGCGGAGGCACAGACCTCGCTCGCTGTTGGTCGCGCACGTCAAGCCCCAGTCGGCTAAGGACAGACGCGCTGGGCCCATCGTCTTGATCAGCGAGAAAGGACCGGTATGTACCGTGGAGATCACGTTCGTCAGTGGTGTCCGCACCCGCCATGGCCCGAACCTGATCGAGAGCACGGCGTCATCGACCCAGACTCCCGCAGTCGCGCTGGTCACACCGAAGAGCAGTCCCGGCAACCGGTACGCCGCGGCGAAGTGGAAGGGGAAAAAGTGGGGTTCCCGCATGGCGATCGGCATACCCGCGACGCTCACCGTTTAGCCGCTAGGTGGCTGAACTCGCCCCGACGACGAGAAACCCCAGGCGCGTGATCGGATTTGGGATCGGGGCGCGGCGGGAGTAGGTCGGGCTCCGCAGCTCCACGGCACCGGTGTACAGGTTCGCCTGGCTTGCGGCACAGCTGCGCGCTACGGTCGCGTCGTGGCAATGCCGGAGGGTCAAGAACTGGCCGAGGTCTTTGCGCAGATTGCCCGGGAACTGCTGACCGAGGCGACTCCGGAACAGACGGGAGCCCGGATCGTCGCGGCGGCGGTGCATACGGTGCCAGGCTGCGACCACGCCGGAATATCGCTGGTCCACCGGCATGGGCGCATCGAGACCACGGCCGCAAGCGACGACGTCGCTGCGGCCGTGGACACCATCCAGTACGAGCTCGGTCAGGGGCCGTGCCTGGAGGCGATCCGGGATCACGAGTCCTACCTGATCTCTGATCTGACCACGGAGGACCGCTGGCCCCCATTTAGCCGCCGAGCCGCCGAGGAGACCAGCATTCGCAGCATGCTGTCGTTTCGGCTGTTCGTCGGAGACGACACGTTGGGCGCGCTCAACCTCTATTCTCGCGAGATCGACGCCTTTGATGAGGAGGCTCGCGCGGTGGGAGCGATCCTGGCTGCGCACGCGGCCGTCGCGATGAGCACCGCACGTGATCGGGAGCGAGCCGAGCACCTCGAGCGGGCGGTGCAGTCCAACCGCGAGATCGGCATGGCCATGGGAGTCGTGATGGCCCGGGGCCTGCGGACGCCGGAACAGGCCTTCGATGTGCTCCGCCGGGCCTCGCAGCGCCTGAATGTCAAGCTGCGTGACGTCGCGAGCGTGGTCGTCGAGACGGGTGAACTCCCGGAACGCAGGAATAGCCCGACCGTGCCGTGACGTTGACCTGGACACCCGGGTAACGCTTAAACCACTAGGCATACCGGCTGATCCTCACGAGGATCCAGCATGCCGCCTGACTATCATGATCGGTTCATAGGCGCTACGCCCGTCGAGCGAAAGCGCATCCCTATCGGCGACGGTTCCGGGGCATCGGTCTCGATGGCTGCCGGTCTGTACCGGCCGTCCCTGGATCTGACGAAAAGGTCAGACCGTTCATGGTGACGACTGACGATGCGCGCTGGCTTGCCGATTACCTACGGAAAATGGTATCGGGTCGCCCCGCCGTGTGGGCCGGCAGCGAAATGACCCTGGCGCAGCTGCTCGCGCTGCATTTCATCAGCGCGAAAGCTCCAGTCACGCTGATCACGCTGTCGGAGGCCCTGGGCACCCGACCACCGGCCACCTGCGCAATGGTCGATCGGCTTGCCCGAGCCGGGCTGGTCCACCGTACGTCCGACCGCAACGACCGCCGACGCGTTCTGCTGGCCGTCACCGGTCAGGCCTCAGCGATGATCGGCAAGACTGACCTGCAGACTGCTCAACGACTGCAGGTAGTGCTCAACAGCATGGGCGCGGCGGCCCAGCGTTGCCTCACCGAGGTCATGAAGGACACCGCACGCCGCCTCGCCAGGTAGCCGCCGTTCAGCCCGCACCGCCGTCTTCACCTTGGGCACCGGAGCGGGTCCGGGCCGGGTCGACTTCACGCTCGGGATGGCGCCGGAGGTATTCCTCCAACTCCCCGGCCGCCGAGGTTAGGGCAGCCGAGCGGACAGCTGCACTCAGATGAATGTGGACCGAAGTATGGCGAGCTCGTCTGACGACAACTCCCACTCACCGGCTGCGGCATTGGCTCGTACCTGTTCAGGTTTCGTCGCCCCGGCAATGACCGACGCAACCGCTGGCATGGCCGCCAAGCCAGCGACGGCCACCTCCAGGAGCGAGCGTCCATGCTTCTCACCGAACCGCTCCAACGCTTCGAGCTTATCGAACATGTCGTCGGTCAGCTCCGACTCACGCCCGGTCAGGCGCGCCGCTGGAGGCGGAGCCTGTCCGCGACGGTATTTGCCGGTGAGCAGCCCATTCGCCAGGGGGAAATATGGCAACACACCAACACCCCGATGCACACACGACGGTATGACTTCCCGTTCCGCGTCACGTCGCAGCAGGCTGTAGTGATTTTGCGCCGAGATAAACCGAGCCTGATGGTGGGTCCGGGCGATCCAATCGGCATCGGCGATCTGCCATCCGGCGAAGTTGGACGACCCGATGTACCGTACTTTACCTTCCTTGACGAGCTCATCGAGCGTCGCCAGTGTCTCCTCGAACGGAGTGACGCCATCAGGCACGTGGTACTGGTAAAGATCGATGTAGTCGGTCTGCAAACGACGTAGACTAGCTTGCACCGCGCGGCGTATGTACGTGCGCGACCCGCGCGCCACCCTCCCGTCCCCCATGTCCATGCCGAACTTCGTCGCCAGCACGACGTGCTCGCGCCGACCCGCCAGCACCTGACCCAGAAGCTCCTCTGATCCGCCCCGGTTCCCGTAGGTATCAGCGGTGTCCACGAGCGTCACACCGCAGTCGATGGCAGCATCGACCACGTCGCGCGTCTCCTCCAGACCGATCTGACTGCCGACGTTGTTCCCTCCGAGGCCAACCACCGACACCGTGAGACCGGACTCACCTAATTGGCGATAACGCATGTCATGCCCCTTAGCAGCGAGACGTCCGGGAGCCTCCAGCCCGAGAACGCACCCCACCGCGATCTTGAGGCTTATGCAAAACTCTAATTATTCCCAGTCGGGGCTTAGTTAGGGGTCATTGGTTCCGAAAGCTGGCGACACGCCGCATGAAATAACAGGCAACGGCTTCTCCGACCGATAGAAAGGAGGTGACGAAACCACTCTCTCACG
>JAFAPC010000139.1 GCA_019247305.1 Pseudonocardiales bacterium
GTCCGACGGCAATGCCCAACATGGCCAAGGTGACCAGGAACGACGGCATGCCGAGGAAGGTCACCAGGCCGCCGTTGATCACGCCCACCACCAAGCCGACGCCCAGCCCGGCCAGCACGCCGAACAGTGCGTTGCCGGTGCTGGAGATGCCCAGCGCGGCGGCCACGCTGGCCAGCCCGGCCACCGAGCCGACCGACAGGTCGATCTGCGCGGAGGCGATCACGAACGTCATGGCCACCGCCATGACCGAGATGATCGCCGTCTGGCGGAAGATGTTGAGCAGGTTCGTGCTGGTCAGGAATCCGTCACGGGCCAGGAACAGGGTGAACAGCAGGAACACCCCGACGAAGCCGAGGTAGATCGTGTAGCGGCGCCAGTCGAAGGACCCGCTGGATCTGGCGACGCCAGCCGAGGCCGACTTGAGGGTAGTCTGGCGCATGAACAGACTCCTTAGCGGTGTGGAGCGTCAGCGGAGCGCTCGTCACGTTGCGGCGACTCGCTCCGCGCGGGCGGGGCGCTGGACACGGCGAGCTGGAGGGACTCCTCGTCGGCGATCTCCCGGCGGTCCAGGTCGGCGGTGACGGTGCCCCGGCGCAGCACTAGCACCCGATCGCTGACCGCGAGCAGTTCGGCCAGCTCGGAGGAGATGATGATGATGCCCTTGCCGGTGTCGGCCAGCTCCCGGATCTGGGCGACGATCTCGGTCTTGGTGCCGATGTCCACGCCGGCGGTCGGCTCGTCCAGGATCAACACATCCGGCTCCCGGCCAAGCCACTTGCCGATGACCACCTTCTGCTGGTTGCCGCCGGAGAGCAGCCGGACCGGCCGCTTCGGTGAGCTGAGCTTGATCTGCAACCGGTCGATGATCGCCGCGACCAGCGTGTCGCCGCGCCGGTCGTTCACCAGCCCGATGTCTTCTAGTTCGCCGAGCACCGGTAGCAGCAGGTTGTCCCGCACCGAATGCTCCAGCACCAGGCCCTGCTGGCGACGGTCCTCGGGCACCAGCGCGATGCCCTTCGCGATGGCCAGCCGCGGGTTGGTGATGCCGGCTGGCTGGCCACGCAGCAGTACCTGCCCGGAGCTTGGCTTGTCGATGCCGAACAGCAGCCGGGCCAGCTCGGAGCGCCCGCTGCCCATCAACCCGGCCAGCCCGAGGATCTCCCCAGCACGCAGCGCGAAGGTCACGTCGGTGACGCCGTTGGCAGCGGTCAGGTTGCGCACCTCGAGCAGCGGGACGCCGTCCTCGGCGGCCGGCACGGCGCGCTCCTCCCACTCCAGTACGTTTTCCATTCGCCGCCCGACGACGGCCGCCACGATCTGCTCCGGGGTGAGTTCGGCGACCAGCCCGGAAAGCACCACCCCACCGTCGCGCAACACGGTGATCCGGTCACAGATCCGGTAGATCTCGTCCATCCGGTGACTGATGTAGACGATCGAAACGCCCTGCCCCTTGAGCCGCTCGATCAGCGCGAACAGCGCCTCGGACTCGGTCCTGGTCAGGCTGGCGGTAGGCTCGTCCAGGATCAGGATCCGGGCGTCCAGAGCGAGCGCCTTGGCGATCTCGGTGAGCTGCCAATAGCCGGTGGACAGCGTGTGGAGCGGGGCAGCCGGATCGAGTTCGACCCCCATGCCGGCCAGGATCTCCCCGGCCCCGCGCAGCATCGCCGGGTCGTCGATCAGCCCGAACCGGCTCGGTTCGTGGTTGAGGAAGATATTGCGCGCCACGGTCAGCGTAGGCACCAGGCTAAACTCCTGGAATACCATGCCGATACCGGCCGCTTCGGCGGCCTTCAGCGAACCGAAGCTCATCTCCCGGCCACCCACCCACACGGTGCCGGCGTCCGGCCGGTACACGCCCTGCAGGATCTTCATCAGCGTCGACTTGCCGGCGCCGTTGCCGCCAGCCAGTGCGTGCACCTCGCCCGCGCCCAAGGTGAAGTCAACCTCGCGCAGCACCAGTGTCCCGGCGAAGCCCTTCGAGATACCACGCATCTTCACAGCCACTGTGCTCGGTGCCGATGATTCGCTCGTGGCCTCGCTCATGGCACGTCCTTCCGGAACGAGTCGGTGACCTGCGCTGGCGGGTCGGTGTGGTACACCTCACGCCACGCGGCGAGCACGTTGTCGTGGGTCACCGCTAGCGCGTCCAGCGCCACGTACGGCGGTGCCGGCTTGCCGATCAGCGCGTAACCGGCCAGCTTGGCCTCGGTCAGTCCCTGGTCGAACGGGCGCTGCGCGCCGAGCCCGGTGACATACTGGCCGGACGCCAGCGCGATGGCCACGGTGAGCCCGAGATCCTCGGTGGTGATCGCCAGGTCGGTGCGGTCCAGCGCCCTCGCGGCGGCGATGACTCCCTCGGTCGGCACGTCCCAGACGCCCCAGATGCCAGCCAGGTGCTGGTGCTTGACCATCATCGCAGTGGCCGCGGCCTGTGCCTGGCCGGCAAAATCCGGGCCGGTCACGCCCTTGCGGTCGACGATGTGGATGTTCGGGTAGTCACGGGCGACGGTGTCTTCGAACCCCTGCAGCCGCTCCCGTGTCACCTGGAAGTCAGCCTCGTGGAAGACCACCCCAATGTCACCCCGGCCGCCCAGCGCGTCGGCCATCAGGTGCGCAGACACCACGCCGTTGCCCACGTTGTCCGCGGACACCGCCGAGACGTAGTCCCGGCCGGCCACCATGCCCTTGGGCACGTTGTCCATGAACACCAACTTCACGCCAGCCGCCGCAGCCTGCCGGTAGGCGCCGGCGGTGGCCACCGGGTCGGTCGGGATGGACACGATGATATTCGGCTTGCGGGCCAGCACCGTCTCGATGTCGGAGACCTGCCTGTCCGGCTGGGAGTTGGCATCGGTGACCGCGATGACCTGGATGCCCAGCTCGGTGAACTCCTGGCGCAGTCCGGCGATCTGCGCATTAGTCCAGCTGTCGCCGGTGTAGTACATGACGATGGCGGCGGTGGCCTTCTTGGCCCTGACCTGGTCGATCTCGGCTGGCGTAAGGCTAACTGAGTCGGCCCGGGCGGACTGCTCGCCGTTCGGCCCAGTAGCCAGCACCTTGCCGGCCAGCTGGGCCAGGGCCTGCTGGGCCGGCGGGTAGCCGAGCCGGAGCGTGCTGCGTGCCGCCCGGCTGGCGGCGCTCTCGCCCGCGCAGCCGGTCACCGCCAGCAGCACGCCGACCATCAGCAACGTCAGCCCGACGAGCCCAGCTCGGCGCCTCACGAGGGTCCAGCTAAAGCTGTTGGTGAGTAGACGGACCAGGACGCTTGATCCCGTGGCGAGGGCGACTCCGAGCCCAGCGGCGACCGCCCGCAGCCGCACCCTTCTCGGCGTCGCAGTACCGGAATCGGACGCGGCTCGCTCGTCGAGGGGACACCGTTCCGAGCCTGCCATAGGCTTCCCTTCGACAGAAAGTGACGATATGAGAATACATCACATTTTCAGTACCCCAAAAGAGTGATTATGGAGGGTCAACCACGATGGGATGACGCCCCGTGGATTCCGCTTCCTCGGGTGGCGCCCAGATACCGCGGGAACCTGCCATCGGCGTGTTGTGCCTGGTCAGAGGTTCAGCCGGGCACGGGGATTGGGGCCTGTTGTCAGTAGTGGGTGGATAACGTGTGCTCGACCCACCCCACCGGCTACCTCCCACAAACACCACCAGCATGGCTCAGCGCACCCTACTCACCGGCCAGTTGACGAGCCATAACATGCCTCGATGGCAGGTTCCCGCCGTATCTGGGTGTTGGTCTCTCGACGCCGGGCTGCCCACAAAGATCATCAATCCGATCCTTCCCTGTCTGGACAACCCGTACACGATCCCGTCACGGACGCGACCCCCGAGCTGATCGCGGCTATGGCCCACACTTCGTTCCATCCCACCTTCGGCATCTCCCCGTCCGCCGGGCCTCAGCCAGCGCCCACAGTAAGGAGGACGAGTAACGCCCAGAAAATACGTCGTGCTCAACCTGGAGAGCGAAACTTTCTGGGGAGGCAGATGTGAATTGGGCCGAGGAGGGACGACTCCGGTAGGTCGGCGGCGTTGGCGGATCTTGAGCCGAGGTGACCTGGCCGCCGGCCCGGGAGACGGCGGGATGATCTCTGTGGTGTGTCTGGTTGGGGTGAGCCCAACCAGACGTCAACCAGCACTCCCGACACACGTCCAGTCAGGGTCCTGTTCGGATTGATTGACACCCGCTCGTCAGCGATCTTAGGTTTCAGCCTGACACATCGGTGTGAATCGTGGGTGGAGGGGCTGTGGCCAGCGGGCAGCGCGTCGGCTACGGCTACATCCGGGCCAGCTCTGCCGGGCAGAATCCGTTATCCGCCTTCAGCGGCATCTCCCCGCACTTCCGGCCCGGCCGTCACCGGCTATCCGCCCAGGAGTACCGCCGCGACATGACCGACCGGTTCACCACCTGGAACCAGATCACTGGCACGACTACGGCCGCCTGACACCGACCTCGGAGATCGACCCAGCCGATCCAACCATGCCCGCACCACCAGACAGTCCCCAACAAGTTGACGGTGTCGCGATCACTGTGGTCAGGGCGGCGGACACGGCCTCGAGCCAGTGCGATTCCGTTGCCAGGTCGGCCCCGAGTTGGGGAGGCATCGCGATGTCGGGACTGCCCGCGGCGAGTCGCCCCTCGCGCTGGGCCCGGATCGCGTAGATGATCATTGTTGCCTCCGCAGCGGGCAGCGATGATTCTCCAGCCGCGACCGAGGTGGTGGCGAGAGTGGGGTCTCGGTAGGCCTGCAGGGTAAGGATCATGTCCCGGATTTCGATGATCCGCCGGTACCGCTTTTGACCGATGGTCAGGCTAGCTATGTCCTGGGGAAAGATGGCTTCGGGGACGACTTCGGCCAGGGCCCGCCACAGCGGACCCAGCTTCCGGTACGAGCGGTAGTCCGCGAGCCGTTCCCTCCCCTCGCTGAGGCGGGGACCCCACCCGCCGATCGTCGATCCGATGAGCAGCAGCACGCAGGCCGTCGAGGGAAGGAATGCCGAGGTGACGATGGTGGGACCGAGCTGGGTGAGCTGGGTGAGTGTTGCGATGGTGTTGTAAGCGTAGACGGCGCAGTACAGGATGGCCAGCGCGCTGCCCAGCGCCACCAGCCGCAGGCCCAGGCGCAGGTACCGGTCGGGAGTGTGCGGGGCGTAGCGCACGCACAGCTGGCAGGCGTCGGTCATCCCCGCGGCGAGGTAGCTCACATAGATCAAGACATAGGCGAGGGACTGCACGCTGCGGTGCTCGAGGAAATCGGCCGGGGGCGAGGCCAATGACCACACGAACAGGCCGATCATGCCGCTGAGCGCGCCAGCGAGGAAACCAAGCCGTAGTCGGGATTGGCGGCGGCCGCGGCGGCCGGTCGGTTCGGTGAAGTACGCCAGCACGGTCAGCAAGCTGTAGGTGCTGACCAGTGTCATGCTGTTACCCGCCAGCACGTTGAGGTTGGGAACGTGGGTGGTGTTGTTGATCGGTGTCGCGATCACCGGGGAGCGCAGCGCGAGAGCCAGGCACAGCGCGAAAAAGATCGCGGCGAAGGCCACGGCGGGTCTGCTGGCGGGCTGGCTGCGCAGCCCGAGGGCTTTGTACGTTGCCCCGCTCAGGGTGAGTACGGCGGCGGTGAGGAACACGGCACTGGTCATGACCAGGGGCGGGTGGGGCGCCGACCCCAGATCGTCTCGATCCGCCGCTGCGTCGCGGTGACCTCGGGTCTGGCCGGGGCCACCACCGGCGCGGCCGGTGCTGGGCGGGCGGCCCGCTCCAGGATGAGGGTGGCGACCAGCTCGGCTTCTTGCTCTTCCACCGTGGTGTAGGCGCCGCGCCCGAGGACGGTGTCCACCTGGCCTCGCACCGCGTCGGTGAGCAACAGGCTACGGACCTGATCGGCGTTGGACAGGGCCGCGCCGGTGTGGTCACAGACCATGTGCCCGATCTCGTGGAGGATGATGTGATCCTGGTGCAGCAGGCTGGTCGCTACCTTGTGATAGATCACCTCCAGGCGGTCGGTGCTCACCCAGATGCCACACAGCTGTCCCGGCGCGGTGGCCGAGAAGGGGACCAGCTCGATCGGTCGATCCCGCTCGGCCTCGAGCTGGTCCAGGAACGCGTTGAGGTCGAAAGGCACCGGGATCCCGCCGATGCGCTGATCCAGCGTGCGCACGATCGTCTCGCATCGGCGTCGCAAGTTTCGATTCATGACTCTCCCCTCCCCGGGGGTAGCCACACCGGTCAGCCGCGTGCACAGCAGCTGGTCTCGCGGCCAAGCACAAACATTACCCGCTGTGGCCATGGTCTCCCTCTGGATTGGCGCCTGCCGGTGGGTGCCCCGTCTGGGGGCGCTGTCCGGCGCCGCGTT
>JAFAPC010000140.1 GCA_019247305.1 Pseudonocardiales bacterium
GGGTAGACGTCGGGTGAGCGATCACCGGTCGAGCGTAGGTGGCTGGGACTCCCCGAAGCTACGGCCAACCGCACACTAGCCGAGCGTGACCGTGAACCGCCTGGATGCCTACTTTGAGGCACTGCCGGCTGCGGGGGAGGTTCTTCCGGGTCATGCGCCTCAGCCGCACGGCCGGTGGTAAGGCACGCGAGCAGCTAGACCCTCCCACCGCTACCTAGTGAGGCTGCGCCTCGGACCGCCGAGATGGTGGTCGAGGTATCGCGTTGCGGCTGCATGTCGTGAACTCGACAGGACCGACATTTTCCGGCACCGAAAATGTCGGTCCTGTCGAGTTCACGACACCGGGCTGCACAGAAAGTGATCGGCGCAGGAGATGATCGGCAGGGCGCGGTCCGGAACGGGAGCGAGGGCATCCTCCCTGGAGATGCGCCCAGAGCTCGGGTTAAGTGTCGAACTTCTCGAGACCAAGGATCCCTAGCGGTTGGGGACACGCTCGGAAGGACACAGCCGGTGCAGGTTCCACAGTTCGCTGGGGGCGCCGGTGCCGGAGGAGAACGTGGGGAGCGCGGGATCAGTTAGGCTCCCCGCCGTGGATGCCCTCGACAGTCCGTAAGCTGTACCTGGTCGCGGAGTGGTCGGCGGGAAGGTCGTTGATTCCAGCGCGCTGGCCGCGCATGTGGGTGGCAGCTTCGCCATGGCGACCTGGCTGGCGGTGGCTAACGAGCTGAGCCTCGTCCTGTACGTGCCGGCGCTGGCGATGGCCGAGGTCCGCGCAGTCTATCCCGACGCCGACGCGGTGTTGTCCCGGCTGCTGGCGCACCCCTCAGTGATCCATGCGGACCTGAGTCGCGCCCGGGCCCGGCAGGTTGCCCGGTTACTCGTCGCTGAGTCGCAGGCCTGGGATGGCACCGCTGGTCACGTGATCGTGGTTGCCCGAGAGGCTAGCCTACCCTGACGGCTGATCCGGGTCGGCTGCGTCGCATCGACCCGGCACTGGAGTGTGAGCTGCTCTGAGAGCGTTCGCGACGGTACGCTTTCGCTCGGCCCGGTCAGCAAGGTCTGGATCACCAACGCCTTTCTACTGGCCGGGCCGCTCAGGGGGAGCGCAGCGCCAAGTCGGCGAGCAGCAGGGCGTGGTCGCTGCCGGCGGCGGCGGCTTCGTCCGAGAGGCGCTCGGCCGCGAGGACCTCAAGCTCGGGGGTGGCCCACAGGTGGTCATAGCCCGCGCTGAGCACCGGGTTCAGGTGGTGGACCGGGCCTGGCCCGAGGAGCGGGTCGGTGCCCTCGGGTGCCGGCGGGCCGGCGTCGATGCCGAAGACGACCGGGCCGGGCACACCGGTGAGCCAGGTGGCGATCCCGGTGTGAAATGCCCGCCGCAACGCTGCGGCGGGCTGGCCAGCTGGTTGGCGGCCGTGGAAGCTGCACACCGTCAGCAGGTCACCGGTGGACAACGCGGCCTGGGCCGCCACCGTCCGCCAGAGAAATCCCGGCCGTACCGGGTCGCGGACGTCAAACGGCGCCTGCTGCAGCACCTGGGCATCCAGCAGCGCGGTGCTCGCCACGCCCAACACCGCGCAACCCAGCCGGTACTCGCTGGCCCGCGGGTTGCCCAGATCGGTGGACAGGGCACCCCAGGCGAACACCCGGGAGCGCCGGTGCATCCGCTGATGCGCTGAGGGGTGTGGCAGCAGCGCGCGGTAGACCGGCCGGCCGATCTCTTGGAGCAGCGCGAGATCAGGCTGCAGCCGGCGGAGCAGCTCAACCTTGGCGTCCAGCAGCCCAGTCGGTCGAGAATCGACGTTCCAGCTCACCACCCGGATGCGCACGGACACTACTGCTCCGTGCCCGGTGCCCGGTGCTCCGCGACCCGGTGGATCTCGGGAACGAAACCCCACACCGAGCCCAACCGCCCGAGCTCGAAGTCTCCGCCGACCCGCTTGCGGTAGCCCACCTGGAGGATCGGGCGCTCGTCGGCTCCCTGGGTCATCGCCAGGCACGGCGACCGGTAGGCGCAGCGCGAACAGTGCTCCCAGGAGAGATTTGGGTAGATCCGGAGCAAAGGATCCGTCATGTCCTGCATTTCCAGGGCCACGGCGATGCCCCGCCGTTCGATCTCAAGCCCGGTCCGGGGGATGTGGGTGCGGCGGAACGACTCAGTGCTACGTTGCGTAATGATGCCCCCGGCTCCCGGCACCGCTCGGACCTGCACCTCAGGCTTGCCGGCGGCGGGCGCGACAACGCGCAGCTCGTTGTGGATGGTGCCCTCGAGTTTGGCGAGGAAGCCCAGCTGCCACGCCCAGCTCCGGGTCAGCGCCTGCTCGTCGAGCTGCAGCGCCGTCAGCTCCGGCCAGTGTGGGTCACTGCTGAGTCGGTGCTCAACGAGCCAGTACAGCTCATGGTCATCGATCACCACGAGGTCGATCCGGACCCGGTACTGCAGCGGCCGGCCTTCCGCGGTGGTAAGCCCACGCTCGGGGTCGGCTGGGTCGGGCAGGGCGATGTCGAACTGCGAGGCCACCTGGATGGGGGTGAAGCGGTCAATCTCGCTCGCCCAGGCGAAATAACGCTCCAGCAGTCCCGTGCCCCGCTCCAGGTGCTGCTCCCAGTCCTGCAGCTGTGCCGCGGACAGCTCACGGGTCTGGGTGTAGGCATCGCGCTGCCGGCGCATCGACTTCTCGAAGCCGGCTAGCGTCAGCGGTCGCACGATCGCCCGACCCCAGTCCCACATGCCCGGGAAGTAGTAGACGTCGAGCGCATCGTGGATCGCTTCGCCGAAGTCGAAGACCTGCGCCGGCTCGATCGGTTCGTAGTCCTGCCGCTCCCGGGCGGCGAGGTCCCAAGCCCGCCGGCACCGCTGGAACAGTTTGCTCTCCCACGGTCTGGCCACATAGTTCACACTCACGGCCGCCTCCTGCCGCCTACTCGCGAATTTCCAGGGTACCGTGACACAATCTGGTCCCCGGGGAGCAGACATCTGCATACGAGGGTATGCTGATCTGCATGCGGACGACCCTTAACCTTCCCGACGGACTGGTGACGCAAGCCAAGGCCCATGCGGCGGCCAGCGGGCAGACGCTGACCAGCCTGGTGGAAGAGGGCCTGCGGTTGGTGTTGGAACAGCACGCCATCCCGCACCCCATCGCGCCGGAGCCACTGCCCGCCTACGGGCAGGCTGAGGGACGCATTTTGGTCGAACTGGCCAACCGTGATGCAGTGTGGGCAATCCTCGATGAGGACCGGCCGGCGTGATCCTGCCGGACGTGAACGTCCTGGTGTATGCCTTCCGCCGGGAAGCTGAGCATCATCAGCGGTACGCGGCCTGGCTGGCCCGCATGATCGCGGGCGCCGATGAGCTTGCGCTGCACGACACCGTGCTCGCCGGGGTAGCTCGGCTCGTCACCAACCCGCGAATCTTCGCCGACCCTGCCCCGATTCTGGTGACACTGGAGTTCCTCGCGCGAATACGTGGAGCACGACGGGCCCGCTGGCTGTCCTCAGGAGAGGCGACGTGGACCGAGCTGGAACAGCTGGTGCACCACGATCGTGGGCTGCGGGCGAGCCTGGTGCCCGACACGTTGCTGGCCGCACTGGCCCGCGCTCACGGCTGCCAGATCGCGACCGCTGATCGTGGTTTCGCCCGTTTCCCCGGCGTCCACAGCTTCGACCCCGCCGACTCGCCGAGCTGACCGCATGCGCGGCGGCCCCGCAGGGTGTGTCACCGAGAAGCGGGGCCGCCGCTGACCGCCACCCTGAGGGATGGACGAGTGGCGGCGTGGAGATGACTTTCCCGGATCAGGGCACGCCCGGAGGACTCACGATCATTCCTATGTCCCGGGCGAATCATCGAGGGGGCGATCAAGGGGAGGGTTCTCCAGGTTGTCGGTGCACACCAGGGTGCGGATTCGGTCCCGTAAGTCCGCGACCTCGCTCAGATCCTGGTGCGCGGCGGCGTGCCGGAACAGATCACGCAGGTTGTCGGTGGTGCGGTGAGAGCGGAGAGTGCCTGCGACCTCCAGGGCCTCGTTCCCGATGGCGGCCGCTTGGAGCGGGTCGCCGGTCGCCATGGTGAGACTGGAGAGTTTGGCTAGGCACGACGCCCGGACGCGGGTATGACCCTCGGGGCACCCGGCCACGGCCGCCGTAAGCCGGTCGCTGGCCTCGCCGAAGTCACGGCCCAGGAGCGCCAGGTCGGTAAAAGCCTGCCCGGTGCACATGGCATGGCGCGTGGCGTTGTAGTAAGCCACGGACGATGGCTCGTTGTCCGGGGTGGCGTGCGCGAAATGCTCATCAGCAGTGCCAATAGCCCTCAGGGTCTCCTGCACACGGCGCATCGCGGCCAGCGCGAGCGCCTATTCGGTGTGCAGCACCGCCCGTCCGGTCGAGGTAAGCCAGTCCGCGCGGACCAGAGCCTGCTCAGCCAGCGTCAAGCCCTCATCAGGCTGCCCGGTCCGGACCGCCTGCATGGCCATACACGACAGGACCATGGCGCGCAGGTTCCAGTCTTTGGCTTGCTCGGCGCAAGCCAGGGCAAAGCCGAACACCCGGCGGGCCTCCGCCTGAGCGCCGACATCCACGGCCAGATACCCGGCCGTCTCGGCGAGGGCGCCGACGACGGCGTGCAGCTCGGGACGCAGCCGCTCCGGACAGCGAGCCTCCAGCAGGTTGGCTGCCCAACTCAGCTGGCCCAGGGCAGCCCCCAGGACCGCCCCACCGCCGTAGGCGTTGCTCTGCGACTCGAACGTCTTTGCGGCGTCACGGATCTGCGCGATGTCGCTCGCGCCGACCCGACGAGGGATCGGGCGGGCTGTGATGCCGTCCAGCATCGCGGCGGCCGGTTCGCCGAGGAGGAGGCCGCTGACGCCGCCGAAGGTGGTGGTGTGGATTTCCCGTCGTTTCACCTTGTCCACCGTCTCCAGTTGCACGGCCATTTTGCGGGCCCGGGCATTGACGAATCCCAGTTCGGAATCGGCGGAGACACTCAGGATCTCCCGGAGGGCTTCCCGGCACATGATTCACGGCCAGCGGATGACGCCTTATTCTATTTTGCCGATGTAGTTTCTGTCGAAGTCTACCCTCGTGTGGTGATGCTTGTAGATCCAGTTGTTGACCAGCTCGGCGAGTTCCTGGCGGGACAGGACCTCCTTGGGGTGGGTGAGGGACGCGGTGCGCGCCCGCGCCTCCCGAAACTGCTTATTTGATGTGTACTTCTTCGGTGTGGGCAAGATCCCCCTCCTAGTGAGGCTGCGCCTCGGACCGCCCAGCAGAGTGGCTGAGCTGGACTCGGAAAGCGATGATCGCTGTTTGTGTGCCAAAAGCGACACATTGTGTCGCTTTTGGCACACAAACAGCGATCTTCCCAGGCGGGAGGCGCCAACCAGGGCAGTCGAGCTGGGCTTTGAGGTGATCGACACACCGCCGCCATCGGCCGTGCCGCTCCGACGTGGCTGGTCAGGCACCAAGTCCGCAGAGGTAGAGCGGGCTTGCCCACGGTAGGCCTGGGAAAACTTGACGCACACGTCGAAGTCTCGGGGGCCTAGTT
>JAFAPC010000082.1 GCA_019247305.1 Pseudonocardiales bacterium
AAACGCCCTTGCATCGCCTGGAATTTCTCGTCGCCATCGGTGGTCACAGCGTCGATTATTTACGTGCTCATCGCGTCGATTGAGATGACACGCGGTACGGCAAGAAAATTCACCCGATTGGGTAAGTTATTTCATTACGTTGACGTACAGCTCCACCAGCTCGCACAACGGGCGCCCGTTGAACGTTGCGATGTGGCGTTGCTGGTCCAGCACGGCCCCGGCCAGCGGGGCTGGCACTGGCTGTGGCGGGACAGATTCCATGAACGTCAGCCCGAATGGTCGGACAGTGGTCATCGCCTTATCCTTATCCTTCCTCGCGGCCGATCTCTCATCATCGGGCTCTTCGTCGCACTCGTGACACGGCCCAACGCGGAAGAGCAGGCCGCCGACTCCCGATTCCGCAGGTAGCCGGTGCCCGCACTCGCCGATGTAGTAGTTCTGTCGGCCGTCGTCCCAATCACGGCGGACTACGACACTCACCTGCCGCAGCTGCACCAGCGACGCTGCGTCGTTCATCAATGCCCTGACCCTCTCCCCAAGCTCAGCCGTCACGCCGCGATCGGCTCAACGCAGACCGTGACGCTAGCGAGTCGCTGAGGCTGAGCCAAGGATGTTGCAGAAAGTTGCATAGACTGATCGGCAGTGCTTGACGGAAGTATCGGTCGGGGTCGAAGCTAAGCGGGTTGCAACAACCAGCAACAGCTCTGGCAGGAGGCAGCGATGCGCTTGACATTCCTGGGCAAGGAGGCTTATGCAAAACTCCGAAACCAGATCCGCGATCATGTCGCTGACCTGCGAGGACGTCAATTCTTGATCATGTTTTCAAAGGGTTTTGCATAAGACTCAAGGACTCCCAGCCGAACAAATCACCGACACTGTTCGCCACTGACCGCGACTCCTACGTGGTGCAGGGGTGGATCGTCACCGACCCGGAGATCCTGGCTATGATCACGGTGTCCGACGACGAGACGATCGTTGAAGTGCCAGCCACGCTCATGGCCCACCTCGCTAAGGACGGACTCAGCGGCGATGTGGTGAACCTTGTCCCGCCCATCGTGCACATTACTGAGAACGGCCACTACATCATCAAGGGATCGCACGTGACAGACCCGGAGGCGCTCGGACAGATGAGCATCCCCGATCACGAGACCTGCGTCGAAGTCTCGCGGTCCGCGATCGCGGCGCTGGTTGGAGGCTAGATGGACAGCGTGACGGATGAAGAGTTTGATGAGCACTTCACGTCATTCCAGCGAGAAGCGATCCATTTGGAGATGCGAGACTCCTACGGCACGGCTGAAGAGATTCCGCATCTTCGCAAGTGGGAGGCTGGTGAGCCAGACGACACCGACTGGCTTCAACCGTGGTTTGACCTAGTCAGCGCCGGAACTCGGGCCGGTAAAGTATTCCGGCGTGCGCGTATCGTGTCCGAGCCGATCTCCGACTATCAGAAGTGGGCGCTAAACGACACTCCCCTATTCGTGGCAGCCGGCGAGGATATCCGCTGGGTTCCGCGACGCCGCGTGTCCACGGTGGCGCTACCGGGCAACGATTTCTGGTTGTTCGACGACGAGATCGTCATCTTCCTGATCTTTGCTGGCGGTGGGCTTGTGATGGACCGGCTCAGGACGACGGATCGCGGCGCGATCGAGCTGTGCCGGACGTCGTTTGAGGAAGTGTGGAAGCTGTCCATCCCAACCAGTGCGTACCGGCCGACCTAGCCCCGCCAAGCAGGCCCGGGAGGCGCTTGGCGTCCGTCTTCGTGAGATCCGCAAGGAGGCGGGTCTCACGGGACGAGCCTTGGCGTCCGGCATCGGGTGCCATAACACGAAGGTCAGCCGGATTGAGAACGGTGCCCAGGCGCCTACCGAGGAGAACATCAGGGCTTGGTGCCGTGTCTGCCGTGCCGAAGATCAGATCCCTGATCTGATCGCCACCGCCCGTAGCATCGAGTCGATGTACGTGGAGTGGCAGCGGCAGACACGCGCCGGCATGAAGCGCCTCATGCTGTCGTCAGTGCCGCTCTATGAACGCACCAAGCTCTTTCGGATCTACGAGCACAACATCATCCCGGGGCTCTTCCAGACCGCCGAGTACTCCGCGGCAATGCTGTCATACTTCATCGACTTCCTGGAGGCCCCGAACGACCTCGACGCTGCCGTCGAGGCGGCCATGGAGCGACAGCGCATCGTCTACTCCGGTCATCACCGCTTCGCGGTGGTCCTCGAGGAGCACGCGATCCGGGTCCGAGTGGGCAGCCTCGACATCATGGCCGGTCAGCTCGATCGCGTGCTCGGCATGATGTCGCTGCCCCGGGTCAGCCTCGGCATCATTCCTGAGACGGCACCTCGCAAGGTGTTCGCGTCGGTCGGTTTCTGGATCTATGACGAGGTGATGGTCGAGGTCGAGACACCCACGGCTGGCCTGGAGGTTACCCAGCCACGCGAAATCCGGCTCTACGCCACGATGTTCCAGCAGCTCCAGCAGTCAGCGGTGTACGGAGCCCAAGCCAGAGCGCTGGTGACCCGCGCAATGACCGATCTGGCTAGTGACTGGGGCGATACCCACTGATGTCGGGGTGCCCGTCGGGCTGGGCGGCGCGTCAGCACCGGGGGTGCCCAGAGAAGTCATCCCCATTCGGGGATGCCGAAGCGGCGGCGCAGGCTGTCCAGTTCCCATACCCGGCGGCGGGCTCGCTGGTCCAGGACGCGGAGCAGGTCCCGGGCGATGGGGTCGTTGCGGATCCGGGTGGGGGATAGCCGGTCTGCGGTGTCCAGGTGGCGGATCGCCTCCGCGTCGCGCTGTACCCCGTCCTGGACCAGGGCTCGGGCCAGGTCGAGATGCAGCGCGCACGATCGTTCCTGGCTGTTCAGCGCGGTCATATCCAGCGGGGTGCGGGTAGCTTGCTCGTAGGCCTGGCCGCCCTCGTTGAGTTCGATTCCGATCCCTAACCGCCATACGGCGACGTTGGTGGGACCGAAGTGCATGCGCATGCTGTTGCGTTCCCCAATCCGGGTGGCGATCTTCTCGGCCTCCTCCAGGTGTGCTCGCACGGTGTCGGGCCGCGTGTCCCGCGCCGCGCGCTGCGCCTGCACGAGATGGGCGAAACCGAGCATCTCCGCGCACAGCGTGTCCGCACCACGCAGCTGAGCTGATCGTTCAAGCTCGGTAATCCCGGCAGTGATCACCCGCGAAGCGCGGCCCCGCGCGCCGAACTCTACCAGCCTGATCGTCCAAATCCACTGGGCCAAGCCGATCAGCCCGGGGTCGCCATGGCGAGCGGCCATGTCGTATCCGCGTCGGGTTGCCGAGATCGCCAGGTCACCATTGCCGGCCAGGCGGGTCGCGACGTCTCCCGCCACGACGCACGCTTGCACGAGGGCAGTGAACGCGTGGGGCCGCTCGGCTGCCTTGGCCGTCAGCGCGTGGGCCTGCAGTTCGGTGAGCAGGGTGCCCAGGTCCCGCCCGGCGAGGGAGAACTGGCCCTGGTCGCGGTGCTCGTTGGCGCGCTCGGCCCAGGCCAGGAGCTCCTCGAGGGGTCGCGGGGTGAGGTCGGGCACCTCATCAGGGCCGACGTCGTTGAGGGCCAGGCTGATGCCGGGTAGCGCGGCTCGGCCTTCGATAGTCGCCCGGTCTGGGGCCAAATAGGGCTGGCCGGTCAGATCGGCCACCGAGCAACCCAAGGCCTCAGCCAGGTTCTCGATCAGGCCACGCCGGTTGAACCCCCGGTGCCCCCGTTCCAACTGGGACAAATACTGCTTGGTCATGCCGGCCAGCCCGCCTACCACCGCCAGGCTCAAACCCCGCGGTGCCGGATCCGGCGCACCCGAGCACCGATCGCCAGCGCGTCGTCAGTGTCCACCGGTTGAGCCTACGACCGCTACCGCTGACCGGGCCCGATGAGGGGGTGCTCCGGGGCGGGTTATGCGGAGGCGGTGAGCGTGTCGGGTCGTTGTTGCGCTCACACTCCGCGGTAGAGCCGGTCGAGGTCCACGAGAATCGCCTGGCCCGCAGCTGCCGCCGAGCGTAGTTCCGGTGTGAAGCCTACCCCACTCGCGCAGAGCAGCTTCGTGCCTGACACGTCGATGTCGCGGCGGCTGCGCAGGACACCGCGAATGTGGTGGAGCCGGTCGAGATGAGCCAGCCCCATCTGCTTGCCCCACGTGGCTTCGCCCAGGGCGAGCACCGGGCGCGCAGCGGAGCCCGGATCGCCGAGAGCCACAATGTCGACCTCATGACTGGTCCGTGCGGCAGCGTCGTTGACGACACCGTGGCCGACGGTGGCTGGGATCCCGCCGAGTGTCTCGGGTGCGGCGAACTCGGCAACCCAGGTGCGGCAGAGTTGCTCGAAGTGCGGTCCCAGTAGCGCGCTTTCGAACCGTGGCCGGGCGCTAAGCCATACCTGCGCACCGTGGCGACGTTCCAGCCGCGTCCAGGCGGGACGCATGATCGCCTGGTAAAAGGCGACGAGTGGCTCGGTAATGCGGTAGTTGCTCCGACCGGATCGGAGCGGGTCGCCGTCGCGGGCCAGCAGACCGGCATCTTCCAGTACAGTCAAGGGATGTTGCAGATCGGTCGCTTTGCGTCCGATGTAGTTGGCAATGCCGCCGCGCGTGGTGTTGCCTTCCGCGACTGCGGCGAGCACCGAATGGTATAAGGTAGGGTCGCGAAAGCCCGGATCCTCGGCGAGGAGGTAGCGTGCTTCACGGAACAGCGGGCTGACGGGGCTGAGCACTGCCCTGACCACCCAGCTGTCGAAATCTGCCATCGAGTTCGGGGTGTCGTCGCGCACATATTCGCGCCGATAGGCTGGTGTCCCACCCACAATCGCATTCACGAGTACGGCCAGATGCGGATCGTCCAGATTCCAGAACTGGGCGGCGAGGCGGTAGTCCAGTGGTGCGACCCGCAGCTCCAGTCCCGCTCGGCCGCGCAGCGGTGCCGTGCCCGAGAGCATCCCGCGCATGAACGACATGGCCGACCCACAGAGCAACAGACGAGTCCGCGAATTAGTCCGCTCCGGCCGGCCGGGGGTCAGCGCGTGTTGGATGACCGACGGCAGGGCGCGGCTCACCAAGGCGAGGTAGGGAAACTCGTCCAAGACCGCCACGGTGGACCGGTCCCGCCCGATTTCCAGGAGCACATTAACGGCGTGCTCCCACGAGTCTAACTGCAATGGCGCAGGCGCGCCGACGTGGTCGGCGATGACCTGGCCGAGACGGCGCAGGGAGTCGGCCTCAGTCGCCTCGGTCGCGGCGAAGTAGAGCCCGTTCGTCGCTTGGGCGAGGGAGTAAAGCAACATCGTCTTGCCCTGCCTGCGCCGCCCCGAGACCACACCGAGCGTCGCGCCGGAGGTGTCATCGACGGCGAACGAAACAAGATCATTCCACTCGTCGTCCCGGTCAAACATCTCGGCCGGCTTGCGTGGCATCTCCACAGTGAGAAGTATACTTCTAAGAAAGATACTTCTCACTCTGCGGCGCACTCACGGCGATGGAGATCACGCCTGATCGGTGGCCTCGCTCAGGGGCGCTTCGGCGGCGTGCTCACCGCTGCTGACGTGCGCCGGCACGTCGCTGCGGTCCGCCGGGAGAGATTGGGGCTCCAGGCTGGCACTGCGACGCTGCTGGGTATCACGCACGGCGAACCGCACCGCGGCAGCGAGCAGCACAACGCCGACGATGATCTCGATCATGATGACTGCGCTCATGATAAGTGTTCACGCTCCTTTGAGTAACCACATCACAGGTGCAGGCGTGCGAAGAGTAGCGCCTCCGTCAAGACGGCGCGCCGCTCCGGGCGGGTACGGGCCCGACGCGTACTCACCTCGAGCACCGCGGTGCCGGTGAATCCGCAGCTCAGCAGCGTCCGGCACACCTCGGCACAGGGCTGGTTGCCCCGACCGGGCACGAGGTGCTCATCGCGGGGTGCGCCACTGCCGTCGGCCAGATGCAGGTGTGCCAGCTGCGAGCCCATCCGCCGCGCCAGCGCCAGGGCATCGACACCACCGGCGGCGGTATGCGACAGGTCTAGGGTGTAGTGCGAGTACCCAACGTCGGTCGGGTCCGGTGAGGGCAGGTAGCTGGAGACCGTCAGCCGGCCACGGCGCATCGGAAACATGTTCTCCACCGCGATCGTGAGCCCGGAGGAGGCTTCCAGCGCAGCGATCTGCTCGGCGAAACCCGTGGCGTAGTCGCGCTGCCAGCGAAACGGGGGGTGTACCACCACGACGCTGGCGCCCAGCTTGGTGGCCGCCTGCACCGCGCGATCCAGTCGGACCACCGGATCTGCCGCCCACACCCGCTGGGTGATGAACAGGCAGGGGGCGTGCACGGCAAGCACCGGCACCCGGTACTGGGCCGCCAACCCCGCCAGAGCGGTGACGTCCTGGCTGACCGGGTCACCCCACACCAGCACCTCGACGCCATCGTAGCCGAGCTCGGCGGCCAGCTCAAAGGCCACGGAAATCGGCTCGGGCCACACCGAAGCGGTGGACAGGGCCACGTGGATCAAGCCGGCCGCAGGCACCGGGCTAACGGCCGAGCAGCAGCAACGCTGCCGGGGACACCGTGACGAACAGACCGACGAGCACGGCGGCCACGGTCGTCTGCAGATCCTCGGCGCGGCGAACCCGGCGAACCACCCACACCAACCCAGTGATCACGGCCAGGGCCACGGCCAGCGCTAGCACCGGGATCCGCTGCCAGAGCCACTCGCAGATCAGCCACAGCGTGGCACCGCCGACAACGCCGATCCCGACCTGGCTTACCATCACGGCCCACTCCCCCAACGGGGAGCCGGATTCTGGTGCTGGGGCCTCCTCCGCGGCGAGGTTCTCGCTCTGCTCAGGAACAGCCCGGGTCACCGTGCCCTCGGCTAGGGGCTGGGCGTGCTCGGGCTGGGCTTGCTGTGGTGGGGCGCCGACCGACTGGCGGCTCGACCAGGCAGCGGGGTCCACGAGCCCCGGATCCAGCCGCGGTAACTGGTCGGTGACCGGGCCGTCGGAGCGCACGGTTGCGCCCAGGGGTGCCCATCCGGCGACCGGCGGCGGGGTGAGCGGCACCCCTGCTGGGGCCACTGACGTCGAGGTTACCGCTGGAGCCCACGTCCGCGCTGCGGGAGGGTTGGGGCGTGGCTGCGTTGCCTCACCCCAGGTTGCCTCACCCCGGGGTGTCTCACTGCGGGTGAAGTGACTCTGGAACAAGCCATCCGGACGCGGATCAACGTGGGGCGACCGGTGCCGACCAGGGGAGTCGGGCACCGGCAGCGGCTCCCACGGTCGAACCGCCGGCTCTGCGGTGCTGGGCGGGTTGTGCTCCGCAACCGGCCACCCAGCGGCCTCCGCTGCGGGAGCGGGGTCCTCAGCAGCCCGACGGTGCCGCCGCCCGGTGGCCGGGGCTGCCTCGCCGTACCGGGCCAGCAGTTCCGCCACAGTGAACTGGGCCCGCTCCTCCGGCTCACTACTGCGTCTCATGATCTCCCACTGTGCACCCCGATCGGCTACGCGTCCAGTCCGCCGAGGTGGACGGCGCTCCGGCTGCGCCGTCCGGTCGATTCCGTCCCCCCAGCTCCTTGAGTCCCAGCCCCTTGAGTCCCAGCGAGTCCACCCTCCGCAAAATCACACCTTCCCGCAACGCCCAGGGGCAAAGATCCATGGCATCGACGTCCAAAGCGCGCATGGTGGCCTGGACCACCAGGGCTCCGGCGATGAGTTGGTGGGACCGGCTGGGGCTGACCCCGTCCAGTTCCGCCACGTCCTGCGCGGTCATCCGGGAGATGAAGGCGATCACTTGGCTCAGACCAGCATCGGTGAGCGTCCGTCGGAGGCGAGGACCAGCCGAGGAGGGCGCGGCACCGCTGAGCCGGGCCAGCGACCGGATGGTCTTCGAGGTGCCCACTACCCGGTCCGCAGCGCCGGCCGCCCGCAACCTTCGGGCCGGTTGCCCGAGCTGGGCGACGATGTGCTCGCGCAGGGCGTCCAGCTCAGGACGGCGCGGCGGGTCATTGGTCAACCAGGACCGAGTGAGCCGGCCGGCGCCCAACAGCAGGGACACCGCCACATCAGGTTCCTCATCCACCCCACTGGCGATCTCCAGGGACCCCCCACCGACGTCCACCATGAGCAGCCGACCAGCCGACCAGCCACACCAGCGGCGGACCGCGAGGAACGTGAGGATGGCCTCCTCCTCGCCAGTGAGGACTTTCAGCTCGATCCCGGTCTCGGTGCGCACCCGGTCCAGCACCGCAGCAGAGTTGGAGGCGTCGCGCATCGCCGAGGTGGCAAAGGCCATCAGGTCCTCGCAGCCCATCGCGGCGGCCGAGGTGAGAGCCTCGTGCACGGTGCGGATCAGGTGATCAGCTCCTGCGCGGGTGATCTTCCCGTGGGTGTCCATCTGCTCCGCTAACCTCAGCACCGACTTCTCCGAGGTCTGGGGCAACGGGTGCGCACCGCGGTGGGCGTCCACCACCAGCAGGTGAACGGTATTGGAGCCCACATCGAGCACGCCGAGCCGCATGAGAGGCCACGCTACGTCTGAGGTGCGCTCAGGCGTCGTACTTGTAGCCAAGCCCGCGGACGGTGAGCAGGTGCCGGGGCGCGGATGGATCTTGCTCGATCTTGGAGCGCAACCGCTTGACGTGCACGTCCAGGGTCTTGGTGTCGCCGACGTAGTCCGCTCCCCACACTCGATCGATGAGCTGGCCGCGGGTGAGTACCCGGCCGACGTTGCGCAGCAGGTACTCCAGCAGGTCAAACTCCTTGAGCGGCAACCCCACCTCCTGCCCGGCCACGGTGACGGTGTGCCGCTCGACGTCCATCCGCACCGGCCCGGCCTCCAGCACGATCGGCCCCGAACTGGCGGCGGTGGCCGAGCCATCCGCAGCCTCCCCGCCGCGGCGCAGCACCGCACGGATCCGCGCGATGAGCTCTCGAGCCGAGTAGGGCTTGGTGACGTAGTCGTCGGCACCAAGCTCCAGCCCCACGACCTTGTCGATCTCACTGTCCCGAGCGGTCACCATGATTACCGGAACTGAGGAGCGTGCCCGCAGTTGTTTGCAGAGGTCGGTGCCACTCATCCCGGGGAGCATCAGGTCGAGCAGCACGATGTCGGCTCCGTTGCGGTCAAACTCCTCCAAAGCCTCAGACCCGGTGGTGGCCACCGCTGGCGCGAAGCCCTCCTTGCGGAGCAGGAAGGTCAGTGGGTCAGCAAAGTCCTCCTCGTCCTCGACGATCAACACTCTGATCATGGCGACCCTCCCACGTACTCGGGTGTCGATGACGTGCGCGATACCTGCTTCGGGCTGTCCGGATGCGCGGGGATCCGCAAGGTGAAGGTGGAACCGATACCGGGCCTGCTCCACAGCTGAACGTCACCACCGTGGTTGGCGGCGACGTGCTTGACGATCGCCAACCCCAACCCGGTGCCGCCCGTGGACCGGCTACGCGCCTGATCGATCCGGAAAAACCGCTCAAATACGCGTTCCTGGTGCTCGGGGGCAATGCCAAGGCCGCGGTCCGTGACGGCAATCTCCACGAAACCGTTCTCCAGCCGCCTGCTGACCGACACCGGGCTGCCCGACGGTGAATAGGACACCGCGTTGTCGAGCAGGTTGGACAGCGCGGTGACCAGCAACGGCACGTCACCGTGGAGTAACAACCCACTGGGTGGATCGACCGTGATCCGGATGTTGGCCGATTCAGCGGCCAGCCGGCAGCGACCGAGCGCCTCCTGCACCACCTGGTCGACCTCGACAGTGGCCAACGCGGGGAGCCGTTCGGCGCCCTGTAACCGGGATAGCGCGATCAGCTCGGTGACCAAAGTGCCCAACCGATTCGCCTCGTTGAGGATTTTGGTCCCAAACCGGCGCACCTCGTGCGGGTCGTCGGCGGCGTCCAGCACGGCCTCGGCCAGCAGCGCCATCGCCCCGACCGGGGTTTTCAGCTCGTGGCTCACATTGGCCACGAAGTCCCGCCGGGTTGCCTCCAACCGGACCGCATCCGATTCGTCAGACGCGTCGATCACGGTGAACTCATCTCCCAGCGGCCGGACCTCCCCGAGGACCGCGGTGGGCCCCCGTCCGGAGCGACCACCGCAGTCCAGCGGCGAAAGATCGACGCGGACCACCTGACCGGTGTCGCGGACCTGCTCGGCGGCCTTGCGCGCGCGCTCATCCGGACGCGACCCGTGCACGAGACCCAGCTCGATAGCCGGTGGGTTAGCCAGCACCACCTCACCCATCCGGTCGAGCAGCACTACGCCGTTATGCGAGGAGAGCACCACTCGCTGGACCAACTCGGCCACCGTCGCGCCGTCCCCAGACGGCGGCGTTGCCCGGGTGCCGGCGCGCCGGCCGATCCGGATCCCCACAGCCAGCACGACCATCAGCGTGCCGACCGCAAAGAACACGACGGCTGCGAGTGTCACAGGTCAATCGTAACCACCTGACCGGGTGTCGTCCCTAGACTCAACACACCCGGAGTTACCAAAACCACCGACAATAGGGCGAATTTTCGCCTTTCGTTCACCCTAGATTCATCACGGAGCGCCACGCCGGGCTCCGGATCGGCGAGCTACCGGCCTTGCTGGGCGACCACGGCGATGGCCTCGGCCGCAGCGTCAGGATCAAGGTAAGTCCCGCCCCGGGGGAGCGGCCGCAATTGATCATCGAAGTCGTACCGCAGCGGGATGCCTGTAGGAATATTGAGGCCGGCGATGGTCTGCTCGTCAATCTCGTCCAGGTACTTGATCAACGCGCGCAGCGAGTTGCCGTGCGCGGCAACCAGCACGGTGTGCCCGGCCCGCAAATCTGGCGCGATCGAGGACTCCCAATACGGCAGCATTCGGGCGACCACGTCGGCCAGGCACTCGGTCCTGGGGATGTCGATACCGGCGTATCGGATATCGCCATCCTGGCTGAACTCACTGCCGGGCTCGATCAGCGGTGGCCGGGTGTCGTAGGAGCGGCGCCAGCGCGCGAACTGCTCATCGCCGTACTCCTGGCGGATCTGCGCCTTGTCCAAGCCTTGGAGTGCGCCGTAGTGCCGCTCGTTGAGCCGCCAGCTGCGGCGCACTGGAACCCAGTGCCGGTCAGCGACGTCCAGGGCGAGATAGGCGGTGCTGATCGCGCGGCGCAACAACGACGTATGCACCACGTCAGCCAGCAGCCCGGCCTCGCGCATCAGCTCACCGGAGTACACCGCCTCGCGCTCGCCACGAGCCGACAACGGCACGTCCACCCACCCGGTGAACAGGTTCTTCGCGTTCCACTCGCTCTCGCCGTGGCGGAGCAGGACCAGGGTGCCGACACTCATGGGGACAGCATGCCAGGTGCTGCGGTCCTCGATCTCGCAAGGTTGGGCGGCCCCGCGAGGCCCAGCCAACAGCGCGTCTACTGGGCAAACCATGTCTGCTGGGGGAGCCGGACGTCGGGGCACCCGACCGCTAAGTCACCTGAAAGAGGGAGTCGGCCGGCCTTCAACTAAATGGCCCGATCGGGCGCTGGCAGTGACCGTTGAGTTACCCGTACATTAACCTACGACGACGGTGCGCTGGTAAACACCCTGCTGACACCCCACACCGTCGTTGCAGGGAACCGCTAGTTGCCCGCTGCCCCCGCCCCCCGGGACAGGCTGGCCGCACAGCGGTTCCCTGCGCCGTCCTACACGGTACTTTCCCTCATTACGCGTGTTCATGACGTTTGGTGTCTCTCTATGCCGGCTATGCCGGCGCCCAGGAGTGCCGGCGCCCAGGAGTCAACCTGGTCCTGATCAATTTCTGCGGGCGGCGTGACGACCACCGAAGGTGCCCGGAAGTCCGCCCTCGTAGAGATACTTGGCTTCTTCGGCTACCTCGCGGGTCAGGCATGGCCAAGCCGCCGCAACACCGTTTTCGTCACGACAAGCCCAGCAGCGACCCTGCGGATCAGGCACATGCATGCTCAAGGCGTTACGCCACATATCCGGCAATTCCGCCAGGATCGCTGCCATGCTCATGTCCATCTACCTCCCACAGATTCGTGCAGCATACAACTAGCGACCCGACTGCCCCTCACATCAGCAACACTCAGCCCGCGATGCACCCAACCAAGCAACACCTCGTTGGACAACCGACGGCACGGCGGGCGGGTGACGCTCGCTGGACCACTCCTTCTCCTTCGCCTCCTCCGGAAACTCCCAGCACGGCTTGTCGCCCCGCCGCGCGTGCGTTGGGGCATCCACGCTGGGGCAGCCACAGTGTGCTGAACCCACCTGTGTTGTCGCGGTAGCCGTCACGGATGTTACTCGGTCCTCCCGGGAGCTTCTCGCCGGCGTAGTTGCGCCGGGACGCCTCACTGGTGGGGCGGATCGTTGTTGAGCGGACCACTGCGGACAGCCGAAAGACAGCCGAAGGACAACAGCCGAGGAGCAACCGAGGGGCGACCGAGGGGCACTGCCGTCTGATGTAGGCCATTAGGGTTACGCTTGCAATTATTTGGGCGAAAGTCTTGAGATTTGTTCGCCTGGCTGAGAGTGTGTCACCGCTCTCCTCGCCACTCCCATCGCACTTCTGGGCAGGTGAGCAGAAGCCCGCGGTTCGTCCTCCCCCGCCGGACCGCGGCCCGCCAGGGTCCCTGGGTGTCCACCCACCCAGGGAGAATCCGTTGACGCGGGATAGCAGTGGCGGGGCGGACCTGGGTGTGCGACTCCCCCCTCTCCCCTCAGGTCCGCCCTGCTACCACAGAGAGTCAGGTGCTTGGGGGTTAGGTGCTCGGGTGCGACTCGATCTCTACCAGAGCGGAGGCTCACCCAGGGTGAGTCAGCGCACCAGGTGTTCGAATGCGGCAAGGTTGGTCAGGGACTCGCCACGGGCTACCCGCCAGGCCCATTCGCGTCGGATCGAGGAAGCGAACCCGATCTCCAACAGGGTGTTGAAGTCACCATCAGCGGCCTCAAGTACCTGGCCCAGCACCCGGTCCAACTCATCGGCAGTGAGCGCATGGTGGGCTAGCCGACCAACCAGGTAAATGTCCCCAGCCCGGTCCAGCGCGTAGTGCACGCCGTACAGTCGGGTGTTGCGGCGCAGTAACAGGCGGTAGACATCTTCGTGCGCCTCATCGGGACGCCGGCACACGAAAGCCTCCACCAGTACTCCGTGCTGACCAACCAGCACCCAGCACGTGGTCTGCAGCTTTTTCGCGCCCGGCAGGGTGATGAGAAACCTGCCGGGCCCGCGGTGTTCGTGCTTGAGCCCGGCCCCTTCCAGTGCCCCAGCGATGACCTGATCCAGCTGTCCTGGACCGCTCATACCGCCACCTCGCGCGCCAAGGCGTCCACCCGGTAAGCAGCCGCCACATCGGCGTAGACCCGCAGCAGCGCCTCGGTGGTGCACTCCCAGGAGAACCGCCGGGCATGCCGCAGGGCACCAGCCGCAAGCTCCTCGCGCCGTGCTGGATGCAGCGCAAGGGCCGACAGCGCGTCGGCCCAGTCGGCGGGATGGTGGCCGGCTACCAACCGGCCGGACACTCCGTCGGCCACCGCCACCGGCAGGCCGCCCACCTCAGCGGCGACCACTGGCGTTCCGCACGCCTGCGCCTCCAGAGCCACCAGACCGAACGACTCGCTGTAGCTGGGCACCGCCACCACATCGGCGGCGCGGTAGACCCCGACCAGCGCGGAACCGCCCTGCGGCGGAGCGAACACGACCTGCTCTGAGATCCCCAACCCGGCTGCCAGCTGGTGCAGCACGGTAGGCTGAGACAGCCCACTGCCGGAGGGCCCGCCCACCACCAGCACCCGTAGTCGGTCCCGCAGCGCCGGGTCCCGACGCACCATCTCGGCAGCGGCGCGCACCAGCACATCCGGTCCCTTGAGCGGCTGGATGCGACCGATGAAGGCGAGCACGACGGCGTCCAGCGGCAGGCCCAGCCCCGCCCGGGCGGCGTCGCGCGATCCCGGGGTGAACAGCTCCAGGTCCACTCCGGGCGCGATGGTGGCGGTGCGAGCCGGGTCGGCGCCGTAGAGCTCCACCAGCTGCGCGGTCTCAGCCTGGGTGTTCGCGACCAGCCGGTCGGCCTCGGTCACCACCTGCTGCTCGCCGATCACCCGGGTATACGGCTCCGGCGCATCCCCATGGGCCAGCGCGGCGTTTTTCACCTTGGCCAGGGTGTGCGCGGTGTGCACCAGCGGCACGCCCCAGCGGTCCCGGGCCAACCACCCGACCTGGCCTGACAGCCAGTAGTGCGAGTGCACCACGTCGTAGTAGCCCGGCTCGCGGCGGGCCTCGGCCCGCAGCACCCCGGCGGTGAACGCGCACAGCTGCGCAGGGAGGTCATTTTTGGCCAGATCCTCATACGGCCCGGCCGCGATGTGCCGCACGGTGACACCCGGCGCGAGCTCTACCACGGGGGGCAGCTCTGAGGAGGTGGCTCGGGTGAACACCTCGACCTCGACGCCACGGCGAGCCAGCCGAGTCGCGGTCTGTACGATGTAGACGTTCATCCCCCCGGCATCACCAGTGCCTGGCGGGTCCAGCGGCGATGTGTGCACAGACAGCACCGCAGCTCGCCGCAACACCACCCCAATCCGCCCCATCACCCGCCCATCTTCCCTCGCATCCGCGCCTGCTGGCGCATTCAGCGGGCTCAGCGGGGTTATCGACCCCCCGGTTACCCCGCTGAGCCCGCTGAATGTGGGCGGGCCAGGATGGAGGGAATGCGGGATACGGCGGTGGTGACGGGGGCCAGTAGCGGGATTGGGGCGGCGACGGCTCGGGCGCTGGCGGCGGAAGGGTTCCACGTGGTGCTCGGGGCGCGCCGGGTGCAGCGCTGCCAGGAGATCGCCAAGGAGATCGACGGCACCGCCGTGGCGCTCGACGTGCTGGATCCCGACTCCGTGGCCGCCTTCGCCGCGGCGGTGCCTACCGCACGGGTGCTGGTGAACAACGCCGGAGGCGCGCAGGGGTTCGGGCCGGCGATGGCGGCTCAGGAAGACCAGTGGCGCTGGATGTGGGAGGCCAACGTGCTCGGCACGCTCCGGGTGACCAGGGCGTTACTGCCGAAGCTGATCGACTCCGGGGACGGTGTGCTGGTCACCGTGACCTCGATCGCCGCGCTGGAAGCCTACGACAACGGCTCCGGTTACACCTCCGCCAAGCACGCGCAGTCGGCCGTGCACCGCACGCTACGCGGCGAGCACCTTGGGCAACCGGTGCGGTTCATTGAGATCGCGCCCGGCATGGTGCAGACCGAGTTCGCCCTGGTGCGCTTCGGCGGCGACGTTGCGCAGGCGGACCGGGTCTACGCCGGCCTCACCCCGCTGAGCGCGCAGGACGTCGCCGAGGTCATCGCTTTCGCGGTCACCAGACCGCCCCACGTAAACCTGGACCTGATTGTCGTCAAGCCGCGCGACCAGCACTCCGCGATGCGGGACTACCGGCGCCCGAGAGAGCCCTAAAAAGCCCGGGAGAGCCCTAGAGAGCGCAGTTGACCAGGACTGGCTCGGGCACCAGGGTCACCCCGAAACAACCGGCCACTCCGTCCCGGATCTCCCGGGCCAGGGCGAGCAGGTCCTCCGTGCCCGCCCCGCCGCGGTTGGTCAGCGCCAGCGTGTGCTTGCCGGACAGCGCCACCCGACCGCCCGGACCCCGGTAGCCCCGGGTGAATCCGGCCCGCTCAACCAGCCAGGCGGCGGACAGCTTGATTCTCCCGGATCCGTCCGGGTACTGCGGCACCGACACCTGGGGCACCGACACCTGGGGCACCGACACCTGGGGACCCACCCGGGACCGGATCCGCTCAAGCACCACCGCAGCCTGCGCGGCGTCCAGCACTGGGTTGGTGAAGAAGGACCCAGCCGACCAGGTGTCGTGGTCAGCTGGGTCGAGCACCATCCCCTTGCCCCTGCGCAGCGTCAGCACGGCAGCTCGGGCCAGGGCCGCGGGCACCCGGGCGCCAAGCTCGACGCCCAGCGCCCGGGCCAGCTCGGGGTAGCGAATCGGCGCGGAGCGCCCATCGCGGCGCAGCGCGAGCCGGACCCCCAGCACCACCGCGGTATCGGCGCCCTTGAGGACGCTGGTCCGATAGCCTAGGCCCAACTCGGAGACGGGCACAGTACGCACCACGCCGCACCGACGATCGTAAAGGTCTACCTCAATCAGCACGTCGGACAGCTCCACGCCGTAGGCGCCGACATTCTGCACCGGGGTGGCACCGACCGATCCCGGAATGCCGGACAGGCACTCCAGCCCTCCGTAGCCGGCCGCCACTGTGTCCGCGACCAGCGCGTCCCAGTCGTGCCCGGCGGCGGCGTGCAGCACGCCGGCATCGTCGATGTGGGACCCGGTAGCGGCCATCCGCACCACGGTGCCGTCGAACCCGCGGTCGCTGACGACCACATTGGATCCGCCAGCCAGCAGCAGCAGTGGCTCACCGGCGGCATCGGCGGCACGGATCGTCTCGACACAGGACCGCGCTGTGGTCACCACTACGAGTCGGCGGGCCGGGCCGCCCAGCCGCAGGGTGGTGAACAAAGCCAGGTCGACCGCGGCGAGGACGGAGCTCGCCGGCGCAGAGGTCGTCACGGGTGCTCACGGTAGCCTTCGGGTTTATGGCCAGCCGACTGACGCTGCGGCACCGGTACCCTGAGCCGCCAGAGCGGATCCAGGCGGTGCTCACCGACCAGCAGTACTTGCGGGACAAGCTACGCACGGTGGGTGGGCCCCGAGCCGAGCTGGTGTCCTGGGAGCAGGGCGAGCGTGGCGTCACCGTGGTGCTGCACCAGGCGGTGCCCGACGAGGTGCTGCCCCCCCTTCTCAGCTCGATGCTGCCCAGCGGCCTGACGATCCGCCGTACCGAGACGTGGAGCAGTTCCGGTGGCAGTGTGCACGCCGTGGTTGACGGGGCCCCGGGGACGATCACCGGAACCATGCACCTGGAGCCTGACCCCGACGGGTGCGTGCTCGCTGCCCAGCTCAGCTCTGAGGTTGGGCTGCCCCTGATCGGCGGCACGGTGGAAAAGATGATCACCGATGGCATCGCTACGCTGATGGAGACCGAATACCGGTTCACTTTGGAGTGGCTCCGCAACGCAGCGACCACCTGAACTGTTATCCGCCGATCCGCCATTGTCGCGACAGCACCGGCCCGACCCTGGCCACCGCCAACCGCGCGATCTCTCGCGTCGAGTACCCCGACTATCTAAGGGAATTGTCTACTTGATCCCGACGACCATCGAGTCGGGCCCGGCGAGGTGCTCGACGTAGCTTTCGCGAAAGCCCGTCTCCTCCATCCAGGCACGGCACTGAGCGCCCGTGTAATCGAATCCCCCGGAAGTCCGGATCAGCATGTTGAGGCTCATCAGCAGACCGAACACATTATTGCGCCGCTCATCATCGATGATCGCACCATAGACGACTAGCGCGCCACCCTGCGGCAGTGCATCGTAGGCTTTGCGCAGCAACAGGAGCTTCTCGGCGAGACTCCAGTGATGCAGAACATGACCCATGACGAGCACATCCGCCGGAGGCAGCGCGTCGGTGAAGAAGTCACCGACGGTGAAGCTTAGCCGTTCACCGAGCCCGAAGCCCGCGACGTACGCATCGAAGATCGGCCCGAGTGGAGCCAGGTCGAAACCACCTCCAGTGATATGCTCGTGCGCCAGCGCGATCTGAACGAGCAGGGCACCCTCGGCGCAGCCGATGTCGATCACATTGCGGTAATCCCCCCAGGGAAACTTGGCTGCGATCGCCGGCGCGCTCGCAGCGCTGGCCCCACTCATCGCACGGGCGTATTGGGCCAGCTTCGCTGGGTCGGCGTAGAGCGCCTCGAAGGTGTTCTCGCCGTTTTTGGGTTCGTTGTGGGGGAGCCCGGTTCGCAGCGCCTCCGTTAAAGACCCCCAGTAACCGTAATGCCGAGCATTCACCATCTCCAGAAGGCCACCCATGTAAGAAGGTTTAGCCCGGTCAAGGAACAGCTCGGTCTCGGGCGTGTTGGTGTAGCGACCATCCACTCGCTCCAGCATCCCCAACGCGACGAGTGCGTCGAAGAAATCCCTCGCGCTGCGCGGGTGCAGGCCCAAGCGCTCGCGCAGTGCCTCACCATCAAGCGCACCCGCGCCCGCCAATTCCGAGAACACCCCCAACTCAACAGCACTCAACAACGTCTTTGAACCCCAAAACGCGGTTCCCAACTGCATAATCGCGGCAGGCGTCAGCTGGTTCCCGCGCCCGACTGCCCACGTTTGTGCTTCACTCACGCCCCCACTCCCATCACTTGGGAAAACAGATCTGTTACCTAGCTTAGGACGACGACCGCGACCCACGCCACATGAGGTTCCCCCGTAGCACGGACACCTTCGGTGTGGAGGTTGCTCATGGCGCATGATCGCTGTTTGTGTGCCAAAAGCGACACATTTTGTCGGTTTTGTCAGGTGAGTCGCCGGGGGGAGTTGCGCCCCCCGGCGCTCGTTGAACCGTGCGTGACGCTCTCGCGTCACACGGCTCCCGTCGCCCAGCCGATGGGGTAGGCGCCGGCTTTCCAGTGGGCGAACAGACCGGGGTAGGCGCGGGCGA
>JAFAPC010000155.1 GCA_019247305.1 Pseudonocardiales bacterium
CAGGGCGTCGATCGGTCCCGTGGGGCAACCGAACCGCTCCAGCTCGGCGAGCCGATCCCACACCGAGTAAACGAACCTGCGCTCGACGTAGGGACACCCGTCCAGCCATTCCACGGTCCGGGCCGACAGGGCGGACTCGGGTCGCGGCGGACGGGTCGGCATGGCGGGCTCACCCCGGCGTCACGGCGGCCCGGTCACCGGGCATCCGAGACCAGTGCGAGCAGTCGGCCTCGCAGCTGCTGGTCGGTGAGCGTGGGCGCGTCGTCTGCCAGCGTGATCACCTGCCGCAGCGCCCAACGCAGCCGACTGATCTCCTCGACCGCCGCAGCCAGGTCAGCGTGGTGAGCGGGACGCAGGTGGGGGTTGACCACGCTGATCACCTAGTTCAGGCCGCACGTCGTGCACGACCATGTTCGGATCGTCGGTGCGGTGCCGGTGGTCCGCAGCACACCGGTAATGGCCCCGCATCCCGGGCACGACTCAGCCGTGCCGGGCTCGTCACGACAGGGGTCGTGGGCGGGCATCGTTGTTGGTCACCTCGGGTTGGTGTGGGTGGGCCGGCCGGCCGCCGGGAGCCGGGGGGATAGCGCTCAACCGGCGGCCGAGCCGGGGATCTACTCGCTGACTGAGCGAGCCGCGCCAACGCGGGTGCCCACCAGGTGCAGGATCGCGGTCGCCATCCGGGCGGCCTGCTCCTCGGTGAGCCGCACGGCGCCCGAGTTCAGACTGTGGATCATCCACGTGCCGGTGGTCTCGCGGATCGCCAGCAGTGTGCACTCGGTGTCATCGTCGGTGCGGGTGCCGGGGACCGACACCTGGATCGGGTACCGGGTTCGGGGTTGGTCGCTCACGCGGGGAGTCCTTCCTTCGGTGAGTCAGCCGAATTCTCGCACGTCAATTTCTCGCAAATCCAAATCATCTGTTACGCCCTGCTCCCCTCGGCCAAAGTGAATCGCGCACCGCCGCTTCTCCGTGTTGTCTCTTGAGGTGCTCAATGAGCTCGTTCCGTAGCGTGGTCCGTGCTATACCGACGAGGTCCGTGACCTCAGCGGCCGTGTTGTGATCGCTGGCCATGGAGTAGCCCACGTGGACCCACGGGCATGTAGGAAGAAGGCAGATAACGACTATCGGCGTCTGGGTGCCGTTGTTCATCGCGGGACCTGGAATCCTTTCCTTTGGGCGCGTGGGGAACCGGCCGGCCGCCGGGAACTCGACCGGGGGCACGGCTTAGCCAACGGCTGGCCGGGCATTACTCGTCTAGCGGAGGGGCATCCGCGAGGAAGATCAGGTGGCAGCGCGCACAGCGCAGGCCGGATAGTGGTTGCTCATGCGGGGTCGCGCTCGTCGTCATCACCGCGCCGCACCGCGCCTGAAGAACACCCTCGGGGTGCTCACCGTCGGGTAGCAGCCAGTGGGCGTAATAGTCCAACGGGGACCGCGCCCACCGCGCCGGCCCAGTCACCGGGTGAGCGGGCGGCTCGGTCACCTCACTGGTGTCCCCCCGCTCGGTCCACCGCGCACACGCCAGGCACATCCAGCCGCCAGGTGGTGGCTCGTCGTACAGGCTGGCGCCCCTGACCAGCCGCTGTCCGCAGCGGGCGACGTACACCCCGTCGGGGTGCTCAGCGTCCACGTCGATGGCGTGGGACTGCCAGTCCCGTGAGGACACGCCCCAACGCGGGTCGATGCGCTCCTCGCCGACTACGCAGGTGACGTCGATAGTTCTGGGGTTCGCGCGGGAAGCGTCCGCAGTCGCGCCATCAGCCATGGTTGACCTCTTCTCTCCGGGTGGCGGGGTCGTGTCCCGTCCTCATCGGTCGATCTCGCTGGGGTGCGGCTCTCGGTCATGGCCGTCCCCGGTGGTGCGGGCAGTAGTTCGCGGAGCCGTTCCAGAGCGGCGATGACGTGCTCGACACCGTGCGGTGTGAGGGTCGGTGGCCGGGTGCCGGCCAGGTTCGTCCCCGGCTGCCGAAACGCGCGTGACCCGCGCTCACGGGTCGAATCCCGCGCACGCGGGACAGCACCCGCTCTCAGGCATGCTCAAGACTGCCGGGAGGACCCGGGCGCCGCAGACCGCGATGTAGCGCCCGCGCCCGTCGGACGTGGCACCGCCGGTCATCAGGTGTTTGATCAGTGTCCCCGCGTCGGTGACCCCGGTCAGGCGTGATCTCGACCGGTCACGCGCCGCGCTGCCTTGGCTGCGGCACCACTCGGTGAGGCGCCCGCGCCTGCTGTGCCTGCCCGCCATGGGTCCACCTCCGTTCGCCTGGGGAGCCGCCCGGCCT
>JAFAPC010000094.1 GCA_019247305.1 Pseudonocardiales bacterium
TTATCCAGCTGAGTACGCACCCAGGCTTCCACCGTCCACGGCGCCGCCACCGCCCGGCGCCGCCGGGCGGCCGCTGCGCGCTGCTGGGCAGGCGCGGTGAGACCGACCACGATGGCCTCGGCCTGATCGACTAGGTCGAACGGGTTGACCGTGCGGCACACCGGGGCCAGGATCTCGGCCGCACCGCACATGTCGGACAGGATCACCTCGGCGTCGCGGGTATTGACCAGCGACGCCTCGAAGGTGCTGAGGTTCTGACCGTCCACGGTGGAGTTAAACATCAGCAGGTCGGCTCGCTGGAAGCAAGCGATGGTGTGGTCGACGTCGTTGTCGCAGTGCCGGCGCACCACGTCTGGACCCAGCTCGGCATTGGCCTCGGCGATTGCGGCCTCGACACGGCGCACGTAGTCGTTGTTGGCCGCTACGTACAGCCGGTTGGGATTCATTCGCACCAGCATCTTAGTGCCGCGCAGGCGCTCGTCGGAACGCACCGCGAGCCGGAAAGCCCGCACCGCGCGCGCGGCGTTCTTCATGGGATCGGTGCGTCCGCTATGGACGACCAGCGGCGCCTGCCCCACCCACTCCGCGATACCGGCCGGCAACCGAGGTTTCAGGCCACGCAAGGTCAGCGGGCTATAGCCGAGCGGCATCGTGCGCACCCGGCACCGCCGGCCGCGCCAGCGCACCAGACCCGAGCCGCGGTCGGCGTCGGCGTCGGGCACCAGATCGGTCACGCAGTCCAGAAAGTTGCGCGTCCACCGGCCGGCGAAAAACCCGATCGTGGTAGCGGACAGCATCCCTTCCAGCAGTGCGGTCCGCATTGGCTTCGGCAGCACCCGCCAGTAGTCGGGCGACGGCCACGGGATGTGCACGAACAGCAAGATCGGCGCATCAGGTCGCTGTGCGCGCAGCCGCGCCGGAACCCCGCTGAGCTGGTAGTCGTGCACCAGGTACACGGGGTCGCTCACACCGGAGGAATGGGTCAGCAATGCCTGCGCGAAGTCGCGGGTGAATTCCTCGAAGCGCTCCATCGCCTGGTAGGTCTCGACGCCGAAGGTGGGGGTGGTCCAGCGGTCCCAGCCGTAGTTGTTGGCGGCCCATAACAGCTCCGCGGTGAGGAAGTTCTGCACCACCTTGAACGTCGCGCGGTCGTGCCGCAACAACCGGACCCGGATGTCCCGGCCGGAGGGCAGACTCAGCACGAGGCCATCGGGGTGATCCGCGGCGGCCCGGTGGTCGTCGTCGGTGTCTGCGCTGGCGATCCAGGACACGCCGAGCACGCCAGCCTGTTCCGCGACCACGTTGCCGGTGCCGCCGGGCGCAAGCCAGGGCCGCAACACGCCGGTGTCTGGGTCGGGCGCATAGCTGACCGGGGCCCGTTTGCTGGCCAGGAACAGATGGCGATCAGCCACGGCTGTCCCCCTCCAGCGCTCCTTGTGCTCCGGTGGCGATCAGCGTGCTGCTGGCCTCGAGCACATATCCACCGGATGGAGTCCCTTCAGTTCGGGGCGGTCCCCGGCGCGCTCGCTGTGCAGGCAAGCGTTGCGGGGCCGGCAGGCATAGGCGGTGCTGTGCCGGGGCGTCGGTCGGACCAGGTCCGGGTCGACGTCGTAGGCTTCGGCGATATGCCGTGCCCAGGCGACCCGGGTGAGCCGCCGCGGCCCCCCGAGGGCACGATCCCGGTGTGCTCGGAGTCGAGCAGGGCGGTGGTCCATGCGGCGACGTCGTCCACCAGAACCGGGCTGTTCCAGTGATCATTGGGCACTGCGACCGGCTGGCCGGCGCTGAGCCGCTGCGCGCAGAGGGTGAAGAAGTTGGGCCGCAGGCCAACCCGGTGCCAGCCGTAGACCAGACTCACCCGCAACGCGAGGGCGTTACCGGTGGTCAGCAACTCCTTCTCGGCGGCGAGCTTGGCCCGGCCGTAGGCGTTGGCGGGCTCGGTGGGCTCGGACTCGGCACAACTCTTCTTACGACCAGGAAAGACTATTGTCGGTGGAAATCAGCACCACACGGCGGCCGTCGAGAACCTCGGCAAGATGGCGGGCGCCGTCCCAGTGCACGGCGAGGGCCTGCTCCGGGTTGGCCTCACACCAGGTGATATCCGAGGGGCCGTGCACCGCGACCACCGCGTCCGGGCGAGTGCTGCGGACCACGGTGCGGACGCGGTCCCGGTCGCTGACGTCGACCGAAAGCCAGTCCGGGTTCGGTGTCTCGTGGCTCGACGGTGGGCATCGCGAGCTCAGGCGTGGCGCGGTGACCAAGCGCGCGCAGCCGCCGGCCGACGTACCCGGCAATGTAGCCCGCACCCACGACGAGCACGCGTAACCGATCACTCACGCTGCCCCCTACGGCCCGCTGTGTGACACCCAACCCGCCGTCGACGGGGCGGTTGCTTCTGGTAGCGGCACGTCACGACAGTTCCGCGGAGGGCGTGGTGGACGGACCTCGGTGCTGGGCTGGGTCGGTGCTGGGCAGCAGGCGCACTACCTGGGCGCCCGCCGCCACGAGCGTTCCGCCCAGCGCCACCAGACCCAGTGCCGTGGACAGACCCAGCCAGCCAGCGAGCGTGCCGACCAGCGGCGGACTCAGCAGAAACCCCGCGTAACAGACCATGGTCACCAACGAGATCGCCGTGGACCGTCGCGCAGGACTGACTGCCCGCCCGGCCACGCTGAGCAGAGTCGGCACCACCGGCGCCAAGCCGATGCCGGCCAGCGCGAAGCCGAGCAACGCCCACGACGGGTGCGCTGCGGTGGCCCCGATGGCCAGGCCCACGGCGCCGAGCGTTCCGCCGAGCGCGACCAGCGCGCGATCGCTGTACCGTGCACCCCGCCACTGCGTAAGCATCCGGCCCGCCGACAGGCCAGCCATGTACGCCGTGGGTGCGATGCTGGCGAGCAACGGGCCCGCGCTAAGCTGCTGTTCCAGGTGAAGCGCACTCCACTGCTCGACGGCGTTTTCCATCAGCAGCACGGTCGCGCCGACCGCGCCGACCAGCAGCAGCGTCTTGTAGAGCTGGCGCGGGCGCGAACCGCCCGGCACCGCGCCCGGCACCGCGCCGGGCGCGAACCCACCGTGCGAGTCGAGTGCGAGCACCGCGCTCCCGGCCACCAGCACCGCGATCACCACGAGCACGCTCAGCGAGGAGGCGCCCAGCTTCCGGGCTAGGCCGACGGCTGGCGCGGCGGCCACCATGGCCAGCGGGGTTGCCGCGTGCACCTTGTTGAACAGCCTCTGGCCGTCGGTGGCTTCCTGGGCAGCCGTCGTCGCGTTCAGCGCGACTTCGATCATCCCGCTTGAGCCGCCGACCACGAGCAGCGCCACGGTGAAGGCCAGCGGGGACGGCGCCCACCCGGTCAGCACGATGCCCAGCGCGAATGCCGCAGTCACCAGAGGCAGGGTGTACTGCGCCAGCCGCTGGACCAGCCACCCGGCGCCCAGCATGGCCGGCACTGCGGCGATCGGAATGGCAAACAACGCCAACCCGAGCTGCTGGTCGGTCAACGCAAGCTTCGCCTTGATCTCAGGGATCAGTGCGGCCCAGCCACCCCAGAACAATCCCCAGCTTGCGGCCACCGCCAGGAGTCCGAGCACCCTGCCGTTGCCGTGCCGCACGAAGACTCCCTCAGCATCAAGGCTGATTAGGGCGCTTCCCAGGATATCGATCAATCGTCAGCCGGGTGGCGCGGTAGCGTGGCCTTCGGGTACGGCAGCGAGTAACGGGGAGCCATCCCACGTGAGATACTGGGCGATCGACGCCGGTGGCAGCGGTACGTCGGCCCTACTCGACGACGGAACCCGGTGGCGACGAGGTTCGGTGAACCCCGCGTCAGTGGGCGCCCAGATAGCGGATACCGAGCTGCGGAACCTGTTTCGGGCCATCGCCGAGCAGACCCGCGATGGCCAGCTGGCACTCGGGTGACTGGCGACGGCCACCGTGGACGCCGACGCGCCGAGCAGCGAGTTGGAGCGGCTGACCACACTCGCTAGCCAAGCCGGGATAACCGGCCGGCTGGTGATCTCCAGGGACATCGTGCCGGTGCTGGTCGCCCCCCGCTGTCCGGCCGGGGTGTGGCCGTAGTATGCGGCACCGGCTCGGGTTTCCTGGCCGGTGACGGTGTCCACGCGCTCCTGTCTGTCTGTCGGCGGCTGCGAGTATCTGGGCAGCGACGAGGGCAGCGCGTTCGCGATCGGCCTGGACGGCCTGCGAGCCGCCGTGCGTGACGCGGACGGGCGCGGCGTGCCGACCGCATTGCAGAAGGCGCTGGCCGAGTACGCTGGCGCCACGGTGCAGGAGCTGGCCCGGCGGCTGGCTGCGGAACCGTTCCCCAAAGCGCCGGTTGCCGCGTTGTCGGCAATCGTGTGTCGGTGCTGGCTGAGCGGGGACGAGGCGGCCAGCGAGGTCGTGCGGACCGCGCTGGACCACCTGGTCGACGGGGTGCGCGCGGCACGGGACCGGGCCAAGTTGACCGGAGACTGGTCGGCGGCGCTGACCGGGGGCGTGTTCCGGGGCTTCCCGGAGTTTGCCGAGGCGCTACGGACGCGGATCGTTGCCGAGCTGGGTGCCCATCGCCTGCCGACCATCGTTGACGATCCGGTCGGGATCGTGCTGGCCGCGCTGCGCTGCCACCAGGATCGGCTGCCGGAGAGCCTGGCCGAACGGTGAGCATGGATCCGAACGGTGGGCGGGGACCCGAGCGCTGGGCAGGGTAGCTGATGGCGCACCACCACAATCACGCTCCCGGGGTGGAGCATGCGAACGGACCGATCCGGCTGGGCCTGTGTCTGGCTGCATTCGTGCCCGCCGGGCTGACGGGGGCGCTGGGCACGGTGCGCTTGGCGGCTGTGCTGGGCGCTGAGCTGGCCAGGGTGATGCTGGGCGTGCCCGACGTGGCCCGCTGGCTGTCCTGGAGGGGCAGCACGGTGAGCTGGCAGGACAACATCAACGCCTGGGTGGCGGCGGCCGCACCGGTGCTGGAGCTCGCTGATAGGCTAGGTGTGCAGCTCGTGGTGGAGCCGCATCCCAAGCAGGTCGTCTACGACCCGGCCAGCGCGCGGGCACTGCTGGCCGCAGTGGACAGGGTGAAGCCGGCTGGGGTGAAGCTGTGCCTCGACCCGGCGAACGTGGCTGCGGTGGGCCACAATCCGGTGCACGCGGTACGCGGATGGGGTAAGCACTTGGCGGCGGTGCACGCCAAGGATCTCCAGTTCTGGCGCCAGCCGGAGGACCCGCGCGGAGCGGGCTGGTCGCGCTACGGGCCAGGACCGGCGATCCGGTTCCGCGCGCTGGGCTCCGGTGAGTTGCCCTGGTCGGCCATTGTGGCCGCGCTGCTCGACGAGGAGTATCGCGGAGTGGTCTACGTGGAGCACGAGGACGCCTTGCTGCCCACGGAGCAAGGGGTGGCGAACTCGCTTGCGGTGCTGCGCCGGCTGCTCCCCGCGGCGAGTCCGCAAGGGAGAACCTGGTGAGCCGGTACGGACTGCGGGCTGGGCTGCTGGCCGGAGGGCCTCGGTGAACGCATGGGGCCGTTGACCTCGCGGGTCTGTAAGCCGCTGGTGCCCTACGGCGCCTCCTGCCGTCTGGTGGACTTCAGCCTGGCCAACGCGGTGCGCTCGGGCGTGCCCGAGGTGGTGCTGCTGTCGTTGCACCGCGAATCCGACCTCGTGCTGCACCTGCTGCAGCACTGGGATGACTACCCCGGCACGAGAATTCACTTCGGACCGCACGACGAGCTGCTGCGGTCGGCGGGTGGGCTCAAACCGGGCGAAACACTGCCTCCCCGGCCGGCCGAGCGGGGCACCGCGGACGCGCTGCTGGCCAACGCCGAGTACCTGTTCGCCCCCGGCGCGACCGACCTGCTAGTACAGCATGCCGACCATGTGTACCTGTTTGACTACCGGCCGATGGTGGCCGCGCATCGCGCTTCCGGCACCGACTCCACCATCGGGGTACAGCGCATCGACCTGCCGTACGTGAAGCTGTTCGGGATGGTCGACGTGGACGACGCTCTGCGGGTCCGAGCGCTGGTCGCGAAACCGTCGAACCCCACCTCCGACCTCATCTTCACCGCGTTCTGCCTGTTCCGTATCGAAGCACTCCGGGACGTGCTGGCTGACCTCACGGCGCGCGGCGCAGACGGCTGGCAGCATGACATCAGCCGGGACGTGCTGCCCGAAATGATTGCGCAGGGGCGACCGGTGTCGGCGTTCCCGATCTCCGGTTACTGGACTGACATCGGCGCAGTGCAGCGGTACCACTCCGAGCAGCTGAAGCTGCTGGAGCTGCCGATGGACCCGACGCGGCTGCCGCGCACGCTGTCCGGCACCGCACCGCGCTATCTATCCGCTATTGACAGCCTGCTGGGAACGGAGCCGCCCACCGGCGCGGTGATCGAGCACAGCGCCCTCCATCCGGGTTGCCGGGTCCAGCCAGGCGCCACGGTGCTGCGTTCGGTAGTGCTGCCCGGTGCGACGGTGGCCCCAGGCGTTACGGTGCGCGACACCATCGTGCTCGCGGGCGAGCATATCGTTACCGACCGCAGCGGGTTAGCGAAGCTGCTGCCCGGCCCGGGTGCTCCCGCTGGCACGACTGGCACGACTGGCACGGGCAGCCCTCACTGCGGCGTGGATCTCCTCCTCGGTCACGTCGTCGACGATCACTGTCTTCCCTAACCCGACGGGCAGCACGAACCGGAGCCGGCCGTCGCGAATCTTGCGGATCTGCCTCAGCGCGGCAACCGTACGATCAGGGTCGAGCGCTACGGGCAGGCTCGCCAGCGTGGTGGGCAGGCCGACGGTTCTAGCAGGCTGGTGATCCGTCGCAGGGTCACCGTGGCCAGCAAGCCACGGTGCTCGGCGATCCGGGCGGGCGCAGGCCATGCCCAACGCCACTGCCTCACCGTGCAGCACGGGCCCGTAGCCGGTGGCCGTCTCCACCGCATGCCCGATGGTGTGGCCGAAGTTCAGCGGACGCTGCAGGTCGTCCTCGTACGGATCTTTGGCGATCAAGCTGCACTTGATGACGCTCGCGCCGTGCACGAGTTGGGCGCAGGCGAGCAGATCGCCGGTCAGGATGTCAGCATGCTTGCGCTCGATGAACTCGAACAACTCCGGTGAGCCGATGATGCCCTTCTTGATCGCTTCTGCCAGTCCGGCCCGCAGGTGCCGACCATCCAGCGTGCTCAAGTACCCGACGTTGGAGATCACCGCCTTCGGCTGGTAGAAAGCGCCGATCAAGTTCTTCGCCGTGGCGTGGTTCACGGCCACCTTGCCGCCCAGCGCCGCATCGACGTGGGCTAGCAGGGTGGTGGGCACGTTGATGTAGGGCATGCCACGCATGTAGGCGCTTGCCACCCAGCCCACGGTGTCGATCACTACGCCCCCACCGACCGCGAGCACGATGTCGCGGCGGACGAGCGCGGTGCCGGCCAGCCAGTCCAGCAGCTCCGATGCGGTCTTGAGGCTCTTGCTGGCCTCCCCCGCGGGGAAGGAGGTCATGGCGACATTCAGCCCGGCCTCGACCAGCCGATGGGCCAGCCGACCGGCGTGCAACCTGGCCACCGAGTCGTCGGTGATCAGTGCGACCCGCCTGCCGGCGATCTCACCGCATAACCGCCGCACCGCGGCCGACTCATCCTGGCACACGAAGATCGGGTATTCGTCGCGCCGCTGCGCCGAAGCGATGATCTCGACTTCCGGGTCTTGCCGGATAAACTGTTCTGACGTTTGAATGTAAGTAGTCATGTATTCCCCATTCCCGAAGCTTCCGCGGCATCTCGTAGCGCCGGTTGCAGCTGCTCCTTTCACTGGAACACACAAACGCGCTGCAGGGCTGAGTTTGGCCAGCGCTCCAGGACGCTATGTCAGAAGGCCCTCACGACCACGGTGCCGTTCGAACAGGGCGAGGGCCGCTATCGAGGGAGCGTCTTTGAACCGCCCCTCCACGATCAGTCGCCAGACCTCCTCTTCGGAGAACCAGCGGCTCACCAGTCCCATCTCCTCCTCGTCGAGCCTCGCCTCGCCGAGGAGGAGATGGGTGGCGAGGAGAACATTGAACCCTTGATCACAGTAGCCGTAGGATCCGAAAAGATGACCGAGCCAAACAAGTGAACCAGCTCGTAGCCCGGTCTCTTCCTGGAGCTCACCTGCGGCGAGCGCGACGGGGTCGGCATCCGGCTGGCCTTCCCACGATCCTTGGGGGAACTCCCAATACCGTCCCCTTACCGGGTAGCGATACTGTTCGACGAGATGAAAGCCGCCATTTGAATGGGGGATGATAAGCGAGAAGTCCGGCTTCTCAACAACTCCGAAGATTCCTTCGTGACCGTCAAAACGTAATGTTTCGTCCTCGCGAACCGTCATCCATCGATTGCGGTAAATAACCTTCGAGCTAGTCGCAACCAACTCGTGGTGCGGAAAAGAAGCTGTCGCAGGGAGATTTTCAGGCATGCGACCACCATAGCCTGGCCTGGGCAAGGCTGCAACAGGTACGCTAAATCGTCAGTTACTCCGAACCGCCGAGACGGGCGGCTCCCGTGGCTTTCGCCGCGCTATGGGTGGAACTGTCGTGTGTGGGTGGCATGGTCGATCCACGCGGTAAGGAATCGTTCCGGCGCGATATCGCCAGGAGAGCGTCTGATCAGGGCGCCCTGCAGTGGGTAGTAGGTCAGTAGTGCAAAGAGCACGAGCGCGGTCGCCTCAGGATCGGCGACCTCAAGCGCGTCAGGGTTGCGCTGGGAGCTAATCCAGGCATCCCCAGCGCGATAGAGGTTTGCGAGCACGTCTTGCCACATCTGCTCACACAGGTCCAACTCGCGCAGCATGATCCAGACCGGCTTCCGGTCATCGTCGATCCTGGGGTCGCTCACCGCTGTCGTAGCCAGCGCTGTCCGAGCGAGCGGATTTCGGCGAGATCAGTCCAGCCTGTTGGTGCTACCGGGATGGTGTCCAGGACCCCTGCTGTTGTGGTGTGGTCGCCGATCCGGTGGCCGTGCAACACGTAGGCCACGGGGTCTCCGCGCCGCCACCGGATGGTGTACCCCTCGTGTCGGGGGCGGTCCAGGAACACCCATCCCACTAGCCCTGTCTTCAGCGTGGCGCCGCCGTGGTGACGGGGTGCTGGTGTCACCTCCGGCACCGCTTCAGGCCATCCAGGGCGCAGCGCTTGGTGTCAGGCTCAAGGTGTGCCGTCACTGCCGTGTGGTCGTCTGCCTCGTGCATCGTGCTGGCGCCCCCAAGCGTTCTGCTCGTCGTGCGTGGGTGGCCCCCAAGGGCTGGGGCGGGTCTGTCCTAGAACAGCGCGCGGTTCGGGGATCGGTGCCCGCCAGTGGTGTGGACCTGCGCTGGGGAGGAGTGCGCAAGGCCTACTGGCAAGGGCACCAACCGTGCGCTGGGGTAGCCCGTGCGTCCCGGCCCTTAGGGGCCAGCAGCGACGCTAAAGACCAGCTGGTCGCAGCGCGCCGTACAAAGTGTCCAATGCCCCGATTCAGGACAGTGACGGCGCGTCGGTAGAGTTTTTACCGGCGGAACGTGCTCATAGCCCGCTTTATGCGGGGGCAGATACGAAAGGTTTCATCTCACTCTGGGCTTGGAGTATGATGCGGTGGCTATGGACGATGCGAGTGAACGGCGGCGGGAGATCGGCCGGCGGGTTGCCCAGTGGCGGGTCCGCCGTGGTCTTAGCCGTGGGCGGTTCGCTGAGTTGTGCGAGCGGTCACTGAGTTGGGTAGACAAAGTCGAGAGTGGTGAGCGGGGCCTGCTCCGGCTGCCGATGCTCGAACGGGTGGCCGAAGTCCTGCATGTCTCGGTGGAGACCCTGGCTGACACCGCTGAGATCCGCCAAGCCAGGCACTGTTTAGATCTCTTTGAGGTTTCCGCTATCCGGTCTGCCCTGCAATCCTATCAGGCCATCAGTCGCGTGTTCATTCCCTCGGCCGCTGAGCCCCCGGATCTTGATCGGCTCACCCAACAGGTCACTTATGCTTGGACAGTCTACCAGAATGCCCATTGGCCCTTGCTTGGCCAGACGTTGCCGCGTTTGCTCACCACCGCTCAGGCGGCCGTTGCCGCGTATCCCGGTACAGATGATCAGGCGCGACGTGCCCGCACGCTCTTGTCACAGGCATACCAGGTGACCGCCTCAACACTCATCAAGCTCGATGAATTTGATCTTGCTTGGTTGGCTGCTGAGCGGGGTTTCGTGCTCGCTGAGGAAACTGGTGACAGTTTACTGATCGGTGCTGCGGCGCGCCAGGTCGTCCGGAGTCTCATGTTCCTGAAACATTACGATCAGTCGCTGGAACTCGTGCGGGTTAGCATTGACCGTCTGGAGCCAGAGCGCGACAGCGGCTCACCGGCGTACCTCTCGCTCTACGGGATGCTGTTCCTCGGGGGATCGGTGTGCGCCGCTCGCGCTAGCAAGCCTGCGGTAGCTCGTGATTTGTTGGACGAAGGTCACAGCGTCGCCCGCCAACTTGGGTACGACGGCAACGAGTACTTCACCGCTTTCGGCCCGACCAATGTCCACTTGTATCGGGTCGGGGTTCAGCTCCGGCTCGGTGACGGTGTTGGCGTCCTCAGCGCCGCCCGTCAGGTTCCGCCGAATGATCTCAGTCGGCTCCCCAAGGAACGGCGTTCCAGTTACTATCTCGACGTCGCGTGGGGTCACAGCCTCGCTGGCCATCCTGATGACGCCGTCAGTGCGTTACTCACGACCGAAAACTTATTTCCGGATGTGGTACGCTGTCGCCCCTTTGCCATTGACCTTATTGATACGCTCCGGCGTAGTGCGTCAGGTACGCGCGCCCAGGAGTTGAAACAGCTCGCCGCCCGAGCTGGCCTCAAGGATGACGACTGAACCGGCAGCTGTACTTCATGGTCTGCGTTTCCCCACGGCGGATCCGTGACCGCTTAAGGCGTTGACGTGCGGACACATCACGGGCAAGGTGGGTGGTAGGGCAGATCCGGCGGCACGTCCTGTTTCCACTTCGCGGGTGTGAGAGTATTCGCCGTGGTCGCGCAGATCCGCTGGATCGCTTGCTCGACGTTCATCCCCCACATCCGCACAGTCCGGTCATCGCTGCCGCTGGCCAGAGTGTGCCCATCAGGGCTGAACACTACCGCGTTGACCCAGTCGGCGTGCCCGGTCAACACGCCCAGGAGGATGGGGTGGGTTGGGTCGGTGAGGTTCCACAGCCGCACGGTTCGGTCGGCGCTGCCGGTGGCCAGGGTGCGCCCATCAGGGCTGAACGCTACCGAACGGACGGTATTGGTGTGCCCGGTCAAGACGCCCAGGGGTGTGGGGTGGGTTGGGTCGGTGAGGTTCCACAGCCGCACGGTCTGGTCGCGGCTGCCGGTGGCCAGGATGTGCCCATCGGGGCTGAACACTACCGCGCTGACGGCACTGGTGTGGCCCCTGAGGAATCGCCCGAGGCGCGTGGGGTGGGTCGGATCGGTAACGTTCCACAGCCGCACGGCCTGGTCGTCGCTGCTGGCCAGGGTGCGCCCATCCGGGCTGAACGCTACCGCGCTAACAGTGCTGGTGTGCCCATCCGGGCTGACCACCACCGCGTCGCCAGTATTGGCGTGCCCGGTCAACACGCTCAGGAGGATGGGGTGGGTTGGGTCGGTGAGGTTCCACAGCTGCACGGTCCGGTCGCCGCTGCCGGTGGCCAGGATGTGCCCGTCGGCGCTGAATGCCACCGAGAAGACCGCGTTGGTGTGGCCGGTCAAAGGTAGGCCCAGCGGGATGGGGTGGGTTGGGTCGGTGACGTCCCAGAGTCGCGCGGTCCGGTCAGCACTGCCAGTGGCCAGGGTGCGCCCGTTCGGGCTGAATGCTATCGAGAAGACGGAATCGGTGTGCCCGGTCAAGACGACCAGGGGTGTGGGGTGGGTTGGGTCGGTGAGGTTCCACAGCCGCACGGTTCGGTCGGCGCTGCCGGTGGCCAGGGTGCGCCCATCCGGGCTGAACGCCACCGCGTTGACAGTGCTGGGGTGAGCGGTCCGCAGCGCTGGGGGAATATCCCACAGTCGTACGGTGTGGTCGTTGCTGGCGGTGGCCACGGTATGCCCATCGGCACTGAACGCCACTGCGGTGACATAGTTGGTGTGGCCGGTCAGGGGTAGGCCCAGCAGCGTGGGGTGGGTTGGATCGATGACGTTCCACAGCCGCACGGTTCGGTCGGCGCTGCCGGTGGCCAGGGTATGCCCATCCGGACTGAATGCCACCGCACCGACGGTGTTGATGTGCCCGGTCAAGACGCCCAGTGGGGTGGGCTGGGCGGGGTCGGTGACGTCCCAGAGTCGCGCGGTCCGGTCGGCGCTGCCAGTGGCCAAGGTGTGCCCATCCGGGCTGAACGCCACCGAGAAGACGGCGTTGGTGTGGTCGGTTAGGGGTGCGCCCAACGGCGTGGGATGGGCCGGATCAGCGACGTTCCACAGCCGCGCGGTCCGGTCGAAGCTGCCGGTGGCCAGGGTATGCCCATGAGGGCTGAACGCCACCGAGAAGACGGTGCTGGTGTGCCCGGTCAGGGGTGCGCCCAGCGGGATAGGATGGGTCAGGTCGGTGACGTCCCATAGTCGCGCGGTCCGGTCGACGCTGCCGGTAGCCACAATGTGCCCATCCGGGCTAAACGCCACCGCGAAGACGGCGTCGGTGTACCCGGTCAACACGCCCAGGGGTGTGGGGTGGGTCGGGTCGGTGACGTTCCACAACCGCACAGTCCGGTCGTTGCTGGCGGTAGCCAGAGTGTGCCCATCCGGGCTGAATGCCACCGTACCGACGGTTCGGGTGTGCCCGGTCAAGACGCCCAGCGGGGTGGGGTGGGTCGGGTCGGTGACGTTCCACAGCCGCGCGGTCCGGTCGGCGCTGCCGGTGGCCAAGGTATGCCCATCCGGGCTGAACGCCACCCCTCTGACCGAGTTGGTGTGAGCAGTCAGCGGGGTGGACAAGGCGGCGCTCGCATCGGTAACCAGCGTCGGGTAGAGGTCCGGAGTTGGTCGCATACGGTAGGCGGTGAGGTCGAGTTGCGCCGCCAGGGAGACGTCACTGCCGCGTAGCTGATCAGCCTCCGCGGTGATCTGGTTGAAGAGGGCGATGTCGCGTTCGCTCCGCGCGGCGGCGCGTTGTTGGAAGGCGAGGACTGCGGCCCCGACTAGGACGATGCCGACACCCCAAGCCAACCGTTTGGTGCGGCGGTGCTGGCGGATGTGCTCGCCCACCAGGGTGTCCTTGGAGACCTCGCGGACGGCGGCGGCGATGTCGGCCACGCACCCTTGCCACCGGGGGTTGGACTTGGACACCTGGTCCACCTTGTGCCACCAGCGCAGGTCCACCCAGCGAGGTTCTTCGCGGGAAGCCTCGCGCAGCGCGGGTGGGAGGGCTGCTGTCGTTTCGTCACCGGGCGCGTCGTCGGCCCAGGGGAGTTTTCCGTCGGTGAGCACTAGGAGCAGCCGTTGTGGTGACTTGTTGTCTAGCCACCACTGCACCTCGCGGTTGACCCATGTGGAGCGAGCGGCCTGTGGTGAGGCCATCAGGACCAGCCACGCTGAGGCGGCTAGCGCTTCCACGATGGAGGTCCACAGGCCTGGATTGGCGGCCAGGTTGGTGGTGTCCCGGAAGATCCGCAGGGCTCGCGGTCGGTACCAGGGGGTGGCGAATCGCTCCAATCCGGCCTGCAACGCTGGGGCGAGGGTACCGTCCAGAGCGTGGCTATAGGAGATGAACGCGTCATACCCCGAGGTCGCCGGACGAGCACCATTCCGAGAGAGCAGGTTCCGGGCGGCGCGGGCCTGGCTAGCAGCGGGTGCTTCCGCGTGAGCGGAGTCCCCTGTGGGCTGCAGTGGCGTGAGGAGATCCGGGAGTTCCTCTCCGGAGGGCCCCACCGGTCACTCCCTGGTCCTGACCTGCGGACCACGACCGGTCTCATCCGCCCGGTTATTGCCGAACGACGTGGACGTCAACCTCGCCAGTACCGGATCCACGTCCCCTCCCGTCATCGCGCGTACCGGCGATTTTACTCCGCGTACCCGAACATCGACCGCCCATCGACGCGGCCATCCGGGCCAGCCTCGCGATCCTGAGGCTTGCACGCGGCTGCTGGACGCGTGGTTGAAGATCCAAAGCCATGATTCTTCTGCGCGGCGCTCACTCCTTGCTCGATGCGAAGAAAGTCAGCAGTCGATCGCGGATGAACGCCGCCGATTTCTCTGGTGGCCGCTGAGTGCAGTTCACGCGTAGCACATCGAAACCAGCTTGAATCAAGCGATCGGTTGCTTGGTGGTAGAAACGGACTTCGGCATGGCTACTACCGGACGTGCGCTGGAAGCGGTTATGTGGTTCGCGTTCCGCCAGTCGTTCCGAGATGATGTCGGGATCCGCTTCGAGGATGACCGTGAGGTCTGGTCGATCGATTTCGGCGTTGAGCTGCCACAGGAAGGCCAGATCAATGCCGTCGAAGCGTTGCATCACCAGACCCGAGGGGATGTAGCGGTCGCTGATGACCGTCTTACCGGCTTCCGTCTGCGGCCGGATTTCATGCTCGATGTGATGATATCGGTCTGCCGCGTACAAGCACGCGAGTGCGTGCCCGGTCACCGATTCAGTCAGCTCCCGGCACAGCTTGCCGATTGGTCCATTCGACGGTTCAGCCGTGACATGCACGTCCTCACCATTGGCGACGAGCATCTGCGCCAGATGTCGGACGATGGTGGATTTACCCACACCACTCGGACCGTCAACGCTGACGAACATGCCTCGTTCCTGGTCAGAAAAGAGACGGGACTTCATCGCGGTCGTCTCCCGGCTTGTGATTGCAGAGTTCCTGCAGCGACCGTGGGGTTCCGTCTCCGCGGGTGGCGAGCCGCATGAAAAGCCGCGCCGCAACCAGCACGTCATAGGTCGCCCGATGGGGTGAGAGACCGTCCGGCAAGCCGTCGGCGAGTGAGAAAGAAGTGACCAACGCGCCGAGCTGGTAGCTCATTTGGTTCGGCAGCAGGCGCTTGGCGAGTTTAAGCGTATCGAAGACCTCGGGACACGTCCACTCGCCCAGGTGGCGCTGCAACACACCGACATCGACGTGCGCGTTGTGGGCGACCAGCGCCGAGTCCTCAAGACAGCGGCGTACCTCATCCTCGATTTCGGCGAACGTGGGCGCGTGGGCGACGTCGTCGTTCGTCAGGCCGTGGATGCGCGTCGCGAAGTACTTGATGGGGCGCCTGGGCTTCACAAGCCAGCTCGTCGGCTGACCCATCACGCCCCCGACGATCGGGACGACGGCCACCTCGACTAGGTCGGGCGGCTGCTGGCCGTTGCCCTCGACATCGACTACCGCATAGCGCAGGCTCGTCCAGTCACTCATCTGTTCGGGTGCCCTTCCATCCAATGTCGGCACGACCATGCCGTCGCGCATGGTGCGGGTGGCGTTCGTCGTGTATCTGGAAGCCAAGCGCGTGTTGCAGGTAATAGCGCGGTTGTTCCGTGCTCAGCCCGGACACGACAGCTGCTCGTTCGGTAATGTCTACGACCTTCAGCTCAGCAGCTTCAGGCAACACGCGGGCGACCTCGTGTATCCGTTTGACAGTCGGTACGCGGTGTACGCGATGTGCGCGCTGGCACAAGTCGAGCTGACTCAGCGGGCAGATGTCGCAGAGTTCATGAATGCCGTAGTGCCCGTTGTAGTCAGGCAGCCCATGCGCGTACGACACGGCGCACGAGGTCTTGCGGAACAACGAGGCCGAATCCGAAAACGCATTGAGCACCCGACACTCAAGCGTCTCGGTCATGATCTTCCGGCGTGTCGTCTCGCTGTAGGGTTTAGGCAACCCGTTCGCCTGGTAATATGCGGCAATCTGATCGCGGTAGAACAGGCCGGTGAACACTGTGGCGTCGGCATGCTGGCTTAGTGTATACGCGCGGGTAAGGTGCTCGTCGGTGTCGTTTAAACCAGGTACGAGCGGTCGCCAGTACAGGATGGTGCGGTATCGGCGGTGCGTCGGCGTGCTCATGAGTTTCAGCGACTCAGCGACTCAGCGGCAACGTGCGACGGGTACGGTTCGATCTGTTTGTTGTCGATGCCGGAGTAGGTGAAGAGTAGCGTGATCTTGAGATGTGTGAGCTGGTTGAGCCAGTCTCTGTCTCCTAGCTTCATCTGGTGGCGCGTAATGACGAGGACATGGTTGCGCAGTCTGCGCCGGTCCAAGTCTTGAAGCACGGCGACGGTGTGTGGTCGCACTGCCGGCAGGAACGGGTCGGTTGCCCGGTTGAAAATTTGCAGCGGTGTTACGTGAGGTTGGAAGTATCGGTGACGAATGAGCTGTTCAACCGCATCAGCGTCACTCATCAGGGCACGCGGTTGGTGCTGATCCCACAGGCCATAGGTATGCCGAATGCAGTAGGCACAACCCAGCGGGCAGCCCTGAATGTGGTTCAGACTCAGGTCGCTCTTGCGGTATTCGACAACTTCCCGAGCGCGCTCTGGCAAGCGCTCAAGCTGCTCTCGGCTGAGCAGTGAAACGAAAGTGCTCACCTGGTCCTTCTTTCCACGTAGCCGACAAGGTGGAGCGCCCTCTCGGGAGCGTAGCGGCGCGTGATCGTGCTCGACGACGGAGTCGCCGCGATCCGTGACGCGCTGACCCAACAGGACAGGATATGTACACCTCGCTCAGCTCAGGCACGTCGCGGGTGGTAACGCCCACGCCGACATCGTAGCTCATCATGATCTTTACGTTCCGCCCGTTGTAGACGGTGATGATGATCACTCTAACCTTCGGTGTCACACTCTGCTCCCGGGTCCGGCCCAATGCCACGTAGCCTAAGGTGATCATGCTGCTCGGGGGTCGATGGTGCGGATGTTGATCGTGGGTGGGTCGGGGTGGCGGATGGCGGTCTTGTGGGGCTTTTTGACGCGGTAGTTGTTGTGCCGGGCTCGCTTGACCGCGCGTGGGCAGGTCCTGTGCCGCCGAGCCGGGTTGATCTTGGCCGTGATGTCGGCCAGGACGTGGGGGCAAAGCGAGGTCCCAGTCCTTAGGGGGAAAAGCCCGCCGTACCCCTACCGGGCGGTGCGGCGGGCGATGCGCAGGACCCGGGTGAAAGAGACCCGGTCGGGATCGAGGTCGGCGGCCTCGGCGGCTCGGGTGGTCAGGTCGCTGATCGCGTGGTGGACCAGCAGAGCGGCTCAGATCTCTTGATAGACCAGCTCGGGCAGCTTCGAGCGCAGCACCCGCCCGGGTCCCCGCAGGTGAGTCTTGAGCTGGTCATTGCCAGTCTCTTCCTCCCACCGCTGGTGATAGGCCGCGGCGAGCTCATCGGCGCGGGCTTCGGCCGGGTCGACGATGGTGGTCAACAACGCGATCAGCTCGCCGGTGCCGTTGCCCTCGCGGTCGGGCACGTCGTATTCCACGACCCGCACCAGATGCGCCTGGTCCGGATCCAGACCCTCGCCCTCGCCGTTGCCCTCGGCGATTCGGCGGGCAGCCTCCAGCATCGCCGCGCGGCGGCGGGCACCCCGGATCGCGGGGTTGATCAGCACCGACAGGTAGGTGCCATCATCACCTACCATCACCATCGGCACATCGAGCTGGGTAGGAGCCCGCCACACCAGCGCCGCCCCCGTGCTCGCGGCCAGGCCCCACGCGTCAAAGGAATAGAAGTTGCGGTCGGCGGTGAGCAGCTCATCACGACCCAGCCGTGGATAAAGCCGGTTGGCCAGGGTCTTCTCCCCGACCGACGAGGCCCCGACCTCAGCGGCCACGAACGCATGCGTGCCGCACTCAGCTAGGGCCACCACCCGCGCCTTAGGAAACGCCGAGCGGACATCCCCGGACCCGGCGTAGCCAAACTCCGCGGCATTGCCCTCGGTGTCGGGCACATCGACATCGAACCCGTCGATCGCCAACAACCGCCATCTCCGCAGCCACGCCCCCCGCGTCAACGTGGTCGCCACCGGACCAGCGACCTGCTCGAACACCTCCGCCAACACCTTCGGGCCCAACCGCTTACCAGCCTGAGTAATCCCCGACGACGTCGGCACCGACCACCCAGCGTCCCAGCACCCCCACGCCGACAACGACCCCGTGACCTTGGTCGCGACCTCGGTGTAGTCATCCTCGGCGAACAGACACAACCCCATCGTCAGATACGCCGTCACATGCGCCGGCAACTTACCGTCCGAACGCTTAGCGCCAGCCCCACAGGCCGCCACCGCGACATCCACCGCATCGCGGGGCACCGCTGTGACCAACACCCCCAACGACACCTGATCCAGCCGCACCACCACACCTTCACCCATGATCGGTGACCGTGTCAGCCACCCCCACGAACATCACGATGCCACGCCGAGCAACAGAAAAACAGCAAGCCAAAACATGATCAAACTAGGCTACGTGGCATTGGGGTCCGGCCGGCCGTATCACGCTTGCTCGGACGGCCCGATTCGATGACGGCGTGCGCCTGAATTTCTCGGGTGGTGCAGCGCCGGCCGAACGGGGTGAGGGTGCCTGGCTGGGCGAACCTGCTGATAGGCTGCGCTATGCAGAAGATACATAACCCTTCTTTGGAGTACGGCAGTGGCTCTGGACGACGCGAGTGAACGGCGGCGGGAGATCGGTCGGCGGGTTGCTCGGTGGCGGGTCCGCCGTGGCCTGACGCGGCGGCGGTTCGCTGAGTTGTGCGAGCGGTCGTTAAGCTGGGTAGACAAGGTGGAGAGCGGTGAGCGGGGCCTGCTCCGGCTGCCGATGCTCGAACGGGTGGCTGAGGTTCTCCACGTCTCGGTCGAGGACCTGGCTGACACCGCCGAGGTCCGCCAAGCCGGGCACTGTTTAGATGTCTTTGAGATTTCCGCTATTCGGTCTGCCGTGCAGTCTTATCAGGCCATCAGTCGGGTGTTCGTGCCCTCGTCCACTGAGCTCACGGAGCCTCCGGATCTTGACCGGCTCGCTCAGCAGGTCACCTACACTTTTACCGTTTTTCAGAATGCCCATTGGCCCTTGCTCGGCCAGACGTTGCCGCGTCTGCTCACCACCGCTCAGACGGCCGTCGCCGCTTACCCCGGCACGGATGATCAGGCGCGACGTGCTCGCTCGCTGCTGTCGCAGGCATACCAGGTGACCGCCTCCACGCTCATCAAAATCGAAGAATTTGATCTTGCATGGTTGGCTGCTGAGCGGGGTTTTGTGCTTGCTGAGGAGACCGGCGACAGTTTGCTGATCAGTTCTGCAGCACGCCGGGTCGCGGCGGTGCTCATGGAGATGAAGCATTACGATGAGGCACTCGAACTCATGCGGGCCAACATTGACCGTCTGGAGCCAGAACGCGGCGACGGCTCACCGGCGTACCTGTCGGTTTACGGGATGCTGTTCCTCAGAGGAGCGGAGATCGCTTCTCATGCCCGCAAGCCTTCGGTAGCTCGTGATTTGCTGGATGAAGGCGACAGTGTCGCTCGCCAGCTTGGTTACGATGGGAACGAACACTTTACCGCTTTCGGCCTGACCAATGTTCGCTTGCATGAGGTCGGGATTCTGCTCAACCTTGGTGACGGTGCCCGCGCCCTCAACGCCGCCCGTCGAGTCATACCCGATGATCTCAGTCGCTTACCCAAGGAACGGCGGGCCAGTTACTATCTCGCCGTAGCACGAGGTCACAGCCTCACCGGTCAGTCTGATGACGCCGTCGACGCATTGCTCACGGCCGAGAGCCTGTTTCCGGACGAGATACGCTGCCGCCCTTACGCCATCAACATCGTCAATGGTCTCCGGCGTAGTGCTTCGGGTACCCGCTCGCAAGAGTTGGAACAGCTCGCCGCCCGAGCTGGCCTCACGGATGAGGACTGAGCCGACAGCGCTTAACATGACGATCCTGCCCACTCTGCGCGGTGCGAGCCTGATCAGCTTAACCCAGCCGCCGCCAGCACCTGCAGGATCGCCACGTTGTCGCGCTCGGCTGCGGTGGCGACTGCCCCGATCAGCGGGAACAGCGCTTTAGCCAGCAGCAGCGTGTCCGAAAACATCGGCAAGGCGTCAAGCTTATCCACCTGGTACCAGCTGAACGGGTGGACCGGCTCGCTGACGGGTATCGGTGAGTTCGCGATCGCCATGTATTGGTGGTCGATGTGAACATGTGGTTCGCCCAGATGGTTGTCAGCGGGCACCACCATCTCAGTGATCCACCACGGCGGTGGCACCGGCGGGTGCGGAGACCCCGCCGGCAGTGTCGCGGACGGACCCGCCAGCAACCGCACCCGCAGCCCAGATTCCTCCGTGGCCTCGCGCACGGCGGCCTCGGCTGGCGTCTCGTCGGGCTCGACGTGCCCACCCACGACCATATGCCGCCGCAACCGCGGATGCTCGATCAAACCCAATCGCCACCCCTCAGCGAACTCACAAAAGACAAAAGTCGAGGCTGTAGCGTGTTTGATCATAATTACGCTCCGTGGTCGTCGCGGTACTGTCCGTCAGGGAGCCTGCCAGACCACTGAACACCGCCCTGAGCCGCCCGTTCACACCACGCCGCGTCTTCGCTCTTTTCGCCGCTGGGCGGCCCGATCGACCAGGGGAGACTCCAGCTGTCGCAGATCAGGTGCGGCGTGCTGGTCCAGTCACCCTGACAGCGGCCCAGGGCGTGGTCGCACGGTTCCGCGGAACCGCGCCCACGCACGAGGGCACCATCACGGGCATGGCGGACGATAGGGCAGATCCGACGACACGTACTGCGCCCACGTCGCCGAGGCGAGGGTGTTCGCGGTAGTAGCGCAGATCCGCTGGATCGCCTGGTCGACGTCCATCCCCCATAGCCGTACGGTCCGGTCGTCGCTGCCGGTGGCCAGGATATGTCCATTGGGGCTGAACGCCACTGAAGATCCCGGATCATGAGCCCCTAGCGGCAGGCAGACCTGCCCTGCGCACCCCAGCCCCGGATGATCAGGGTCGTGAGAAGCGGGGTGGCAGCGTCGGCCGAACGAGGTAAGGATGTCGGGCCGGGCGGCTAGGGTGTGCGCATGGTCTCTCCCACCGCACTCCCGAACCCCGCGCCGGTGCCCCCACCGCCGGAACCGCAGGCCATCCGCGCGTGCCTGACGCCTGATGTCGCCACCGAGTTCGACCGCGAGTGGGAGATCGTGCTGGAGCGCGCGAAGCAGGCCAAAGACCTCGCCCCGGTCCATGACCTGCTGCACAAGTGGCGGCACTTCGCGTACTCGGAGCTTAGAGAACCCGGCACCTACTTCCGTATGCTGGCCACCGCTGCGCACACGCTAGCGACCGGCAAAGCCCCGGCCGGCAGTGTCTCGGCTAAGGACATCCAGGCGCTGATCGACCGGCGGCTGGGCCGGTAAGTGTACCGCGTTATCACCTACCCCGAGGCTGCTGAGCAGATCGCTGCGCTTCCCACCGAGGCGCTGGATGGCTACGCCGAAGTCCTCGATGCGCTGGGGCGACAGCCGTGGAGCGGTCGGCCGCAGCACGAGGACAACCCGGAGGGCGCTGTGCGGCGGTGGGTATTGGGGCCGGGTGGCGCCGGGCAGGTGGTATATCTGGTGCTCGAGGGTCAGCGCGAGGTTCACGTGATTCTCGTGCAGTGGTGGGGCTGACCGGGCGCACCTGGATGATCAAGGCCGTGGGGAGCAGGCTGCCGATGGTCAGCGACGGTGCTGAGAGCTGCGGCTGATCACAATGGGGCCAGGCTGCGGCCCGTACACTCAGATGAACGGCAGGGCGGGATCACGGCGAAGGAGCGGAATTGGCCAGGCGGGCGGGCTCCAGCGGCACCGATGCGGACGTGATCGTGGTGGGAGCCGGGCCGGCGGGCTCGACGGCTGCGGCGTACCTGGCCCGGGCCGGGCTGGACGTCCTACTGCTGGAGAAGTCCACCTTCCCCCGGGAGAAGGTGTGCGGGGACGGGCTGACCCCGCGGGGCATCAAGCAGCTGATCGACCTGGGCATCGATACCAGCACCGAGGCCGGCTGGGTGCACAACCGAGGCCTGCGGATGGTCGGCGGGGGGGTGGCGGTCGAGCTGCCCTGGCCCGAGCTGGCCAGCTTCCCGTCCTACGGCGCAGTCCGCCCACGGCGGGACTTCGACGAGATGCTGGCGCGCCACGCCGAGCGGGCCGGGGCCCGGCTGCACGAGCTCAGCACGGTCACCGAGGCGATCACCGATGAGCGCACCGGGCGGGTCGTCGGCGTGCGGGGGCGCCAAGGGCCGGACAAGGCGCCGATGGCCTACCGCGCCCCGCTCACGCTGGCCTGCGACGGGGTCAGCGCCCGGCTCGCGCTCAGCCTGGGGATAGACAAGCGGGCGGACCGGCCGATGGGCGTCGCGGTGCGCCGCTACTACACCAGCCCGCGCACCCATGACGACTTCTTGGAAAGCCACCTCGAGCTCTGGGACCACACCGCCGGGCCGCAGCCCAGGCTGTTGCCCGGCTACGGCTGGATCTTCGGGATGGGCGACGGGACGTCCAACGTCGGCCTGGGAACCGTGTCGGCGTCCTGGGCGTACGGCAAGACCGACTACCGGGCGCTGCTGCGGTCCTGGTTGGAGAGCACCCCGCAGGAGTGGGGGTTTCACGAGGGCAACGCGATCGGCAAGATCGCCGGAGCGGCCCTGCCGATGGGCTTCAACCGCACCCCGCACTACCGGGACGGCCTGCTGCTGGTGGGAGACGCCGGTGGGATGGTCAATCCGTTCAACGGCGAGGGCATCGCCTACGCCATGCAGTCCGCCCAGCTTGCCGCGGAGTGCACGATCCAGGCGCTGGCCCGGGCCGAGGACTCGGGCCGGGAGCGCGCGCTGCGGCGCTACCCGGCCGCGCTCCGCGAGGAGCTGGGGGGGTATTTTCGGTTGGGCACCGCGTTCAGCTGGTTGATTAGCCAGCCCGGTGTGATGCGAGCCCTCACGCGGCACGGCCCGCCGCGCCCGACCCTGCGACGTTTCGTCCTCAAGCTTTTGGCCAACCTCTATGACAGCCGCGATGGCGACACGATGGATCGGGTGATCACGGCGCTGAACCGGCTGACACCCAGCGGGGGATGAGACCCAGACCAACCGGTCACGATAACCCCTGAGTCAGGATAATGCCTGATCGGGGTCGGATTTTTAGGTTAGCCTCGAAGCACCGCGTGATCAGCCTGCACGTAGGCTGGACGCGGTACGTTCACGAGGCGGGAAGGAAGGAACGCGAGTGCTGCAGTCCTACGTTCCTTTGGTGCTGATGCTGCTGCTGGCGGCAGGCTTTGCTGTCTTCTCCGTTGTCGCTGCCCCCTACCTGGGGCCGCGCCGGTACAACAGGGCCAAGCTGGATGGCTACGAGTGCGGGATCGAGCCATCCCCCCAGCCGGTGGCGGGGGCCGGGCGGATGCCGGTCGCCTACTACCTCACCGCGATGCTGTTCATCCTGTTCGACATCGAGATGGTGTTCTTGTACCCGTTCGCGGTAGCGGCCGACGCGCTGGGCGTCTTCGGCCTGGTGGAGATCGCCCTGTTCATCGTGACCCTCGGCTTCGCCTACGCCTACGTGTGGCGACGCGGCGGGCTGGACTGGAACTGATCATGGGTCTGGAAGAAAAGCTGCCCAGCGGGATCCTGTTGACCAACGTGGAGAAGCTGGTGAACTGGACCCGCAAGTCGTCGCTGTGGCCGGCTACGTTCGGGTTGGCCTGCTGCGCGATCGAGATGATGACCACCGGGGCACCCCGGTATGACTTGGCCCGATTCGGGATGGAGGTGTTCCGGGCCTCCCCGCGTCAGGCGGACTTGATGATCGTGGCCGGTCGGGTGAGCAACAAGATGGCCCCGGTGCTGCGCCAAATCTATGACCAGATGCCCGAGCCGCGCTGGGTGCTCGCGATGGGTGTGTGTGCCTCCAGCGGAGGAATGTTCAACAACTACGCGATCGTGCAGGGCGTGGACCACATCGTTCCGGTGGACATGTACCTGCCCGGTTGCCCGCCCCGTCCGGAGATGCTCATCGACGCGATCCTCAAACTGCACGCCAAGATCATGGATGAGCCGCTGGGACCTAAGCGAGCCGCGCTGAAAGCCGAACGAGGCGAGCACACTGAGCTGGTGCCCTCGTCAGTGCGCTACGCGCCCAAGGGCTCTGGGGCGCGGAAGCCGTGAGCGACGTGGCGACTCAGGACACCAGCAAGGATCTCGCCTCCGGGCAGCCCAGTTCCGCCGAGCTGAACCCAGCTGAGCAGGCCGAGCACGCCGGTCGCGGCGGGGTGGTGGCCGGCCGTGCCCGGCAGGGCATGTTCGGCGTCCGCGACTCCGGAGACACCTCCGGGTACGGCGGGGTGCGGCTGCCGGCGTATGCACCGGCCCCGGCGCAGCGGCCTTATGGCGGGTGGTTCGACGAGTTCACCGACGAGCTGCTGGCCGCGATGGTCGAGCGGAGCGTGCCCGCCGCGGCCATCCAGCAGGTCACCGTGGACCGCGGGGAGATCACCTACTACGTCCGCCGGGAGCATCTGGTGGCGCTGTGCCGCACCCTGCGAGACGACCCGGCGCTGCGCTTCGAGTTGTGCAGCTCAGTGTCTGGCGTGGACTACGGCCCTGAGGTCGCGCAGCGGCTGCACGCCGTCTATCACCTCACCTCGATGACCTACCGGCGCCGGATCCGGCTTGAGGTTGCCGTGGACGTCGAGGACGCCCACGTGCCCAGCGTGATCGAGGTCTACCCGACCGCGGACTGGCAGGAGCGGGAGACCTGGGACATGTTCGGCATTGTCTTCGACGGCCACCCGGCGCTCACCCGCATCCTCATGCCCGATGACTGGGACGGCCACCCGCAGCGCAAGGACTATCCACTCGGCGGGATCCCGGTGGAATACAAGGGCGCCGAGATCCCGCCGCCGGACCAGCGGAGGGCCTACTCCTGATGGCTCCGCACCAGCACACCGAGCACCAGCACACCGAGCACCAGCACACCGAGCAAGCGCACACTGGGCGAGCGCAGAGCCGGACCGAGCCCGCCCACACCGTCGCCAGCGGAACAACCGACACCGTCAGTGACACCGGCCCGGACCCCTACGCCGCCACGGCCCGGGAGACCACCGAAGGTCGGGTGTACACGGTCACCGGCGGCGACTGGGACAGCCTGCTGGAGGACTGGCGCCACGACGAGCGCATCGTCGTCAACATGGGGCCGCAGCATCCCTCCACGCACGGCGTGTTGCGGTTGGTCCTGGAGCTGGAGGGGGAAGTCGTCACCCAGGCCCGCTCGGTGATCGGCTACCTGCACACCGGGATTGAGAAGAACTGCGAGTACCGCACCTGGACCCAGGGCGTGACCTTCGTCACGCGCGCGGACTACCTCGCGCCGCTGTTCAACGAGGCCGCCTACTGCCTGGCCACCGAGAAGCTGCTGGGGATCACCGCGCCGCGGCGCGCGCAGGTGATCCGGGTGCTGCTCATGGAGCTCAACCGGGTCGGCTCGCACCTGGTGGCCATCGCCACCGGCGGGATGGAGCTCGGCGCGCTCACCGGGATGACCGCCGGGTTCCGTGAGCGCGAGGAGGTCCTGCACCTGCTGGAGTTCCTCACCGGCCTGCGGATGAACCACGCGTTCATCCGGCCCGGCGGCGTCGCCCAGGACCTGCCCGAGGGCTACGACACCAAGGTTCGGGACTTCCTGAAGGTGATGAATTCCCGGCTGGGCGACTACGACCGGTTACTCACCGGCCAGCCGATCTGGAAGCAGCGGCTGCAGAACGTGGGCTACCTGCCGCTGGATGGGTGCCTGCAGCTGGGCATCACCGGCCCGATCCTGCGCTGCGCCGGCCTGGAGTGGGACCTGCGCAAGGTCGAGCCCTACTGCGGCTACGAGGAGTACGAGTTCGAGGTCCCCATCTCCACCGACGCCGACTGCTACGCCCGCTACCTGCTGCGCGTTGAGGAGATCCACCAGTCACTCAAGATCGTGACCCAGTGCCTGGACAAGCTGGAGCCCGGCCCGGTGATGGTGGCCGACCCCAAGATCGCGTGGCCGGCCCAGCTGTCCATCGCCTCCGACGGGATGGGCAACTCCCTCGCGCACGTCCGTAAGATCATGGGACAGTCCATGGAGGCGCTGATCCACCACTTCAAGCTGGTCACCGAGGGGTTCGCGGTGCCACCGGGCCAGGCCTACTCGGTCGTGGAGTCCCCCCGCGGTGAGCTGGGGTACCACCTGGTCTCCGACGGCGGCACCCGGCCGCTACGGGTGCACGTGCGGGACCCCAGCTTCGTCAACCTGCAGTCCCTGCCGGCGATGTGCGAAGGCGGGCTGATCGCCGACGTCATCGCCGCGGTGGCCTCGATCGATCCGGTGATGGGAGGGGTGGACCGGTGAGTGCCGCCACGAACTCGGAGGCCGACGCCAGCGTGTTCGACGAGCTGACCTGGCAGCAGGCGCAGGAGATCATCGCGCGGTATCCGCAGCCCCGATCGGCGCTGCTGCCTCTGCTGCACCTGGTGCAGAGCGTGCAGGGGTACGTCAGCCAGGAGGGCATCGCGTTCTGTGCGCAGCTGCTGGAGATCACCACCGCCGAAGTGAGCGCGGTGGTCACCTTCTACACCATGTACAAGCGCACCCCCGGGGGTGAGCACCTAGTCAGTGTGTGCACCAACACGCTGTGCGCGGTGTTAGGCGGCGAGGAGATCTACACTCGGCTGTGCGAGCGGCTCGGAGTCGGCCATGAGGAGACCGCGGGAGCGCCGGGCTCGCCCGGCTCGGTCACCTTGGAGCACGCCGAATGCCTGGCCGCCTGCGACCTGGCCCCGGTGCTGCAGGTGAACTACGAGTTCTACGACAACCAGACCCCGGAGTCCGCCGTGGCGTTGGTGGACGCGCTGCGCCGCGGGGAGCGGCCCGCGCCGACCCGCGGTGCGCCGCTGACCGACTGGCGCCACGCCGAGCTGCAGCTGGCCGGTTTTTTCGGGGAACCCTCCCAGCTGCGCGAGGCGGTGGATGGGCCCTCGGCGGCGCCGGAGACGCTGGCCGGCAACCGGCTCGCCGAGCAGAAGGGCTGGCAGGCTCCGGCGATGCCGGAGCAGGCCCCGCCGCTACCGACCGTTGCCGAGAAGAAGTGACCAATGCCGATGTGCGAGCAGGAGGAGCGGTGACCGAGCGGACGCTCACGCCGGTGGTAACCGGACGCTGGGGCTCGCCCACGTCGTGGACTCTCGACACCTACACCCAGCTTGAGGGCTACACCGCGCTGCGCACCGCGCTGGCCGCCGATCCCGATCAGCTGATCCAGCTGGTCAAGGACTCGGGCCTGCGGGGACGGGGCGGAGCCGGCTTTCCCGCCGGCCTGAAGTGGAGCTTCATCCCGCAGCCCAAACCGGGCGAGCAGGCTACCGGGGCGGCGGCCAAACCCAAGTACCTGGTAGTCAACGCGGACGAGGGCGAGCCGGGCACCTGTAAGGACGTGCCGCTGATGATGGCCGACCCGCACTCGCTGATCGAAGGCTGCATCATCACCAGCTACGCGATCCGGGCGCATGAGTGCTACATCTACGTCCGCGGTGAGATGCTGCACTGCAACCGCCGGCTGCACCAGGCCGTCGCCGAGGCCTACCAGGCCGGTTACCTGGGCAAAGACATTCTCGGCTCCGGGTTCGACCTCGATGTCATCATTCACGCCGGCGCGGGCGCCTACATCTGCGGGGAGGAGACCGCGCTGCTCGACTCGCTGGAGGGCCGGCGTGGCCAGCCCCGGCTCAAGCCGCCGTTCCCGGCCACCTCCGGGCTCTACGCCGCACCCACCGTGGTGAACAACGTCGAGACCATCTGCAGTGTGCCCTACATCGTCAACGGCGGGTCGGACTGGTTCCGCCAGATGGGTACCGAAAAATCCCCCGGCCCGAAGATTTATTCGATCTCCGGGCACGTGCAGCGGCCGGGGCAGTACGAGGCCGGCCTGGGCATCACGCTGCGCGAGTTGCTGGACATGGCCGGGGGGATGAAGGGCGGGGAGCTGAAGTTCTGGACGCCAGGCGGGTCGTCCACCCCGCTGCTGACCGCCGAGCACCTGGACATCCCGCTGGACTTCGAGGGTGCCGCGGCGGCCGGCTCCATGCTGGGCACCACCGCGATCATGGTCTTCAACACGAGCGTGAGCGTGCCGTGGGCGGTGATGAAATGGACCGAGTTCTATGAGCACGAGTCCTGCGGTAAGTGCACGCCGTGCCGGGAGGGCGTCTACTGGCTGGCCCAGATCCTGCAGCGAATGCTGCGCCGGGAGGGCACCCCAACCGATGTGGAGACGATGCTGGACGTCTGCGACAACATCCTGGGCCGGTCGTTCTGCGCGCTCGGGGACGGCGCAGCCAGCCCCATCATGAGTGGCATCAAGTACTTCCGGCAGGAGTTCCTGGACCTGTGCGCCGAACAACCCGACCAACCCGGCCTCGGCAGCCAGGGCAGGTTGACGTTAGTGGAGTCGCACCGATGACGCTGGCAGCGCAGGCCGCCACACCGCCCGGCGCAGGCCCGGACCCGCGGCCCGTCCCGGAGGGGCACGTGCGGCTGACCATTGACGGCCGCCAGGTCGACGCACCCCGCGGCGAGCTGGTGATCCGTACCTGCGAGCGGCTGGGCACCATCGTGCCGCGGTTCTGTGACCACCCGCTGCTCGAGCCGGCCGGTGCCTGCCGGCAGTGCCTGGTCGAGGTGGAGATGGGCGGACGCCCGATGCCCAAGCCGCAGGCCAGCTGCACCCTGACCGTGGCCGAGGGCATGGTAGTGAAGACCCAGCACACCTCAGCGGTGGCGGACAAGGCGCAGCAAGGTGTCATGGAGCTGCTGCTGATCAACCACCCGCTGGACTGCCCGATCTGCGACAAGGGCGGCGAGTGCCCCCTGCAGAACCAGGCGTTATCCAACGGCCGGGCAGACTCCCGGTTCACCGACACCAAGCGGACCTTCGCCAAACCGATCCCGATCTCTACCCAGGTGCTGCTGGACCGCGAGCGCTGCGTGCTCTGCCAGCGCTGCACCCGGTTCTCCGAGCAGATCGCCGGGGACGCGTTCATCGAGATGTTCGAACGCAGCGCGCAGCAGCAGGTCGCCGTGGCCGCCGATCAGCCCTTCCAGTCTTACTTCTCCGGCAACACCATCCAGATCTGCCCGGTCGGGGCGCTGACCAGCGCCGCCTACCGGTTCCGGTCCCGGCCCTTTGATCTGGTCTCCACCCGCGGAGTGTGTGAACACTGCGCCAGCGGCTGCGCGCTGCGCACCGACTGGCGGCGCGGTATCGTGCTGCGCCGCCTGGCCGGTCATGACCCGCAGGTCAACGAGGAGTGGAACTGCGACAAGGGCCGCTTCGCCTTCACCTACGCCAGCGCCGCAGATCGGATCACCCAACCGCTGCTGCGGGATTCTTCCGGTGAGCTCACGCCGGCGTCGTGGACCGCGGCGCTGCAGGCAGCAGCCACCGGGTTGCTGGCCGCCCGGGATCGCGGTGTCGGGGTCCTCACCGGCGGTCGGCTGACCGTGGAGGACGCCTACGCCTACGCGAAGTTCGCCCGCCTCGCGCTGGCCACCAACGACATCGACTTCCGGGCCCGACCGCACTCGGCCGAAGAGCTGGACTTCCTCGCCGCCCACGTGGTCGGCCGCAGCCCGGACACCGGAGGCGTGACCTACGACGAGCTGTCCGCCGCCCCCGCAGCGCTCTGCGTGGCTTTCGAACCCGAGGAAGAGTCACCGATCGTGTACCTGCGGCTGCGCCGCGCCGCCCGGGACCGCCACATGCCGGTGTGGCACCTCGGCCAGTTCACCACCCCCGCGGTGCGCCGGACCTTCGGCACCCTGCTGCGTGTCGTACCCGGCGCTGAGCCCGACGCCCTGGACACCCTGGCGGGCCCCGTGCGCGAGGCGTTGGGTGCGCCGGGAGCGGTGCTGCTGGTCGGTGAGCGCGCCGCCGAGGTCCCCGGGCTGTACTCCGCGGTGGCCCGGCTGGCCGCGGCGACCGGTGCCCGAATCGCCTGGATCCCACGACGGGCCGGCGAGCGGGGCGCCGTGGCCGCCGGGGCGCTGCCCACGCTGCTCCCCGGCGGCCGGCCGGTCACCGATCCGAGCGCCCGCGCCGAGGTCGAGCGCGCCTGGGGCGTGTCGCTGCCGAGCCGGCCCGGGCGGGACACCGCGGGGATCCTCGCCGCCGCGGCGGCGGGGCAGCTGGGTGGGCTGGTCATCGGTGGTGTGGATCCCGCCGACCTACCAGACCCGGCCCTAGCCGAACAAGCGCTGAACCGGGCCGGCTTCGTGGTGAGCCTGGAGCTGCGGCTCTCGGCGGTGACGAGGGCGGCGAACGTCGTGCTGCCGATCGCCTCCGCGCTGGAAAAAGCCGGCAGCTACCTCGACTGGGAGGGTCGGCGCCGGGAGTTCACCACCACGCTCAGCTTCGGGACCGGGCATGGGCAGGCGCTGCGCGCGGGCTTGCCGGACTGCCGCGTGCTGGACAGTCTCGCCGTGGAGATGGACGTCGATTTGTTCACCCAGACTCCCGCCGCGGCCTGGGCCGGTTTCGCCGCGCTCGGCAGCTACCGTGAGCTGAGCTGGGAGTCCCCGCAGGTTCCCGCCGCGCCGATGCCGGAGCCCGGCGCGGGGCAAGCCGTGCTGGCTACCTGGCGCCGGCTGCTGGACAACGGGTCACTGCAGGACGGCGAGCCGCACCTGGCCGGCACCGCCCGGGCCGCGCTCGCTCTGCTCTCCGAGGACAGCGCGGCCCATCTCGGCGTGCGCCTCGGACACCCGGTCACGGTGTCCACGCAGCGGGGTTCGGTGACGTTGCCCGCCGCAGCCGCCGATCTGCCCCCGGGTGTGGTGTGGGTGCCGGGTAACTCGGGACCCGCGACCCTGCGGAGCAGCCTCGGTGCTGGACACGGCAGCGTGGTCACCGTGCGCAGCGGGGACGCCGCGGTGACCGACAACCCGATCTCCACCCCGACCCGGGGAGGCACGCCATGACGCCCACCGGGGCACTGCTGGCCACCAACCCGCTGTGGCTCACCGTCCTGAAAGTCATTGTGATCTTCGCGTTCCTCATGGTCATGACGTTGTTCATGATCTGGATGGAGCGGCGGGTGGTCGGGCGCATGCAGCACCGTCTCGGTCCCAACCGGGTGGGGCCCTTCGGGCTGCTGCAGTCCCTGGCTGACGGGCTCAAGCTGGCGTTCAAGGAGGACATCCAGCCGGTGCTGGCTGATCGTTGGGTGTACGTGCTGGCCCCGGTGATCTCCACGATCACCGCGTTCACCGCGTTCGCCGTGATCCCGCTCGGCGGCCAGGTGTCCATCTTCGGGCAGCAAACCGTCCTGCAGGTCGCCGACCTGCCGGTCGGGGTGCTCGTGGTGCTGGCCTGCTCGTCGCTGGGGGTCTACGGGATTGTACTGTCCGGCTGGTCCTCAGGCTCGCCCTACCCGCTGCTGGGTTCCCTGCGCTCCGCCGCCCAGGTGATCTCCTACGAGATCGCCCTCGGTATGTCCATCGTCGCGGTGATCCTGTACTCGGGCTCGCTGTCCACCGCCGACATCGTGGCTGCCCAGACGCGCCAGTGGTGGTTTGTGTTCCTGCTATTCCCCAGCTTCGTGGTGTTCTGCGTGTCGATGGTGGGGGAGACCAACCGCGCGCCCTTCGACCTGCCCGAAGCGGAATCGGAGCTAGTCGGTGGTTTTCACACTGAGTACTCCTCCCTGAAGTTCGCGCTGTTCTTCCTCGCCGAGTACGTCAACATGGTCACCGTCTCGGCGATGGCGACCACGCTGTTCCTCGGCGGCTGGCACGCTCCCTGGCCGCTGGCCGGGGGAGTGGCCGACCGTGGCTGGTGGGGTTTGCTGTGGTTCCTCAGCAAGCTGTTGGTCTTCCTGTTCGTGTTCATTTGGCTGCGCGGCACCCTGCCTCGGCTGCGCTACGACCAGTTCATGGCGCTGGGCTGGAAGCTGCTGGTGCCGGGCAGCCTGGTGTGGATCGTGCTGGTCTCCGGCGCTCGCGCGTTGCGCAGCGCCGCCGTCACTCCCCGCGAGGTGCTGGTGGTGGGTGGCATCGTGCTGGTCATGTTGCTGGTCGTCGCGTTCCTGCTGCCCCAGCACGGCCCAGCGCAGCCGGATCCCGGGCAGCCGGGGGCAGCCGGGGGCAGCCGGGAGGTGCCCAGCGCCGGCTCGGACTACCCATTGCCCCCACTGGACCTGGTGATACCGGCCCCGCCGCCCCGGCGCGCCCCCGTGAGCCTCCCAGCGGGAAGGAAGGAGAACGGCCATGGGACTGCTTGATCCGGTCAAGGGGTTCGGCGTCACCTTCTCGACGATGTTCCGCAAGGTCGTGACCGAGGAGTACCCCGAGGTCAAAAAAATCACCGCACCGCGGTACCACGGCCGCCACCAGCTCAACCGGCACCCGGACGGGCTGGAGAAATGCGTGGGGTGCGAGCTGTGCGCCTGGGCCTGCCCAGCGGACGCGATCTACGTCGAGGGCGCGGACAACACCGAGGAAGCCCGCTACTCCCCCGGAGAGCGCTACGGTGTGATCTACCAGATCAACTACCTGCGGTGCATCGGCTGTGGGCTGTGCATCGAGGCCTGCCCGACCCGCGCGTTGACCATGACCAACGAGTACGAGGTGGCCGACGACAACCGCCAGGACCTCATCTACACCAAAGAGGACCTGCTGGCGCCGCTGCTGCCCGGGATGGAGCAACCCCCGCACCCGATGCGGCTGGGCGAGTCCGAGCAGGACTACTACGTGCAAGGCCCGACGTTGGATCGGTCGGGGTCGGGTGCGGTGGGCGAGGAGCACCGGTGACCCCCATGGACACTATTGGTCTCGGGGAGACCATCACGTTCTGGATCCTGGGTCCGCTCGCTCTGGCCGGAGGGCTGGGCATGGTGTTCGCCCGCAACGCGGTGCACTCGGCGCTGTGGCTGGCGCAGACCATGCTGTGCCTAGGCGCGCTGTACCTGGTGCAACAAGCGCCGTTTCTGGGGTTCGTTCAGATCATCGTCTACACCGGCGCGATCATGATGCTGTTCTTGTTCGTGCTCATGCTGGTGGGCCGGCAAAGCGCCGACTCGGTGGTGGAGGTGCTGCGCGGACAGCGGGTCGCCGCCGCACTAGGCGGAATCGGCCTGGCCGTGCTGCTGGTGGGGATGCTGGGCCGGGCCTTCGCCGGGGTTCCTGCGGTGGGGTTGGCCGGAGTCAACAGCGCCGGTGGTGGCAACGTCGCCAATCTCGGCCGAGTGCTCTACACCGACTATCTGTTCCCCTTCGAGCTCACCTCAGCACTGCTGATCACCGCCGCCCTCGGCGCGATGGTGCTCGCCTTCACCGAGCGCGGCAAGCAGGGCAGACTCACCCAGCGGGAGCGGGTAGAGGCCCGGCTGCGCAGCGGCCGTCCCTCTCCGCTGCCCGGCCCGGGCGTGTTCGCCACCATGAACTCGGTGGCCACTCCGGCTCTGCTGCCCGATGGCTCACCAGCCCCCGAGTCGCGCTCCGCCCTGCTGGAATCCACCGCCCCCGACCGCCTGGAACGCGACGTGCGCAGTGTTGCTGGCGCCGGTCTCGATCCTCCTCGACGCGCCCTGCCCGAGCCCGAGCAGGTGCCATCCACCCCAGCGGAGCCGGAGGGCCGGTGAGGTGACCCCGACGTACTATCTGCTGCTGTCCGCACTGCTGTTCACCATCGGCGCCACCGGTGTGCTGGTACGCCGCAACGCGGTCGTGGTATTCATGTGCATCGAGCTGATGCTCAACGCGGTGAACCTGACCCTGATCACCTTTGCCAGGATCAACGGCACGCTGGACGGGCAGATCATGGCGTTCTTCGTGATGGTCGTGGCCGCCGCCGAGGTTGTCGTGGGCCTGGCCATCATCATGGCAATCTTCAAAACCCGCCGCTCGGCCTCAGTCGACGACGCCAACCTCCTCAAGTACTGAGGTGCATCCCGCTTTAGTCGCCTGACTCGCGCTGCGATCTCGCTGGCACTGAGCCAGTCGTCGGCCTGGACCCGGAGCACCCGAGCGCCGATGCCAGCCTCCTCGACTAGGCGACCTCGCTGGCGGCAGCCAGCCGCCGGAGGCGGTCGGCGTCAGCGGCGAGGCGCTCGATTCCCTCCCGCAAGGACATGCCCTGCTCACTGGCCAATCCCTGCAGCACCCACCCCCGAATCAGCGCACCCACCGGTACCCCCGCCCGCGCTGCAACCTCCTCAATCGCGGCAAACGCCTCGGCCGGCAGTCGCACCGACTGCACCACGGAACGGCCACGCCGCTCGCCCGTGACGTGCTCCGGCAATGGCTCGTCCCGGGTGGCCTCTGACTCAGCCTGCGCCCTCTCGACTTCCTGCTTCGCGTCCATCACTGCGCCTCCCGATAACGCCGCTGATCCGCCGGATTGGACTCCCAACCATTCGCCCCGTAGTGGGTCTCCTCACCCTGGTGGACCAAGATGACGGTGAGAATCGCCCGCCGGCTGTGGCTATAACCGATCACCCGAACACTGCGGTTTGACCGGCTAGCCGGGTCTGGGTCAAACCAGACAGCATCAATGTCATTGACAGCCTCATCAGCCTCCGCGGTGGCCACCTTGTGGTTGTCCCACATGTGCTGCGCGCCGTAGGTCCAGTCAGCACCCGACACAACTACAAGTCTACTACATCAGACCCCACATTGGATGGCGGCACCCGCCCCTTCGGAAGCGAGCGTGCAGGTTTGGATCCTGCCCGGGGCACTACAGACCTTGTATTTCCTCAAGTCAACCCAGGTCCTATACGGAAACGCCAGGCTTGGCCGAACGTGAGCCCCTCAGTTCAGATCAGTTCCAGTTGGTGGTATCCTCCCGGGTCCTGCACATCGCTGGCCAACGCAGGTCGCGCCGGTAGTCGTCCAGGGTTCGGCTGCTGTAGCGAGCGAGGAACGCCGCTGCCAGCTGCGCCTCATCGGCTTGGAGCGGACGTTGTCGACGGAAGGTTGTTCCTAAGCGCTGACGATTCTCAGATTGGGCCCGCGTTCTGGTCGGTTGCTGCGATGCCGCATGACACTGGCATGCTCGATGTGATGGCCTCGTACGAGGCTGTGTCGATCAGAGTGGGCTCGACGCCGTGCGTCCCAATGAGAGGCAGTATGTTGTCCGAAGCCTTGGAGCCGGTGAACCCCTTCCACGAAGGGGCGGCCGGCAAGTATTTCGTCGGCCGGGATGATCAGCTCAAGCGCTTCACCCGCGCCCTCACCGCTCTCCGCAAGGCTGAGCCCGCCCATCTCTACGTCGCTGGCGTCAACGGCCGCGGCAAGACCTCGTGCCTCGAGAAGCTCGTCGAGATGGCCCGGGAGAGCGACATCTTGGCGGTCAGGGTTGCACTAGACGGCGGTGTGCGCGCGCAGCAGCAGATCCTGGCCATGTTCGAGAAGCTGCTCCGCAAGGTCGACGAGATCCATAAGGAAATGGCCGGTGCGCCCCGTCTCATCGCCGAGTGGAAGCAGTCGAGCGGCTCGCCGTTCCATCTGCCCGGTTCCGGGCGGCTGCAGAACGACCATTTGTTGCAGGACCTTACCCATGTCAGAGACGTCATCGCCGAGCTGGGTTTCCGGCATCTCGTCCTGTGCATTGACGAGGGCGAGCGGATCGAGCCGTACGCACTATCGGCGCTGAAGAACGCGCTGCTGGAGCTCAAGGAGTACCTTGTCGTGCTCTCGGTCCGGCTAGCCGAGGACCACGGGGATCCGGTACGGGCAGGCAAGCTGAAGCTGGAGGAGATCGCCGCGGCCGCCGATCGGGATCTGGGGGCAGCTCGCCTCTTCGTCGGCGGGGTCGGGCTGGGCTCATTCACAGCCGAGCAGGCGCGGTACTGCATCACACGCCGCCTGGAGGACAACGCCATCCGTTTCGATGACGCGGTGATCGACCTCATCGTCCGCGTGGCGGAGGGACTTCCCGACCGGATCATCTCCTATGCCCACCAGGTGTATGACCGGACTGAGGCCGCCGAGACCGACATCGCGACCGTGGAGATCTTCCGTCAAACCTTTGTCGCCCTGCACAAGCTCGAACTCGACGAGGCCAATGCGCTGTCCGCACAGTCGACGAGCTCCGATCGCCGGACACTGCGTGAGCTGGCCCGGCACGATGTACCGCTTACCCCACTGGACCTGGCGAGGAAGCTTTATGCCGACGCCTCGGCGGACGTGCTGGAGCCGGTGGCAGATGCGCTCAGGGGTGTGCTGGATAGGGTCGGCGACACTTTCTGTGTGAGTACCGATGGGCGCTACCTGGTCCCCGACCCCGTCCGCCGATATGCCCTAGAGATCTCGATGGAGCCGGAATGAGCACCGGGCAGTGGCTCGACCTGCTCAGCGCAACTGAGGAGCACCTCATCCCCGCGGACCTGCGCGCGGCCGCCGAGTTCTTGCTGTATGCCCGGAACCCGGGCGAAGGGTGGGGTGACTACCCCAAGGTCCCCACCGATCTGCAGGTGACCGCTCAGGTGATCGGCGCGCTGCAGGTCCTGCGGCACCCGAAGACGAGGGAGCTGGCCACCAGCGTCGCCGCATGGGCGCACAAGCACTACCTCGAGCGGATGCCGGCCACCGCCCAGGACGCTATCGGGTTGCTGATCCTCGCCTCGGCGGACCAGGACATCGACGGCCGTTATCCGGAGGAACTGCGGTCGACCCTGCGCGCGGCTCTGAAGCATCTGGACAGTGATCGGGTGTCGACCCTAACTCTGGCCCAGGCAGTGCTGGCCACCGAGCCTTGGCCGGACGAGCACAAGAAACGGGTTCAGCCTTGGGTAGACGAGCTGGTACGCCGCGGCCAGGGAGCAGACGCCTGGCACAAGGCGAGACTGCCCGAGGAGTCGTTGCCGGTGACCTCGCTGGCCGTCCGCGCGCTCGCACCATGGAAGCACCTCAACGCGGTCGAGGCGGTGGTCCAGCGTGGCCTTGAGTATTTGCATTCCCACCTGCACGAGAGCGGCTGGGAGTCCCGGGCGCTGTCGGGCACCTACGCACTCACGCTGGTGCTGCGTGCGCTTGCCACTGACGCCGACTGTGAGCCGGAGCTGTTCGAGAAGGGCCTCGATTTGCTCCGTTCGCGGCAGCGTTCGGACGGAGGTTGGACCGGGGGCGAGCTGGAACACGGGAGCAGTAGCGTCGAGCACACCGCGGCGGCCATCACGGCGCTCACCGAGTCCGGCGCCTGCCGCTACGTGCCGCTCCTCGCGACGCGCTCCATCGTCCGTCAGCTGACTACCTCGCTCGACGAGGTCACCAAACGCCAAGCTGCTCTCCAGGAGAACATCGATAGCCAGGTGGAGGAACGCCTGGGCCGCGCCATCACCGAACGCCAGCAACTCAGACGACGCCTTCAGGAACGTGAGTCCGAGCTCAGGCAACTCTACCGACTCCTCGATGAGAAGGAGCCTTTGTCCGAGGCGAAGAGCTCGTTGGTTTCGAGCCGTGCAGTCACGGCACGCCGGCTCCTTATCCTTATCCTTAGCACTGGCGGCTTGGCTCTAGTAATTCTATCCTATCGCCACAATGCCACCTTCGCTTCCTTGGTTCTTAGTGTCACCGCCGCCCTCGGCGCCCTCATAATTTCTGTCTCAACATTAACCTTTGGACGTAGCCCCACCCGAGAGAGCACGCTGGAGAGTCTAAGTGCAAAGCGCTCCCGGCAGCTTGTCGACCACTTCATGGACGCCACCGAGGATCTGCCTGCGGTGGTACGGGAAGAGATAGTTTATCGGCTCGCGCGGGATAGCTCCGATCTACCTCCCGACCTATTCCTACGATTCCTCACCGAGCTGACCAGCAAACAGTTGCACATCGATCGCGAAGCCGATCGGCGACTGCGCTCCTGGATGGAGGAGTTCGCGAGGGTGGAACCGCAGGACCGCCGTGCACTCATAGCCCGACTGCGCAGGGCCATCCTGTGAGGCGAGCCCTGTGGACGCTCGCGGTCACACTGTTGGGAGTCCTCGCCATCATCCCCGCGCCCGCCGCCGCGGATCCGCATTCGTCCGGGCTGATCCAGGTGGACGCGTTCGTCCGGGGCGAGGGCAGCACCGCGCAGGTGGTCGCCACCGTGCGTAACCTGACCAATGCGGCGATCGACACGCTCCGGGTGGAGCTGTGGGGAGGCGGCAAGTTCCTCGCGGCCACCGATCGCACCGCACTGCCCGCCAAGCAGTCGACCGTGATCACCCTGTCCACCGACAAACCCGACGAATCCTACCTGATCGTCACTGCTCGCTCGGACAAGATCTCCGACCAAGTGGCCATGACGCCCCTCGGTAGGCCGAAGGCGGACTTAGTCCCGGACCCGCTGCTCGTCGCCGTAACGACCTCGTTGCTGAGCCTTCTGGGAGTCGGCCTCGGCTCGATACTCACCCACGTGACCACCTACAGACGCGAGAAACACCGGATGCGCTTCGAGGCGCGCAAGAGCGACACCGAACGGTACGCCCCCGCATACCGCGAATTCCTCGACTATTGGAGGTCGAGTATCAGCCTCTCCCAATTGGAGAGTGGCTTCGGGCAGATGCGCAGCAAGGCCTTCGTGCCCGAGAACATACTCACCCTGTACAACGAGACCGTGACCACACTGCGCGATACTGCGGCCACCGCGGATACCAAGAAGGCAGCCGCGCAGCGACTCTACGCCGCCATCGACGAACTCACCGGTACCAAAGCCAATGCCGGGTAGTACCGTAGGCAACCCTCAGTGAGCAACTCACATCTATATGAGCACACAGTCTTTGAATGACGCATGCAAACGTCTGCTCGTCGGACGAGCGGGCACAATCCTCCACCACAGTCGGGCCATGACACAAACGCTCGAAAGAAGGTGTCGGCGCCTCGATTACGCCACAGGCATGACCCATCTGCACCGGCACACGGGTGACTCCGCGTGGACAACGTCCCAAGCGGTGCGGTCCCACCGCGTGACCGCACGAGATGGGATGATGGTCGTGAATGGAGGTGATCTGAGGTGACGAGCACGTCTGAGCAGCCTGAGTTCCGATCAGTGGACGACTTTGTCCCCACCGATGAGCTAGTCCGTCGTCAGGGTGTGCAGCCGATTACTTCGGTGAACGCGCTCGTGCTCGATGACCCCTTCGAGTCCGACGACGAGTACACGGAGTTCCTCACCGACCTGTACGCGTCCCGGCGCTCTGCCATACCGTGAGCGTCGTCCTCGACGCCGACGTCGCCTCGTCGCTTCTGCGTCGGCGCATCCCGGACACCATGGCTCGCCAGCTTGCTGGCAACGTCCCCGCCGTCACGTTCGTGACCGTGGGAGAGCTGACCAAATGGACGCTCGCACGACAATGGGGACCCCGGAATCTGGCCACCATGCGTACGTTTCTCGCGGGACTCGTCGTGCTAACCTACGATCAACGCGTGGCCTCACGCTGGGGCGAGTTTCAAGCGTACGCCCAGCTTCGCGGCAGGCCAAGACCCGTCAACGACGCGTGGATCGCCGCGTGCTGTCTGGTGCGGGAGCTGCTACTCGCAACCTTCAACACGAAGGACTTCCTCGACTTCGCCCAGTACGACGGGCTCGTGCTGCTGTCGTAGATCGAGACCCGTTGTTGACCCCGACGGCGATGTGGAGGCACGCGCGGCGCGTCGTGCATACGGTAATACGGTATGATCTCGCTCCGCTCACCTTCATGGCCAATGAGCTGTTGACGCTGGCTCCTCCTGATGCTGGTGGAGCGCCGGGGGTTCACAGCGGAGTCAACCTCGCTCGGGGATGCCGAAGCGGCGGCGCAGGCTGCCCAGTTCCCACACTGGGCGGCGGGCTCGCTGGTCCAGAGTGCTCAGCCGATCCCGGGCGATGGGATCGTTGCGGATCCCGGTCGGCGCGAGGCGGTCGGCGGTTTCCGGGCGGCGATCTTCTCGGCTTCATCCAGGTGTACTCGCGTGTTACCGCGCGAGACCCCGGATCGGTGACCCGCGTGGGGAGGTTCCTTGGCTAGTGTGAACGGTCGTCGACCGGAGGCCAGAAGCGAGCGAAGCTGATCGTGACACCACCGTCGACGCCTCGTTCGCTGGCGGCGGGCGGATGGCGCGGCTACGTCGATGGCACCTCGGCGCCACGGAACTGTCGGTCTGAGGAGCTACCGTCGCGCTGTGCCCATGAAGGTCAGCGAGATTGTCCGCTTCCGGGAGCAGGATGGCTGGATACTCAAGCGGGTCAGTGGCTCGCATCGCCATTTCACCCATCCCGCCAAACCAGGTCTCGTGACTGTTGCCGGCAAGCCGAGCGCGACGTTGAAGCCAAAGACCGAAGCGAGCATCCTGAGACAGGCAGGTCTGAGAAGGGAGCGGCCTTGAGAGGATACGTGGTCGTGTTCGAGGGAGACGACGAGGTGGGGTACTCCGCGTACTCGCCAGATCTGCCGGGTGTCGTGGTGGCGGCTGACACGCGTGCTGAGACCGAGCAGCTCATGCGGCAAGCAATGGCTGAGCACCTCAGCATGCTTCGTGAGACCGGGCAACCAGTACCGGAGCCTGCCGACGCCGCCGACGTCACCATCCTCGATCCGGCGGCTGCCTAGCGACCGACGGAGAATACCGAGTCGGTGACGGGAGTGTCTCGCTTCCCACGATGATGACGAGCCCGCGAGTGAACCGCCGCGTTCACGACCTGGATGGGTGGGTTGCTACGGGGCGGGCTGGCCTTGGTGGACGAGTTCGGCAACGACCAGATCGGGCTCGGTGTAGCAGCGCCATGCCGGTATTCGATGTACGGTCACTGTGTCGGGCGCTACGTCGATCGACGCCAGAACCTTGCGGAGTCCTCGCCCATCGGCGTCACCGTTGGGGTCATCCACCACGAGCGCCACCGTGCCCGCTGGACTGGCCGTCATGATGTCGTACCGGCGGCTCGCCATCATGACGTCGCGATTGACGGGCAGGCCACTGTGGCGCAACGCATCGTGGAGCCAGTCTGCCGCCGAAAGGGACGCGGTTGTGCTGGTCTGTCCGTTGGTGGATCCGTTGGTGGCTCCGCGCGTCAGCTCCGTCAGCAGGCCTTGCTGGCTCGCCCACCACTCATGGTCACCCACCACGACGAGCTGTGACCGGGCCCGGGTGATGGCAACATTCCAGAGATTGGTCTGGTGGACCAGCCAGTTCCGGGTGCGGTCCCGCACGCCGTGCGCGCCGACCGGAGAGATCACCATGATGTCCCGCTCGCCGCCTTGGAAGCGGTGGATGGTCCCGCACCCGACCTCGGATTCCGGAAATCCGGCCTTCTTGAGAGCTGCGGCGAGCTGGCGCTGGTGGGTGGCCAGCGGCGTCACCACCCCGATCGATGCACTCGGGTAGGCCGCTCGCAGGCGCTGCACTTCCGCGACCACCGCATCGAGCTCTGGTTCGTTGGCGCCGGAGCCGCTGGCATTATGCCGGAATGCGCCCTCGACGTGCTGCCATCGCACCGCCGGCTCGGCCGGTGCGGTGAGCCGGGCCGGGTCGGTCAGGACGGTGAGGCGCCCCTGGTACACGTGTCGGTTCGGCGCAGCGACGATGTCGGGGTGACACCGGTAGTGTTCGTCGAGCAGGTGGGTTCGGCCGGCGACGGCGGCGAATGCGTCGTAGCCGGAGTACCGGGTGTAGGCTAACCGTCGCGACTCGAGCCACTCGCGGTTCAGTCCCGCCTCGGCTTGGTGCCTCAGCTCCTCCTTCGCTGGCAAGGTAATCACCGGGGCAAGTTGTCGGGGGTCCCCGATGATCAGGGCTCGCTTGGCGCGGTAGAGCATCGGCAGGATGGCCGGGATGCTGCACTGTGCCGCCTCGTCGATGACGACGAGGTCGAACAGCGCCGGTTGCGGTGGCAGCACGCGCGCGGACATCGTCGTGGTCGCCCAGGCGGGCAGCGGATGGAGCAGCTCCCTGAACCGCGACCACGGTTTCGGCTTCTCCTTCGACATCTCGTCGCTGCGGAACCGCAGTACGTCGGCGCCATCACGGATCCGGCGGGCAAGCTGGGCCCGCAAGAGCCTTCGGCTGTGCTCCGGGCGCTCCACGGTGACCAGTTCAACCAGTCGTGACCAGGTGGTGGTGTCGCCCGGTAGTTCGGCGAGCCGGCGCCGGCCGGTACGCCAGCGCAGCTCGACGGTGACTCGGTGGGCGAACGCCTCCATCGCCGCGCGGTCAGTCAGACGGAACGCGCGCAGCCGCCAGCGCCACCACCAGCCGAACACGCCACCACGCGCCGCCCGGTCCGCCCAGTCCACGAGAGTAACGAGCTTCGTCTCGTCTGTCGGCACGGTGAGTTCATCACGGTCACCGGCCTGCTGCTCGGTGGCGAGTTCGGCAAGATCCCGCTCCAGGAGACGTCGCTCGTCGAGCTCGGTGCGCAGCGCCGCGATCTCCTGGTGGATGAGGCGCAGCTCTGCCTCAGTGGTCCGCTCGTTGCCGGACCGGCCGTTGGCGTGAGCGGTGAGCAGCTCGGCGAGCAGCGTCGGCTCCTGGCCTTGATACTCTCGATTGCCGGTCCGCATCACAAAGCCGGGGCTGACCATCTCGGTGCTGCGCTTGATCACCTCATTCACGGCCGGGTTGTTGGTGGAGCCGACCAGGACGCTGTGTCCCGCTGCGGTGGCGGTGGCGACCAGAGCAGTGACGAGCTGACTTTTCCCGGTGCCGGGTGGCCCTTGCGCGACGGTGAGCCGATGGGACATCGCGGCCTGGATGATCTGCTCCTGAGTCTCGTTGAGCCGGTCCGGCGCCACGATGGTCACCGGCGCGGCAGGCGCCTGATCGGCCGCAGTCTCTCCGGTCAGCGTGCCGAGAGCGGTCGTGGCGATCTTCGCGGGATCGACCGCGATCGAGTCGCGCAGGTCCTCGATCAACCGCCGCTGTGCCGTGTCCTTGGGGTCGACGCGATAGAGCACTGCGGTGTTCTGCACCCGGTTGAGGGGCCCGGCGCTCACTGTCCCCGTGAGGGTGGCCGGATTAAGGGGAACTGCGGCCGCGACGCCGAGCACCTCCATCAAGCGCCGGACCGTCTCCCCGAGCGCAGCGACCTCGCCCGGGACGAAGGTTTCTTCGACCCGCTGGACCAGGTCGTCAATCTCCACGTCGCTCAGCTGGAGATGCCGGGCGAGCGCCCGGTTGGGTTGGGGCGGCAGCGTGGCGAGCAGCCCGCCATCCGAGGTGAGCGTCACGTCGCAAACGAGCAGCGGCGCGAACCGGGGCCCTGAGTTCCTCCGCTCGCCGGGCAGGACGAGCACCGGGTACCCGTACCGCAGCTGGTGACCGTCAGCCGCACATCGCTGACCGAAGGCGGCGACTTCCGGGGCTCCACCCCGGTCCATCGCCGTGCGGACAAACACCCGCTCTGGACCCTCCGGCATCGGCTGATACGTCTGCCGCGCGTTGATGTCGATGAAGGATCCCAACACCGCCTCTCGCTCCATACCGGAGACGTAGTAGCGCAGCAGCCGCCGCCATTGGTCCGCATCGAACTCTTGGTCGGCGTCGGTGCCTGGGCGCCGCAGCGTGGTGTGAGGCCCGGTCTCGCATGCCGGCTCGACCGTCACCAGCTTGATGGGCTCGGTGACCCCTTCGCTCGATTCGACTGGCCGCCGGTGCGGATCGCGAGCTAGCTGTCCGTGCGCGTACCGCGCCAGGTCATTCGTGGTGATCCACACTTCGCCGTTCGGGGTCGCTGCCGCACCCCGCAGTCCGGTGAGCATCATCTCGGTGAAGACCGAGGGGCGATCGTCCCCCTGGGTCTTAGCTGCTCTCGCGTGCGTACTGGAGGTGAGGATGAACGTGCCATGCTGGCGCACCCCCCGGCGCGGCTCCTGCCGGAGGCCACCGCGGAACCGGTTGCGCGCCCCAAATGCACCAGAAAAGCAGCAGTCCAGCAACACCACCTTCTGGCTGGCGCGGGTGATGTTCAGCAGGTGCCGCAGCACGCCGTCGGTGTCCAGCGCGGTGGTGTGCAGGTGCTCGCACCGGGTGTCGGTCGCGGCGAGAAACACCGATTCACGGTCCAGCTCGCTCATCAACCCGTGCCCCGAGTAGTACACCAGAGCGAGATCACCCACTCGGCGAGCGCCGAAGAAGTCTTCGAGAACCGCGGTCAGCCGCTCCCGGTCGAGATCGGCATGCGCATCAACGCTGTCGAAAGCGCCGACGGCATCGAGCAGCGCTTTGAGCTGGTCGACATCCTGACGTACCCCAGGCAGCGCCGCCAGTGTCCGGTCAGCGTGGAACGTGGCGGTGCCCAGCAGCAGGGCATGGCGGCCCATCAGGACCGCTCCCGTTCGATGACGCTCTGCATGACCTCGATGATCGTCTCCGCCTCACCTCGGGTGGGACGGTCGATGGTGAGCTCGATGTCACCGACCTTGAGGTGTACCCGGCGCCCAGCATTGCGGTTGGTGAACGCCACGGCACCGTCGATGAGCACGCGCAGATCTGCGATTAATACGCTGAGCGTGGCGAGGGCGACGTCGGTCACACCCTTGTCACCCGGCGTGGCGGGCACAGGCACATAGTCCACCTCGCCTGCCGCACGGAGCTCGTCGGCGAGCTCCGTCCTCAGCCGCTCCAGGACGAAGTCGTCATCCTCAGCGGTGGTCGTGAACCCCACCAGCACCCGTATCTGCGCCAACGTAGCCTCCCCGGGAGATCAGTCCGGTCAGCCTACGACAAGTGATCGTTCACCGAAGTCCGGCCAGTCAGGTCCGTGACAGCGCATGGAGGAACCCGCCGGCTGATATTCACACACTCACCTGCTGCCGAGTCCCAGCGCCGCCAGGTGTTCATCCAACGCCTGGACAGCCGGGGTGTGCTCCCATGGCTGTAGCTGGGCACGGGCGGCCCGTACTTTTTTAGTCCGTCGTGCCGACGGGGCTTGAGTCGCGAGTAGCGCGCCGTCGCCAATAACTCTGACGGCCTCTTCGATCTCGCCGGATTGGAGGTGTGCAGTGCCCAAGCGAAGCGTACAGACAGCCAAACTGCCCACGAAAGAATTGTCGAACAGTTGCAGTCCCGTGTTGGCCTTGGCGGCGGCTTCCTGCGGCTTGCCCAGTTGCAGCAGGCACTCGCTCTGATGGCTGGCGAGTAATCCCTCATGGTACCAGTAGGCTGGCGATTCGGGAGACACCTGGCCGGCTGATGCTGCCAGCCCAGCCTGTGCCCGGTCGAACTCCGCCATGCACTCCTTGTACTGAGCGTCAACCGCGTAAGCGATACCAGCGCGATCAGCGACGCAGACCTGGAGCAGCACATCATCGGTCCTGCCCGCCAGGCTCTGGGCTGCTGCGGCGAAGTCGAGACCGGCGGGTGCCTTACCGTGGCAGGAAGCAAAGTAACTCATACTGCACAGCGCGTAGATAGCAAGCTCGGTGTTGCGGGCCTTGTGCGCTGCCGCCCGGGCCTGGTCGCAATAATGCATGGCATTGTCGACGTCGTCGAGATTGAAAAAGTGGAATCCGGCAGAGGTCGACATATCGCTGTAGACCGACAAGAGGCGGGGACGAAGCGGCGCCGGGCAGCCTGTCAGCAGGGAATTGACCAGCTGGCGTTGGGCAAGCACGGTGTGCAGCACTGCCTGCGGCCCGAGGGTGTCCTCTTGTCGTTTGCAGTGCTGGAGTATGGACTCAATATGGTTGATGACCTGGGCGTCCACCCGGCCTGGTGCGGCAAGAGCCTGCGTCAGGCGCTCCTGCTCCTCGGGATCCAGGCTGCTCCCCGGAGAAGCAGCGACGGTGCTGGATGCCTGATCAGACAACTGAAATAGCCCCCGACGGTTCACCGCATCTGCCCATTCCTGGAGAAACTTCGTGAATTGCTCGTAGAGCTCATCTCCCGATCTGGCCGGTGCCGCGCTGCTCAGGAACGCGAGATACACCAGCGGTCCCATCACACCCTCCGCCAGCAGCGTCGCAGCAGCAGCCGTGGTCACGCTCGCCAGAGCGTCCTGCTCGGCCACCTCATCAGCGTTCTGGCTGAGGTCCGTGGTGGTCGTGGCGCGCAGCGCCTTCGCTGCAGCGTACGCCTCGGCCAGCTCGGCTTCCCGCCTTCGCTGCTCATAGTCCTGCTGGGCGGCGCGTACTCGCTCGTATTCGGCTAGCAGCGCACCGTCAGCCTTGAGTGGCGTCTCTGCGGCGATCAGACAAGCACCCGAATGGAGTTGTCGACGTGGAATTTGAGGGCGATCGGGCGGACTACCCAAGCGCGGGAAAACCCCGCAGGGTCTCCGTCGAAAGCACGGAGGACGTTACTGAGGACGTGGTCGTCCAGACAGATCGGGAACAGGTCTGGATGTCCTGGCCGCCGTTTACCTGGGAAGCGATCTTGGATCCGGTGCAAGTTGCTGACCTGATGCATGTGCTGGTGTTCGCTCGGGAGGAGGCGATGAGGGACGGTGGCAGTAGCCGGTAGGAGGCCCTCTCCGGGGGACGATTGTTCGGGCGATCACTTACAGGACTGTGCACCTGGAAGCAACGTCATGGGTAAAGGAAGGCTCAGCCGTTAGACCATCGACGCACCGAGGATGCCGGTCATGGCGGCCGAGCTGTGAGAGCAAGCAGCAACGAGAACTGGGAGTCACGGTCGTTTCAATGCCTGCCCCTGCGTTTCCAGGAGTTGAGGGGCACCCAGGCACGGGGGATCAGCACCGACTGAACACAGCGGTAACAATTGGCAAGTCCATCTTCCAGCGATATTCACAGAACTCCATCTCAAAGATCATGGAAGCGCTCGGAAATCCTGGTGTCCATGAGATTTGGCGACTGTACCGTGCGAACCTCAAGAGCCCGACAGCCCCTGGACCTTGATCAGCAGCACCTAGCTTTGATCGTCACGGCGTGCCGCCTGGCACTTGTGTGCCTGAGCAACCAGACTATGTGCCGAAGCGCTAGGAGGCAGTGACGTGGACGAAGAGCAGATGCAGGTACTCGTTACGGTGAAAGCTTACCCGCAACCCTCACGTACCTACGGCGAGACTGTCTGCGTAGCAGGAGTCAGGGTAGACACATCGGCGTCAAGCTGGATCAGACTCTACCCCGTCGCTTATCGAGATCTTTCATTCGTCGATCGATTCAAAAAGTACCAGATCCTGAAGCTCGGTGCGTTCCGCTCTCCTTCTGATCAACGGCCGGAAAGCTACAAACCTAACATTTCAAGCGTTATTCTTGGTGACTCGCTCGGCACCACGCACGGATGGCGGGAACGGTGGCAGCATCTCGACTCTCTCGCCGGGGCTACGACGTCGTGCGAGTTGCTCGCACGACAGGGAACGCCAGCGGCTCCGTCTCTGGGCCTCATTAAACCCCGCGAAGTCATTAGACTCGACGTTGAACCCAATGACGCATTTTCCGAAGACAAGCAGCGATTGGCTGAGTTGGCCGCCGCTGGTGATTTATTTACGGCCGAGCGAAGCGTGCTGGAACCGGCTCCATACCGGCTAAAGTATCACTACTTTTGTATGGAGCCTGGCTGTAATGGGCACACCCAAACGCTTATCAACTGGGAAGCCGGTGAAGCTGCCCGTAGCTGGAAGCAAATGGGCTACGCTGAAAATGAGTTACCGGAACGCTTGAAGCAGAAATTCTTTGACCAGATGTGTGCCGTCGACCGTGATACGTACTTCTTCCTCGGCAACCAGCACCAGCATCCCAAGAGTTTCCTGGTGCTCGGTGTCTTCTGGCCTCCGGCGGGCAGCCGACCGGCGCCAACTCTCTTCTGACTAGAGATGTTCGACGGCTAAGGCAGGATCAATGCCTAGTAGCGCTTCACTCACGATAAAGCGATGGCACGTGGTGGCGTCTTGCTCAAAGCACAGGAGCGCGACCCGTTGTTTGTATACCACTGACCACAGCTTACCCAGCGCCTCCTGGGCATCGGGACGCTGCAACAAATCCCTGAACCGCGTCCGGCTCTGGGCAACGCCTTGTCGGAACGCATCGCGGTTGTCGCGGGGGTTGCCGAGCGCTGGCATGTGCAGGTACCAGATGTTTGCTTGTTCCAACTGGTTTGCCAGGTGCCGCTTCGATAGGCCGGGCTTGCGACTGAGAGGCGTCAGCCGCACATCCACAAGGGCAGTGACGTGGGCCTGGGCCAGCTCCGAGAGTAGCTCGTTCGCCGTGCGTCCTTCGTACCCGATGGTCAGGATGCTGTAGGTCTCTAGTGTCTGCATTGCTGCATCATGCCAGTAGAGCGTTGGCCTGGTCACGCACCGCGCCGGTGTGGTGACCTTTCGTGTAGTAGTTGGCCGCAGCGTCCTGAATCTTTTGCACCATACACGATCTCAGTGTGCACCAAGCATATCGTCGGCAGAGAACGACAGTGGCACAGCCCATGGCCAAAATACGGGCAGGGACAGTGAGGCAGACACCCTGCGCTGACTGGAAGAGGAGCTACGGGACGTGTAGACGCAGAGCGAAGGTGGCAACCCGGCTGGGCTGACGGGGGCCTGGAACGACACCGGGGTGATCTCCTGGAAGAGATCATTCCTCAACTGACCGGCCACTCGATCCCTGGTCGGTGGGTGTTCGAGTAGGACCACTTTGGTGCCGGCGGTGGGATTCGAACCCACACTGGCGGGTTCCTAGGACCCGGGCCTCTGCCGTTGGGCTACGCCGGCGTGCGGTGACGAACGTGCTGGGTGAGCACAGGGTACGGCCTCAGACTCCGAGGTCTTTGCGGAGTTTAGCGACGTGGCCGGTGGCGCGGACGTTGTACAGTGCCTGGTCGATCCGGCCCGCTGCGTTGATCACGAAGGTGGAGCGGATGACGCCGGTGACCGTCCGGCCGTACATCTGCTTCTCGCCGTAGGCACCGTAAGCGGTGAGCACGCCACGGTCGGTATCCGACAGCAGCGGGAAGGGCAGGCCGTGGGCGTCGCGGAACTTCGCCAGCTTCGCTGGCGGGTCCGGGGAGATGCCGAGGACCGCGAAGCCGGCCGCGTCCAGCTCGGCGAGGTTGTCCCGGAAATCGCAAGCCTGCGTGGTGCAGCCGGGAGTGCCAGCGGCCGGGTAGCAGTAGAGCACCACGGATCGGCCGCGGTAGTCCGACAGCGAGACGGGGTGGCCATCGGCGTCGGGCAGAGTGAACTCCGGGGCGGTATCGCCAGGGGACAGCAGGGTGTGCTCGCTCATGACCTCAAACGCTACCGCTGCCCAGGGGTAGCGTCGCAGCCCGGTCGCACCGTGCCCTACGGTATGCCGCACGCCGACCCGCCCGAGGAGGACTCATGGCCCGCGACGCCGACACCATCGAACGCGACATCGAGCAGGCCCGTGATGAGCTGGCCGCCACCCTGCAAGAGATCGGCAACCGGGCTGATCCGCAACGCGTGGTCGCGGCCGGCAAGGAACAGGTGGAAGCCACCCTGGCCAAGCCGGTGGTGCGCTACTCGCTGATGGGCCTCGGCGCGCTCATCGTATTGGCGCTGCTGCGTCAGCTCTTCCGCTGAGCCTCCAGCGCCACTAAAGCGAAGGACTCACCGTCGATCCGCACGGCGTTCCCCACGGGGGTGGCCGCTGCGGAGTTGAACAGCACCTGCGTGGGCAGGCCATCGAGCGCTACGGTGGCCGGTGCTGGGCTCAGGTTGATCACCACCCGCAGCCTGCCGCGGTGCAGGACTAGCGTGCGGGCGTGCTCATCCACGTCGACGCTCAGGGCATCCAGCCGAGGGTCGGACAGCTCTGGGTAGCGCTGTCGCAGCGAGATCAGGCTCTGGTAGGTGAGCATGAGGCTGGCGTGCGGCTCAGTATCAAGCTCGGACCAGTCCAGCTGGGAACGTCGAAAGCTCTGCTCGTCGTTCGGGTCGGGTACCTCCGTGTCGTCCCAGCCATGCTCGGTGAACTCGGCATAACGGCCGGCCTGGATGGCGTCGCGCAGCTGTTTCTCGGGCATGTAGGAGAAGAACTGGAACGGGGTGGTCGCGCCCCACTCCTCACCCATGAAGATCATCGGCGTGTAGGGGGAGAACAGCACGAGTGCCGCGCCGCAGGCCAGCAGGCCCGGCGACAGGGTGGCCGAGATCCGGTCGCCGATGGCGCGGTTGCCCACCTGGTCGTGATTCTGTAGGTAGGCGATGAACTGCCAGCCGAGCAGGTGCGCGGTGTCCACTGGGCGGCCGTGGGTGCGCTGCCGGAAGCTTGACCAGCGCCCGTCATGGAAGAACGCGCTGCGCAGGGTGCGGGCCAGATCGGGCAGCGCGCCGAAGTCGGCGTAGTAGCCCTGCCGTTCCCCGGTCAGCGTGGCGTGTAGGCAATGGTGGATGTCGTCATCCCACTGCGCACTCAGCCCGTAGCCCCCGGCGGCCCGCGGGGTGATCAGCCGGGGGTCGTTGAGGTCGGACTCAGCGATCAGCGACAGCGGCCGTCGCAGGTGCGCGGCCAGCGCGTCCACCTGGGCGGCCAGCTCCTCCAGCAGGTGGGTGGCCCGCGTGTCGCGCAGGGCGTGCACGGCATCCAGGCGTAGCCCGTCCACGTGGTAGTCGCGCAGCCACTCCAGCACGTTGTCGATGACGTAGCGGCGCACCTCGTCGGAATGCGGGCCGTCCAGGTTGAGCGTTGGGCCCCAGATGGTGCTCCCGGCGAAGTAGGGGCCGAAGCGGTCCAGGTACGCCCCGGATGGGCCAAGGTGGTTGTACACCACGTCGAGAATCACGCCCAGCCCCATATTATGGCAGGCGTCCACGAAACGCTTGAAGGCCACCGGCCCGCCATAGTTCTCGGTGACGGCGTACCAGCCGACCCCGTCGTAACCCCAGTTGCGGGGCCCGTCGACGGCGTTGACCGGCATCACCTCGACCAGATCGACGCCCAGCTCAGCGAGGTGCTCCAGGTACTCGATCGCGGAGTCGAAGGTGCCGTCTGGGGTGAACGTCCCGATGTGCAGCTCGTAGAGCACGCTGCCCGCCAGCGCGCGGCCACTCCAGAGCTGGTCGGTCCAGCCAAAGGCGCGGTGGTCGTAGACCCGTGACGGCGCATGCACCCCATTCGGCTGCCACCGGGACCGCGGGTCCGGCAGCGGGGTGTCCTCCTCATCCAGCCGGAACGCGTAGTCGCTGCCGGGCCCGGCGCCGGGGACAGGGGCGCACCACCAACCGCCGGACGAACGCGTCATCTCGTACTCGGTGCCGTTCACCACGACCCGTACTCGCTTGCGCTGTGGGGCCCACACCGTGAAGTCCATAAGCACCGATCTTGTCAGGGTTGGGTGGCATTGTCTTGGCCATGACGATCGTGTCGTGGCCATGACGACCGCGAGGGGGCAGCATGGGGGCGTGGCTACCGGGCTGGACGGGTTTGGCCTCGCGGGCGAGTTCACCGTCGAGGATCTTGAGCGGATGCCCGAGGACGGGCGCCGCTACGAGCTGCTCGACGGGGTACTCCTGGTGAGCCCGGCACCGGGAGTATGGCACCAGGAAGTAGTGCTTGCACTGGCAATCAGGCTTCGGGACGCGTGCCCGCCAGGATTGCACGTGGTCATCGCCCCGTTCGAGTGGCGCAGCAGCCGCCGGACCGCGCTGCAACCCGACGTGCTGGTCGCGCGGCACGCGGATCTGCTCGCCGTCGAGGGCGGGAAGTTCCTCGGAGCGCCTCCGGTGCTCGCCGTGGAGGTGCTCTCACCGAGTACCCGGCGGATCGATCGATTATCGAAGCTGTCGGCCTACGAGGAAGCCGGTGTCGCCTCGTACTGGCTAGTTGATCCGGACCCGCAAGCACCCTCGTTGCACGCACTGGATCTGGTGGACGGTCGCTATGTTGCGGTCGGGTGCCCCTCGGGGGAGCAGGCGTGGGACGCGCAGCGGCCGTTCCCCGTCACCATCCGCCCCACGGACCTCGTCGCCGGCCTGCGTCGAGACTGACGGTGCGCTACGTGCCGCGCGGCGCGAGCGCCATGATGTCCTCGGCGGTGATCGCCAGCACATCAGGGGGGACGTTGTCGACGCGCTCGCGGGCGCACAACACCAGCCGCACTGTTGCCGGGTCAGCTTCAGGCACCGCGCTGACCTTCGCGGTGAGCGCGCGGATTATCCGGGTAGCGTCCATCCGGGCGGCCCACTTCGCCTCGCCGACGAGGACGGGGACCCGGGCTCGCCCGGCCAGAGCCACCGCATCGATCTCCACTGTGCCGTCCGCGGACCACCAGGGACCGACCGCGACAATGCCGTCACCGAACTTGCCCTGCGCAGCCAGAACACGCAGGTGCGTCCGGAACATCTCCTCCCAGCGGGGGCCGAGGAGCTCAGGCAAGCTCTCGAGGAGCACCGGCAGGATGGCCTCTCCGAGCCCACGCTCGATCTCCGCGCGGAATCGGGCGAGCACTTGCAGCCAAAACGCGAGGAAGTTGTCTGCCACCCGGTAGTGGACACGTCGAGATCGTTCGGTATCAGTAACGGGGACCACCCGTTCCACCAACCGCAGCGCGATGAGCCGCTCCAGCGTGCGGGTCGGCTCGGCGCGCAGCGCATCCTTGATCTCACCATGTTTGGTCCGTCCCGCCGCGATCGCATGCAGCACCGCCGAGGGATATTCGCCCCGTTCGGTCTCGGTCGCCAGCACTAGCTGCCCCTCGGTGAGCAGCGGCGCACCGGGGCGGCAGGCGAGTCGCAGCAGGTTGCTCGCCAGGTCGGCGTCCTGGTCCCACCACGACAAGTACAGGGGCATCCCCCCGAGCAGCCCGTAGACGGTGGCCCGGTCCGTGGCGGACAGTCGGGGAAGCAGCAGCGCCGCCTCGGCCGGCTGGAACGGATGCACCTGGAGGGACAGCCCAAAACGGCCGTAGAGCGGGGCCCGTTGCTCCTGGAGGGCCTCCATGTGCCGGACCGCCGACCCGCACAACAGCAGACGCAGCCGGGTGCGCCCAGCGGCCCGATCCAGGAAGGCACGGAGCACCCCGGGTAACTCCGGTGAGGTCAGCGTCAGCTCCGGGAACTCGTCCAGCACCACAAGCAGGGTCTCGTCAGCGGCCAGCTGGGCGAGTCCGTCGAACGCATCATCCCAGTCGGCGTAGGGACGGGCGAGCAGGTCCCGAAGCTGGTGCGGGGCCACCCGGTGCACTTGCCGGGACAGTTGCGCCAGCTCGCCGCCAGCTGGCCGGCCCGCCCCCGTGTGGAACACCGTGCGGCGATCGGCGGCGAAGTGCTGCACCAGGGCGGTCTTGCCGACCCTGCGCCGCCCCCAGACCACGGCGGCTGGCGAGTCGCTGCGCCACCAGCGCTCCAGCGCCGAGAGCTCCTCATGCCGGTTGACGAACATGACCCCCATTCCACGCCTTCTGTCACTAGCAGTCGACGTAACTTACGCCAACCGTTAGTTGTCGCGTTTCGCGGGCCGGTCGGCTCGGAGCGGCAGCCGCCGGAAGACAACTTTCCGATCTTGTCAGGGTTGGGTGGCATTGTCTTGGCCATGACTACAGCGAGGGAGCAGCATGGGGGCATGGCTACCGGGGTGGACGGGTTCGGCCTCGCGGGGGAGTTCACTGTCGAGGATCTTGAGCGGATGCCTGAGGACGGGCGCCGCTACGAGTTGCTGGACGGGATACTCCTGGTGAGCCCGGTGCCGGGCTATGGCATCAGGAGGCTGCGGGGACGCTGTACCGGCTGCTCTACCACGCATGCCCGCCGGAGTTGCACGTGGTGATCGCGCCGTTCGAGTGGCGGCGTGGGCGCAGGACCGCATTGCAGCCGGACGTGCTGGTGGCCCGTCGGGACGATCTGTTGGCCGTTGGCAGCAGTGGGTTTCTGGGGCAACCTCCGGTGCTGGCCGTGGAGGTGCTCTCGCCGAGTAGCCAGCGGATTGATCGGCTGTCGAAGCTGTCGGTCTACGAGGAAGCCGGTGTCGCCTCGTACTGGCTCGTTGACCCAGACCCGCAAGCGCCCTCGTTGCACGCACTGGATCTGGTGGACGGCAGTTATGTCGGCGTCGGGTGTCCCTCCGGGGAGCGGGCCTGGGAAGCGCAGCGCCCGTTCCCCGTCACCATCCGCCCCGCAGACCTCGTCGCCGGCCTGCGTCGAACCGTGACCGTGCATGGTCCATCGCTGGACCTCGGCAGGCCATTCTTGGCGCCTTCACCGAGGATGCCGGAGGGCTGGATCGGCCTCGGATGCGCAGGCGCTGACCCGCACGGCTAATCCTCGGTCGGGCGTTATCCAAGGCGGTAGACCCTCCGCAGCGTCTCAGTACACACGTCGTCGAGTTCAGGCATGTCCGGAATAGCCGCGTCGACGAAGGCGAAGTGGACCGTGCGCCGAGATGTGGGGTCTTGGACTGCCTGGGCCAGAGCGGTGATGATCGTTTGCCGGACCCGTTTCGGGGTGACGGTGTTCTCGCCGATCTCGCCCAGCAACTGAGCGGCGGCCCAGGCAGTGGTGACGCTCGGCCCGACCAGCGCACTCACCAGGTCGTCGATGAGGCTGCTATCGACGCTGCGCAGCCGGGTGATGGCTTCAAGGGCCGCTTGCCGGACGGTTGGCGCGGTGTCGCGCAGCATCTGCCGCAGAGCTTGCAGCACGATCGGTGAGCCGTGTCTCAGCACTCCGAGAAGATCGGCCGCAGCTGCCCGGCCAGGGAAGCTGTTGTGGTGCAGCCCCGCCTGGGCCAGCAGGCGGCTGAGGGTCTCCTTGTCCAGGTGGTTTATAGTGTCGTCCGCTTTGTCTGCGTGCTGGCGGAAGGTGTCGGGGTTCGTCTGGGCCGCAGCGGCGAGTGCCTCCAGGACACAGCTGCATTCCGTGGAGCCGCAGTCGTCCTGCGGCGCTCGGGCCAGCAAATCACGGGCCCACATCGTGAGCAGGCCGGTCCACGGCCAGTTGGACTGTCTTGGTCGCCGACGGTAGGTCTGGAAGACTGAGATAGCTAGTGCGGTATGGTTGAACTCGGCTATGTAGGATGCACCGAGCCGGTGCAGGGCGCTGCGCAGCTGGGCCTCATCGCTCATTGCCAGAATCGCGCCGAGGGTCGTCCCCACCTCATCCCACAGCGCCCGGGAGGCCCGCAGGCCGCTATCTCGATCCAGGGTGCCGTCGGTCGCGGCGAGCGCGTCGCCCGCTGCGGCGAACACGTCCGCTATTTGCACTGGCAGGACCCGCACGGCGCGTAGTGGCTCCGGATCGATGGCGCGCAGCGTTGAGTGCAGCGTTGCCCAGCGCTTCCAGCCGATCTGTAACTTCCCTGCGGACGTCGTGAAGTCGCCGTCACTGTCGGTGGACTGGTACAGCATGTGGGCGCAGGCGATCAGGATCAGGCGTTGCAGCGGCGGGCTAGCGTGCCGCAGCCGGTCCAGCATGAGCGTCCAGACTGGTGTCGTCGCCCAGTGAATGCCGCTGATGATCCAGGATGCGACTGGGCCCGACTCGTCGTCCTGTTCCACCGCGTCGCACCAGGCGGACAGCGCCTCCGGATCATCGTGCAGGAGCCTTTGGCAGTGCCAGGTGAACACCAGCGCCGCGCCTGGGGCGGACCAGTTTTGATCGTGGGCGAACTGGGCAAGCTGGGCGACTGCTGTCGCTCCCATGCCGGTCACCGAGACGCACACGCCGCCTGGTCCGCCGGGGAGGACACAGTTTCGGGCCCTGGCTCTGAGCAGGTCGTCCTCGGCGAGCAGCAGTTCGGTGATCGGGGTGGCGGTCTCGGCACTGAGGCCGGCGCGCTCGGCCAGCAGCAGCGCCGCGATCTGCCGGACCGCTGCCGCGGGGTGGGCAAGCCAGCAGCGCACGGTCGGCTCGGCGTCGTAGTCCATGCGTACCAGCCGGCTGAGCAGCGGGCTCAGGCACTTCGACCCGGCCAAGGCCAAGGCCGCGGCGATGCTCCGCGCCACGGGCCCGGTGCACTGGATGACCGGCTCGGTCTGCACCTCGAGAACCCGCCGGACCGTGCCGGGTGAGGGCTCGGCGGCCAGAGCCCGCCAGACCTCGGCGACTTGGTCCTGCTGGCTGGCCCGCACCAGGTTAGTGGCGCGAGCGTAGAGCGCGACGGGGACGAACGCCTGCACCAGGGTCTCATTGCCGCCGCAAAGGGTCGGCAGATGTGCAGCGATCGCGGTGCCCCAGCGGCCCAGGACATGCGCGGACTCCTGGTCGGACGTGGCGATCCCGGCCAGCAGCCCCTCGATCGCGGCCTGGCAGGCCGGTCGGTCGGGGAACATCTCGCGGCTGAGCCGGAGCAGTTCGAGCTGCTCGGCGCGGGAGCCGATCAGCCGGATTCGGTCAAGCGCGGCGATGGCCAGGTCGTCGAGCGCCTCAGCGGGCACGAAGCGGGTCAGCCTGAGCAGGGCCCGAGCCCCGGCGGCAGGGTCTGCGATCGAGCTTGCCAGGTTCCGGCAGGCGGACACGTGCCGCGTGCGGTCCTGCGCCGGACCGAGCAGCGCGAGCCGCTCGCGCAGCTGGAACGCTTGCACCGAGTCGGAAACCTCGCCGATGCACTGTTTCGCCTCCCGGAGCGCTGCGCGACGGCCGGCCGGAAAGAGTTCCGCGATGCGCAGCAAGGCCCGGCCGCGGTGCCACGGGTCTTCCACGGCGCAGGCCACCTCGTACAGGTGGTCGACGCGCTGCGGCACCTCAGCCAGGTGATCATCGAGGTAAGTGATGTACGCCAGGAGCGCATCCTTGTCCTGGCCCCAGAAACGCGCCCAAAGGATGACGGACACTTCGACTGCGACGTCCGGATTTTCCGCGAACAAGAGCTGGAATAGGTGCCCGACTTGCCAGCCCAAGATGGCGCCCATCTCCGTCGGCAGGTTTACCAGCTGGTCTAGGACAGCCAGCGGGATATCAGCCTCGCCACGGTAGGGAAACGCCAGCGGGTCGGATGGCCACCAGTGGGCGTACCGGCGGTAGCCGTTGTTCCAGGCAGAACCCTGGGCGTTGAGCGCGGCGAGCATCATCGGGCCCGGATACTGGGTCGCGGCGTCAGCGAAGTTCTTCGCGTCGTAACCGGGATCCTCCGCCCAGCCGCCGATGCGCTGGGCTATCTCCTCGGTCAGCACCCGGGCTCGATGGCGTTCGGGCATGTCGTCAAGTTCTGCGAACAGGCTGATCGGGCGAGCGCCGACCATGTGGAGGACTTTCGTCAGTGCGGCGGCCAGCAGTTCCCAGTTCTCGGCCGTGAGGTTCGCGGCGGTCCTGGCCAGCGCTGTCGCCGCGTGCGGCGCGGCGCGTACCGCTGCGTCAGCCAGGCCCGGGATCAAGGCGGCGATCCGCCGCGCGGCCAGCTCGGTCGCGGGCGAGCGATTCGCCAGGGCTGCACTGGCTGGGTGCCCCAGCGCCCAGAGCGCGAGCAACGCGTCGGCGCTATGCATGGTGTCGTCGGCGCTCAGCGACGTGTGCAGCGACCTGGTCAGCGCCGCTAGGTCGTCGTCACGCAGCGCCCGGACGATCTGCCGGGTCAGCGGAGAGTCGCGGGTGATCGCCGCCGCGTCGAACTGCGGCGGGGCGGCGAACCTGCGCGTGATCTCCTCGCCCTCCGTCTTGTGGTACTTGGCCATCTCGAGGTCAGGATCCTCACGTCCCCAGCGGGGGGCGAAGTAGGCCGCGAACTCACTGCGCGAGGTGTCCTCGAGCCGCAGGTAACCAGACCTGCGCTCGAATTCGTCCAGCGCGGCTGTGGCCCCGAGGTTCCAGCAGCCGCCATAGACGGTGAGCATCAGCGAGAGCCACCGCGGGCTGCGGCGGATCTGGTCGACCAGGTCGGGTTCGGCCCGCAGCGTCTCCCGCATGGCGAGGATTCCGGTGCCCCAGGCCGGAGCCAGCCGGGACTGCGGCGTCCCATCCTGGGGAAATGTTGCGGGAGAGACCATCAGCCCCAGCGTCTCGGTGATGGGGGAGCCCAGCTCGTGCCGGTCCCAGCGCGGGGCAGCGTTCATCAGAGCCACCCCCAGAGCCGGGCTGGTCGCGTCGAGGCTGCGGATCAGCCGGGCTGCGGCGCACGGCAGGGCTGGGTCGCCGTCGGCCGACTGGTCGAGCGCCGTGATCAGGACGGCGTCGACATGCCCGGCGTGCTCGCCGGTGCGCAGCGTGGCCAGTGCGGTTTCGAGCAGTTCGCGCACTCTGGGCAGGCGCTGATTGCGGGACAGCAGGCTGTAACTGGTCAGCAACTGCCGGGCGGTGCGCTGCACGACCTGGGCGGGCACGTTGGTCATCTGCGGCACGGCGGCCGCCAGCAGCAGCGCTGTTTCCGGGAAGAGCTGTGCCAGCGGGCCGTCTTGGGCCAGCAGGTTTTTTACCAGGTCGGCCATCTCTTCCTGGTGCTCCAGGTTCATCAGGCCGATGGCCATGAGAATCGGTTCGCGCCACCGGGGATCTCCCAGGTGCTCCAGAACCCGGCTCGCCCGCTGCGCGGAGTCGGCAATCAGGTGCCGCGCGGCCAGGAACTCCTGGAAGCTCTGGTGCGCGAAACGGAACGCCTCCGGCCCGCTTTCCACCAGCAGTCCCAGCTCGACCGCCATGATCTTCAGTAGCGAGTCCACGGCGGCGCGCAGTTTCGGGCTGGGAGGCTCCGGGTCGGTCCCCTCAATACGGGCCACCTCGGCCAGCAGCCGACTGCGGAACTCCGGCGACCGGATAACCCCGTTCGGCTTGGTCTCATGGATGTGCGCGGCGACAGCCGGCAGTGCGTCGAGAATGGCGTGGTAATGCTCCTCGCTGTAGGTGCCGCTCAGCCGCAGGGACCAGACCTTGGCCAGCGTTTGGACCGCCGACTGATACACCTCGACCCGCTGGGACGGCAAGGTGTTGCCCTGGTTCAGGAACACGCTGACGATCACTCCGGCCAGCAGCGGATTAGTGGCCAGGCCGCGCACGTAGTGATTCTCTGGCAGGCCGAGCAGGCCGAGCAGTTCCTGGGCGGCCTGCTCGGCGGCCTGCGGATCAGCGGGCGCGTTCCGCTGGCGGGCCAGCTCCGCGAGTACCTCTGCGAGTCGATGGTGCACGAACACCTCAAGGGCGGGGTCCGTCATCGCCTCGATAGTCACCTGGGTGAGGTCGGCCGGCAGCGGGGCGAGCTGGTATCCCGCAATCCGGCTGGTGGTGATCAGCTTGTTCGACACCGACACCGACACCGACACCGACGGCACATCGCGGACCCAGGTGTTGATGAACTCTGTGACCGCGTCCGCCATCGGAACCCGCTCCGCGGCCGGGACCTGGTCGAGCCCGTCCAGGAGGACTAGGGCGCGGTGCTCCCGCAGGGCTGCGCCGAACAGCTGGGCGAGGATCTCCGGCGGAATCGGCATGCCCTTGCCATAACCGGCCACATCGTCCCGCCACAGCGGACGGCGCTTGTCCCAGGAATGGTGGCCGAGGAACTCCAGCAGGGTGCGCCGCTGGCCGGGCGGGCAGTGCTGACAATCGGCCGCATAGTCGCCGATGCCCACCAGAATGGGCAGCAACGGCGTGCCGAGGACGAAGGGCTCATCGCCAGCGGAGACGTCCATCAGGGCGCCGGGGACACTGACCACAGTGTCCCCGGCTATCAGGGCCTTGGCATGCAGCAGGGCCAGCCAGCGCATGATCGTGGTCTTGCCGCTGCCCGGGTCGCCCAAGATCACCGCTTCGCGGTCGCGGCGGTAGAGTTGCCCGATAGTGAGCACCTCGTCGCCGTCGGCCTGGTAGCGCTTGAGCCCCGCGGGGACCCCGAAGTAGTCCGCGACCGGCAGATCGGAGGCGAGCTGCCAGCGGGACGGGTTCTCCTCGGCGGCCAGATCCCGGGCAGAGCGTTCCCCGTACAGTTCCCGCCACAGGTTGTCCCTGGCCGCCTCCCGCTCGTCGGCGCTGCTGTAATCGACCTTGAGCCCGACGTATACGCGCTCAAGGTCGATTTTCATCGCCCCGCGGCTCTTCGCCAGACCGGTGACGGTGAGCCGCTCGTGCATCTGGACCACCCAGGCCAGGTAACTCCTGGCGGCCTCAGCGAGTACCTCCGGCGGGAACGGGTTGTCCCCTGCTATCAGCTCGCTGGGGCTGGCCGGCAGGCCGATCAGCGCCGTGAGCTCGGCCATCCGATTTGGGGACAGCTTCCTGTACCACTGATCAATCGGGCTCGCGGTGAGCGTACCTAGGCCCTCACTCAGGTGATGCGTGAAGACTACGCCAATGAGGTAGCCGCCGCTGAACACCGCGGCGCCCGACATCCCCTCCCACGGCGATCGGGTGGGATCGGGGTGGCCCGCTGGCGGGTCGACCCTGAGTCCTATAGTGCCGCCGCGTCGGCCCGACCATTGGCTCCCGGACCCGTACGCGTAGCAATACTCGCGGTACTGCGAAGCCCGGCCGTCAGCGAGCGGATGATCAGGGTCATCGCGGAGCTTGAACAGGGGAAACCCGAGCGCCTCGCACTCCGCCCGGGGCTGGGTCATGGACCCGAACCGCACTGGCTCCACAACGGGCATCGCCCCCGGTGGCACGACCGAGGATTCGACGACGCGAAGCACCGCGATGTCCAAGCCCGGGTCCGACCAGGCCACCTCGGCCGCCGCGGTCCACTCGTCCTCCTGGTCAGCGTCGAGCCGCAGCCCGACCGACACCGCTTCGCGCAGCCCGTGCTCGACGGTCAGCACATAGCCGGTCGCCACGAGATAGCCGGAGCAGCGGGCAGGCTGGGCTGCGGTACGCGTGACGGTGACTTCAGCGACCCTGGACGGCTCCAGGCTCATCGCTCTCGCTCCCCGACCAGCCCGGAGACCAGCGGCGAGATACCGGTTGTGCCGAGCCTGGGGGTGAGTGTCAGCGTGATTTGCTGGGTAGCAGTGCGGTCCGCATTGGCTTGTGTTCCGAGTTCCGCGACCAAGAACCGCGCCTTAGCGCCGGCCTGCCCTCCTGTCTCGATGGCCACCGACAGCTCGAGCTCGATCGGGCCGAGTTCGAAGCGCAGGGTCGCATCCTTGGCCGTTGTGATCGCGCACTCAAGCTCGGTCCGCAGATCCTGGATGACTTTGGCTAACTCCACCCCTGCGGTCCTCCTCTTCACTGACCAGCTGTCATTCGGCTTTGATGACTCTCCATTTGCCCTCGTCTGCCGGGCCGTTACTTGCGGCAATATCAATTATGTTTGCGGCAATATCATGGGCTTTCTCCGCATCTGGTATGCCAATCATTGCCTCGTCGTCGAAGTTATATTCTGTTTTCATCTTATGGCGAACTTCCTCGGATGGCTCACCTTCGCCCGCCTCTATGATGACCCCATAGTCTTCCGGGTAGAACGTGCCACTGCCCTGCGCGGCCATGAAGGACTGGAGCTGATCAGCTCGAACCGCCACATAGGCATAGATAGGAGACCCATCAGGATCTTCCCCGCGTATCAGGAGTATGCACACCGTTTTCTCTGCGATAATTCGTTCGGCGAGGGTAAGTCTCTTTTCCAAGGTCAAATCCAATTCATCCAATTCTTGACGGCATGAGCACTCTTGATTGTAAGTACATATTTGCGCTCATGCTCACATGTCGGCTAGGTGGCTCAGTCGGGTCAAGTTTACGGCGTTTGGGCCGATCTTCATCAGCGAGATTGACCGAATGGGAGCCCTGCATGCGGCGACGAGGCGCGGGTCCAGGATTCCCGAAGCTACGGCCAACCGCAAAGTGACTGAGCGTAGTCGTGGGCCTCGTATCCGCGGAGGGGCTTGACCAGTTGTGGCTGTGGTTTGGGTGGGACCGGAACACGCCAGAAAGGGGCCGCAGTGATCGTTTCTCCCGGTCAGGGAGACGTGGGGTCGGCTGAGCGGACATGGTGGCCGGTGATGGTTCCTGCGATAACGGCGGGATCAGCCTCGGGGCGTGCTGCGCATCGTGCCTATCACGGACCACGGCAAACCTGCCGTCTTAAGACAAGACCACTACTCACCGGAATCACCGGAACACGCGTAGCAGGTTTCCGCTGTCTTCCGGTCCCACCCTGGTAGGAAGAGAACCGAAGCGGCGGCCTCTGCGACCAGGCCGCGCATGAGTGCGTTCATGACCTTGGAACCTCCACGCGCCGTACCACCTGTGGCAGTAATCATAGACCCAAGTAGCACTCAATCGTGTTATCTCACAAGAGTAATTCTGACACCCAGAGTAACAACAATGACGACCGGTGAGCAGCTACGCTCATTTCAGCGTTACACTCCACCCCGTCCCCGAAGCAGTAGCCAGCCTCCCCCACTTGTTCCGCTCTCCTCGATCGTCCAGCCGCCAAGTCGGGATGCTGCCGTCGGCCTGGGCTAGGGCTAGGACGTCGAGGCGGAGAGCACCGCGGAGCACGAGGGCCTCCTGCGGTCCGGTGTTGCGGTTGCTGGTCTGGGGGCGGGCCTGCTCAGGCGCCTCGACGGTGAAACCGATGTGCTCAAGGAGGGCCCTCCCGGGTGCCCACCCAAGCGGGGTGGTCGCCGTTACACGGCGAATCCGGGACTCACGGGCGCGCTAGATCAACGCCTCGGCGAGGTCATCACCTATCCTCTGTCGCCGGTAATCGGGGTGCACGAGGAACAGGCCGACCGCAGCAGCAGCCGGCTGCGGATGGTCGAGTACGACATCGACCAGGCCGATCACAGTTCGCCGCAGATGACCACGAGCAACCGCTTAGCGTCTGGTTCCGCCCCCTCTGGCAGGGCATAGGACAGGCTCTGCACGTCTCCCGGCGCTGACGGGCTGCCGGTCGCGGCGACGAAGTAGTCCTCGCCTGCCGCGAAGAGCGCCCGTACCCCCGGCTCGTCCTCCGGCACGAATTCCCTCACCTCGAGGTCCGGACGGGGCGTGAACCGCAACACGATCATGCCTCCCCGGAATTGGTCATCATGCTGCACCGAACGCTTCCCGCCCGCGAGCACCTCGCGGCCCAGCGAACGCGATCACCAGTCTCGACGCCCGTGAAAGCGGAGCTCCCCTTGTCCCGGTCTCCGTCTCAGCCAGCACCAGGGCTAAGCCTGGCACGTTTACTGCAATCCGAGCACGATGCGTAGGGCAGTGTCGATTTCTGCTATTTCGTGCAACGCGAGCCGTCCGACTCGATCGCCGAGTCGCTGTGGGTCCACGGCGGTCGTTTGCCCTACGAGGACTCGGGTTATCCGTCCGTCAATCTTGATCTCCGGTCGGAACGACGCGGACCGGGCGGCGGTGGACGTAGGGGCGACGAGCCAGGTGGATAGCGGGAGCAGGTCAGATTGCACACGGCGAGCCGCGCCCCTTGTTGTTCATGGCCACGCGCCTCGCGCGAGGCTCGCAGTCGGTGCACGTCACCACGCACGCAGCGGCGCCAGGTCAGCGAGGACCTGCCGGGCCTCTGCGGCGTCGGCGGGATCCTGGGCCAGCGCGATGGCCTCAGCCCGCAGCCGCGCTGCCTCGCGCCGCTGCGCCTCGTGGATCAACGCCTCCCGGATGGCCGCAGAGGCCGTCGTCCCGTCCGCGGTGAGAGCAGCCAGGGCGCGTGCGCTCTCGTCGTCGGGTCGGAAGATGATCGTGGCCATGTGATCAGTCGGCGAGGAGTAGGGCGACGGGGTAGCGGGTGAGCAGCTCAGCCAGCGGCACGCTCTGCGACGTGGAGAAGCCGGTGAGCGCGTCGGTCCAGGAGCCTTCGGGCAACGCTAGCGCGGTCTGGCCCCAGCCGCCGCGGGCAGCCAGCCCGACGGGGAGCCGGGTGGCGACCGCGACCACCCTGTTGCGCCCGAAGGCGACGGCGTGCCGGGCGGCCGGGCCGGTGGCGCGCAGCGGGATGTAGCCGGTGAAGCGCTCGGGATGCTCGCGCCGGGCGCGCAGGGCGCGGGAGACCACGAGCAGCTTGGCCGCGCCCGAGTCGTCGACCTCGGGCAGCCAGCCACTGTCGATCCGCGCCAGCAGCTCAGCCCGGAGAGTGAAGTCCACCGGTCGACGGTTGTCCGGATCCACCAGCGATAGATCCCACAGCTCACCGCCCTGGTAGGTGTCCGGCACACCGGGCATCATCAGCTGCACCAGCACCGCGGACAGCGAGTTCGACCGCCCGGGCGGGATGATCCGGGCCGCCACCTGCGCCACCGCGGAGCGCAACGCGGGGTCCTCCACCGCGGCATCGGCGAGGGCATGCAGGGCTGACTCGAACGGCTCATTCGGATCGGTCCAGCTGGTGTGGGTCCGCGCCTCCCGCATCGCCTTGCTCAGGTAGGCGTGCAACCGTTCCGGTGGCAGCGGCCACGCCCCGACCACGGTCTGCCAGAGCAGGTGTCCCAGCGCCGGGTCGGGCACGCTGGCCCCGGCCGCTCGCGCCAGCCGGGTGAACTCCCGGACGGCCTCGGCCCACCACCCTGGCAGCTCGGCGAGCACCGCCAGCCGGGCTCGGACGTCGGCGCTGCGTTTGGTGTCGTGGGTGGACAGTGTGGTCATCCCGCGCGGGGCGGTCTGCTCGCGGTGGGCCGCAGCGGTGTGGAAGGCCGCAAGCTCCAGCCCGAAGCGGGCCGGGTCGCCACCCACCTCGTTGAGGGCGACGAACCGGGTCCAGCGGTAGTAGGCGGTGTCCTCGACGGCTTTGGCCATCACCGCGCCGGAGGTCTGCTGGAACCGGATCGCGAGCTCGTCGCGAGGGTCCCGTAACCGCGGCGCGAGGGCCGCTAGTGTCACGCCCAGATCGGGACGCCGCTGCGCAGCGGCCGCCAGCGCCTGATCCAGGTGCTCGACCCCATCCTCCGGCAGGTAGGAGCGGTAGACCGGGAAACACGCCAGCACCTCGGCCAGCGCCTCGGTGACAGGGGAGATGTCCAAGGTCGGTGGGACCAGCGCGGCCAAGCGCCGCAGCTCCGCGCCGAGCATGCCGGTCGCCACGTCACGTTTGCAGTCATGCACCAGCTGCGCCCAGTCGGTATGGACCCCGGTCAGCTCAGTGTCCAGCGCGGTGAGCGTCGCTTCCCCCGCGGGGTCGACCAGCACCCCGTCGACCTCGGCGAGCGCGTCGTAGCCGGTGGTGCCCGCCACCGGCCAGGAACGGGGCAGTTCCTCGCCTGGTTCGAGGATCTTCTCCACCACGATCCAGGCATCGGGGGCGTGCGACCGCAGCCGATCCAGGTAGCCCGCGGGGTCGGTGAGGCCGTCCGGGTGGTCGACGCGCAGGCCATCCACGTCGCCCTGGGCGACCCAGCGCAGCACCTCGCCGTGGGTGGCGGCGAACACCTCGGGGTCCTCCACCCGCAGGGCGGCTAGCTCGCTGACCGCAAAGAAGCGCCGATAGCCCACGTCGGCCCGCCAGGAGACCAGCCGGTAGTGCTGCGCCTCATGCACCTGCGCCGCGTTGCCGCCGGCCGTGCCGGGAGCGAGCGGGAAGGAGCGCTCGTAGTAGCGCAACACCTCCCCGTCCACCCGCACCTCGGCCAGCGCGTCGGCGGAGTCGGCCAACACGGGCAGCCGCAGCGGCCAGTCGGTGATGTCGAACCACCGCGCGAAGCGCGAGGACGGCCCATGCTGCAGCGCATCCCACCAGGCCGGGTTGGCTTGGGGGTCGGCTACCCCCAGGTGGTTGGGCACGATGTCCACGACCAGCGCCAACCCGTGTTCGCGCACGGCGGCCACCAGCGCGCGCAGCCCGGGCTGGCCACCGAGCACCTCGGACACCCGCCTGGGGTCAGCCACGTCGTAGCCGTGCTCCGATCCCGGCATCGCCGCCAGCAGCGGCGAGGTGTACACCGCGCCGACGCCCAGCGACGCCAGGTAGGGCACCAGGGCAGCGGCATCGGCGAAGGTCAGACCCGGGCCGAGCTGCAGCCGGTAGGTCGAGGTGGGCGTCAGCACGGCATCATGCGGAACGCTCCAGCACCACCAGGGACCGAGCGGTGATGGTGATCTTGGCGTTTCCAGGGGCGGTGAAACCGCGGGTCCCCGGCGGCTCGCCGGTCGCGGTGTCCAGGACGACGGTCCATTCCTGCCCGTAGCCGTTGCCGGGCAGCTGCACGGTGATGTCCTGGTGGTGGGCGTTGAAGCAGAGCAAGAAGGAGTTGTCGGTGACCCGCTGCCCGCGGGCGTCGGCGTCCGGGATGCCCTCGCCGTTGAGGAACACGGTGAGGTATTGACAGACTTCCACCTCCCAGTCCTGCTCGGTCATCTCCTCGCCGGATTCGGTGAACCACGCGATGTCGCGCAGCTCGTTGCCACCCCGGATCGGGCGGCCGGCGAAGAACCGGCGGCGGCGGAACACCGGGTGCTCGCGGCGCATCGCGATCAGTGCCGCGGTGAACGCCCTCATGTCCTCCTCGGCGCCCGCCCAGTCCACCCAGGACAGCTCGTTGTCCTGGCAGTAGGCGTTGTTGTTGCCCCGCTGGGTGCGGCCGAGCTCATCGCCGTGCAGCAGCATCGAGACACCCTGGGACAGGAACACGGTAGCCAGCATGTTGCGTCGCTGCCGGGCCCGCAAGGCCAGTACGTCGGGGTCGTCGGTGGGGCCCTCCACCCCACAGTTCCAGGACCGGTTGTCATCGGCGCCGTCCCGGCCGTCCTCGCCGTTGGCCTCGTTGTGTTTTTCGTTGTAGGAGACCAGGTCGGTGAGGGTGAATCCGTCGTGCGCGGTGACGAAGTTGATCGATGCGTAGGGCCGGCGCCCGTCGTCCTGATACAGATCAGAGGATCCGGTGATCCGAAAGCCGAATTCGCCGAGGATCCCGGGCTGGCCGCGCCAGAAGTCCCGGACCGTGTCGCGGTACTTGCCGTTCCACTCGGTCCACAATGGGGGGAACTTGCCCACCTGGTAGCCGCCCGGCCCGAGGTCCCACGGTTCGGCGATCAGCTTCACCTGGTTGATCACCGGATCCTGCTGAACCAGGTCGAAGAACGTGGACAGCCGGTCCACGTCGTAGAACTCGCGGGCCAGTGTGGAGGCGAGGTCGAAGCGAAAGCCGTCGATATGCATGTCGATGACCCAGTACCGCAACGAATCCATGATCAACTGGAGGGTATGCGGGTGGCGCACGTTGAGCGAGTTGCCGGTGCCGGTGTAGTCCATGTAGTAGCGGGGGTCATCCTCGACCAGGCGGTAGTAGGCGGGATTGTCGACGCCGCGCATCGACAGGGTCGGACCCAGGTGGTTGCCCTCGCCGGTGTGGTTGTACACCACGTCGAGAATGACCTCGATGTTGGCCGCGTGCAGCTCCCGGACCATGGACTTGAACTGCGTGACCACCTCATGGGCCCGCGGCCCGACCGTGCCCGCCGCGGCGTAGCCGCTGTGCGGGGCGAAGAACGCGATGGTGTTGTAACCCCAGTAGTTGGTCAGACCCAGCTCGGCGAGGTGGTGGTCGGTGATGAACTGGTGCACCGGCATCAGCTCCACCGCCGTGACGCCCAGCGTGGTGAGATAGTTGATCATCACTGGGTGCGCGAGACCGGCGTAGGTGCCGCGCATCTGCGAGGGTATCTCAGGGTGGGCGATGGTCAGACCGCGCACGTGCGCTTCGTAGATCACCGTCTCGTGGTAGGGGGTGCGCGGGTGCCGGTCGTTGGCCCAGTCGAAGAACGGGCTGACGACCACCGACTTCGGTGCGTACAGGGCGGAATCGGCGTCGTTGCGCTGGTCCCGATCAGCGAATCGGTAGTCGAACAGCGACTCATCCCAGGCCACCATGTTTTGCCCAACGGCGGTGGCTACCGCTTTGGTGTAGGGATCAAGGAGCAGCTTGGCCGGGTTGCACCGCTGCCCCGATGCCGGATCGTACCGGCCGTGCACCCGATATCCGTAGTGCTGACCAGGCCCAACGCCGGGAAGGTAGCCATGCCAGACGAATCCGTCGACCTCAGGGAGTCGGACCCGAGTCTCCGTCACGTTGGCGCCGTCGCCGTCGAACAGGCACAGCTCCACCTTGTCCGCGACCTCGGAGAAGAGCGCGAAGTTGGTGCCTGCGCCGTCGTAGGTGGCGCCTAGCGGGTAGGCGGCACCCGGCCACGGCTGGCGGTCAGTCATGGGTCTCCTTCGTGCCCCGTGTGAGTGCATAACAGTGCCAGAACCCTATTACGCACTCACGCGGGGCGGATCCGCCCATGCACCTCGCCCAAGCCGAGGGTGCTGCCCGCGGGGCCGGGCGCTGTCGCGGTGATCGACACCTCGTCGCCGTCGGCGAGGAAGCTGCGGGTGGAGCCATCAGCGAGCCTCAGCGGCGTCGCGCCGTTCCAGCTGAGTTCGATCAGGCAGCCTCGCTCGCCCGGCGCGGCGCCGCTGACGGTGCCGGAGGCGAACAGGTCACCGGTGCGCAAGCTGGCGCCGTTGCTGGTGAGGTGCGCCAGCTGCTGCGGGGCTGTCCAGTACATCCTGCGAAACAGTGGGCGGGAGATCAACATCTCGTTGAGCCGCACTTGGAGGGTGATGTCCAGCCCCCACGGCTCGGCGCCGGTGTCGTCGAGGTAGGGCAGCGGGCGAGGATCGCGCGCCGGGGGGTGGATGCGCGCCGCGTCCAGGGCAGCCAGCGGGACCACCCAGGGGGAGATCGAGGTGGCGAAGGACTTGCCGAGCATAGGCCCGAGCGGGACGGACTCCCAGAACTGGATGTCGCGAGCGGACCAGTCGTTGACCAGGCACACCCCGAACACGTGCTCGGCGAAGCCGCTCAGCGGGACCGCTCGGCCCAGCGTCGATGGTGTGCCGACGACGAAGCCGACCTCGGCCTCGAAATCCAGCGCGGTCGAGGGGCCGAAAGTGACGGTGCCATCCGGGTGGCGGCGCTGGCCGCTGGGGCGCCTCACCGGTGTTCCGGAGACCACCACCGTGCCGGCCCGGCCGTGGTAGCTGGCGGGCAGGTGCCGCCAGTTCGCCGGGAGCGCGGGTTGACCGGGCCGCAAGATCTGCGCGACGTTGGTCACATGCTGTTCGCAGGAGTAGAAGTCCACGTAATCGGCCACGGTGAACGGCAACTGCATTTTCACCTCGGTGGCGGGCACCAGCAAGGGAGTCAGCACCGCGGCGTGGCGCTCGTCGGACAGCCAGCGCCGCAGCGCGGCGCGGATCGCGCTCCAGCTCGCCGGCCCGGCGGCCAGCAACGCATCGAGGCTGCCGCCGCTGAACAGCGAGGCGTGCTCGGGCAACAGCGCCGCGCTGGCCGCGGTGAGGTCAAGAATGGCCTCGCCCACCGCCACCCCGATGCGCGGCTGCGGGTGGGCCGCGTCGGTAAAGACGCCGTAGGGCAGCGTGTGCAGGCCGAAGGGGTGCTCGGCGGGCACCCCAGTCCAGGAGGCGCCAGTCCAGGAGGCGCCAGGCCGGGAAGGTCCAGTCTCAGAGGTCATCCGGCCGGGCCCCGCCCTGACCAGCTCCACGGGTACCCCGGGTCTTCGCAGACGGCGCCACCCTCACCGAGTTCCAGCGGCCGGACGGTGTCCACCATGACCGCCAGCTCCTCGACGAACTCCGTCCCCAGGCTGCGTTCGATCGCGCCCGGCTGCGGGCCATGCGAGTAGCCGCCGGGATGCAGCGAGACCGAGCCCTGCCCGATGCCGCTGCCCCGGCGCGCCTGGTAGTCGCCCCCGCAGTAGAACATGACCTCGTCGGAGTCGACGTTGGCGTGGTAGTAGGGCACCGGGACCGCCAGCGGATGGTAGTCGACCTTGCGTGGCACGAAGTTGCAGATCACGAACCCGGTGCCGGTGAAGACCTGGTGCGCCGGCGGCGGCTGGTGGATGCGCCCGGTGATCGGCTCGAAGTCGGCGACGTTGAATGCGTACGGGTACAGGCAGCCATCCCAGCCCACCACGTCAAAGGGATGCCGCAGGTAGATGTACACCGTGCCGGTGATGCCGTTGGCGCCCCGGTGTTTGACCACGACCTCCACGTCGGTGTCCTCGACGACCTCCGGTGCGCTAGGAGTGCGCAGGTCCCGCTCGCAGTACGGCGCGTGCTCCAAGAACTGCCCGAACCGGGACACGTAGCGCGGTGGCGAACTGATGTGGCTGTTCGCCTCGATGCAGTACGCGCGCAGCGGTTCGTCGAAGTCCGGTACCCACCGGTGAGTCGTGCCGCGCGGCAGCACGACGTAATCACCCGTCCCCACCGTGAGCGCACCGAATACCGTCTGCACGCTCGCCGAGCCGGACTCCACATAGACGCACTCATCTCCCAAGGCGTTGCGGTACAGCGGCGAGGGAAGGCCCGCGACGACATAGGAGATCCGCACGTCGGCATTGCTGAGCACCAGTCGTCGGCTGCTCACCACGTCCTCGTGTTTCCACTCCTGCTCGGCGAATAGCTCGTGCAGTCGGAAGTGCCGGGGTAGCAGCGGCTCATTGGGTGTCGTGCGGTAGTCGAGCGTGTTCCACGGCCAGGCGTCGACGATCGCTGACGGGATCTGCTCGTGGTAAAGCAGCGAGGAGTCTGAGGAGAAGCCGTCGGCACTCATCAGCTCCTCGTAGTAGAGGGAGCCGTCCGGGCGGCGGTGCTGAGTGTGACGCTTGCGCGGGATCGAGCCCGCCTGTCGGTAGAACGCCATAGCCGCTACACGTTACAGGTTGCCGCGGCGGGCCTGCTCGCGCTCGATGGCTTCGAACAAGGCTTTGAAGTTGCCCTTGCCGAAACCTAACGAGCCGTGCCGCTCGATGAGCTCGAAGAAGACCGTCGGCCGGTCTTGCACCGGCTTGGTGAACACCTGCAGCAGGTAGCCATCCTCATCCCGGTCGGCAAGAATGCGCAGCTCGCGCAAGGTCTGGACGGGAACGCGGGTATCGCCAACCCACTCGCCGAGGGTGTCGTAGTAGGAGTCCGGCGTGTCGAGGAACTCCACACCCTGCTGCCGCATCGCTGCGACGGCGCCGACGATGTCTCCGGTCGCCAGCGCGATGTGCTGCACGCCGGGGCCGCCGTAGAACTCCAGGTACTCGTCAATCTGCGAGCGCTTGCGGCCGATCGCGGGCTCGTTGAGCGGGAACTTGACCCGGTGGTTACCGCTGGTCACTACCTTGGACATCAGCGCGGAGTATTTCGTGGCGATGTCCTCGCCGATGAACTCCTTCATGTTGGTAAAGCCCATGACCCGCTGGTAAAACGACACCCAGTCGTCCATCCGGCCGAGCTCGACGTTGCCCACGCAGTGATCCACGGCCTGGAACAGCCGGCGGCCGGGGGGCACCAGCGGCGGGTGGGCAACGAAACCGGGCAGGAACGGGCCGTGGTAACGGGACCGGTCGATGAGAGTGTGCCGGGTGTCGCCGTAGGTCGCCAGCGCGGCCAGGCGCACCGTGCCGTGCTCGTCGGTCGCGTCCTGAGGTTCGGTGAGAATGGTGGCGCCTTGGCGGCGGGCGAACGCGACGGCGTGATCCACATCAGGCACCTCAAGGGCCAAGTCGCTCACCCCGTCGCCGTGTACCGCCACCCGGTTGCCCAGCGGTGTGTCGGCGCGGGTCGCTCCGGAGAGCACGAATCGGGCCCGGCCGGAGATCAGCACATATTCCGCGGCGTCCCGGTAGCCTTGCTCGGGACCTCGGTAGGCCACGCAGGTCATGCCCAACGCGCTCGAGTAGAAGTGCGCGGCCTGCCGCGCGTTACCGACGACAAAGGCCACGTGGTCCATGCCGATCACCGGGAACGGGTCAGCCCCCAGGTCGTGGGCGACGCCGCCGATCAGGGCATCGACATCGGTGTCGCCCGACGTCCCAGCAGGCTGGAACGAAGTGCTCACCCCACGATGCTAACCCCGGCACCGAAGGTTGAGACCTGACATGGTTATCCCGACCTCCGCTGAGCGAGCCGACGCGGACGGCAGCCTAGGTACCTGGAGCCGAAAACTCCGTAGTAACTGACCTGGTGCCGCTCAAAAGTTACGTACCCCTACTGGTTGCCACGTAGCGTGTCCAGTAGGCACCGTAGGTACTACGCCGATCCGGTACTGCCCGCCGGTGGTGCCATCCGTACTTGAACCATGTCTTCTAGGGGGATCCAGTGTCTGACGCGATGAGCTTTGCCCAGCTCGAGGACCACACTGTGCTCGAGGACCATACTGTGGAGCTGCTGCCAGCCCGAACCGTCCTGTCCATCATGAGTGCCAGCACGGTGAACAACCCTGCCCCGAGCGACCAGATCAGTAATCCAACCCACGCCGATCACCCCATGTACGACACATGGATGTATATGTTGGATCTGATGGGCGTTCCCCACGCGTCCCATGCCGCTCCCTCCAGCGACTGAGCATGCCCCGGGTGGTTTGGCCGATCCACGCCGGCACGACGTTGACGGGCGGCACCAGGTGCACACGTTCATCCTCAGGGCACCGTGCCTATCGCAGCTGCTCCGCACTCGCGGGTCTGACCGGAGGGCTGAGCTCCGGTCAGACCCGCGGGAGCGGGAAACACCAGCACAGCAGCGGAAGCGACGCGACGAGTCCGCACGCGGCGGCACACACCGGTGCGTAGCCGCGGCTCAAAGGTCGCGGGCCTAGAGCAGACAGGCCGGGCGGGGTGAACTCATAAAGCGCAGAACGTGATGAGGCGGCGATATACCCTGTGTGGACCTTCTGGCGACCGCTCGCAGGAGCTGCGTGGCTGATCCGAGAGCCACGACGGTCTGCAACTTCTTAATCAGTGCCTGCCCTTCACAAAGGGGTGCTTATCTGAGCCGTCTACGTTATTCGCGTCCCGCATGAAATCTCGCATCGCTTCGTCGAACTCCGGGACGCCGCCACGATTGCAGTCTATGATGATGCCTAGACGCTGGGCCAGGCGCCACACAGGTAAGTCCGGATCAAAGACGAGGTTCCTGTTACGAGCCGCTTTTACCAAAGATATAAAGCCGTCGTAATCTTCATCCTCAATCGTCTGCAGGTCCCGCAGAACAGCCTCCCTATTAATCTTCATACCTCTCATCAGCCGCCACCCTCCAGGTCTCAACGTGCCTTCAGTTGCTCACCGCCCGCGCCGGCGCTCGCATCTTCACCAGCCCGCCCCGATCAGGCACCGCGCCTAGCAAGGCTACCCGCCGGAGTCAGTGTATTGCCGTATTGCCGCGCCCACGTCCTACCCCCCGATACCTCAGCGCCGCGAGTGTCCATGACCTGGCCGGCAGGCGAGGCCCGGAGCCGTGAACTCGACAAAACCGACCTCAAGCCGGCCCCTAAACGTCGGTGCCGTCGAGTTCACGGACAGCAGCTCGCCGCCTTCGGGAGCGTCACCTGCCGCTGACCACTCGGCTACCACTGATCGCCAAGGCAGGGCGCACCGAGGATGATGGAGAGGTGACCCTGACTCATCTGTGCACCAGCGAACTGACCCAGCACCGCGACGAGCTGCGCCGTGCGTACGCGGCATTCCAAGCTCGGGGGCTCGCCCTTGACCTGACCAGGGGCAAACCTTCGGCAGAGCAGCTGGACCTATCCGAGCCCCTGCTGGAGCTGCCCGGGGCTGGCAAGTACCTGGCCGACGACGGCACCGACACCCGCAACTACGGAGGTCTGCGCGGGCTAGTGGAGCTGCGCACCATCTTCAGCGACCTGCTTGAGGTGCCCGTCGAGCAGCTGATCGCATTCGGGAACTCCAGCTTGGAGCTGATGCACGAGTGTCTGGTCCACGCCGTGCTGTTCGGGGTGCCCAGGGTGGGGAAGCCGTGGGGGATGGGCACCGGGACGGCGTTCCTGTGTCCGGTGCCTGGTTATGACCGGCACTTCGCGCTGTGCGAGAAGCTAGGCATCGAGATGATCACGGTGCCGTTGAACGAGACCGGCCCAGACATGGCCGAGGTCGAGCGGCTGGTGGCGGGGGACGCCAGAATCAAGGGAATCTGGTGCGTGCCCAAGTACAGCAACCCCTCCGGTATCCGGTATTCCGCGGAGACTGTCGGCCGGTTGGCCCAGATGCCCACCGCTGCCGCCGACTTCCGGATCTTCTGGGACAACGCCTACACCGTGCACCACCTGACCGAGGTGCGCCATGAGGTGGCCGACATCCTGCGACTAGCCACCGCCGCAGGCCACGCGGATCGGCCGTTCGTGTTCGGTTCCACATCGAAGATCACGTTGGCGGGTGGCGGGGTGGCCTTCTATGGTGCGTCCCCGGCCAACGTGGACTGGTTGGTGGGGCACCTGGGCAAGCGCACGGTCGGCCCCGATAAAGTCAACCAGCTGCGGCATGCGCTGTTTCTGCAGACCCCGGCCGGCGTGCATGCTCACATGGCCCGGCACCGGGCCTTACTCAAGCCAAAATTCGATCTCGTCCAACGCAGGTTGGCTGACCAGCTCGGTGACAGCGGGGTAGCGACCTGGACCGTCCCCGAAGGCGGTTATTTCGTCACCCTCACCGTGCTGGAGGGCACTGCCAGTCGAGTCGTCGAGCTGGCCGCTGATGCCGGCATCGCGCTGACCCCCGCGGGGGCGCCGTTCCCGTACGGCAGGGACCCCGAGGACCGGGTGATCCGGCTGGCACCCAGCTACCCACCGCTGGCGGAGCTGGCCGAGGCGTTGGACGGGCTGGTCCTGTCCATCAAGCTAGCTGCCGTTGAGCGCCTGCTCGACGCGCCGCTCCCCCAGTGAGGCGGGTGCGTGGTCATGGGGATTCCTTCAGCACTTCGGCGAGTACGGCGGCCTGGCTATGGTCGAGGTCTTTGCTCGCGGTGAGCAGGGTCAGTGGCCGCTCGGTTGCCAGCTCGCGCAGCTGCATCAGCGCCTGCTGGCTGGCTGGTGTGTGCAGTTCAGCGCGATAACGGCTGCGGAACTGCGGGAACTTGACGGGGTCGTGGGCATACCACTTGCGGAGCTCAGTGGAGGGGGCGACGTCTTTGGCCCAGTGGTCCACGTTGGCCGCGTCCTTGGCCAGCCCTCGCGGCCATATCCGGTCGACAAGGACCCGCGCCCCATCCTTGGAGCTCGGCTCGTCATAGACCCGGCGGATCCGAATTCCTTTATTGGTCATGGTGACGGATTGCCCGCTTACCGCGCAGTTCAAACGATCTTCGTCGCGTGGGCGGACTGTTGAGGGAGGATGTGTGGACATGTGGCCTGGTTCGCCCTACCCGCTGGGTGCGACATATGACGGCGGCGGCACCAACTTCTCGATCTTCTCCGAGGCCGCGCACCGAATTGAGCTGTGTTTGTTCAACGATGTGGGTCGGGAGACACGGATCACGCTACCCGAACGTGATGGTCTGGTCTGGCATGGTTACCTGCCGCGGGTCGGCCCCGGTCAGCGCTATGGCTACCGGGTGCACGGCCCCTACGATCCAGCGGCGGGCCTGCGGTGCAACCCGAGCAAGCTGCTGCTTGACCCGTATGCCAAGGCGATCGACGGCCATATTCAGTGGAATGAGGCGCTGTTTTCCTACCGGTTCGGTGACCCGGATTCCTACAACGACGCCGACTCCGCGCCGTACGCGATGACCTCAGTGGTGATCAGCCCGTTCTTCGACTGGTCCGACGACCGGCCACTGCGGATTCCCTATCACGAGACTGTGATCTATGAGGCGCATGTCAAGGGCATGACGATGTGTCATCCGAAGATCCCCGATGACGTTCGCGGCAGCTACGCCGGCCTTGCCCACCCGGTCATGATCGAACACTTTCACAAGCTTGGGGTGACCGCGGTCGAACTGATGCCTGTGCACCAGTTCGTGCACGACTTCACGCTCATCGAGCGCGGGCTGTCCAACTACTGGGGTTACAACACTATCGGCTTCTTCGCCCCGCACAACGACTACGCCTGTTTCGGCACTCGGGGTGAGCAGGTGCAGGAATTCAAGGCTATGGTTCGTTCGCTGCACCGGGCCGGCATCGAGGTCATCCTCGACGTGGTGTACAACCATACCGCTGAGGGTAACCATCTCGGTCCGACGCTGTCGTTCCGCGGTATCGACAACCCAGCCTACTATCGGCTGGTCGAGGGCGACCCGAAGCATTACTACGACACCACTGGCACCGGGAACAGCCTCAACGTCCGGCATCACGAGTCACTGCGGCTGATCATGGATTCGCTCCGGTACTGGGTGACCGAGATGCACGTCGATGGGTTTCGTTTCGATCTCGCGGCCACCCTGGCCCGGGAGTTCCATGAGGTGGACCGGCTGTCGGCGTTCTTCGACCTAGTCAATCAGGACCCGGTGGTCAGCCAGGTCAAGCTGATCGCTGAACCGTGGGACGTCGGCGAGGGTGGCTACCAGGTCGGTGGCTTCCCGCCGCTGTGGACGGAATGGAATGGCAAGTACCGCGATACTGTGCGCGACTTCTGGCGCGGGGAACCGGCCACGTTGGCGGAGTTCGCCTCCCGGTTCACCGGCTCCTCAGACCTCTATGAGTCCGACAACCGCCGGCCGATAGCCTCGATCAATTTTGTGACCGCGCACGACGGGTTCACGTCGCACGATTTGGTATCCTACAACCACAAGCACAATGAGGCCAACGGTGAAGAGAACCGTGACGGCGAGAGCCACAACCGCTCGTGGAACTGCGGCACTGAAGGCCCCACAGAAGACGGCAAGATCATCGCTTTGCGGGAACGGCAGAAGCGCAACATGCTGGCCACCCTCTTGCTGTCCCAGGGCGTTCCGATGCTCGCGCACGGAGACGAGCTAGGCCGCACCCAATGCGGCAACAATAACGTTTACTGCCAGGACAGCAAAATCAGCTGGGTGGATTGGGAAGACGCCCGGCAGAACGAGGTTCTCACCGAGTTCACCGCCGGGCTCACCCGGCTGCGCGCGGCCCACCCGGTGTTCCGCCGCCGCCGGTTCTTCCAAGGTCGCCCAATCCGCGGCTCCAGCATCGAGGACATCGCCTGGCTGCGTCCTGACGGGCAGCAGATGAGCGAGGAGGACTGGAGTACCGGATTCGCCAAGACCGTCGGGATCTTCCTCAACGGCCGGGGCATTCCCGACCGCGACGATCTCGGCGAACAGATCATCGACGACTCCTTCCTGCTCCTGATCAATGCCAACCACCGGCTGATCGCTTTCACCCTGCCGGACGCGACGTATGGCCAGCGATGGGAGATCGTCGTGGACACCACCGACCCGCTGCTAGCGGGTGCCCGACGCAAACAGCGCGACGCGGTGGCGGGCGGCAAGCTCCGGGTACAGGCAAGGGCGATGCTCGTGCTGCGCTGCCAATACTGAGACCGCTACGAGCCGGTGTGAGCCCCTGCATGGGCCGACGGCAGAATGACGGACGTGAGCGCAAGATCGTTTTCTCCACCATCGTTTGCTGAGTACTTGTCCGGTCTGGATGAGGGGGCGTTGACCGCCCTGCTCCAGGCGCGCCCGGATGTCCTGGTGCAGCCGGTTCCGCGTGGTTTCAACCAGCTCGCGCAGCGACTGGGGAGTGTGGAGTCGCTGGTAGCCGCATTACGGACAGCGAACCGGGACATGGTCATCCTCGGGCAGGCCATCGTTGTTTTGGGTACGACGGCGACGGTTGCGGGTCTTGCGCAGCTGTTGGGCGTCTCCGAGCAGGTGGTGCAGAACACCGTGGCCGAGCTGTGCGAGCGGGGGCTGGCCTGGGACAGTTCTGGGATCTGGTGCCTACCGGAACGGCTGGCGACGCACTGGTTAGCGGAGATCGGTGGCGGACGGCCGGTGGCGAAGATCGCGGGGTCGGTCCTCGCCGAGAACCTGCGCGCGGCGCTCGGGGCGTTCGGTGCCGCCCCGGAGGGCCTGCGCAAGCCGGAACTGACAACGCGGCTGTCCGAGCGCATGGCAGACCTCACCCTGCTCACCCAAAGGATTACTGAGCTGCCGAAACCGGCCAAGGACCGGCTCAGCGAGTTCCGACGTGGCTATTACGACTACTACTTAGGGTTCGGTCGCCCCCGACCGCATGCCGGTGATCGTGATCCGACCCAGCTGCTCATTGCGGCCGGTCTGCTGCTGCCCACCAACTCCGGGCTGGAGCTGCCCCGGGAAGTAGCGATCGCCAGTTGGCTGGCGCAGCGCGAGCTCACGCTCACCGGGCGCCCAGATATCCCCCCGGCCGGCGCTGACGAGGCAGCCGGGCGCCGGGCTGCTCAGGCCGCCGCCCAGGAGGCACTCCGGGGAGTGACGACCCTGCTGGACGAGGCAGGCGCGGCGTCGATCGCGGCGCTGAAGAAGGGCGGGGTCGGGCCTCGGGAACGGACCCGACTGGCCAGGCGGTTGTCGATCCCCGAGGACGTCCTCGTGTTGTGGATCGACCTGGCCTACGCCGCTGGCCTGCTGGGCCGAGCCGACGCCGGGTATGCACCGACGCACTGCTACGCGCCCTGGCGCGCCGCGGAGCCAGCCTGGCGATGGGCGGTGTTGGTCGAGGCGTGGTTCGCGCTGGAGCACGCGCCGACCAGCCGGGAAATTCACGGAGACAAGGAACATCCGCCGCCCTTGCCGCTGGCGTCAGCCGCTGGACTGCTGCGCCACGCGCTGCTGTCGGCCGCTCGTTCGGGTGCGTCGGTGCGCGCAGCAGCCAAGGAGGTCGACTGGTTCGTCCCCTTGCACGGCTACGAGGCAGAGCAACGGGCGGACAAGGTGGCCGCCGCCATCCGCGAAGCCGAACTGCTCGGGGTGATCGCCACTGACGCGGTGTCAGAACTCGGCGAGCATCTGCTGGTCGTCGTCGGGTCCGAAACGGCGGACGCGGTGGCGGAGCTGGCCCAGCGCTGCGCCGCGCTGCTCCCCGACACCCCGTGCAGCGTGGTCCTGCAGTCAGACCTCACGGCAGTGGTGTCCGGCCAGCCGAGCGCGGCCGTAGCACGGTTGCTGAAAGACTCAGCCGTCGCCGAGAGCCACGGAGCCGCCCGAACCTGGCGGTTCACCCCGGCCAGTGTCCGGGCTGCGCTCGATACCGGGTGGAGCGCCCAGGAGCTGCTCACCGAGCTGGCCGCTATCTCGGCCCGCCCGGTGCCCCAGCCGCTGGAGTATCTGATCACCGACGCCTCCCGCCGACACGGGCAGGTTCGGGTGCGGGGCATGCGCTCCTGCGTCATCGCTGATGAGGCCCTGATCACCGAGATTCTGCACACTCGCTCTCTCAACAAGCTGCACCTCAGCCAGCTTGCCCCGACTGTCCTGTCCAGCCCATCCAGCCTTGACGACGTTCTGGCGCGCCTGCGCGAGGTCGGTCTGTCTCCCATGGCGGAAGACGCCCACGGCGCGATGATCGTTGAAGTCCGGCCTGACCACCAGGCGCCGACGCCCGATCGCGTGGTGGCTGCGACGCCGCAAGCGACGCTGTCCGCCACCGAGCTGGCCCGGCGGCTGAAGGCCGATCCACACGGCCTCACCGCCGGGACCGCCGGGACCGCCGCGGATTTCGAGGCGGTCGCCCTGGCTCATTGATCAGCTGCCTCCGCGTGTCCTCGTGCTGGCCGAGGCTGGTCGGCACGCGGTGTAAGCCCCGCGCGAGAGGTGTGTTTGCCGTCTACAATTATTTGTATGACGCAAACAAAGAGTAGGACCCCGGTGACCGTTGCGGTGGAGCGCACCGTGCTGGACACCCGGGAAGGACCGTGTTCATGACGGCCACTGTGGCGCCGCAGCACCGCAGCGTGCCGGAACCCGAGCGCAGAGCGTTCACTCACCAGCAGATTTTGACGATCTTCAGCGGGTTGATGTTGGGAATCATGCTGGCCGCGCTGGACCAGACGATCGTGGCCACGGCGATCCGCACCATCGCCGATGACCTACACGGATTGAACCTGCAGGCATGGGTGACGACCGCCTACCTGGTCACCGCGACGATCTCCACCCCGTTGTATGGCAAGTTATCTGACCTCTACGGGCGCAAGCCTTTCTTCCTTACCGCCATCTCGGTCTTCATCGTCGGATCGGTGTTGTGCACGATTTCCGCGTCAATGTATGAGCTGGCCGTTTTTCGTGCCGTGCAAGGGCTGGGAGCCGGTGGACTGATGTCGCTGGCGCTTGCGATCATCGGTGATATCGTTCCGCCGCGGGAACGCGCTCATTACCAAGGCTACATCCTGGCGGTATTCGGCACCGCCAGCGTGATCGGCCCGCTGGTCGGTGGTGCGTTCGCCGGGATCGACTCGATCCTCGGGATTGCTGGATGGCGGTGGGTGTTCCTGGTCAACGTCCCGGTCGCCGCCGCCGCCCTGATCGTCGTGACCAGAGTGCTCAACCTCCCGCACACCCGCCGCGAACACCGCATTGACTGGCCCGGTGCGCTGGCCCTGGCCGTCGCGGTCGTCCCCATACTCGTGGTTGCTGAACAAGGGCGGGACTGGGGCTGGGATTCGCCCCGAACGCTCGTCTGTTACGGGGTCGCCGCGGCTGGCCTCCTCGGGTTTATCCTCGCCGAACGACGGATCGGCGAGGAGGCATTGCTTCCGCTGCGACTGTTCCGCAACGGTGTATTCAGCGTGACCTCAGCCGGGTGCCTGATCATCGGTATGGGCATGTTCGGCGGCTTGGCGCTCATTCCGCTGTACCTGCAGATCGTCAAAGGCACCTCACCCACGAAGGCCGGACTACTGCTGCTGCCGCTGATGGCCGGAATCACCGTCGGCTCGGTGACCTCCGGGCAACTGACCTCCCGCACCGGCCGGTACAAGATCTTTCCCGTGCTGGGCACGGCGGTGCTGACTGCCGCACTGCTGCTGCTGAGCTTCCGGCTGGGAGTCGACACCTCGCTGTGGGAAATCGACATCTACATGGCGCTGTTCGGCCTCGGGCTGGGCGGGTGCCTACAGATACTCATTATGGCGGCGCAGAATGCGGTGCCGGCTCGGGACATGGGGGTGGCCACCGCCTCGGCCACGTTCTTTCGGCAGATGGGCGGCACCTTGGGTGTGGCGGCGTTCCTGTCGATACTCTTCTCCACCGCCGGAAACAAGATTCTCGGCGCGTTCCGCACCATCGCCCGCACGCCGGAGTTCCAGTCCGCCCTCGCCAACCCGGCCGTGCGCGCCAACCCCGCCAACGACATCGTCCGACAAATCGTCCGGGCCGACGGGGCTGGCGGATCCGCCGGCAATGTCGGCGGCGTGCTGCAGGACTCCTCGTTTCTGCAGCACATTGACCCCCAACTGGCTCGGCCGTTCCTGGTGGGCTTCTCCGCCGCGATGAATGGGGTGTTCCTCGTCGTCGCCGGGGCGATGTTCGTTGGTTTTGTGATCCTGCTTTTCCTGGAGGAGGTGCCGCTGAGCACCCAGTCGGGCATCGAAGCCCTCGCGGCCGAACTCGCCGCCGAAGCGGTCCAGCAACGGCAGGCTTGATCGCCCAGTGTGGGCGTCCCCGGCTTACCGGGAGGTGAGCTCGGCTGCGGTGGACCAGACCTCGTGTGTGCTGGCGCCTGCGGCCACCAGCCTGCGGTACCGGTTGAGGAGCCGGGGCGCGTGGAAAGCCAGCACGGCGACGAGAGTGCCATCCGCGAAGTAGCCCGCTACGGTTCCCTTGATCACACCGGGGTCATGCAGCACCTCGACGGAGGTGGCCAGATCAGCGCGCCCAATCAGCTGCAGGGTCAGCCCGTACTGATCAGACCAGAAATACGGCACGACGTCGGCGTGGCGAGTAATCTGCTTGCCGGCAATTCGCTGGGCGACGACGGCGGCCTGCTCGGCGGCTGAAGTCCAGTGCTCGATGCGTGGCCGGTCGCCGACCGTGGGATGCCGCCACGCGGCGATGTCGCCCACCGCATAGACGTTGTCGGTGCCCTCCACCAGGCCGGTGGCGTCACAGAGCAGGCCACCATCGGTGCCCACGCCCAGCCCGGTGAGCCACCCGCCCTCGACCACCGTGCCCACTCCAACCACGCCACAGTCGGCCCGCACGATGCTGCCGTCGCTCAGCCGGACGGCGATCCCGCCGTGGCCCGTCCCGTTCCTGTCTGGGCTCGTGTCCAGGAAGCCCTCCAGCCGCACCCCGCAGCGCACCGTGACCCCGTGGCTGGTCTGCAGCTGCGCGCACAGCTGACCCATCTGCTCGCCGAGAACTCGGGCAAACGGCGTTGGCAGCGCCTCCAGCATGGTCACCTCTAAGCCGGCGGTGCGGGCAGTAGCAGCGACCTCGGCACCGATGAAGCCGGCCCCCACCACCAGCAGGGAGCGGGACCGGGAGATCGAGTTCCGCAGCCTGCGGCAGTCCTCCAGCGTGCGCAGGATGTGCCATCCCGGGTGGTCGGGCTGGCCGGGTAGTCGCCGCGGCCGTACCCCGGTGGCCACGACCAGGGCGTCGTAGCGGAGCCGGGTGCCGTCGTCCAGCTCCACGGCGGTGCGCTCGACGCCGAGCGCGGAGCGGCCCAGGTACACCGAAATGTCGAGCTCAGCCAGCCCGCCGCGGTGGAGCACGGCCCGTTCCTCGGGCCACTGCCCGGCGAGGATCTGCTTGGACAGCGGCGGCCGATCATAGGGTTCGTGCGGCTCGTCTCCCACGAGGCCGATCCGGCCGGCAAACCCCGCCGCGCGCAGGAACTCCACGGTACGCAGGCCGCCCAGCCCAGCGCCGATGATTACCACGTGCTCCATGCGCCCCTCCTGGCCGGGTTCGGCGTTGGCCACGTCGGCGACCGCGACCGGTGCCGAGCCGGTTGCCTCGGCGTCCACCAGGTTATCGAGCGACCTGGCGCGGGATGGGCCGATGGAGCGGAGAGCGGCTGGTTGTTAGCTCACTAGCAGCTGGGGTCGCTCGGTCCAGAGTTCTCGGCGTTCCTCCTCGGTCAGGCCTCCCCAGATCCCATACGGTTCCCGCGCCGCCAGCGCGTAGCGGCGGCACTGTTCCATCACGGGGCAGCGCTGGCAAATCGCCTTAGCCCGGGCGGCGCGCCGGACGCGTGCAGAACCACGTTCGCCGTCCGGATGGAAGAAAATGCTGCTGTTCAACCCCTGGCACGAGCCGTCGAGTTGCCAGTCCCATTCGTGAGCGACCGGTTTCGGAAGTCGTCGGGTGTCCGTCATCGCCCACACCATCCTCGCTGGTCGATCCATCGGGCTGATCGGTTGATACCCATCGTGACGTGGCGACAAACCTGGCCCACCTGCACCCACAAAGCGGCTGGTCACGTTCGGTGACCCTCACCCCACCGGCGGATTCATCCGGGGACGCCACGGCTGGTGCGGCGGTCCGGCGACACGCCGGGCCGCTTCCAGGAGGTGATGGTCCGGGGAGAGCTGGCACACCGGGTCCGCCCGGGCGGCGTCCCCGGTGAACTGGAAGGCCTGGCAACGGCAGCCACCGAAGTCGATTTCCTTGCGCGGGCAGCTGCGGCATGGCTCTGCCATCCATTCGTATCCGCGGAACTGAGTGAAGGCGGGGGAGTGGTGCCAGATTGCGCTCAGGGAGCGCTCGCGCACGTTGTCGATGCCGAGTCCGACGATCTGCGCTGCTGCCGGGCAGGGCAATGCTCGTCCGTCAGGGGCGATGACGATGTGCCGCCGTCCCCAGCCGTGCATGCACGGCTTCGGGTAAGGCTCGTGATAGTCGGCGACGACATAAAGGATCTCAAGAGTGGTGCCATAGGTCGCCCGCGCCTGCGCGAGAGCCTGCTCGGCGGCAGCGACCTGGTCACTGGTCGGCAGTAACGCGGACCGGTTGAGCAACCCCCAGCCGTAGTACTGGGTGTGCGCGAGCTCGAGCCGATCCGCCCCGAGTGCGGCGGCAAGCTCGGCGATCGGCCCGATCCGACCGATGTTTCCGCGATGGAGCACGACGTTGATCGTCAGCGGCAGCCCCAGCGCGGTGACCGTGCGAGCTGCGGCCATCTTGCGGTCAACGACGCGGGCCCCCGCCACCTCCTCGGCTGCCGTACGGTCAGCGTCTTGCAGACTGAGCTGAACGTGATCGAGCCCGGCCTGGGCGAGCTCACGTGCCCGCTGCTCGTCTAGGCCCACCCCGCTGGTGACCAGATTGACGTAGAAACCCAGGCTGCGGGCCCGCACGATGAGTGGAGTGAGGTCAGACCGGGCCAGCGGCTCACCTCCGGTGAGGTGAACCTGCAGCACGCCCAGCGTTCGAGCTTCCTCCAGCACGCGGTACCACTCAGGCAGGGCCAACTCCGCCGCGTCGGGAACCGCGACGGGATTGGAACAGTACGGGCAGTGCAGCGGGCACTTGTAGGTCAGCTCGGCGAGCAGGCCCAGTGGCCTATCCACGGGTGCTCACCAGTAACTTCTGTGTGATCAAGTCCCGGAGCAGCGACAGGACGTCCTCGAGCACGACCTCGTCGTACACCTCGCCAACGGCCCGCACCACCTCCTGCACGCTGCGGTTGCCGTCACAGTGCTGGATGACGGCGGCCGCCGTCTCATTCAGGATCAGCACACCCTCGGGGAATAGCAGGACTGTCTCACCGGTGAGCGGGTCGGCCCCGGGGCGTACCCCGCGGCGCAGCGCTGGCCGGTCGGTGAGCGACAACACCGCTGTCACCGACGCTGCTGCAGCGAATGCTCGATGGCGTCGAGCATGCTCCACAGCACGTCAGTTTTAAACTCCAGGGCACGTACCGCGGCGTCCTGGCTTTGCCGTGACGTACAGTGTGACAACACGATATCCAGCGCGTCGGCACATTCTTCCCGGGCTTGGCCGATGCGGGAGTCAAAGTACGCCAGCGCGTCGTGGTCAAGCCACGGGTAGTGTCGTCTCAAGGCGGCTGTCCGGGTAGCCATTGCCTGGGGGGCGAACAGCTCAGTCAACGACGACGCGATGCTCTCGATCCATGGCCGGGTCCGGGCGAACGTGAGGTAAGAATCCACCGCGAAGCGCACCCCAGGTAGCACATACCGCTCGTCGGTCACCTCCGCCCGGCTCAATCCGACCGCGTCCGCTAACACGAGCCACCGGGCGCAGCCGCCGTCGCCGTCCGCGGTGCCGTCGTGGTATGCGATTCGCGGCAGCCAGCGTCGACGGATCTGCGGCAGTGGGCAGTTCGCGATGATAGCGGCGTCTTTTTGCGGCAAACTTCGCTGGTAATACCACCGGTTAGCAACCCACGCCCGCAGCTGAGCTGGATCGAGCTCACCGGCGTCCATCCGTTGATGAAAAGGGTGCTTGTCCCAGTAGCTGCGCTCCGCGGCGCGCAACATGCCCTCGAACTCGGCGCGACTCAACGCCGGCCGGTTTTCGTCCATCTGTCCCCCTGCTCTACAGTTCGTATTCGGCGCCATCCTGTGCAATGCTCGCGCCAGCGTTGATAAGGCACGCTCGTTCGGGCGCGTCTTCGAAGAGAATCGGATTGGTGTTGTTGAGGTGGGTGTACACGATGGGCGCGTCAGTCCGCTGGCGAAGCAGCCGGAGGCTCCCATGCGCCCCGTTGACCGGCAGGTGGCCCATCGACTGAGCTGTGGCGGCGCCGCGCCCGTGCCGGCGCAGCTCGTCGTCAGTCCAGAACGTGCCGTCCACCAGCACCAGATCTGCCCCGCTGAGCTGCTGGAGAAGGCTTTCGTCAAGCGTCGCTACGCAGGGCAGAAACACCGCGGAGCGGGCGGTGCGCTCGTCGGTGATCCGGTAACCGATGACAACACCGGACCTCGGACCGCAGCCGCGGGCGTAACGGGGCAACCGACCGGTGGTGGCATCAAGTGCCTCACACCATACCGGCGAAGCCAGACCGTGGCGGTATTGCAGCGCGAAGGGCTCGCCTGGCCGAACTTCGTGCCAACGCACCACCGTGTAGCTTTCCAACGTCGGTAGCAGCCCGCACTGGGAAAGCAGGATGCGCACCGCCGCGGTGCCATACACGTGTAGCTCAGTGGCCTGACGAAGCGACAGCAAACCCAGCGTGTGGTCGAGTTCGGCATCAGTGAGGAACACGCCGTGTATGGGTGCCGTGGAATCGTCAGGCTCAGGCCACAGCGGGGCGCACTCGCGCAGTGCACTATCGAGTTCCGGGCCAGCGTTCCCGAGAAACCACTGCCCTCCACCGTCACCGACGGCGATGGTGGACGACCGTCGCGGCGCCACGGGACGTGACCCTGACCGAGCAGCGGAACACACGGGGCACCCGCAGTTCCATTGCGGTACTCCACCGCCGGCCGCAGAACCCAGGATACGAACGAGCATCTCAGCTGAGCTGATTAATGCTAACGCCGGGCTACGTACATCGTGACTTCCATGGGAGTCTCCAGCCGCTCCCAGGTAGGTACTACCCACTGCCGGCGTGCTTCTGGCGCGCTGCGGCGCAACGTCCCGGGCCATTCGCTGCCAACTCGACCGCTGCCAACTCGATCGTGCCGACCGTCAACAGCGATCATATTCGACCTCCACTGGCCCCGGAGAACCGCCGTATGTATTCGTTCGTCACGAATAATCATGGTGACAGAGTGTGTCGACCGATGTCAAGGAGGGAGCCGACAGCCGCCGCCTCAGGCCCGGATCCTTGTCGGGGATGGGGATGGCGGCTGTCGACGCTCCGACGCCCGGCACGTCCAGCTCAGCTGACGGCGATGCCTTCCGCGTTGGTCGGACCGGTGAGCGTGCCGACGGCGTCGCACCTTTGCCTACCTCGTCCGCCTCAGACGCACCAGGCTGGGCGGCGGTAGCCGCTCTTGCTTGGCGAGTATTCTGGAGTGTTGAACGACCAAGCCTGCAGGCGGAGGCTGTCTTTATGGTCTCGTCCAGCGCACCCCCGCGATTTGAGCTTCCTCAAGATCACCCTGGCTTCAGCGACCCGGCGTATCGCGAGCGCCGGGCCCGGATCTCCGAGGTCGCCGCCGCCTATCGTCGCGGCGATCCGATCCCGGACGTCACCTACACCCCCCAGGAGGACGAAGTCTGGCGGGTGGTGTCCGCCGAGCTCGCCCGCAAGCACCAGACGTACGCCTGCGCTGAGTACCTCGCCGGCGCGGCCCGACTCGTCCTGCCAACCGAGCGTGTTCCGCAGCTACGGGAGGTCGATGAGCGGGTTTATGGCCTTACCGGCTTCCACATCAACCCGGTGCCTGGCCTCGTGCCGACCCGAGCTTTCTACGGGGCGCTCGCGGAGCGGATGTTTCTCTCCACGCAGTACATCCGTCACCACTCGGTGCCCTTCTACACCCCAGAGCCGGATATCGTCCACGAGATCATCGGGCACGCCAACATGCTGGCCAGCCTGAGGTTCGCGGAACTGTACGAGCTAGCTGGCCAGGCGTCGCTGCGCGCGAGGACCGACGTCTCACTCGATGTTTTCAGCCGCGTCTTCTGGTTCACCCTCGAGTTCGGCGTACTCCACGAGAACGGCGCGGTGAAGGCCTACGGTGCCGGCCTCCTGTCCTCCTACGGTGAGATCGAGGCCTTCCGCGATGCCGAGATCCGGGGATGGGATCTTCTCGCCATGGTGACGCAGGAGTACGACATCACGCACTACCAGCCGGTGCTGTTCGCGGCCACGTCGTTCGAGCAGATGTTTTCGGATCTCCACGCGTTCTTCTCGTCCTACGATGACGGGGCGTGCAACCGGCTGCTCGCTCAGCGATGAGACACCGCTGGCACGTCGAAGACGCTCAGGCACCGTGTTCGTAGCGACCCGGCAAGGAGATAGTCCAATGCTTAGAGACGATGCCCGGAGGATCGCCGCCGCGATCGAGGAACGCCTCAACGCCAGCGCCTGCCAGGGAGTCAAGGCCACGGTCCAGTCCGAGGAGATGAGCCCCGAGACGATTCCCGCCGGCGCAGGGCGTCCAACCTTTATTAGCTACTTCATCCAGATCGGTGACGGCACTCGGATGGCTAGCCTCACCCTGGACCAAGCAGCCGCCTTGCTTGACGATGTCGAAGCGGATTGGACCCCGGATCAGCTCTTCGAAGCGATCCGCGCCCTCGATGTGCCCGTCGAGCACACCCACTGAGGACCCGTCTACCCGCCATAGCCCCATGTCGTGAGCATCGTCGTTTTCCCCCGCCGGGGCCCCTGAGGTGGTTCCCAGCAGGAACGACCCCGGGGCCTCCGATGGTCTGATCATGGGTCCCCGAGCCGACATCGCGTCAGGGAACCGTGGCGATCACACGTCGTAGTAGAGGGCGAACTCGTAGGGGTGCGGGCGCAGGCGCAGAGGGTCGATCTCGGTTTCGCGCTTGAGCGCGATCCAGGTCTCGATCAAATCTGGCGTGAAGACGCCACCTTCCAGCAGGTAATCGTGGTCGGCCTCGAGGCGGTCGATGACCGCGTTCAGGCTGGCCGGCACCTGCGCGACATTCTTGGCCTCCTCGGGCGGCAGCTCGTAGAGATCCTTGTCGATCGGCGCGGCGGGCTCATAGGCATTCTTGATCCCGTCCAGCCCCGCCATCATCATCGCGGCGAAGGACAGGTAGGGATTGCCCGAGGCGTCCGGGCACCGGAACTCGATGCGCTTGGCCTTCGGGTTGTTACCAGTGATCGGGATACGGATGCAGGCCGACCGGTTGCGCTGCGAGTACACCAGGTTCACCGGAGCTTCGTACCCGGGCACCAAGCGGTGGTAGGAGTTCACGGTCGGGTTGGTGAACGCCAACAGCGACGGCGCGTGGTGCAGGAGACCGCCGATGTAATGCCGGCCGATGTCAGACAGCCCACCGTACCCGGTCTCGTCGTGGAACAGCGGTCTACCGTCCGTCCACAGCGACTGGTGAGTGTGCATGCCGGAGCCGTTGTCCCCGAACAGCGGCTTGGGCATGAACGTCACAGTCCGCCCGGCTGCCCACGCGGTATTCTTCACGATATATTTGTAGAGCTGTAGGTCATCGGCCGCGTGCAGCAAGGTGTTGTACTTATAGTTGATCTCCGCCTGTCCTGCGGTACCCACCTCGTGGTGCGCCTTCTCCACCGTGAAGCCGCACCCGATGAGGTTCGTGACCATCGCGTTGCGCAGGTCAGCGAAATGGTCGGTGGGCGGCACGGGGAAGTAGCCGCTCTTGTAGTTGACCTTGTAGCCCTGGTTACGGCCGTCCTCTTCGGCGCCGGTGTTCCACCAGCCGGCCACCGAGTCGATCTCGTGAAACGCGCTGTTGGGTGTGGTGTCGAAGCGCACCGAGTCAAAGCAGTAGAACTCGGCCTCAGGACCGAAGTACGCGGTGTCGGCGATGCCGGTCGAGGCCAGGAACTCCTCAGCCTTGCGGGCCACGTTGCGGGGATCGCGGCTATAGGGCTCCCGAGTGAACGGGTCATGCACGAAGAAGTTGATATTCAACGTCTTCTGGGCTCGGAACGGATCGATGCGCGACGTCGCGGGGTCGGGCAGCAGCAGCATGTCCGACTCGTGGATGGACTGGAACCCGCGCACCGACGAGCCGTCGAAGGCTAGGCCTTCCTCGATGACGTCGGCGTCGAAATAAGCGGCCGGGACTGTGAAATGCTGCATGACGCCCGGTACATCGCAGAAGCGGACGTCGATGAACTCGACACCCTTGTCGGCGATGAAGCGCAGGACCTCATCGGAGTTGGAGAACACCGTCGTTTGCTCCTTCGTGGGCTGTGCTGCGGTCCAGCGTGATCGGTCAGTTCGCTGCGGCGACCCTAAGAGGGCGGCATTGCCCGACCGTCACCTGGGTGTTTTGCCAAGGTTACGAGGATGGTGGGGCAGGAGGCTAGTCCGTCGGCGGCATACCCTAGCCGCGTGAGCAGGTGGACCCAAACCTGGCGGACCGGCCCTTCCGAGCACCCCCCTGGCGGTAGTGGCCGGCAGGACTACCCTGGTCAGCGGCTCGGGTTGCCCGAGCACGGAGTAGGTTCCGCTGCCGGTTTTGGCCGCCGCGTCCTGGCCATCGTGATCGATTGGTTGCCGTGCTCGGTGGCGGCCCAGCTCCTCACGAAAAACCCGGCGTTCTCGGCCTTGGCGCTGTTCGCGGCAATCACCGTGCTCTCCATCGGGATTGCTGGTCGCACCGTCGGGCATGCCGTAGCGGGGCTACGGGTGGCGTTGCTCGACGGGCGTCGGGCCGGCTTCAGTGCTGCGGTGATCCGCACTGTGCTGCTGTGCTTGCTGATCCCTCCGGTGGTGTACAACACCGATGGTCGCGGCCTGCACGACCTCGCGGCCGGGACCATCGTGTTGCGAACCCACTGAGGTTGCGAACCCACTGAGTCTTCGCCGTGTGCGTTCAGCGTCGGCGCACGGCGCGCTGCACGTTGCGCATCTTGACCCCCGATGGCGGCGGACCTTTGGGCATCGCGGCACTGCGACTGGCAAGAATGGTCAGCTTGTTTTCCAGCCCGCTGATCTGTTCCTTGCTGACGTTGCGCGGTAGCTTGGCCAGGTGCCGGGGCAGTTTGGCCAGCGGCACCTGGCCTTCGCCGTTACCCACCGTGACATCGTAGATCGGAACGTCCCCGATCAGCCGGGATACCCGCTTTTTCTCCTGGGCCAGCAGGGGCTTGAGCCGATGCGGAGCACCCTCGGCGACCAGCACCACCCCGGGCCGCCCGATGACTCGGTGCACGGCGTCCAGTTGCGTAGTACCCGCTACGGCGGGCGTCACCTTCCACCCGCCGCGCATGTTTTCCAGCGCCCAGGCGGCGGCACCGGGCTGGCCCTCGGTCTTGCTGAAAACGTTGCGTTGCACCCGTCGTCCGAAGATCAGTATTGCGCCGAGTCCGCCGAGCGTGATGGCCAGCGGCAGGGCTACCCACTGCTGGTTGACCAACCAGCCCGCCCCGAACCCCAGCCCGGTGATGGCCAGGAACACGCCGATCATCAATGGCAGCAGAGCCTTGTCCTCGCGGCGCTGGATGGTAAAGGCCTCAAGGATCTGCGCCCGGCGCTGTTTGGCCGCGGCGCGGCGCTGCTGCTTGGCGGCCTTCGCCGCTTCCTTGTCCTTAGCCCCAGAGGCGGGCTTGGCGGGCGGCTTAGTGGGCATGGCTCACAGGATACGGGCAGATCAGCAACTGGCGGCGGCCGTGCTCAGCGGTGTGCGAGGGCTTGGGCGTAGAGCCGGCCGGCCCGGTAGGACGATCGGATGAGCGGCCCAGCCAACACGGCGGCGAAACCCATCAGCTCGGCGGCGTGGGCATACTCGGCGAACTCCTCCGGCGGGACCCACCGCTGCACGGGGTGGTGGCGCACCGAGGGCCGGAGGTACTGGGTGAGGGTGAGCAGCTGGCATCCCGCGGCACGCAGGTCGGCCATCGTGGCGGTGACCTCCGCCGGTTGCTCACCCAGGCCGAGCATGAGGTTGGACTTGGTGATCAGCCCCGCGTCATGGGCCGTCCGCAGCACATCCAGCGACCGGTCATACCGGAACGCCGGCCGGATCCTGGCGAAGATCCGTGGCACTGTCTCCAGGTTGTGCGCCAGGACCTCAGGCGCGGCGTCGAACACCGTGCGCAGCCGCTCAGGGTGAGCGGTGAAGTCGGGGATGAGCAGCTCCACCCCGGTGCCGGGGTTGAGCAGGTGGATCTGCCGGACGGTCTCGGCGTAGAGCCAAGCGCCGCCGTCGGGCAGGTCATCACGGGCCACCCCGGTGACTGTCGAGTAACGCAGTCCCATCGCGGCCACCGATTCGGCGACCCGGCGTGGCTCGTCGCGGTCCAGCGGGGCGGGACGGCCGGTGTCGATCTGGCAGAAGTCGCAGCGCCGGGTACACCGCTCACCGCCGATGAGGAAGGTGGCCTCGCGGTCTTCCCAGCACTCATAAATGTTGGGGCACCCCGCTGCCTCACAGACCGTGTGCAACCCCTCCCGCCGCACCAGGCCTTTGAGCTCGCGAAACGACGGCCCCATCGTGGCGCGGACCCGGATCCACGGCGGCTTGCGTTCGATGGGGGTTCGGCTGTTGCGGACTTCCAGACGCAGCAGTTTGCGACCGCCAGCGTCACATCCTGAGGGGGCCATGCTCACGGGCGTCACTCTACCCGGGGTCGGGCCTGCCCCGGTCAGCTCCAGCTCCCGGGGCCCTGGCCAGGGGGGAATGCAGGTGCAGCGCCACGGTGCCATCCAGGGCGTCGAGGACGGCGCGCTGCACCGCGGGGCGCACCTGCGCCACGGAGACCGGCCGGCCCAGCTCGGCGCTCAGCGACGTCACGCCAGCGTCAGTGATCCCGCACGGAACGATCCGGTCGAACGCGGCGAGGTCGGGCTGGCAGTTCAGCGCGAACCCGTGCATGGTCACCCCGCGGCTGATCCGAACCCCGATCGCGGCGATCTTGCGTTCGGGACGGCCAGCAGCGGGGTCAGCCGCCAGCCACACCCCGGACCGCCCCGAGATCCGTCCGGGGTCCAGGCCCAGCTCAGCACACACGGTGATCAAGGCCTGCTCCAGGCGCCGCACGTAGTCGATGACGTCGATTGGTTCGGCCAGGGCAAGGATGGGATAGCCGACGAGCTGGCCCGGCCCGTGCCAGGTGATCTTTCCCCCACGGTCGACGTCGATCACCGGCGTGCCCTCGTCCGGCCGCTCGGCCAGCGTGGTCCGCCGGCCTGCGGTGTACACCGAGGGGTGCTCGAGCAGCAGCAGCATGTCGGGCCCGGTGCCGTCGGCGCGGGCGGTCGTCAGCTGTCGTTGCAGCGCCCAGGCTTGCGTGTAGTCGACGAGGCCCAGCCAGCGGACCTCGACCGGCGCCGTGCTGGCCCGGCATGAGCCGATGGTGACCGTCACGGGCCTGAGATTACGCCGGCTACCCCAGAGCCGCAGCCAGCGCTGCCGACAGCGTCGCGTGCTGGAAGGGGTAGCCGTGCTTGCGCAGCACCGCAGGTTCCGCGCGCTGCCCGGCCAGCATCATCTCATCGACCAGTTCGGTGCCGAGTATCAGGCGCAGCGCGAAGCCAGGCACCCCCAGCGGCGTCGGGCGGTGCATCGCCTTGCCCACCGCCGCGGTGAACTCGGCATTGGTCACCGGGAGCGGACCGCTGAGATTGACCGGGCCGGACACCTCGTCGTGTTCGAGGGCGAAACGGATCGCGCCCACCTCGTCGTCCAGCGAGATCCACGGCATGTACTGCTCTCCACTGCCCAGCCGGCCGCCCAGCCCGAGGGCGAACAGGGGCTTGAGCTGACCCAGCAACCCGCCGAAGCGGGAGATCACCAGTCCGGTGCGCACCCGTACCACCCGGGCCCCGGCCCGCTGGGCGGCCGCTGTGGCCGCTTCCCAGTCCCGGCAGACCTGGGCGAGAAACCCGGAGCCCGCCGGGGCGGTTTCGTCGACCTCGCGGTTGCCGGTGTCACCGTAGTAGCCGACCGCAGAGGCGTTCACCAGAATCGGAACCCGGTGTTCGGCGACGGCTGCGGCCAGGACTTCGGTGGGGCCGATCCGGCTGTCTCTGATGGCCTGCTTGACCTCCCCAGACCAGCGCCGGCTGGCCATCGCCGAGCCACACAGATTCACCACGGCGTCGGTGCCCTCCAGGGTGCCGGCGGCTATGGTCGCCGCCGAGGGATCCCAGGCGCGCTCGTCAGGACCGCGCGGTCGGCTACGCACCAGCCGGATGACCTCGTGGCCGGCTTGGCGGAGCAGCGAGACCAGGGCAGTGCCGATCAGGCCCGAGGACCCAGCGATCGCGACGCGCATAGGGAGATCCTCCCGGGTCCACCCCGACTGCGCGAGGCGGGTTTCTCAATGTACTGATCAAGCGACTTGGTCGCGGTGGGTGGCGGCAGCGGGATTGAACCAGATCAGGTGCAGCGTTCCGTGGTGGGAGAACGAGAACACCTCGCGGACGCGCTCGGCGCAGCTGAAGCGGCCGCGGATCGGCCGGCCCACCCAGACCAGCTCGGCGCGGTCTGTGAACTCCATGCCCCACGCGATGATGCGCGCGTCCAGCCGCTCGTCCGCCTCCTCGACCAGCGCGAACAGGCGCGGGGCGACATCGGCGACGAACCGTTCCAGCAGCGCGGCGAAGTCCGGCTCGGTGCACAGCTGCGGCGGGGCAGCCGGAGTCTCCTGGGGCGTGGTCATGGGTGTGTTCCCAACCTGGTCGCTTCGATCTTTGACGTTGTGAATGAACGCTAGTCCTTGACATAAAAGGTCTTTGGATGCCGATCGAGTGAGTTTTGATATAAAGATCGTATATATAAGATCGCTGTTCCGGTGCTTGTGGACGGAGGTACTCGGCATGGCTGGCGCGTCGGCACCGCTGCGTCGGTTGGGTGCGGAGTTGCGGCGGCTGCGCGAGACGGCGGGCCGCACTCAGACCGACGTCGGCGCGGCGATCGGTCGCAGCCACGCCACCTTGGTCAACTGGGAGCGCGGCAAGACCAAAATCAGCAAATCGGACCTGGTGTGCCTGCTGGCCGAGCTCCGCGCGCCGCTCGAGGTGCGCAAGGCCCTGGAGCAACTACGCGAAGAGGCCGGCGGGGGAGCCGGGCAGTGGGTGGTCTACGGGCTGCCCGACTGGCTGCGGCCGTTCGTCAGTTTCGAGGAGGACGCGGTAACCGAGACCAGTTTCCAACCGGTGATCATTGATGGGCTGCTGTAGACCGAGGACTACGCGCGGGCGACGCACCTCACGGCTCCCTACGTGGTCGCACCGGATGCGGTGGACCGGTGGGTGGCCGCCCGGATGCAGCGCCAGCAGCGGCTGACCGGCCCTGATCCGCTGCGGTTGCACGCGGTGCTGAGCGAGGCCGCGCTACGGCTGGAGGTGGGCGGGCCTGCGGTGATGATGGTCCAGCTCGAACGCCTCATGGCGGCCACCGGCGCGGACAACATCACCATCCAGGTGTTGCCCGCCAGCATGTGGCAGCATGCCGGTTTCGCGAGCAACTTCACCGTGCTGCACTTCGCCGACGCTATAGCTGACCCACCGCTGGGTTACTTCGACGGGCCATTCGGCGGGTACTTGATCAGTGATCTAGGCGATGTCGCCTCGATGGTCAACATGTTCGATGACCTGCGTGAATCAGCACTGGATGCGGCCGACTCCGCTGAGCTGCTCGCCGGGATACTGGACGAGTACCGGAGAAAAGGCGGCACTCATGACTGACCTATCGACAGCCGCGTGGCGCAAGTCCAGCTTCAGCACCGGCGGCGGCGCCTGCGTCGAGGTCGCGCTGCTGGACGACGGCCGGATCGCGGTACGCAACAGCAACGACCCGGACGCGGAAGTGGTCCTGTTCACCCGCGCCGAGATGAACGCCTGGATCAAGGGAGTCAAAGCCGGCGAGTTCGACGACCTCACCTAAGCCGCCGGGCAGCGCACCGGGCGCCGCGCTGGCGCTGAGAGTCCTGTCGGTTGAACCGCGCTGGCCGCCGCGACCCACCACCCACGTTGACAGCGCCCCACGGGTTGGGGCGAGGTCGCTGCTAGGGTCCGCCGCGCGCCCTCGGGCGTCGGCAGATGTCGTTGCTGCGAGCAGCGGCTTCTCGTTGTGGAGGGCGTCGACGATGACGGTGGCAGGTGTCGTGCCGCTCGATGAGCGTGAGGCGCAGGACAAGGCCACCACGTTGCAGTGGGTCAACTCGGGCGCGCCGCTGTTCCGCATCGCCCGCCCGGCAACGCCCGATAAGCACCTGTGCGTCTACTTCGCCTTATTCGACGAGGCACGACGTTCGGTCCTGCTGGTCGACCATGTGAAAGCGGGTTTGTGGCTGTTCCCCGGCGGCCACGTCGACGACGGCGAGGACCCACGCACCACGGTACTGCGGGAGGCCGCCGAAGAACTGCAGATCAACGGCGAGTTCCACCCGCGGTTCGGGGAGCAGCCACTGTTCCTGACCGTGACGAAGACACGGGGCGAGCACGGCCACACGGACGTGTCATTCTGGTTCGTGTTGGCCGCCGATCAGGACATGCGGATCGAGGCCGATCCGCTTGGGCACCCCGGCGTTGGTCAGCTGACAGATCACCACAAACGGCTGGCGTTCACCACGGGCGATGGCCGTTCGTGGTCGCACGGTCGGCGCGCAGGCCGATGGTGGTCAGCAAGGCGGCGTGATCGCTGAGGCCGTCGCTTCGGGTGCTGTGGTCATAAGCGCACGCTCGGATCTCTCCTACCCCGATGCCGACGAGGCTGTGGTCCAGACGCTGGCTGCCGAAGCGGGGATGGATCCAGCTATGGTCGGGTTCGACGACGTTGAGGTCGGGGTGTTGTTAAGGAAGCTGCTACGAGGCGCCAATTGAAGACATTTCCGCTGTTCAGTGACCCGTTAACTGATCATGAATGAGGTAGGGAATCAGTCGAAGACTCGCTTGCTCTGCCTCGTTGACCAGCAGAAACAGCGTCTTTGGCGTCTCATGGTAGCTTCTTTAACGACACAGCCAACGCAACACCGCCCAAGCGGTCTGCTGGTCGCGCGAAAGCGCTGAATTAAGCTTCGCTTACTCTGAGTACTCCGAGCATGCCGAGGGTGCCCCGCATGAGTTCTTCCGACAGGTCGCTGTCCCGCAGGAACCGCACGATGCCCGCACCGCGCGCCGAAGCGACCTCAGCACGCCCTTCCCGGGTTTACGTCTCCTCGACTTACCAGGATCTCAAGGGTTGCCGTGGTGAGATTCGGATCGCCCTGCGGCAGATGGGCCTGGAGGACATCGCCATGGAGACGTACACGGCGGGCGAGGAGCGGCCAGTCGACCGATGCCTGCACGACGTGCGGTCGGTCGACATCTACCTCGGCATCTTGGCTTGGCGGTACGGGTTCGTACCGGCCGGCGGGAATGCCTCGATCACTGAACTGGAGTATCGCGCGGCGGGTGAGGCCGGCATCCCCCGGCTGATCTTTGTGCTTGACGACGAGGCGCCGTGGCCGCACTCGGCCACGTACAAGGACAGGGACTCTACACAGATTGAGGCGTTCCGCGCCCACGTCCGCAACGCGCATCTGTGCGGCAGTTTCACGTCGAAGGAGGATCTCTGTAGCAAGGTCGCCGTGGCGGTGCACCGACACTTGCAAGACCGGCACGGGATCACCGTGGGTGCGGACACCGCGTGGGAGGCCTACTGCAACCGCCTGATACAGGAGTACCGCCGTCTCGATCTTGAGGCGCTGACCCCGCCGGACCGCGATGAGCATCTGCAGATCGCGTTGCGGGACGTCTTCGTCGAACCCGATGTCCGGGAGGACATGCCAGATGCCGAGTTGCCCAAAGAACTGCGGCGCAAGCTTGCGGAGGCGGCCGACCCAACCAGCTCGGAGCTGCCGCGCGGGCTAGACAGGAAGCTGGTGGAACAGGCACGCGAGTCATACCAGCGCCGGCCGGCGCTGGGTGCCTTCGACGCGCTGACCGCGCCGCTCGCCCGGGCCTGCGTACTGCTCGGCGACCCAGGCGCTGGCAAATCGACGCTCGTCCGGTACCTGGCGCTGGCCCTGGCCGAAGGGCGTACCCCGCCGGCTCTCGCCGCGCTCGACGGCTGGCGGCCGATCCTGATAGAGCTGCGCGACTACGTGCTGAACTGCGGCGAGTACGAGACTTTCAGCGGCTACCTCGACTACCGCAAGCGCACAGACGGGCTGGGGATGGAGTGGGCGACGGTCGAATCCTATCTGCGTGACGACGGGCGTGCGTTGGTCATCTTCGATGGCCTGGACGAGATCTCCAAGCCGCGGTTGCGTGAGACCGTGTCCCGCCGCATCGCGGGATTCGCCGCCCAGTTCCCAGTCACCCGGGTCGTGGTGACCTCCCGGGTGGTCGGCTACCAGCCGCGCGTCCTCCGGGATGCGGGCTTCGTGCAGTACACCGTGCAGGACCTCGGGCCCGACAAGATCGACGCCTTCCTGCGCAGCTGGTACGGACTTGTCCTGCGCGACCGCCAGGGCGCGGCCGAGACGCGCCGGAAGTGGCTCACCCAGGCGATCGAGGACTCCGCGCCGATTCGGGAACTGGCTGGCAATCCGCTGCTGCTGACCATCCTCGCGATCATCGGCAAGCATCAGGAGCTGCCCCGGGAACGCGGGAAGGTGTACGACCACGCGGCCGGTGTGCTCGTGCAGCACTGGGACGTCAACAAGCATCTAGCCAACGAAGACATCGATGCGGATGTCATCCGCGAGGACGACAAGAAGGAGCTCCTTCGCGAGCTTGCCACCCGGATGCAGGAGGGCAGTCATGGGTTCGCCGGCAACAGCCTGGCCGAGGCCGACCTGCTTCAGGACATTGAGGGCTATCTGATCAAGCGTTTTCAGTACGAGTCGACGAAAGCGACCAAGATCAGCACCGCGATGGTCCGGCAGCTGCGCGAGCGCAATTTCATCTTCGCCCGGTACGGCGCTGGCGTGTACGGCTTCGTCCATCGCGCGCTGTTGGAGTTCTTCAGTGCCAGCGACATCGTCAACCAATTCGAGAAGGCCCGTACCTTATCCGAGGATGACCTGGTCGAGCAGGTGTTCGTGCCGCGCGGCGAGGACCCGGCCTGGGTCGAGGTGCTCCGGCTGATCGCCGGCATGGTCGATGCGACGGTGGCCGCCCGACTCGTCGATGGTCTGCTCACCAGCGCCGGCACTTCTCGCTCCTCGATGTTGGACCGGCGACCGCTCGCGGCGGTGGCGTTGGCCGCGCAGTGCATCGCCGAGATCCGCAACGTGAACGCTGCGGAGGGTGCGGCTAAACGCACCCTGCAGGCGATCATCGAACTGCTCGAGCCGCCGAAGCGGTCGTTTGGCGACGACGTCCGCGAGACGCACCTGGAGAAGACCGTCCTCCCCGCGATGAGCGCCGTCTCCGGTTGGCCCGGACGCTGCGCGTTTCGTGACTGGTTCGTCCAGACCGGGCGGTACGCTACCGCTCCACCCGCGGCGAAGCTCGGCGCGCGGTTCCTGGCGGCGTTGTTCCCCAAGGACGACCAGGTGCGCGAGCTGCTGCACGGGACGGTTCGCAGCGGCATCCCGAAACAGCGCGAGGCCGCTCTGCTGGGGCTTGCGCAGTCCTGGAAACATGATCCGGCGACCGTTCACCTTATCGTGGAGGGTTTGTCCGACGAGGACGCGTCTGTCCGCCGGACGAGTCTCGACCTGCTGGGCACCCACTGGCCGGACGATGACCGCGCGCCTAATCTGATGCGTCGTGCCGCCACGGACGCCGACGCGGACGTCCGCCGCCGGGCGGTCGAGGCCTTGGCGCAGCACGCCACGAAGGTGAACGGTGCCTGGCCGGCGGTGATCCGGGCGCTGCAGGGCGACGGCGCTCAGGCGGTACGGAACGCCGCGGTCACCGCCTTGGCGTCGGACCAAGCGAACCCACAGGAGGCGATGGCGCACCTGCTCCAGGCCTGTTCCGACCCAGATTGGGAGGTGCGGCGCTCAGCCTTGCGCCTGATGGTGGCCCGTTTCGCGGGGGAGACGGTGGTGTTCGACCGGGTGCTCGCCGCCACCCGGGACAGCGACGAGGACGTCCGGCAGACGGCGGTCGAGTTGCTTGCCGGCTGGCGGCCGGAGACCCCGGAGTCCCGCCGCGCCGTCTGTGGGGCCATCCGCGACGCCGACCCCCAGGTGCGGCGTGCCGCGGTCGGGGCTATGGCCCAACGATGGCACGACGATCCGGAGGTAGAGGAGGCCTTAAAGCTCGCGCGGACCGATCACGACGGCGACGTTCGCGTGGCGGCGTTGACCGCGTGGGCCGACCCGATCAGCCGGGCAAAGGAGTACATCGCCATCCTGGACTTCATCGTGGCTGACGATCCGGTCGCCGACGCCCGGCGGGCCGCGCTTGAGGCCCTGGTGTCCGAGGCCGCCGAGTTCAGCGGGGCAGCACTGGAGCGCGCCATCGCTGATCCCGACCCGGACGTTCGGTTGAGCGCCCTGCGGAGTCTGTCCAGCGCGATACCGCAGCTGTCCCTCTTCCGGCCGGCCGTGCTGCGCTTGTGCGAGGACGCCGTCGAGAAGGTCCGGCAGAAGGCCGTGGAGGTTGCGGCACGGTTCTGGGGAGATCGTCCCGAGGTGATGCGGATCCTGCACCGTGCCGCGCGGTGCCAGTCCTGGCAGTTGCGCTGGGCGGCCCTGGAATCTCTTGCCGCACGCTGGCCCGACGATGCCGAAACGTGGCGGGCGCTGCGACGAGGTCGCCGCGATCCGTCGGACTCGGTGCGGTACACCGCGACGACCGTGATGGCAAGCCTTGGGCAGAACGCCAGCGATCGCGCCGCCGTGGTCGAGGCGGCCACCACGGATCCGGATGTCTGGACGCGGCGGTGGGCCGCGACGCTGCTCTGTGCCCTGACGGTCGAGGGGAACAGACCGGCCGAGGCGTCCGCTGGGTGCTCGACGATCCGCGAGGCGGAGCTGCGCGCCGCGGTCCGGTCCGGGCTTAACGAAGCGGCGATGTCGGCGGTCCGGGCCGCGACGGATGATCCCGATCCGGACGTACGCCTGGCGGCCTACGAAATCGTCAGCGCACGGCGCGACGCGTTTCCGGACGCGCTACGCCTGATCACCACGTCGTCGCGCGACCTGGATCCGGAGATCCGCCTGTTCGGCTTGGCCGCGCTGCTGGCGGCCTGGCCAGACGACGACGAGACGAGCGGAGCGCGTCGTCGTGGACTCACCGACCCTACGGACCAGATCCGTCGGCTCGCGCTCGAGTCGTTGATCCTCAATGAACCCGAAGCACCGGCAACCCACCATGCCACGACCGCGGCGATCAACGACAGCGACTGGGCTACCCGCCTAGTTGCCCGGGACACCCTCAGTCTTCGGTGGCGTGACATGCCCGAAACCCTCATGAGCCTGCATGCGGCGATGCACCATCCCGAGGAGAGCGTTCGCCGAGCCGTCGTCGAGGCTCTGCGGGGAGCCTGGCCGGACGAGGGCTTGACGTTCGACGCGCTGGCCGACTGCGTGGGTGATCCGGCGCCTAACCTCCGTGTCTGGGCGTTGCGCAGTCTCGCGACGGGTTGGCCGCACGACAGCCGGATCCGGGCCTTACTCGCGATCGCCCGCCACGACCACGATTCGGACGTGGCCACCGCTGCGTGGGAGCTGCAATGCCGGGCTGAGGACAACTGGGCGTTCGATGATGCGCGCAGGGCGGATCTGCGCCACCCCGACGTCGTCTACCGTCGGCTCGGCGCGGAGCGGCTGGCGCGTCCTGCGTCGGTCACCGATGACTACTCAGACCTGTTCCGTCTCGGGATTCGAGACAACAGCGAGTGCGTCCGGTCACGGATCCGGTTCGCCTTGGTGTCGGCGGCTGACGAGCGGCAGGTCCAGTCGGTCCTGCGGACCGCCGGCGTTCACCCATATTTCGCGGCACGCATGATCAATATTCAGGTGCGAGTGGCGAGGTGGCCTAACTCAGTTGAGTCTCGCGATGCGATCCGACAGGCCTTGGGCGACGTCGACTCTGTGGTCCGCGAGACTGCGCTTCACCTGCTCATCGAGTCCGATCCCGAAGCCACGTCATCCTTTGAGGTCGCAGTCCGCTCGTTGACCGATCCCCACGGGAATGTGCGGTCCGCCGCGATTCGACTGATCACCACGTACTGGCCGGAGGAGCCGGGAACGCTCGACCGACTTGTCTCGGCCAGCCGTGACGTCGACTCAGGCAACCGGCACGCCGCGCTGGAGGCCTTGGTGATCGGGTGGCCGCGACACCCCGTGACGTTGGCTGCCCTCGAAGAGGCGGAGACCGACGTCACCCTCTTCATTCAAGACTTCGCTCGTCGCACCCGGATGCGACTGCAGCGTGAGCCCCCTACCGCCAAGGCGTGGGATGCAGACTCGCGGTCCGCCGCTCGCGAGCGGCTTCGGCGAGCGGATCTGCACCTTCCAGACGATCCCGCGTCCCAACACACCGTTCTGGACCTCACCAGGTCGACGGACTGGCGGATCCGGACGGAGGCGCTGAGGGTGCTGGCGCGGCGATGGCCGGACTGGTCCGAGAACAATCTGGCGTTGACCAGGGCATTGGACGATGACAACGAGCACGTTCGCGATGCTGCCGTGCGGATGCTGACGGGTAACTTCCCGGGCTCATCGGCCGCTGTTTCGATGCTTCGCCACGCGGCGCGAGACCCGCACTGGCCGAATCGGGTTAGTGCGGTCCAATTGCTCCGGCTATGGCGCAGCCCGGAGGCACAGGCCGGGCTGATCGAGGCCGCCCGAGACCAGGTGATCAACGTCCATTACACGGCCGTCGTTGGTCTGGTCACTGGCTGGCCCACCGACGACCGGACGTGGGACGCTCTTGGCTGGGCAGCCTGTTCGTCATTTGACTGGCTGCACCACTTTGCCTACGAGCGCCTGAGCGGGGGCGTATCCGATACGGTCCCCGATCGCGCGACCCTGCTTGCCGCGCGGCGTGTCCCTGATCTCCTTCTCCTCGCGACGTGGTGGGGTGAGGATCCGGATGCGGCAGCAGTCCTGCGCGAACGTCTCCAGCACCACGACCTCCTCCGGGCGGCATCCCTGGCAGCCGTTCTCGCCCGGTCGGGTAACGATCACGTGACCAGACATCTGCTGATATCGGCCGCGCAGGACGAGTGTCCAGCCGTCCGGCGGATCGCGCTGGAGGGACTTGTCCGGATCCGCGACTCCACTTGGACGCATGCCGCCAGGGAGGATCCGGATCCCTACCTTCGGTGCATACTGCTCGAATTCCGCAGCCTTACCGATAAATCCCCGCTCTTCTCAACCGAGATCATCGAGATCTTGCGCCGCAACGCTGACAGCGTGCTCTCCGGATGGTTGTTCAACGTAGCCGCCGTCCGGGCGTCAGCCGACCTGCTCGAACCGGCGGCACTGGCGGAAGCGACGCTCGGCAAATCGTACGTCAGTCCGAACGCCGCAGAGTGGCTGCGGTGGCTAGTGCGCGTGACCGCTGACCCACCGAAGTCATGATTGCTCGGTTAGACCACGTTTCCTTTGTTGGTCATGTCTGAACCGCATCGCCCACCGAGTCAACCCATCGAGAGCAGGTGCTGCTGGCGCAGACGATGGGGTGAGTCACGGGCGATGCCCAGAGCGGGACAAACCGTGGGAGTGTTGGATAACCCGTGGGTTCCGGTGCAGGTTCCCGTCCGTCGGGAACGCTTGTGACCAGGGGTTTCTTCGTGTTCTCAGCTCTGGGGGTGTCGTTAAGGAAGCTACCATGAGACGCCAAAGACGCTGTTTCTGCTGGTCAACGAGGCAGAGCAAGCGAGTCTTCGACTGATTCCCTACCTCATTCATGATCAGTTAACGGGTCGCTGAACAGCGAAAATGTCTTCAATTGGCGCCTCGTAGCAGCTTCCTTAACAACACGTCGATATGGGCCGGGACTCCCGAAGCTACGGCCAAGGGTCAACTGACTTGCCGGTAACTTGGGGATCGAGGAGGGTTTGGCCCGTGACTAACGATCTTGCGAAAACTGGTGCCAAGGGGAGCTGGGCCGCGAGACGGCGGCGCTCATCCCAGCCACTTCGCGAGGGCGTTCATCACTGTCCGGGCGGCATCTTCCTCGATCGTGACCGTGCAGCACCCCGTGGCGTGCGGGTCGAACTGAATCCGACCATCCGGCAGCTTGCTCACTAACAGGTTCGTGAAGCCCCAGGGACCCCCGCAGGTGTGGCAGCTGGCGTGGACCGTGACCCGGTTCTCCCGCCGTTCCGACCACGGCGCCGACGCGCTCATCGGTCAGCCCCCCGAGCGCACCTCGGGCAACACGGATCCTGCGGGACGTCGCACAGCACGGTCTGGCGCAGCACGCGGTGCCTGCACCGCGCCACGTATACCAGCGCCGGATGCTCGGCGTTCGGATCGATGGCATGAGCGCGACCATCTACCCGGCTCCACCCCCACAGGGGAGGGTGGATGGCGGCGGCTCCGCGGGGTGTGTCACCGAGAAGCGGGCCGCCGCCGTGGACCGCCACCCTGGTCCCGGGGGATGAAGGGGTGCAGAGTGACGGCATGTCCTGATGGTCTCGGCTCAGGGCATGCCCGGGGGAGACTCGATCATGGGTTTGTCCCCGGGGAGGGTCTGGGGTGAGTGCTGCCTGCTGAGTCCGAGTCCGAGTCCGGAAGGAGGGTTGGGGGATGGTCCTGGGGAGGGTTGTTGGGGTGGTGGGTGCCGATCAGGGTGCGGATGCGGTGCCGCAGCTCGGCGACCTCGCTGAGGTCGTGGTAGGCGGCGGCGTGCTGGAATAGTTCGCGCAGTTTCTCGGTGCTGCGGTGCGAGCGGAGGTCGTCGGCCAGGTCTAGGGCTTCGTTGCCGATCGTGACGGCCTGGCGCGGGTCTCCGGCGGCCATGGTGAGGCTAGCCAGGCTCGTCAGACCGATCGTCCGGGTGCGGACAGCGCCCTCGGGGCACCCGGCTACGGCTGTGGTAAGTCGGGTGGTGGCCTCGCCGGGATCGTGGCCCAGGATTGCGAGGTCGGCGAGGGGCTTGCCGGTGTAGTGGGCATGCTCGGCGTCGGTGTAGAAGGCCATCCACGGCGGGGTATTGCCCGGGGTGGCCTGGGCGAAGTGCTCATCGGCGGTCCCGATGGCTCTCAGGGTCTCCTGCACGCGGCGCATCGCGGCCAGCGCAAGGGCCCGGTCGGTCTGCAGCAGCGCTCGCCGGGCCGGGGTGAGCCGGTCCGCGCGGACCAGGGCGTGCTCGGCCAGGGTGAGGCCCTCATCAGGCTGCCCGCTCCAGACGGCTTGCTCAGCCATGGAGGACAGGATCTTGGCGCGGAGGTGCCAGTCCTTGGCGTGCTCGGCGCAGGCCAGCGCGAAGCCGTACGCGTGGCGGGCCTCCTCCGGGGCGCTGGCATCGACGGCCAGGTACCCGGCCGTTTCGGCGAGCTCACCGAGGGCGGCGTGTAGCTCGGGTAGCAGTCGCTCCGGGCAGCTGGCCTTCAGCAGCCCGGAGGAGCGGCGCAGCTGCGCCAGGGCGACCTTCCGGACTACTTCGCCCCCGTAGGTGTTGCCCCACGAGTCGAATACCTGGGTGGCCTCGCGGATGTGCGCGATGTCACTGGCGCCGACCCGGGTGGGGGGCGGGTCGGGTTCGTCGCCGATGCCCGCCAGCAGCTCGGCGAGCGAGTCCGAGTCGGCCAGGAGCAGGCCGCTGACGACAACGCCGCCGGCGGTGAGGGTGTGAACGAATTTTTGTCGTTTCACTTTGCTCTCCGTGTTGAGTTTCACCGCTGAGCGGCGGGAGAGGGTATTGACGAATCCGAGCTCGGCATCACTGGAGACACCCAAGACCGCCCGGAAGGCTTCCCGGTACACTTTCCCTGGCCAGCGAATAACACCTTGTTCTAACTTTCCGATATAGTTTCTGTCCAATTCTACCGGCTTGTCTCCCGGCTTGTGATGGCGCTCCCAGATCCAGGCGTTGACCAACTCAGCCAGTTCCTGCCGGGACAGGGACTCATCGGGGTGGGTGGGGGAGCCGGTACTCTCCCGCGCGTCCCGGAACTTCTCATTCGGTGTGTGGAACTTCTCATGCGGTGTAGGCACGGCCCGTCCTCCTGGTGTCGTCACCTGAGCTCCTGTACGGAACATTCCTGGTTTTCGTGTCCAGCGATGTACCACCGGTATTGGTCGGTGCGCCGAAGAAGGAACCGGCCTAGCGGTGGACCTCCCGTTGGGCGGATCTCGCAGGAGAAGATCGTCACGGTGTCGTTCGGGTAGACGGGTCGTTAAGGAAGCTACCATGAGACGCCAAAGACGCTGTTTCTGCTGGTCAACGAGGCAGAGCAAGCGAGTCTTCGACTGATTCCCTACCTCATTCATGATCAGTTAACGGGTCGTTGAACAGCGGAAATGTCTTCAATTGGCGCCTCGTAGCAGCTTCCTTAACAACACGTCGCCTGCCACGCACGGGGCGGGGCGGTTGATCTGAGCGAGGTAGTCCAGGAAGCGACGCGGGAACTCGCGGCGGCGGTGGCTGCTCGCCGTAGGGATCCGGCACCGCGGCCAGCGGGCGGCCGACGTGCTCAGCTGGTTCGCCAGATGCGCCCGCGGTGCCAGATCGACAGCCCGAGCCGTTTTCCAGCGACCAGGTCAGCTCAGGTCTGAGGTTTTCTGGTGCCGCGCATGCTGGGGAAGAGGACGACTTCCCGAAGGGTGGATGCGTCGGTGAGCAAGGCGACGAACCGGTCAATTCCCAGGCCCAGCCCAGACATCGGCGGCATCCCGTACTCCATCGCCTCGATGAAATCCTCCTCCATCATCATAGTCTCTTCGTCACCGGCCTCGCGCAGCTCGGCTTGCTCTTCCAGCCGTGCCCGCTGCTCAACCGGGTCGACCAGTTCTGAGTACGCTTTGACGATTTCGCAGCCGTTGACGACGATCTGGAACATGTCGAGTCTGGTCGGGTCCTCATCGCTGCGCCGGGCAAGCGGCACCAGCTCCGCCGGATGATGCACCAGGAAACAGGGCTGGATAAGCTCAGGTCGGACCGTCTTTTTGTACAGCAGGTCGACGAGTCCAGCGTAGGACACCGCCTCCCCGACGTCCAGACCGAGTCTGGTGACGCGCTCTCGCAGAGTCGGCAGGTCACGGACGACGGTGAGGTCGATACCTGTTCGCTGGGCGAGTGTGGCCCGGTAGTCCAGCTCCGGCCAGTCGGCGCCGAAGTCCAGCTTCACACCCCCGTAGGTCACGGTGCGGGTGCCGAGGACTTCGTCGAGCACCGCGAGAATCAGCTCGCGGACGAAGGTCATGTTATCGCGGTAGTCCCAGTAGGCCGCATACCACTCCAACATCGTGAATTCCTGGAGATGGGAAGAGTCCATGCCTTCGTTGCGGAAGCTGCGGCCGAGCTCATAAATGCGCTCCAGCGATCCGACGACCACGCGCTTGAGGTATGTCTCTGGCGAGATCCGCAGGTAGAAGTCCTCACCCAGGGCGTTGTGCCGGGTCACGAATGGTCGCGCCGCCGCCCCGGACGCCGCCTCCTGCAAGATCGGAGTCTCGACTTCGAGGAAGTCGTTGTCGTCGAGAAAGCGGCGGATGACCTGAATGGTCTTCGTCCTAATCTGGAACCGCTCCCGAGACTCGGCGTTGACCAGCAGATCGAGGTAGCGGCGACGGTAGCGGGCCTCCACGTGAGAAAGACCCTGCCACTTGTCGGGCAACGCGCGGACCACCCGATTCAATACTGTCAGCTCAGACACTGCTACTGTTCGTTCGCCGCGACGGCTGGTGTAGAGGCTACCGGCAACCCCGATGAAGTCACCGATCTTGACGGCCTGCGCCCACTCCTTGAAGATGTCTGCGCCCAACTCGTCCTTTGACAACGAGATCTGCACGCGTCCGCTGCGGTCTTGCACGTGTCCGAAGATCAGCCCGCCCATGCGGCGCCACAGCATGAGCCGGCCGGCGAGACGGACGGCCGTCCCATCTGGTGCGTCCCGGGCGCTGGCAGCCACAGTATCGGTGCGGTAGCCCGACCGGGGCCGCATCCTCCCGGACTCCTCCGCTGACACGGGCATTCACCCCTTCAACCTAGCGTGACCTAGCCGGCCACGAGGGGCGGCGTTCCGCATATCGCACCCAGCGAGCCCGATGGCCGGACTGCCCACTGAGCTGACAGCTAAACCAGCCTACCGGCACGGCCTCAACCGCCGCCGACTACCCGGCCCCTGACCTAGATCAACTAGGCCCCCGAGACTTCGACGTGTGCGTCAAGTTTTCCCAGGCCTACCGTGGGCAAGCCCGCTCTACCTCTGCGGACTTGGTGCCTGACCAGCCACGTCGGAGCGGCACGGCCGATGGCGGCGGTGTGTCGATCACCTCAAAGC
>JAFAPC010000122.1 GCA_019247305.1 Pseudonocardiales bacterium
GCAGCAGCATGCGGTGGTTTGGAACCTCCCCCTGCAGAGCGGTCCCGGAGGGCCCACCTCCATCACCAGCACAGCACCACACACGAAGACTCAGACCTTCACATCCGAACCTCCCTGCATGCTCGTGGCACACCACAAACAGCGATCACCCCGAGCGCGGCCGCCAACCAAGGCAGCCGAGCTGGGCGTTGAGATGATCATCCCCCCAGCGGGAGGCCAGCACCACCGGGGGGCGCGGCGACGGGAGGCTTGGGAACTAACCGGGGATGGGAGACGACTATCGCCTGGAGTGCTCCCCCACTAGGGGCCGGCCAGATGCACCAAAGAAGCGAGAGGTCATGCGCAAGCTGCGGCTAGGCGATCACGGCTGTGGGAGGTGAGTGCGGTGGCCGGCGCGGGGTGGGTGCAGTGGGTGTTTGCGGCGATGTTCGCCGCGCTGACCCTCGTCTTCGTGGCCCGGCTCATCACCGTCGGCCGGGACACCTCGGCGGGGGGCGGCGCGGGGTGGAGCGTGGATCTTGCACGCGGCGTGATGAGTCTGGGCATGGTCGCCATGCTGATCCCCTGGATTGATCCCCTGCCCCCGCCCTCCTGGCAGGTACTCTTCGGCCTCTCCGCCGGGTACATCGCGTTGCGGCTGATCCGACGGAACGTGCGCTGCGCTCCGGCTCCAGTACCGGGAGCCGGCCGAGACGAACACCATGAGCTGCACCTCGTGATCGGGGGCGTGGCGATGGTGTACATGCTGACGGCGATGCCCGCACGGCCTGCCATGGCCGAGCACGCCGAGGGAATGAACATGGCCGCCATGGACTCCACCGGCCTGGCGCTGCCGGTACTGACCTGGGCTCTTATCACATATTTCCTGGTTTTTGTGGTGCGGTTGGGCGCTCGGCTGGCGGCGGGCGCACCCGCCCTGGCGAGCACGCCCGCCGACGTTGCCCTCAGGGGTGGACCGCGCAGCGTGGTCGCCTCCCCCCACCTGCTCGGTTCCTGCGAGGTCGTCATGGGGATCGGGATGAGCTACATGCTCATGACGATGCTATGAGGGCCCGCAGCGCAGAGAGTGCGGTCACAGGGAGTGTGGACACTATGGTGAAGATCAGTTGGCGGCTGGAACATCGGCTGGGGCATCGATGGGGGGGCCGGGTGGGCGCCCTCAGCGGCGTCTGCGCGGCGGCGATGGTCACCCTCGTCGGCGTCGCAGCGGCCCACGTCACCGTGAACCCCGGTACCGCCCAGCAAGGCAGCTATACCCAAGTGTCCTTCCGGGTTCCGAACGAGCGGGACACCGCGTCCACCACCCAACTGGAAATAGATTTCCCCCCCGATCACCCGATCGCGTCGGTGCAGACCCGTGCGGTCCCGGGGTGGACCTCGACCGTGCAGAAGACGAAGCTGACAAAACCGATCGCCACCGATGACGGGCAGGTCACCGAGGTCGTTTCGAAGATTACCTGGACTGATAGCAAGATCCCGCCGGGAATGTTTGAGGACTTCGATGTAGCCATGGGTCCGCTGCCGACCGACACCGATGAGCTGGTGTTCAAGGCGCTGCAGACCTATGACAACGGCGAGGTGGTGCGCTGGATCGACACCGCCCCACCGGGTGCCCCCGAGCCCGAGCACCCCGCACCAGTGCTCAAGCTGACGCCGCCCGGTGCCACCCCGGCGACCGGCGGCGCGGCGCTGGTCACGGGCCGCTCCTCGACAGGTGCCTGACCCGAGGTGGTATCGAGCGCTGCGGGCCGGCGCGGTGACCGTGGTCTGCGTGGTGCTCGGGCTGCTCCTCGGCACCGGTGGGGCCACCGCCCACGCGGTGCTGGTCTCCACCGATCCCGGGCAGGACACTGTGGTGGCCAGCATGCCCACCACAGTGTCCTTGACCTTCGGCGAACCGGTGCTGGTGGCAGCCGATGGCGTCCGGGTCTTCGGGCCCGATGGCGCCGAGGTGGACGACGGCCATCCCAGGCACCTGGGCGGTTCCTCCACCGTGGGGGTCGACCTGCCCGGCGGCCAGCACCCCAGTTCGACGCAGCCGGGCACCTACACCGTCTCCTGGCGGGTGATCTCGGCCGACTCTCACCCGGTGGCCGGTGCGTTCACGTTCTCGGTGGGTCATCCCTCGGCATCGGCAGCCCTTGCGGGGTCCTCAGCACAGTCGGGCCGGGCATCGGCGAGTGCGCAGCCTAACGGCAGCGCCAGCGTCGACGTGAGCTACGCCATCGTCCGGGGCGCGGCGTTCGCGTGCTACGCGTTGCTGGTGGGATCGATCGCGTTCGTCCTGCTGTGCTGGCCCGGCGCAATCGCCCGGCGGGACGTCCGCCGCGTCCTGCTGCTGGGTTGGGCTGGGCTGTTGATGACGAGCACGGCGACCCTGCTGCTGCAGGGACCCTACGGCAACGGTCTGGGTCTCGATCGGCTCCTGAACTCCGCGATCGTCGCGCAGACCCTGGGCAGCCGGCTGGGTACGGCGTTGACCGCCCGACTGGCGCTGCTGGCTCTGGCGGGCTGCTACGTTGTGCTGTTGTGCGCCTGGCTGGGGCATCTCGGGCGAGGGGGCCGGGGGTGGTTCGGTGCCCTCGGCGCGGCGTTGGCCCTGGGCCTGGCCTGCACCTGGGCCGCGGCAGACCATGCCGCGGTGGGTCTGCAACCAGCCTTGGCGCTGCCCCTGGACGTCGCGCATCTGCTGGCCATGGGCGTCTGGCTCGGGGGTCTGGCCACCCTCGTGGTGGTCCTGCGACCGGCGCAGGCCACGCAGACCGCGCAGACCACCGACCCCGAGCAGCACGGCACCCCAGCGCGCGCCGTCTACCGGTTCTCCTCGATCGCGACCGGCGCCATCGTGGCCCTCATCGGCACCGGCAGCTACCAGTCATGGCGTCAGCTCGGCAGCTGGGCCGCGTTTGGGTCCACCGACTACGGCCGACTACTGCTGATCAAGCTCGGGCTGGTCGCCCTCATGCTCGGCGTCGCGGGGGCATCGCGCCGCTGGGTCAGCCAGCATCGACGCACGCTCGTCGGCGTCGGCGCCGCGATGAGATCATCGACCCGGGAGCCACGGGTGGGCGCCATCATCCTGGACGCCAAGGTGCTGCGGCGACGTGTGCTGGGGGAAGCAGGGCTGGGTGCCCTTGTGCTCAGCGTGACCGCGATGCTGGTCAACGCCGAGCCTGCGCGCAGGGTGACCGAGCCGCTACCCAGTTCCGGGCCGGCTCACTCGGTCGTCAGCTACGACACGGGAGGTCCGGGCGGGCGGGGTCGGCTCGTCGTGGACGTCGATCCGGCGCTGAACGGACCGAATACGATCCGCCTCACGGTGGAGGATCCCGGCGGGACCGCCCACGAGGTGGCGGAGGTGCACCTTGCGCTGACGCTCACCGCACGTCAGTTCGGTCCGTTCCGGGTTACCCTGGTGCACACCGCACCGGGGCGCTATGTCGCCAGCGCCGTGCAGCTTCCCTACCCAGGTACCTGGCAGCTGAGTGTGACGGTGCGGACCTCTGACATTGACGAGACCACCGTGTCCACCCCGATTGAGATCAGGTGAGACCTCAGTGCTTGGGCAGGGCGCGGAAGGTATCCACGACCCGGTTCACCGGTGGGAGGACAATTTTCGGGTCTGAACCGGCTTCGGTGAACACCGCAATGGCGTAGTTGGCGGGGTCGTTCTGGACGGTGATAGCCAGGAAACGGATCCGGGTGTTCTGGTTGTTGTTCCCGATTCCCCCGTAGATCAGGGCCGGTCGGGAGCCGACCTCCTTGGCTTCCGGCGGGATTACCTGGACGTTGTGGTAGTTGCCGGCGACTTGCTGAAAGAACAGCGTGCCGGCCACCGGTAGGGATCCGGTGCCACCCACCCCGACAGTGATCACAGTTTTTTGATCCGGACTGACCACCGTGGTGGTGCGGCCCTCCTGCGTGGTGGACCACCCGATGGGCGCCTGAAAGCCGTACTGGCCAGCGGTGTTGAGCACCTCGCGGGTATCGACCGCGCCGCTGACGCGGCCACTGCTGACCCAGACAACGGCGAACACACCGGCCAGCAGCAACGCCACGACACCGATGAGGGCGGGGATCGGTCGGCTGCGCAGTCGAGAAATCACGGTAGTCATGAGGGCACCGATCGTAGCGGGGGCAAGGGGCCAAAGACGCCCGTGGGGGCCGACGAACAGATCGTCGGCCCCCACGAGAATGGACACTCACTAGATGAGAAGGTGAACTCACAGACTGTGCTTGCCGACCCGACGGCGAGTCGCCGCGACGGTCAGCGCACCCAACCCGGTAAGCAGGAACCCACCGGCGAGGAAGGGAGCGAGGTCAGCACCGGTCTGGGCCAGCTCAGGACCTTTGCCACCTTCAGCCTCGCCACCGCCGTGCTCTTCACCCTTGTTGCCGTGCTCTTCACCCGGGCCATGCTCGCCGGGCTTGTGGCCGTGCTCACGACCCTCGGTTTCGTGCGCGAACGTCTCGGCCTCACCGAGTACCACCAGCAGGGTTCGGTTCAGCACGTCTAGACGCAGTGCCTCCTGCGCGCTGCCAGCACCCTTCGGGTTGTGGTAGATGACCGACTTGCCCTGGTTAAGCAACAGGCAGAGCAGCGCGGAGTCACCACAGTCGCTGGGCAGCGCCACTCCAACAGGCTGGTCAAGCAGGTAGGAGGACTTGCCGTTGCTGTCGATGCCCAGCAGGAACGAGTGCCGCTCGGTCTCTGGCTTGTCCGACTGGGACTTGGAGTCGGAGTGCAGCACCTCCACTCCAAGACTCTCGCACGGGGTAGTCAGCTTCTCCCGCTTGCCCAGGCAGAGGTTTAGCAGCTCGTTGGCGGAGTCAGCCTTGGTGTGGCCGTATTCCTTGTTCCGCTCAACGACACCGAAACCCTCAGCTACCCCCAGGGACAGCAGACCGTTGCACTCATAGGTGGCGGTGGTGTCCTTATCGCGATTGAGCAGGCACAGCGCCAAGACACCACCGCGGGCAGCGGCCAGTACCGAGTCGTGGTCCTCGGTGGCCACCGTGTTGTGGTAGAGCAGGCTCAAGCACAGCAGGCCACTGCTGGTGTTGCAGAGCTTGAGGGCATCGCCGTTTTCGCCCTCGCGGTTGCGACCGTCCGAGGAGGCGCTGGAGCCGACGATCCGGCTGCCGCCCAGACCGAGCACCGTGGAGTCGGAGTGCGCCTTGTTGTTGTCCTCAATGGTGGCGTCGTACTTGGTGATCTCCAGCAGTTTCGACTTGAGCAGGTCGATGTCCGCGACGGCACCAGCGGCGTGGTCCGGCGGCTTAGGGTCCCTGATCTGCTTGCTGTCCGGTGAGTCGTTATGACTCTCGTCACCGTCGTGGTGCTCACCCTCGTGGTGCCCGTCATGGCCGTGCGCGCCGGTCAAGCTCGGATTCTTCGGCGGGTTAAGAATGTCGCCGATACCACCGCCAGGGTTATCTCCACCGCCGGGGTTATCTCCACCGCCGGGCAGGGTGATGATCGGTTCATGTGGCATCGCCGGAGCTTTGGGGGTTGGCACCGACTGACCAGGGGCCACCGGCTGCCCAGGGGGCACTGCCGGACCACCGGGGGAGCCGGCCATGGGCAGCACGGAGTGGAGCACCTGCGCCGAGGCAGCACCCGGCAGCAAAACCATCGCGGCTGCCGTCCCGGCGGCCATGAGAGCCAGGCGGCGGTGCCTCCTGGGTGTGCGTGACGTCATGATTCCGGTGTTCCTCCTCATTACGAGATCTCTCCGCGCGAGGGGGTACGGCCTGACCCCTCGTGGCGGCCGTGGATCCCTCGGTACCTGGCAGACAGACGCGCTGAGCTCCACCGGCGGTGGGCGATCTCCCCGCATCCAGGTACCGGCTCAACGAGGTGGGAGTCGGCACAGATACGACCATCGTTCGGACTATTCCCCGAACGGTTGGCAATCCCCCAATCAGGGCCATCTTTTTTCTGCATATAGTAAACTTTTTCACCCTAAAGAGTGGCGTTGCTTTGGCAATTAACCATTATGAGGTGTCGACGTCACGGTGCGTGCTGGCCTCAGCAGTCACCCCTGCCTCTGGCGGCACCGTGCAGATGTGGTCTGCACCCGAGGGGAGCGCGCCGTCGCGGTCGTGGTTTACTGCGCCTCGCCATGTCAGGAGCGCGCCGCCGCAGACCCATCAGCGTCGTCGGCGGGCTGCTCATCCTGCTGAGCACGGTGGCCTGTAGCGGGCTGCCTGCCCCAGCGGCCCCGACCGAGCCCGCACCGTCCCCATCGGCGACGCTGCCGCCGTTGGCGCTGTCCCCACCGGCACCGCAGCCGGTTGCCGAGGGACCCTGCCCCTACCTGTCAGCGGTGGCGGTCCAAGCCGCCAACGGGCAACGGGTGGCTGCGGTGCGGGTCTCCGACACAAGCCCCGCTCAGCCGCACCCGGCCTGTTTCTTCCTCACCGGCAATGGCACCGTGCAGCTGCGGACCTGGATCGTGGTGGCCACGCCGACGGTGGCACGAGCCACCGTGGACGCCGCCGCTCCCGTGGCCACCTCCGATGTGGCCGAGCTTCCCGGTGGGTGGTCGGGCGGCTCGCAACCCACCGCCGAGGGAGCGGTGTTCGCGGTCTCTCGGCAGGGCACCGCGGTCGTCGTCACCACCAATCAACGGCAGACGATCAGCGCCCGCCGGGTTGCCGAGCAGGTGATCTCCACTCTGGGTCGGTAAACCCCGTTGTGGCCGTGTCCGCAACCGAGCCGGCGTGGTGGCAGGATGGGTCTGGTGACCGAGCCCAAGGCAACCAACGACCCCCAGGCCACCCCAACGCAGACCACCCCGACGCAGGCCACCCTGCACACCAGTGCGGGCGACATTCGCCTCACCCTCTTCCCGACGCAGGCCCCCAAAACCGTGGCGAACTTCGTGGGCCTGGCCGAGGGCACCAAGGACTATTCCCAGCGCAACGCCAAAGGGGAGCTGTCCGGGCCGTTCTACGACGGTTCGGTGTTCCACCGAGTGATGAAAGGTTTCATGATCCAGGGTGGTGACCCGACCGGCACCGGGCGGGGTGGGCCCGGTTACCGCTTCGGCGACGAGACGCATCCCGAGCTGCAGTTCAACCGGCCTTACCTGCTGGCGATGGCCAACGCGGGCCCGAACACCAACGGCTCGCAGTTCTTCATCACGGTCGGCCCCGCCAGGCACCTGAATCGCAAGCACACCATCTTCGGCGAGGTCGCCGACGAGGAGTCCCGCGTCGTGGTGGATGCGATTGCGGGAACCCCGACCCGCGGCGACCGTCCCGAGCAGAACATCGTGATCGAGCGGGTGACGGTCGGGGTGTGAGCGCGATGGCTGGTCCCGGACGCGTCGGGCAGCCGTGGGCCCGTCCCACTCCTCGCTCGCTGGTGATGATCCCGGCGCTGATCGCGGCCAACGTCGCGGTCTTCGTGGTCACCGTGGCGCAGTCCGGCAGCGTGTCCGACAACGCCTCCGCCGCCCTGTTCCACCAGTGGGCCCTGCAGCCTGAGGCGGTCGCCCACGGTGCGTGGTGGCAGCTGTTCACCTCAGGGTTTTTGCACTTCGGCCCGCTGCATCTGACCTTCAACATGATCGCCTTGTGGGTGATCGGGCGGGATCTTGAGCAGGTGCTGGGCCGGGTGCGTTTCGGGGTGGTGTACCTGGTGTCACTGCTGGGCGGCTCGCTGGTCGTCTTTGCCTTCGCAAACCCGATCTTTACCTTCGTCAACCCACTGAGCCAGACCGCTGGCGCCTCAGGCGCGGTGTTCGGGCTGATGGGCGGCCTGGCGGTGGTGCTGATCCGGCTGCGGCTGTCCCCCCGTCCGGCGTTGACCATCATCCTGCTCAACCTGATCATCACCTTTACCGTGCCGAACATCTCGATCTTCGGGCACCTCGGCGGGCTGGCGTTTGGCGCGGCGGTGACCGCCGCGATGGTCTACACCCCCCGGAAGACACCGCTGAAGACGACGAGCTAGCCCACTTCGCCCGTCAGTTCTCCACAACACCTGTCCACAGTGGGGATGAATGACAGCCGTGTCATTCGCGTGGTGCTCGCCGGAGCGCTCAGCGCCAACCCATGGTCATCAACAGCCCGCTGATCATCAAGGCGAAACCGATCGCGAAATTCCAGTTGCCCAGGCCACTCAACGCGGGGATCTTGTCGACGGCCAGGTAGTTCACCACCAGCCACAGCAGGCCTAGCACCATCAACCCCAGCATGACGGCGACGTAGAACGGGTGCGAGGGACCCGCGACGCGGACCTTCACCCCGCCGAGCTGGTTGGCCGGCCCTGGGTAGTTGGTCGGCCCAGGGTAGTTGGTCGGCACGGTGTAGGGCGACTTCTTCCGGACCTTCGACTTCGGCATGGTCATTCCTCGGGTGAGCTGCGAGCTGGGCGAGCACCGCAAGGGTGCCCTGCGGACACGGTACGGCACCCACTACGGTCTCGGTGCTGACCTTAAGGCGAGCCTTGGGGCGCGCCAGTGACGATGTTGCCGCTTCCCTGAGGAGGTATGGTTGAGCCACGCGCAGTCCCCGGTACGGGGTTGGCCATCGCCACCCTGGCGGGTAATCCCGGTGCGTAGCGCGCTCCACGGGCTGGGTGAGCTGCTCGTGACGGTGGGCCTGGTGGTCCTGCTGTTCGTGGGCTACGAGACCTACGTCACCAACTTGTTCTCCGCGCAGAAGCAGCGCGAGGCCACCGCCAAACTGGATGACATCTGGCGCAACGGGCGGGGTCTGGTGGAGCGGCCGGTCACCGGCGCGGGCATCGCCAAGCTGTACATCCCCGCCTTCGGACCCGATTTCGTGTTCACCGTGCTGCAGGGCACCGATGCGGACACCCTGGCGATCGGGCCAGGCCATTACCAGCGCACCGCCGCACCCGGCGAGCTGGGCAATTTTGCGGTGGCCGGGCACCGGGTCGGCAAGGGTTCCCCGTTCAACGACCTGGACCTGCTGTCCTCCTGCGATGCCATCGTGGTGGAGACCGCCGACCGCTGGTACGTCTACCGGGTTCTGCCCCTGCAAGGGGAGTCCACCGGGTGGGCCGAGGGCAAGGGCGCCCAGCCGCAGTGCCGAGGCGTCGAGCCGCTGCTCGGTCGCTACGCGGGCGTGGTGGGTAAGACGATCGTGGCACCCTCCCAGGTCGAGGTCATCGCTGCGGTGCCTGGTCAACCGGGGCGGGCCCCGATCAAGTCGCTGATCACGCTGACCACCTGTCACCCGCAGTTCTCCGCGGCGCAGCGGCTGATCGTGCACGGTGTGTTGGTCGCTTCCTACCGGAAACTCGGCGGTAGGCGGCCTGTCGAGCTGACTGCTGGCGCCTGAGGCCTGAGGAGAGTCATGTACAGCTGGATCTGGCGGCACCTGCCGGGCTCCCCTGCGGCGAAGCTCCTGCAGGCCCTGTTACTCATCACCGCCGTGGTGGCATTACTGATGCTCGTGGTATTCCCGTGGGTGGAGCCCCGGCTCCCGTTCAACTCGGTCACCACGAGCTGAGCACGCCCCACCCAGTGAGTGTTACTGGCCGGTAGATTCGTCGCTGGCTCGACCGATCGCGACGAGGGGCGTCAAGGTGTGCAGGCGTTCGCGGAGTTCGTGGGCTCGGTTCCCCGGGTCGGCGGTGGTGAATGTGCTGCTGGGATGTCTCGGCGTGGGCGCGCGCTTGGCCGTAGTCACCGAGCAGGAGACTGGCCTCGGCGGTGGACACCTCGACGATCATCCTGGACACTACTGAAGTCCCCACCGCGCAGCCCTGGCCCCCGTCTCCCGTAAACGTCTCCGCCCCGAGCGCTGTCCGCGCTACACGGAGTCCGGCACGCCGCCCGATTCTTCCCCACGCGCATCGCTTGCCTAGCAGAGTCCGTCGCGGCGATGCTCGCACTCACCCTGGCTGGTTACCGGGCATCCTAGTGCCATGGTGTGGCCGCCGACCCGCTGCGGCTGCACGCCTGGATCGAAGCTGACGATGAGCGGGTGGGCGAACCGGCCGCCACCGAAGCTATTCATCCCCATCATGCGCATCCCGTCCGGCCGGGACTCCCAGCGTGTCTGGAACAGGAGGCAACCCGCATTCGCCAGGAAGATCGGCAAGGGCTTGATGGATCGTGCCCACCAGATGACCAAGGCGCGCGACGGCCGGAAGCGACAGGTCACAACCTGCCCGATGCGCGCCGTCGACCCACGGGACCAGGCAGTAACAGCGGCCCTCCACATCGACCACGGTGTCACCGTTCACTGTACGAACTGGCAGGACCACCGGAACCGACCGGGACGCCAACCACGACACGGCAGCGAATACGCTGCGAGCTGTAGCAACAGGAACGTCCAGAATCCGCCTCAAGACGTACCGCCCCGAATCAGCGGCGACCACCCAGTTCCGGTTCATCTTGGAGGGCAGCAGCGGCCCCGCTCCAGGCACGGTCTAGTGCGGAATTTTCGGGGTGGCGACAGCGAGAGCCGATCACAAACGCGCTGGTCGAACGGCACGACCGTGAGGAGTTGCCCAAGCATCCTGCGGTGGGGTCGGCGCAACGTGGCGGTCTCGCCCTGCCGCTGATCGGGCAGGGCGTCCGGGCTGGCCACCGCCAGGGATGCTTCGTGATCGACAGGTAGCTGGTCCCGTTCGTCGTCGATTTCGATGAGGCTGCGCTCGGGCTCGTTACCCGTTTTCCCGCACCTCGTTAGCTGGGCGCACGCGTACCACGAAAAAAGGGAACGCCAATGCTGGTTCTGCACGGCTTCTGGTCCACCTCCCACGGTTTGTGCCTGTGGTCGGAAGATTCCGATCTTACGGTGAAAAGTCCTAGCCAGGCGCTGTGCTCGGCCCGGCCGCATCCCTTCGCCGCACCTGCCGATGTGATCAGCGGGATGCACCCGGGCAAGCCCGGTACCGCGATCCTGCTGTTGCCTTCGTTGCGCTCAGCGCCACTGGACTCACCGGAGCTGATCCGGATCACACCGCGCCCGACGCCACGGACTGAGCCGGCGCTGCTGCCCTGGACCGTTCCGGTGATGTGTCTGGATGCCCCCTCGGCGCTCGCCGCGCTGGAGGAACCGGTAGCAGACGTCCGCTACGGCGCGTCCCTGACCTACCTCGCCGAGCTGGCGGCCTTTGCGCGCGGGCTGGTTACGCGCGGGCGGGTCCTGCCCGCGCTGGCGCGCGAGGGAAGCCGCGAGGCAGGCCGGGCCGTGGCGTGCTGGCGTCCGGTGGTGCAGGGCCCGGATGTCGTCGCGCTGAACTCACTGGTCGCCGCGATGCCGCCGGTGTGCCGGGCCGAGCAGGGTGAGCACCACGCGCACGAGCTGGTCTGCGCAGCGCTGCACGCGATGCTGGAGGCGATCCTGCGGGCGGCGCTGCCGCCAGGGATCGATCTGCTGCCGCCCCGGGGCGGCGCTGCCCCGCAACGCCTGCCGGTCGAGGAAGCCTGGTTGAGCGCGCTGAGCGGCCCGGATGGCCGGTTCGAGGCGGATCCGGAGGAGCTGGAGGCGCTGGCGCAGGCGCTGCGGCCGTGGGAGGACATCGGAGTCGGCACGGCGGGCCCGGCCAGAGCGACCTTCCGGCTCACCGCCGAGACCGAGGCCCCCGAGACTGCCGACACCGAGGGCGAGACTGAGGGCGACGACGAGACTGAGACCGACCAGACGGAGAGCGGGAAAACTCCGGGCGCCACCACCTGGCGGTTGGAGTTCCTGCTGCAATCCCTCACCGACCCTAGCCTGCTGGTGCCCGCCGAGCAGGCGTGGCACGACGACGGCAGCCTGCGCCGGTGGCTGGACCGCCCCGAGGAGCTGCTGCTGGCCGAGCTCGGCCGGGCCGCCCGGATCTACCCCGAGCTCGGCGCCGGCCTGCGCACAGCCCGCCCCTGCCACCTGCTCCTGGATACCCAAGGCGCCTACCACTTCCTGTCCACCGCCGCGGCGGCGCTGGATGAGGCCGGGTTCGGCGTGCTGGTGCCCTCCTGGTGGAGTCAGCGCCGCACGCTCGGGCTCGCCCTGTCGGCGCGCACCCCAGTCGAGGGAGTGGTCACCAAGGCCCGCAAGTTCGGTCGCGACCAGCTGGTCGAGTTCCGGTGGGAGCTCGCAATCGGCGATGCCACCCTCACCGAGGAGGAGATCGCCGCGCTCGCCGAGACCAAGGCGCCGCTGATCCGGCTGCGCGGCCAGTGGGTGGCGGTGGACCCCGACCAGCTGCGCCGCGGGCTGGAGTTCCTGGCGCGCACCCCCACCGGGCGCACCACCGCAGCCGAGATCATCGCCCTGGCCGGGCGCCATCCCGATGACAGCGACACCCCGCTGGCGCTTACCTCGGTGCGCGCCGAGGGCTGGCTGGGCGAGCTGCTCAGCGGAGCCGCGGCCCAGTCGCTGCAACCCCTGGAGCCCCCGCCCGCCTTCACCGCCACACTGCGCCCCTACCAGCAACGCGGGCTGGCGTGGCTGGCGTTCCTGGCCTCCCTGGGGCTGGGCAGTTGCCTGGCTGATGACATGGGGTTGGGCAAGACCGTGCAGCTGCTGGCCATGGAGTGCCTGCAACGCCACCAGGACCCCGATACCGGACCCACCCTGCTGCTCTGCCCGGTGTCGCTGGTCGGCAACTGGCAGCGGGAGGCAGCGAAGTTCGCCCCCGAGCTGCGGGTCTACCCGCACCACGGCGGCGCGCGGCACCACGGCGAGGCGCTGCGGCAGCGTCTGAGCGAGACCGACCTGGTGCTCACCACCTACGCCACCGCCACCCGCGACATCGACGAGCTCGCCGGATACCGGTGGAACCGGGTCGTGCTGGATGAGGCACAAGCGGTGAAAAACAGCCTGTCCCGAGCGGCCAAGGCGGTCCGGCGGCTGGAGGCGGAGCACCGCGTCGCGCTCACCGGGACCCCGATGGAAAACCGGCTCGCCGAACTGTGGTCGATCATGGACTTCCTCAACCCCGGCTTGCTCGGCTCCTCGGAGCTGTTTCGCACCCGCTATGCGATCCCGGTCGAGCGCTACGGGCAGACTGAGCCGGCCCAGCGGCTGCGCGCGATCACCCGGCCGTACCTGCTGCGTCGACTCAAGACCGACCCGACAATCATCGACGACCTGCCCGAAAAAATCGAGATCAAGCAGTACTGTCAGCTCACCACCGAGCAAGCCGCGCTGTACCAGTCGATCGTCGACGACATGCTGGAGAGGATCGAAAAAACCCAGGGGATCGAGCGGCGGGGCAACGTGCTCGCCGCGATGGCCAAGCTCAAGCAGGTCTGCAACCACCCGGCGCAACTGCTGCATGACCGCTCACCCATCGGCGCCCGCTCGGGCAAGGTGATCCGGCTGGAGGAGATCCTGGAGGAGATTCTCGCTGCGGGTGATCGGGTGTTGTGCTTCACGCAGTTCACCGAGTTCGCCGAGATGCTGATGCCACACCTGGCCGCGCGCTTGCGCCAGGACGTACTGTACCTGCACGGCGGTACCCCGCAGCGCCGGCGCGATGAGATGGTGGTCCGCTTCCAGTCCGGGGACGGCCCGTCGATCTTTTTGCTGTCCCTGAGGGCGGGCGGAACCGGGCTGAACCTCACCGCCGCCAACCACGTGATCCACCTGGACCGGTGGTGGAACCCGGCGGTGGAGAACCAGGCCACCGACCGCGCGTTCCGCATCGGGCAGCGGCGCACCGTGCAGGTGCGTAAGTTCATCTGCACCGGCACCCTGGAGGAGAAGATCGACGACATGATCGAGGAGAAGAAGGCGCTGGCCGATCTGGTGGTCAGCGACGGCGAGGGGTGGCTGACCGAGCTGTCCACCCGCGACCTGCGCGAGGTGTTCGCGCTGTCCGCCGGAGCCGTCGGTGAGTAACTGGACGGTGAATAACTGGTTTGGGCCGCCGTCGCGCCCGCGCGCCGTCGAGGGCGGCCTCAAGGCCCGCAGCACCCGCGGCGCGATCGCCCAAAGCTGGTGGTCCGAGCGGTTCATCGAAGTCCTAGAAGGCATCGGCCTGGGCAACCGGCTCCAGCGCGGGCGCACCTACGCGCGCGCCGGGCAGGTGATCTCGATGGAGGTGAGTCCAGGCTCGGTCACCGCCCGGGTGCAGGGCAGCCGGACGCAGCCCTACCGGGTGCGGATCGGCATCACCGCGTTCGGGAAGTCGCAGTGGGCGCAGGCCGAACACGCTCTGGCCGGCAACGCCTGGTACACGGCCATGCTGCTCTCCGGCGAGATGCCCGAGGACATCGAGGACGTCTTCGCCAGGCTTGGGTTGTCGCTGTTCCCCAGTACTGCGGACGAGTTGTCGCTGGACTGCTCCTGCCCTGATACCGCGGTGCCGTGCAAGCACCTGGCCGCGACGTTCTACCTGCTGGCCGAGTCCTTCGACGATGACCCGTTCGCCATCCTCGCCTGGCGCGGTCGGGAGCGGGCGGACCTGCTGGCCAACCTGCAGGCCGCCCGCTGCGCCGGTCCACCAGCCGCTGACCGGGGCGAGCGCCCAGGTCGCCCGCTCGCTGACTGCCTCGAGTCCTACTTCGCCCCGCAGGCTCAGACCCGCGCGCCCACCCCGCCGGTGACGTCCGCCACGGCGCTGCTCGACCAGCTTCCCCCAGTGACCCTCACCGTGGCCGGCCAGCCGCTGACCGAGCTTCTGCGGCCCGCCTACCTCGCCCTCGGCGCCCTCGGGCCTTCTTAATTCACGGGTGTCGCCTCGGCCTTGTTCGCGTATCCACTCAGCATCCGCACCAGGCGCGCCGCGCCCGGGGGGTCGACGACCAGATTCACCGGCAACTGCCCGCTGGGAATGCTGATGGTCAGCAGTTTCCCGGTGTCTTTAACAATCTCTGCTTTCGCGGTGCCCGTCACTGCGGCGACTACTAGCATCAGCGCATACCCCCGATTCCTGGAATGGTGTGGATAAATGATGGTGGACGGCATCGAGACGGGCGGCTCTGCGTCGCGGCACCCGCCCCGATGCCAGCCTGCGGGACCAGTCTTTAGGGCCCAGCCTGCGGGGCGCGGCCGCTATCGCCGGCGCCACAACCACTCGGTCAGCAAGTTCCGCAGCGCGACGGCCTCGTCCTCCTCCAGGGACATCACGCACGCGTCCGGGACCTGAGGATCCAACACGACCGTCCCGTCACGTGTGCTCACCCTCAAGTTGGTGACGCTCACCGGACCCTTGTGCAGTTGGTAGGTGGCGGGGATCGTCGTGCTCCTGCTGCGGCGGCCGGCCAGATGGTCGGCGCGATCGTAGGACCTCATGTCAGTTCCCCCCTAGCGCGTTCCCGCGCTCCCGACAGCGTCACTCGCTAACAACAGCCGCTGGCCCAGACGACCGGACCGCGTCCGGGCCCGGTGGCGCCCAGTGCCGCACAGCACCTTACTCAGGAGGCGGCGGGTGACCTGCCGCACACTCCCGCTGGGTCTGTGACGGATATTGCTCATCTGGTGGCACCTCTCCGTAGTGTCCTCAGTGGCCGCACTGAGCTCCCGGGAACCTGTGCTTACCAGCCCAGCAGCCCCGCTACGATCACGAAAGACGGCAAACAGGATGGCCGGCCGTTGCCACCTGTTTGCCTCTCATGATCGCGCCTTATGGATGTGGAGGCCACCGTGGCAGCAAATTCCTCTTCCGCTCAGGACTGGCCCTCGCCGCTCGCCGTGCAGCTGGCGGCGGAGATCAGGCGGTGGCGCCAGGCGGCGGAGTTCAGCGAAGCCCATCTGGCCGGGGTGATCGGTTTTACCCGCCAGTACATCTCCTTCGCCGAACGACCCCGACGCGGTCTGCCCTCCGCCGCCCTGGTCCAAGCCATCGATGAGGCGGTCGGAGCCGGCGGCGAACTGGTAGCCCTGCGCCAACGAGCTTACGATGAGCTAAAGGCACCCAGAGCAGGCGCCACGAGCCCACCAGCGTCCACCGAGGCGGCCGAGCGCACACCGAGCGCCTCGTACAGACCCGGCGGAGGTAGAAGCCACGAAACGCCGCGAACTCCCCGCCTCCGCCGCCGCCATCACCTTCGGCGCCACCCTCGACCAGCCCGTAGCACAGATCATCGCGGCGGCGGATCAGCCCCCGCCGGTACCGACCCGGGTTCGACCAGGAGACGTGCGACGCGTGCACAACACGGTGCTGATCTTACATGACTGGGATATGCAGGCGGGCGCCGGGGTGGTGCGTCCCCCCACTCTTGCTGCGCTGCGCTGGGCCACAGCCCTGCGTGAGGCGTCCTGCACGCCCGCAGTGCGCCTTGAGCTGGAAGCAGCGGTGGCGCGTCTGGCGGATTTCGCCGCCTGGATGACATTCGAGTGTGGCGATTATCCGGCTGCGCGGGACCTGTTTTTGCTCGGTCTGCAAGCGGCCCGCGGATCCGGCGATCCCAGCATGCGAGCGTTTGTCGCCTGTGGTCTGGCCCTACAGGAAATCCGCACCGGTAACTGGGCGGGCGGGTTGGATCTCACTCAGCTCGCATTCACCGCGACCAACGCGCTCACCCCCAACACGATAGCGAAGCTGCATATTGTGAACGCGCTGGGCTACGCCCGCAAGCAGGACGCCGCCGAGTGCCGTCGGTCCATCGGAGCGGCGACCGACACCTACCGGCCCGAGTCGCTAGCGAATGACCCGCCCTGGATGCAGTACTTCACCCCGGCCCAGCTTGAAGAAGACCTCACGAATGTGATGTGCGACTTAGTCCTCGGGGATCCTGAGATCGGCGACCACGCGGCGCGCCGACGCACCGTGATCGAACGCCTATCCACCGCCTTCACCCAGTATCCGCCCGAGCGAGCCCGCAATAAGGCCATCACCGCGACCAGGCTGGCGACTCTGCTCTACCAGGAAGGCGAACACGACACCGCGCAGCACATGGCGGAAGAAGCAATCACCCTCGCCGACCACATCCACTCCACCCGACTAGTAACCGACCTCCAGATCCTCCTCAACACCCTGCCCCCCGGAACCAACCCCGACACCCACGACCTCCGCCACCGCCTCTCCACCACCCTCACCGACATGACCTTAATACATCCCTGAGAGTGCCTCACGTCGTGTTGTGGCAGTTCAGCATCACTGCCCGAACGACGTGAATATCGACTTCAGCGCTGGTTCAGCCCACCAGAGCCAAGCCAGCCTCGAACCCCTGTCCGCAGGGTCCCGGCACAGTCGCTCGCCACTTGTTGTGGCGCGTCACCGTGGTAGCCGGATGAGCCGATCGTCGTCGTAGCGCTTGTCTCCTTAGCCTCTCCTGTCTCCAGGAGAGATCGGTGGATTCGTTACGGATGTGCCAGAGACGGCAACTTGGGCGAAAAGTTGCCGTCTCTGGCACATCCGCACGCTGCGACCATCCTTCCCCAGAACTCACAGACAGTGACATCAGGGACGGGACGCGGAGGCATCGGCGGTCGCGACATGAGGCGGTGCTCGCGGTCGTCTTGCTCGCCAATGCTCCCCGACTTCGCCGCCGCCCTGGCCTCTGTCCGCTACCTCCGCTGCGGAGCGGCAGTGGACATCTCCAATGGGTAGGAGGTGGTCATCCGGTGCGATACCGGACAGCCAGCTCCCGTCATGACCAAGCTGCTAGCTTGATAGACAGATCATCCAAGGGCTCCACAGTCCGGCGTGCCAGACCGTAACGAACACTTTTCGACGCCGTTGTAGTAGCTCAGGCAGGCGAGGATGAGGGACACGCAACACGTCGTTTCTCGCCGTGAAGATGCTGGTTAACGTGGCCGCGAGCATCGTCACGAATACGAATCCAGCAAGTTCTGGCAAGTACGCTGTGGTGTTGGCAACCGCTGCGGCCAAGGACACGAACGCGGCATTTCACGCAGTGAGCGTAGCTGGCCTGAGACAGTCGCGGATCACCGATGCTAACCGAAGGTCATGACTTGGTCGATCCTGTGGATATAGTCGGAGTCCGAAACATGCACAGGTCAACGAGGAACTCCTTACCGCACGGATCAGAAACGAAACGGTAAAGGCGAGCAACAAAGTCAGACTCAGGTAGCCCGCGACCCGGTTAGCTAGGTTGAGGGTCAATGTAAGACCAAGAACTCCCTCGACCATTACCAACGTAGCGGCGAGAATTGGAGAATCAGTTGAGACCACTGCTCGTATGTCTTCACGAAAGTCCATAAATCTTCTCAGCTTCACCATGCAGGCGACTAGCCAGACAAGCCCTAGCATGATTGGTGCCGCTACATTCATCATCGAAACCCCAAATCCGACTCGACTCGCCGCGGCGGGCCTGTCTACGTCAAATCCTCAACTGGCCCTTCAATAATGAGTTTGTCGCCCTCCAAGTGAAGCGCCTCGATAACCGCCTTCAGAATTCGCTGGCGAATAACGGTCGTAGTAGGGCTACCCTCGACCAAAAAGTGCCCACACTGTATCGCTATGTCGCGTGCCGTTGTTCCATACGCCTCGATCGAGAGGGTCATCAGCAATGGCGGCGTCGTGCGGTTTGGTTTTCCCTGCTGAAGTTCCGCTGGCTGTTCGCGCCCTGACAGCGGGCTCCATGCCTTCCACTCCACTGGGCACCTCCTTGTGGTCTGTCGGTCAAACCTGAGACAAATACTACAGGAAGAAAGTTAGCAATAGACCCCACAGCAGTAGCCAGCACCGCTCCCGGCCATGCAGCTACCAACTGCTCTGGCCCCAGGATGAATACCTGGGAAAAAATTGTACACTATGCAGTAGTCTTCGTCTGGACGCGGACCCCACTGGCATCGAGATTCCGCTTCTGAGCAGAGGCCAATGCAAGTACAAGTTGGCTGCCCAGGGTAACATTGACAGCCGTGGAGAGGCTCGTAGTCAAAGTCGCAGAGCCGGGGTGCGGAGGGCGCGGGAGGTGCGGCATAGGCTCTTGGGACGTACCCCACCAAGCCGCCGAGACTTCCAGTAACTACCGTTACCGCCACGCCAAAGAATTCACCAAACCTTCGCCGCGATAGCCGCGAACCTTTTGGCAAGATACGCCCAGAGTCTACGTGGCGGGCGCACCCCTTGGTACCGGTCGGACTACTCGGTCTCGTATCCATTCGAGGTTTACTCCCGCCTTGAAGTCCAGACCCTTGTCGCGGGTCATGAGTAGCGCGGATGGGGTCCCATAGATGCCAGCCGCAGCGTGAAGTCGGTTTCCTTCATCGAAGACGCAGCCAAACATTGAAATCGCGATCTTGTTAGCTAGCGACGCGGTTCGCGAGTCATCAACCTGTCGATCCGGAAAGATGCATACGAGTCTTTCGCGGATCACCTTCGGTAAATCGCTTTTACTCAGTTCGGACACAAGCACTCGACATGTTGGACAGCCGCTCTCGATAAACAAAAATAGAATCTGCCGGCCCGGCTCATTCGTCAACCTATCGTGAAGCTGAACTAGCGCCTCGGGTGGCTGGCCATTCTCCAGCCACGGTGGACTCGGCGGAGTAGTGACCAATTGGGCGAACGACGCCAGCTCGCTTCGCAGCACAACAATCTCACGCATAGTTCCGAGATTCGCAAGCGCGAGCAATACAACGAGTACAGCCAGCGAGACAAAAACGACGACCATGACCTCGCCTCCCATCCGGCGCGACTGCCAAGTGGCGGGCGAGCGTAGCATAACCAACAGGCAGGACCGGGATAGGGGTCGTTGGGTGGCTTCTTGGGCGGGTTGCCGTTCCCACTCCCCGACCTGCCGACTCCTCGAGGACGCCGGAATTGAGATCGTCATCCCGGAGGCCTCGGTGAGAGTTGCTGACGCCATGCCAGATGATGACCTGGGTTGTTTGGCAGCTGGCTGGTTCGGCGAGGTCACTCCCTCGGGCGACATGCTGCCGTGCTCGGATCTGTACGGAGATCCGAGCTTCTACATCGGCAACATCGCTGAGGATTCACTTGATGGTATTTGGGCTGGCGAGATGCGACGCGCGATGCTGGATCGGGTTCGCGTGAAGCGGTGCCCGTCCAGGCGGTGTCCCTCCAATGGTCGCGGCCACCACCTAAACCGGGTCTTCCGGCAGGTCGAGGCGTTTCGCCGCTGCGGGCGGCTAGACGAAGTCGCGCGCTGGGCTGGTGAGCTCCGTCGAGTCCTACCTGTTCCTGAACATTCGTTCTTCCTCTGACCCGATTCCGTGAGTAACGGTTGTGTTGATCTCTACCAGTTTTGTGGATCTTTAGGTGATTGTTTTTTGGGTTGTGGGTGTGCGGGGGGTCCGAGTGTCGCCTCGGGTGGCGGGTTCCGGTGGGTGGTCGGGGCCGGGTG
>JAFAPC010000189.1 GCA_019247305.1 Pseudonocardiales bacterium
TCCAGCGCCGATGGTACTGCACCCGCCAGGGTGTGGGAGAGTAGGACACCGCCGGACACCCACCACCACACCCCCCACCCACCACCACACCGAAAGGAACACCCACCGTGCCAGCCGGACCCCACCCAACCGGCCACGCACACCCCACCAGACAAGCGCAACCTCATACGTCAGGATCGCCTGTCGCAGGGCCAGGGCACCAGGTAACGGAATCCAGTGTGGTCACTGACCGTGTGGAGGCCCAGGGTAGGTCAGCTCAGGACAGTGGTCGAGCACCGAGACAGCAACCTCCAGTGCAGCCCCGAGGGTCGCCGCGCCGTGATGTATCCTTTCCGAATCCTCGCTTAGCGCGTCCGGATCTCCCCGCAGATGTGGATGTCAGTGAGTTGGACCGTGAAGTCCGCAACGAACTATTGACACTCCCGAAAAGCCTGGCCGACCTTGTTGGAAGGCATTTGGTGATGGTAGGGCGCGTGTTAGATGAAGACCCGCAGCTGGCTCTCGCGCACGCGCGATTTGCGCGTAGCAAGGCAGGCCGGGTCGCCTCGGTTCGCGAGGCCGGAGGGCTTGCCGCTTATCACGCTGGGGAATGGTCCGAGGCATTAGCAGAGTTGCGTGCTGCGCGTCGGCTGGGTGGTGGTCCCGGTCATCTGGCGGTGTTGGCTGACTGCGAACGCGCGCTGGGACGGCCGGAGCGTGCCCTGGAAATCGCGCGTAGCCCAGAGGCCGGGCACCTCGGCGTTGACGAAGCCGTTGAGCTGCGGATTGTGGCGGCTGGGGCACGCCGCGACCTCGGTCAGTTTGACGCTGCGGTGGTCGCGTTGCAGGGGACGGACCTGGATACCGCAGGGGAAGAACTCTGGCGTGCCAGACTGCGGTACGCATACGCGGACAACTTGCTTGCCGCTGGCCGAGAGCGGGACGCGATCCGCTGGTTCGTGGCTGCGGCCGAGGCTGACGTCGAGGAAACGACGGACGCAGCGCAGCGCGCGGTTGAGATCAGTGAGCGGTCAGAATCGCTGTGAGCGGGTTACTGGACGGCTACGATGCGGTGCTGCTCGACCTGGACGGCACCGTGGTCCGGGGAACCGAGTCTGTGCCGGAAGCGCCGGATGTGGTCAACGAGTTGCGCCAGGCCGGACAGGCGGTGCAGTTTATCACCAATAACGCCTCGCGCTCACCCGACGAAGTCGCCCGACATCTCACCGCGCTGGGTGTCCGTACCACTCCGGAGGAGGTGGTGACCAGCGGTCAGACTGCGGTCGCGTTACTGGCTACTCAGCTTCCAGCTGGTGGCGCCGTCTTGGTCGTCGGTACCGAAGCGCTAGTTGCCGCGGTGCGGTCAGTCGGGCTCCAGCCGGTGACTGCGGCGGCGCAGCGGCCGGCTGCGGTTGTTCAGGGCCATTCTCCGGACACTGGGTGGGCCCGGTTGGCGGAAGCGTGCCTGGCGATCCGCGGTGGCGCGATCTGGGTCGCATGCAATGTTGATCCTACGTTGCCCACTGAGCGGGGTCTGTTGCCCGGCAACGGCGCCATGGTGGCGGCATTGCGGGCCGCCACTGATCAGGAACCTACGGTGGCGGGCAAGCCAGCGCGCCCGCTGCTCGATACGGCCGTGGAACGCATCGGCGCGCGGTGCCCGCTGGTGGTCGGTGACCGGCTAGACACCGACATCGCCGGAGCTCGGGCCGCTGGCCTGGATTCGCTGCTGGTGTTGTCTGGGGTCGCTGATGCCACCGCTGTGCTGGCGGCGCCGCCCGAGCAGCGCCCCGGTTACCTCGGTGCTGACCTCCGAGTGTTGCGCAGGTCCTTGACGGAGACCCTAATCCAAGCGCGGCCCGGCTGGCGCGTTGAGTTGGCCAAGGGTGGCTTGCTGCTGCACGGTGACGGGGTTAGCGGCGACCCTCTTGACGCGTTGCGGGCGTTGTGTGCTGCTTGGTGGGTCGAGCACAGCGGACCGGTGCAGGTGCACGCGGGCGACGGCGCCGCCGCCACGGTGTTGGATATGGTAGGTCTCTAGTGACAGAGATGACAGCCCAGCCACCCCCACCCACCCATGCCGGTATCACCGCCGCGCTCGCCGTGCTGCAAGACCTCGACGAGCTTCCGACTGCGGATCACGTGGCGCGGTTCAATGCTGTGCACAACTCGCTGACGGCGGCCCTGTCCAGCATCGACGAGGTTTAGCTGGCCCGGAGGCTGAGATGGGGCGCAGGGCCCGGCTGGACACGGAGTTGGTGCGGCGTGGTCTGGCCCGATCCCGCGATCACGCCGCTGAGCTCGTCGCGCAGCGCCAGGTTCGGGTGGGTGGGGTAACGGCCACGAAGCCGGCTACCGGTGTCGACGCCGATACCCCACTGCTGGTTCAGGCGAACGAGAATGAACCCACCTGGGTGTCGCGAGGCGCCCGAAAGCTTCTCGGCGCGCTGGATGGCTTTACGACCGGAGGTCCGCCCGTGGCGGGTCGGCGTTGCCTGGACGCTGGCGCCTCCACCGGGGGTTTCACGGAGGTGCTGCTGCACCGCGGAGCTCGGGAAGTGGTCGCGGTCGACGTCGGTTACGGGCAGCTCGCCTGGCGCTTGCGCACCAACGAGCGGGTCCAGGTACATGATCGCACGAACGTTCGGACCCTGCGGCCTGAGACCATCGGTGGCGTTGTCGATTTGACCGTGGCCGACCTGTCGTTCATCTCCCTGCGTCCGGTGCTGCCTGCCTTGGTCGAATGCACCAGGCCGGAGGGTGATCTGCTGCCCATGGTGAAACCCCAGTTTGAGGTTGGTCGCGAACGTTTGGGCGCGGGCGGCGTGGTCCGTGATCCGCTGCTGCGCGCGCAGGCCATGCTGGAGGTGCTGGCGGTTGCCGCCAACCTCGGGCTGTGCCTTCTCGACGCCACCGCGAGCCCACTGCCAGGACCATCCGGCAACGTCGAGTACTTCCTGTGGCTGCGTCACGGTGCGGCTGATCCGCTGCGTCCGGCTGAGGAACTGGTGCACGCCGCCGTGCGGAGAGGACCAGCATGAGGTTCGGACGTGAGGTTCTGCTGGTGTTGCACACCGGGCACCCGGAGAACCTGCGCACCGCCGGAGGAGTCGCGCACCAGCTGGCCAAGGCGGGGATCGGGCTGCGCGTGCTCGCCGAGGAGACCGCGCACCTCGACCCCGCCCACCTCGATCCGATGCTGGGCAGCCACGAGGTACCTACCGGGCCGCAGGCCGCCGCGGGCGCGGATCTCGTGCTGGTCCTCGGTGGCGATGGCACCCTGTTGCGGGCCGCCGAACTGGCTCGGCCGGGCGGTGTTCCGCTGCTGGGGGTGAATCTCGGTCGGGTCGGCTTCCTCGCTGAGGCCGATCTCGACGCCCTCTGCCAGGCCGTGCACGCCATCGTCCACGGCGACTATCTCGTTGACGAGCGGATGACCGTCGATGTTATCGCCAGCCTCAACGGGTCCACGCTGGCCCGCACCTGGGCGCTCAACGAGGCCAGTGTCGAGAAGAGCAGTCGGGAGCGGATCCTCGATGTGGTGCTTGAGGTGGACCGCAGACCGGTTTCCGGATTCGGCTGCGACGGCGTGCTCTGCGCCACCCCCACCGGGTCCACTGCCTACGCCTTTTCCGCCGGTGGACCCATCGTGTGGCCCGACGTCGATGCGCTCGTCGTGGTCCCCAGCAATGCGCATGCGCTGTTCGCCCGTCCGCTGGTGGTGTCGCCGGACTCCGTGGTCGCGGTGGAGACCGACCCCCGGGGACACGCCGCGGTGCTGTGCTGCGATGGACGCCGGACTTTTGCGCTGCCGGCGGGTGCCCGGATCGAGGTGGTCCGTGGCGTCACCCCGATCCGGTTGGTGCGCCTGCACGACTGTTCGTTCACCGATCGGCTGGTGCGGAAGTTCGAGCTGCCGGTGCAGGGGTGGCGAGGCCCTCGTCCGCCGTGACGGGCGGGCTGCGCCACGGGGTGCGCGCGGCGCGCTAGGGTGCGGCTCGTGCTCACCGAGATGCGCATCGAAGGCCTCGGTGTGATCGACGAGGCCACCCTGGACCTGCATCCCCGCTTGACCGTGGTGACCGGGGAGACTGGAGCGGGCAAGACCATCGTGGTCACCGGCCTGCAGCTGCTCGCTGGCGGGCGGGCTGATGCCTCCCGGGTCCGGCGCGGTGCTGAGCGGGCCATCGTGGAAGGCCGCTTCCGACCCACCGAGGGCAGCCCGGCTGCGAAACTGGCCGATGCGGTCGGTGCTCGCACCGATGAAGACGGCAGCCTGATCGCCAGTCGCACGCTCACCCCGGACGGCCGTTCCCGGGCCTATCTGGGTGGCCGCTCGGTCCCAGCCGCAGTGCTGGCCGAGCTGGCCGAGGGCATGCTCGCGGTCCACGGTCAGAACGATCAGCTGCGGCTGCTGCGCGTCGGTGAGCAGCGGGCCGTGCTGGACCGCTTCGCAGGCGAGGCGGTCGCTGGGCCGCTGAACGCATACCGGCGGGTCCGGGAGCAGTGGCTGACCTGCTGCGCGCAGCTGGTCAGCCGCCGGGATCAGTCCCAGCAGCTGGCCAGGGAGCTCGACGTGCTCGCGCACGGTCTCGCTGAGATCACCGCCGTCAACCCGCAGCCAGGGGAGGACGCCGCCCTGCTGGCCGAGGTTCGACGGCTGGCCGACGCCGATCAGCTCCGGGAAGCCGCCGCCATCGCACAGTCCGCGGTGTGTGGCGCGCCGGAGGGCGATCCCGACCAGCCGAGCGCGATCGACCTCGTGGTGCAGGCTCGCCGCCGACTCCAGGCGGTGAACGACCCTGCCCTCCAGGCGTTGGGGGAACGCCTGGAGGAAGCCGCTGCGGTACTCGGCGATGTCACCGCCGAACTCAGCAGCTACCTGGAGGCCTTGAACGCCGATCCGATTCGGTTAACGCAGGCGCTGGCCCGTCAGGCCGAGCTCAAGAGGCTGACCCGCCAGTACGCCGCCGACATCGATGGTGTGCTGGCCTGGGCGCGGCAGGCGCGTCAGCGCGTGGCTGCCCTGGACACCTCCGATGAGGCCATCGCGGCCCTGGTGGCCCGGCGTGAGCAGCTGGCCACCGAGCTGGCCGGGCACCTCACCACGCTCACCACGGCTAGGACGGCGGCTGCCCGGGAGCTCTCCGACGCCGTCACCGCCGAGCTCGCCGAGTTGGGGATGGGCCAGGCGCAGCTGTCCGTGGTGGTCTCCCCGACCCTGGCCGGAGATGGCGATGAGGCCGCCCTTACGGTCGGGCCGGCGCGACTGCGGGCCGGCCCGGAGGGCGCCGACGAGGTGGAGCTGCGCCTGGCACCGCACCCCTGCGCCGGAGCGCTACCAGTGCACAAGGGCGCCTCCGGCGGGGAGCTGTCCCGGGTGATGCTGGCGCTGGAGGTGGTGCTAGCCGATGCCGACCCCGTGCCCACGATGGTCTTTGACGAGGTCGACGCCGGGGTCGGTGGGCGGGCCGCGGTGGAGATCGGGCGGCGCCTGGCCCGGCTGGCCCGCAGCCATCAGGTCGTGGTCGTCACCCACTTGGCTCAGGTCGCCGCCTACGCCGACCGGCACCTCGTGGTGGACAAAGCGACTCCCGCCACCGGGTTGACCCGCAGCGGGGTCCGGGAGCTCGATGAGGTGGCCAGGGTCGGGGAGCTGGCCAGAATGCTGGCCGGGCTGGGGGACACCGACACGGGCCGGGCGCATGCCGAAGAGCTGCTGGCTAACGCGCGTGAGTGGCAAACCGTGCTATAGCCCTCATTGCCACTCACGGGTCGCGGCGCGCCTCCCTGAGGCGCGCCGCGGCTTTTGCCACCATCCCTGCTATGAAAATCTCCGGCCTGCTCAGCCGATCTGGCCGCGAGCTGCCCGGGCTGACGGGACTGGCCCGGGTGGACCGACACGCTGAGGCGTTGGTGCGGCGTGTCGGTCGCGGCGACATCGCGGTGTTCGACCAGGTCGATCTGGACCGCAGGACCGCCGATGCGCTGGTGGCGGCTGGGGTGGCGGGGGTGGTCAACGCCGCGCCGTCGATTTCCGGCCGGTTCCCGAACCTGGGTCCCGAGATCCTCGTCTCGGCCGGCATCGTGCTGGTTGACGGGGCCGGTGCGGAGGTGTTGCGGATCAAGGACGGCAGCCGGCTGAGGCTGCACGAGGGCCGGGTGTACGTCGGGGACACCGAGGTTGCGTGCGGCGTCGAGCAGACGGTCAATTCGGTGGCCGATCTGATGATCGAGGCCAAGTCCGGGTTGTCCGCTCAGCTTGAGGCGTTCTCGGCGAACACCATCGAATTTCTTCGGCACGAGCGTGCCCTGATCATCGATCGGGTGGGCGTGCCCGATGTCGAGGTCCCGATCCGCGGCCGACAGGTGCTGGTGGTGGCCGCCGGCTACGACCACACCGCCGTGCTGGCCGCGCTCAAGCACTTCATCCGGGAGTACCACCCGGTGCTGATCGGCGTGGAGGCAGGTGCGGATGCGCTGCGCACCGCTGGGCACCGACCGCACCTCATCGTCGGTGACCCCTACCAGGTAGCGACCGACACCCTCAAAGTGGCCGACGAGGTCGTGGTGCCCGCCCAGCCCGATGGCTTCGCCCCAGGGCTGGAGCGGATCCAGGATCTGGGGATCGGCGCGGTGACTTTCCCGGCGGTGAGTAATCCCGAGGACCTCGCCCTGCTGCTGGCCGAGGCGCACGGCGCCGAACTGGTGATTACCGTCGGGTTCCACGCCACCCTGCACGAGTTCCTGGACCGGGGGCGGTCTGGGTCCAACCCGTCCACGTTCCTCACCCGGCTGAGGCTGGGCAGCAAGCTGGTCGACGGTCATGCCGTCGCTGCCTTGTATCGCAGCCGGGTCTCGGCGGGTGCGGTGCTGCTCATGGTGCTCGCCGCGCTCGCCGCGGTTATCGCGGCGCTGCTGGTCTGCGATGTCGGTGGCGCCTTCGGCGTCCTCCTGCGCGACACCGCCAAAGGCGTCGTCTCCTGGGTCAAGAGGGTGGGATAGACGTGATCTCACTGCGGTACCACGTGACCTCCATCGCCGCCGTCTTCCTGGCCCTGGCGCTCGGCGTGGTGCTCGGGTCTACCGCGATCAGCGGCCGGCTGCTGTCCGGGCTCAGTGCCAACCGGGACGAGCTGAGCCGCCAGGTGAGTGAGCTGCAGGCCGAGCGCACTGGGCTGCGCGCCCAAGTGGCCGATGCGGACGTGTTTGGCGTGGCGGTCGGTCCCCGGGTCGTCAGTGGCGTGCTGCGTGGTCGTACCGTGGTGCTCGTCACCACCGCGGACGCCAGTCCGGCCGACCGGGATGCGCTGAGTGCGTTGCTGAGCAGCGCCGGTGCCACCGTCACGGGAGAGCTGCAGCTCACCGACGCGTTCACCGATCCCTCCCATTCTGACCAACTCAGCGAGCTGTGCACGCGTCTGCTGCCGGCTGGGCTGCGGCTGCCCACCGCCTCAGACACCGGGACCCTGGCTGGTGGGCTGCTGGGCGCGCTGTTACTGGTCAACCCACACACCGGGAAAGCGCAGGCCACAGCCGCCGAGGTGACTGCCGTGCTGGCTGGGCTTGGTGACGGCGGCTTTGTCCGGGCCGGTCCGCAGGTGACGGCGGCTGCGCTGGTTGTGGTGCTCACCGGCGGGGCGGGGCACGGCAACAGCAGCGGGGACCGGGCCGCCATCCTGGCCCGATTCGCCACCCAGCTTGGTCGCGCTGGCGCTGGCGCTGTGCTCGCGGGTCGACCCGGATCGGCCGAGGGCAACGGCCCGATCGGCGTCGTGCGGGCCGACACTGCGGCGGCCTCCGTCCTGTCCACTGTCGATGACCTCAGCACGGCAGCGGGGCGGGTGGCGACGGTGCTCGCCCTGGCCGAGCAGACACAAGGCCGGGCCGGACGCTACGGTACCGGCGGCAACGCCCAAGCTGTGGTTCCCGCGATCCAGCGCTAACCGGCGAGGCGCTCCCCCGATACCACGTGTTACCGTGAGCTTCCGTGGTCGGCGGCGTGCCGCCAGCTGCAGTGCAACCGGTCACCACTCGAAGGGCCGGTCCGGACCACGGGAGAAGGTCTTGGTCAAGCCTGCCCGCCCCACCAGGTACCTGTTCGTCACCGGAGGTGTCGCCTCGTCGCTGGGCAAGGGACTCACCGCATCCAGCCTGGGTCAGCTGCTGACCGCCCGCAGGTTGCGGGTGACGATGCAGAAGCTGGACCCTTACCTCAACGTGGACCCGGGCACGATGAACCCCTTCCAGCATGGCGAGGTGTTCGTCACCGAGGACGGCGCGGAGACTGACCTGGATATCGGGCACTACGAGCGGTTCCTGGACCGCAACCTCGGCCGCAAGGCCAACGTCACCACGGGCCAGATCTACTCGGCGGTGATCGCCAAAGAGCGGCGCGGGGAATACCTCGGCGATACCGTGCAGGTTATCCCGCATATCACTGACGAGATCAAGTCACGGATCCTGGCCATGTCCGATCCAGAGGACGACGACCGCTCACCGGATGTGGTGATCACCGAGATCGGTGGGACGGTTGGGGACATCGAGTCGCTGCCGTTCCTGGAAGCGGCCCGCCAGCTGCGCCACGACGTCGGCCGGGACAACTGCTTTTTCCTGCACGTGTCCCTGGTGCCCTACCTGGCTCCGTCCGGCGAGCTGAAGACCAAGCCGACCCAGCACTCCGTGGCCACCTTGCGCAACATCGGTATCCAGCCCGACGCGCTGGTCTGCCGCGCTGACCGGGAGATCCCGGACGGGCTGAAGCGCAAGATCGCTCTGATGTCGGATGTGGACATCGACGGGGTGGTCGCGGCGCCGGACTCGCCCTCCATCTACGACATCCCGAAGGTGTTGCATTCCGAGGGCCTCGATGCCTACGTGGTGCGCCGGCTTGGGCTACCCTTCCGCGACGTGGACTGGACGCAGTGGGGGGACCTGCTGGACCGGGTGCACGCCCCGAGCGAGCTGGTGCGGATCGCTCTGGTAGGCAAATACGTCGATTTTCCGGACGCCTACCTGTCGGTGACCGAGGCGCTGCGCGCCGGGGGTTTTGCGCATCGGGCCAAGGTCGAGATTCGCTGGGTGCCCTCGGACACCTGTGAGACTCCAGCGGGTGCGGCGGCCGCCCTGGCTGGGGTGCATGGGGTGCTGGTGCCCGGTGGGTTCGGGGTACGCGGGATCGAGGGCAAGATCGGGGCCATTCACTATGCCCGCATCCAGGGGATTCCCACCCTGGGCCTGTGCCTGGGCCTGCAGTGCATGGTGATCGAGGTCGCGCGGAACCTGGCTGGGCTCGATGGCGCCGGCTCCACGGAGTTTGATGCCGCGGCCGCGCACGCGGTGATCTCCACCATGGCCGACCAGGTCGCGGTCGTGGCCGGGCAGCGGGACATGGGGGGGACGATGCGGCTGGGGAGTTATCCCGCCTCGCTCCAGGCGGGCTCGGTGGTGGCTCAGGCCTACGGTGCCATCGAGGTCTGCGAGCGGCACCGGCACCGCTACGAGGTGAACAACGCCTACCGGGACAAGCTCACCGCCGCGGGTTTGGTGATCAGTGGGACGTCCCCGGATGGTCATCTGATCGAGTTCGTCGAGCTCCCTCCCAGGGTCCATCCCTTCTTCGTCGGCACCCAGGCCCATCCCGAGCTCACCAGCCGACCCGCCCGCCCAAATCCTTTGTTTGTCGCCTTCGTCGCGGCAGCGCTGAACTACCAGGTCGCCGACCGGCTGCCGGTCGGGCTGCCGGCGGTCCTGCGGTGAGGACACCGCATGAGTTTGTGGTGTCCCGAAGCGACACCCTGCACGTCGGCCGGGTTCTGGCGTTGCGGCTCGATCAGGTCGTGATGCCCGGGGGCAACGTGGTCGCGCGTGAGGTCGTCGAGCACCTTGGGGCGGTGGCGATCCTGCCGCTGCACGACGACGCCTCGGTGGTGATGATCGACCAGTATCGGCATGCGGTGGGGCGTCGGATGCGGGAGCTGCCCGCCGGGCTGCTCGACACGCCTGGGGAGGACCCGCTGACCGCGGCGCGCCGTGAGCTGTCGGAAGAGGTCGGCTGCACCGCCCGGGACTGGTCAGTGCTCGTCGACGTGGTGCCCTCCCCGGGTTTCAGCGACGAGGCGGTGCGAGTGTTCCTGGCCCGCGGGCTCGGTGAGGTGGGCCGGCCGGCCCACCTGGACGACGAGGAGGCCGATCTGTCCGTGGTCCGGCTGCCGCTGGCGCAGGCGGTGTCTCAGGCGCTGGCTGGCGAGATCGTCAACTCCTCGACGGTCGCCGGGCTCCTCGCCGCGCAGGCTGTGCTGGCGGGAGCTGTCCAGCCGCGACCGGTGGACGCCCCGTGGCCGGACCGCCCGACCCGCTTCGCCGCCCGTCGAGGCTAACGGCCATGCTGGAGAGCGAGCGGGAAAGCCAGGGAGGCACGCCGAAGGTGAAGATCGGTGTTCCGGCTGAGCTGAAGATCCACGAGTACCGGGTCGCGATCACGCCTGCCGGGGTGCTGGAGCTGACTCGTCGCGGGCATGAGCTTCTCGTGGAACGGGGTGCCGGCCTCGGCTGTGCCTTCCCTGACGAGGCCTACCTGGCCGCCGGCGCGCGCATCGTGGGCCAGCCCGACGACGTGTGGGCCCAGGCCGAGATGGTGCTCAAGGTGAAGGAACCGGTGCCGCAGGAGTACCACCGGATGCGCAAAGGCCAGGTCCTGTTTACCTACCTGCATCTGGCCGCCTCGGCGGGGTGCACGGATGCGTTGATCAACACTGGGATTGACGCGATCGCCTACGAGACCGTGCAGCTGCCTGATGGCTCACTGCCCTTGCTGGCGCCGATGAGCGAGGTTGCCGGGCGGATGGCCCCCCAGGTGGGGGCGCACTGCCTGGAACGCATGCAGGGCGGACGGGGAGTGCTGCTCGGTGGCGTGTCCGGAGTGCCTGCCGGCAAGGTTGCGGTACTCGGGGCCGGCGTGGCGGGCCTGAACGCGGCCATGATTGCGCTGGGCCTGCAGGCTGAGGTGGTCCTGCTCGATAACAACATCAACCGACTGCGGGAGATCGACTTTGTGTACCGGGGCCACTTGCAGACCGTCGCCTCGAACGCGTATGAGGTGGAGAAGGCCTGCGTGTGGGCGGACCTGGTGATCGGGGCTGTGCTGGTGCCCGGAGCCAAGGCTCCCACCCTGGTCAGCCATGACCTCATCGGCCGGATGCGCCCGGGGTCGGTGCTGGTCGACATCGCCATCGACCAGGGTGGCTGCTTCGCTGACTCGCACCCGACGACGCACGCCGACCCCACCTTCACCGTGGGCAACTCGGTGTTCTACTGCGTGGCGAACATGCCCGGCGCGGTACCGCACACCTCCACCTATGCGCTGACCAATGTCACGCTGCCCTACATCTGCGCGCTGGCGGACAAGGGACTGCGCCAAGCGGTGCAGGACGACCCGGCGCTGGCGCGAGGGGTCAACGTGGTAGGGGGATCGGTGGTGCTCGCCGAGGTCGCCCGGGCGCACGGCCGGGAGTACCGGCCGCTGGCTGAGGCACTCGGGTGAGGACCGGTCCGGCCCGCGACGGTGCCGCGCCCGGCGGCGCCCGGCAGGATGGCCTCCGGCAGGATGGCGCCCGGCAGGAGGGTGCGCTGCCACCGGCGCTAGCTGCGGTGATCTCTAGCTATGTGGATCATCTCGCGGTGGAACGGGGCACCTCGGCCAACACCCTGGACTCCTACGTCCGGGACCTGCGCCGCTACGGCGCCTACCTGGCATCGGCCGGGATCACGGAGCTCGCCGCGGTGCGCGAGGAGCAGGTGGCCGGATTCCTCTCAGCGCTGCGGGAGGGAGCCGGTGGGTATCGGCCGCTGGCCCCAGCCTCGGCGGCCCGGGCGCTTGTGGTGGCCCGCGGGTTGCACCGGTTTGCGTTCCGGGAGGCAGTGGTGCCGGCCGACGTCGCAGCCGACGTGCACCCGCCAAGCCCACCGAAACGGTTGCCCAAGGCCCTCGAGGTGCACGAGGTGCTGCGTTTGCTCGAGGTGTTCCCCGCCGACGGGGGACCCCGTTGCTTGCGCGACCGGGCGCTGCTGGAACTGCTGTACTCTACCGGCGCGCGGATCTCCGAAGCGGTCGGGCTGAATCGGGACGACGTCGATGCCTCGGCTCGCACCGTGCTGCTGCGCGGCAAGGGCGGCAAGCAGCGCCTGGTGCCGGTGGGCCGGCCGGCGCTGGCCGCCCTGGATTCCTACCTGGTGCGCGGCCGTCCCACGTTCGCCGCGCGCGGTCGAGGCGTTCCTGCGGTGTTTCTCAACGCCCGAGGTGCCCGGTTGTCCCGGCAGAGTGCATGGGCGGTGCTGCGGGATGCTGCGGCGCGGACCGAGATCGCCGCTGCGGTATCCCCCCACACCCTGCGGCATTCCTTTGCCACCCACCTGTTGGAGGGCGGCGCGGACGTGCGGGTGGTGCAGGAACTACTCGGGCACGCCTCGG